>NZ_JBEYEU010000007.1:286061-291388 GCF_040634035.1 Micromonospora sp. NPDC007220 | reverse complement strand
CAACACCCCCCGGATCATCCAAACGACAGGGGCAGTAAGTCATACCGGGCCGGGCGACCGAGGGTCCCCGGCTGGGGACGATCAAAAAGGTAACGTGGGGTTAGACCCGGGTGATCGTTAGGGCGTCGGTGGTGGGTGTCAGGTCGACGCTGACCGTGTCGCCGTCGCGGATCTGGCCCGACAGGAGTGCCTTGGCGAGTTGGTCGCCGATCGCCGTCTGGACCAGGCGGCGCAGCGGGCGGGCGCCGTAGATCGGGTCGTACCCGTGCTCGGCGAGCCAGACCCGGGCCGGCTCGGTGATCTCCAGGCCGAGTCGGCGGTCGGCGAGACGCTTGCGCATCCGGTCGAGCTGGATGTCGACGATCGCCCGCAGGTCGTCCCCGAGCAGAGCGGCGAAGACCACGATGTCGTCGAGGCGGTTGAGGAACTCCGGCTTGAAGTGCGAGCGGACCACCGCCAGGACGCCCTCCCGGCGCTGCTCTTCGGCCAGCGTCAGGTCGCCGATCACCGACGAGCCCAGGTTGGAGGTGAGGATCAGGATCGCGTTGCGGAAGTCCACCGTACGGCCCTGCCCGTCGGTGAGCCGGCCGTCGTCGAGCACCTGGAGCAGGATGTCGAAGACGTCCGGGTGGGCCTTCTCGACCTCGTCGAGCAGGATCACCGAGTACGGCCGGCGGCGCACCGCCTCGGTGAGCTGGCCGCCCTCCTCGTAGCCGACGTAGCCGGGCGGGGCGCCGACCAGCCGGGCGACGGAGTGCTTCTCGCCGTACTCGCTCATGTCGATGCGGACCATGGCCCGCTCGTCGTCGAAGAGGAACTCGGCGAGCGCCTTGGCCAGCTCGGTCTTGCCGACGCCGGTCGGGCCGAGGAAGAGGAAGCTGCCGGTCGGGCGGTCGGGGTCGGCGACGCCGGCCCGGGCGCGGCGGACCGCGTCGGAGACCGAGCCGACCGCCTCGGCCTGACCCACCACGCGGGTGCCGAGCGACTCCTCCATCCGCAGCAGCTTGGCGGTCTCGCCCTCCAGCAGCCGGCCGGCGGGGATGCCGGTCCAGGAGGCGACCACGGCGGCGATGTCATCCGCGCCGACCTCCTCCTTGAGCATCGCGCCCTCGGCCTGGAGCCGGGCCAGCTCCTCCTCGGCCTGCTTCAGCTCGGCCTTGAGGGCGGGAATCCGGCCGTAGCGCAGCTCGGCGGCCCGCTCCAGCTCGCCGTCGCGCTCGGCCCGCTCGGCCTCGCCGCCGAGCCGCTCCAGCTCCTCCTTGGCCGTGGAGAGCTTGGTGATGTGACTCTTCTCCAGCTGCCAGCGCTCCGACAGGACGGTGAGCTGCTCGCGCTTGTCGGCCAGCTCCTTGCGCAGCCGCTCCAGCCGCTCGGCGGAGGCCGCGTCCGGCTCCTTGGCCAGCGCCATCTCCTCGATCTCCAGCCGGCGCACCGCCCGCTCGATCTCGTCCACCTCGACGGGCCGGGAATCGATCTCCATCCGGAGCCGGGACGCGGACTCGTCGACCAGGTCGATCGCCTTGTCCGGCAGGAACCGGTCGGTGATGTAGCGGTCCGACAGGGCGGCGGCGGCGACCAGGGCGGCGTCGGTGATCCGTACGCCGTGATGCACCTCGTAGCGCTCCTTGAGCCCGCGCAGGATGCCGATGGTGTCCTCGATCGTCGGCTCGCCGACCAGCACCGGCTGGAAGCGCCGCTCCAGGGCCGGGTCCTTCTCGATGTGCTCGCGGTACTCGTCAAGCGTGGTCGCGCCGACCATCCGCAGCTCACCGCGGGCCAGCATCGGCTTGAGCATGTTGCCGGCGTCCATCGAGCCCTCGCCCTTGCCGGCGCCGACGACGGTGTGCAGCTCGTCGAGGAAGGTGATGACCTGCCCGTCGGAGTTCTTGATCTCCTCCAGGACGGACTTCAGCCGCTCCTCGAACTGCCCCCGGTACTGCGCGCCGGCGACCATCGCGCCCAGGTCGAGCGAGACGAGCTTCTTGTTCCGCAGCGACTCGGGCACGTCACCGGCGACGATCCGCTGGGCCAGGCCCTCCACGATGGCGGTCTTGCCGACGCCCGGCTCACCGATGAGCACCGGGTTGTTCTTGGTACGCCGCGACAGCACCTGGATCACCCGGCGGATCTCCGAGTCCCGGCCGATGACCGGGTCGATCTTGCCGTCGCGGGCGCTGGCGGTCAGGTCCACGCCGTACTTGGCCAGGGCCTGGTAGGTCTGCTCGGGGTCGGCGCTGGTGACCCGCCGGTCCCCGCCGCGCACCGACGGGAAGGCGGCGACGAGCGTCTCCTCGGTGGCACCGGCCGACTTCAGCGCGTTCGACACCGCGCCGCCCACCCGGGCCAGGCCGGCGAGCAGGTGCTCGGTGGAGGTGTACTCGTCGCCGAGCGTCCGGGCGATCTGCTCGGCAGCCCCGATGGCGTTGACGAACTCCCGGGCCAGGGTCGGCTCGGCGATGCTGGAGCCCCGCGCGGCGGGCAGGCCGTCGACCGAGCGCTGGGCCGCCCGGCGCAGCTCGCCGGGGTCGGCCCCGACGGCGCGCAGCAGGCCGGCGGCGGTCGAACCGTCGGTGTCCAGCAGTGACAGCAGCAGGTGCCAGGGCTCCACGGTCGCGTGGCCGCGCTGGTTCGCCAGCGCGACGGCACCGGTGATGGCCTCGCGGCTCTTGGTGGTGAGACGTTCCGTGTTCATGGGCTCCCCCGGATCGGCGTGTCCACTGGAAAGGACACAACCAGAGTTGAGCCTATTCCGCTCAACCCTGACCACGTGAGCTGACTCACACGTGTCCCGCGCGGCGGCCGAATTCTCCGGCCTTGAGGTCCGGCCCCTGGCGAGCCGAGCCGTCCGCATCGGTGGCGGAGAAGCACTGACAGATCACTCAGCGACAGGCGCGTCCTGACTGGATCCGCAGGTGACGGCGGGGAGTAGCCTGACCGCGTGCGCGTACGTGTCGAACAGACCGCCCTGCCTGGCATCGGGGTCCGTCACGATCTGCTGACGGAATCCGGCCGCCGCCTCGGCGTCGTCTCCCACCGCAATGGCCGCCGTGACCTCGTCCTGTACGACCCGGACGACCCCGACTCATGTCAGCACGACATACCGCTGACCGACGACGAGGCGGAGGCGCTCGCCGACATCCTCGGGGCGTCGCTGATGCTGGGCCAGCTCTCCGGGCTGCGCGACCAGGCCGCCGGGCTGCTCACCGAGCAGATCGCCATTCCGGCCGGGTCGAAGTACGTCAACCGGAAGCTCGGCGACACGCAGGCACGCTCCCGTACGAGCGCCTCGATCGTCGCGGTGCTGCGCCACGGCGAGGTGATCGCCTCGCCGGACCCGTCCTTCCGCTTCGCAGCCGGTGACGTGGTGGTCGTCGTCGGGACCCGCATGGGCCTCGACGGCGTGACAGCCATTCTCGCCGACAGCGACCCGGACGGCTGAGGCGCGGATGCACCACACGACAACACTGCTCATCGAAGTCGGCGCGCTGCTGTTCCTGCTCGGCCTGCTGGGTCGGCTGAGCCGCCGGATCGGCCTCTCACCCATCCCCCTCTACCTGCTCGCCGGGCTCGCCTTCGGGCACGGCGGCCTGCTCCCCCTCGCCGCCAGCGAGGAGTTCTTCGCGGTCGGCGCCGAGATCGGCGTGATCCTGCTGCTGGTGATGCTCGGCCTCGAATACTCGGCCAACGAGCTCGTCGGCAACCTGCGCGCCGCGGCCCCCGCCGGGCTGATCGACGGGCTGCTCAACGCGCTGCCCGGGGCGGCGTTCGCACTGCTGCTCGGCTGGGACTGGGTCGCCGCGCTGGTGCTCGCCGGCATCACCTGGGTCTCCTCGTCGGGTGTCATCGCCAAGGTGCTCGCCGACCTCGGTCGCCTCGGTAACCGGGAGACGCCGGTGATCCTCTCGGTCCTGGTGATCGAGGACCTGGCCATGGCGCTCTACCTGCCCCTGCTGACGGCCGTGCTGGCGGGCACCGGCCTGCTCGGCGGCGGGATCGCGCTCGGCGTGGCGGTCGGCACCGTGCTCCTGGTGCTGGTGGTCGCCATCCGGTACGGCAACCTGATCTCCACCGCCATGTCGGCGAAGGACCCGGAGGCGCTGCTGCTCGGCGTACTCGGGATGACCCTGCTGGTGGCCGGCATCGCGGCGAAGCTCCAGGTGTCGGCGGCGGTCGGGGCGTTCCTGGTCGGCATCGCGCTCTCCGGGCCGGTGGCGCACAACGCCACGGAGTTGCTCACGCCGCTGCGTGACCTCTTCGCGGCGGTCTTCTTCGTCTTCTTCGGGCTGGTCACCGATCCCCGGGACATCCCGCCGGTGCTGCTGCCCGCGCTCGCGCTGGCCATCGTCACCATGGCGACGAAGACCCTCACCGGCTACCTGGCGGCCCGCCGCGTCGGCATCGGCGAACCCGGTCGATGGCGCGCCGGCCTGGGGCTCGTGCCACGGGGTGAGTTCTCCATCGTCATCGCGGGCCTCGCGGTGGCAGCCGGCAGCGTCGAGCCGAAACTGGCGGCGCTCGCCACGGCGTACGTGCTGATCACCGTGGTGACCGGGCCGATGCTGGCACGGCTGCCCGACTTCGCGTGGTTCAAGCGCTGGCTCCGGCAGCGCGGCGCCGCGCAGCGGGCCCAGCCGGCACCCGTGGCGGACTGATCGACGTTGGCCGAGGGCCGCATCGACCGTACGGTCGGGTCGGCCCTCGGCCAACGGATGTCGAATTGCTCCGCGCGGGGTCTACCGCCGATCAGCGCTCCGGGTTACCGTTTCGCCCCAGCAGCCAGAGCTCGCGGGTGGCCGACGCCCGCGCGGGCTCAGAGCGGAAGGTTGGCCGGTGAGCGTGCAGGAGTCGACGTTCCACGGCTTCGCCAACCCCGTCGACCCGACCCCCGCCGAGTTGCGGGCGTGGGCCTACCAGCCGGACTCCGTACCGCTGACCTCGATGCCGCCGGACTGGGACCTGCTGGTCTCCGGTGACCGGCTGGTGGCGGTGCTCTTCGCCCTGGCCATGGACCCGGCCTGCCCGGCGCGCCGGTTCGCGCTGCACTGCCTCTACATCTACGCCGCCGACGGCATCCGGACGAACTTCCGCGCCCACCCGAAGCGGCGCTTCCGCAAGCTCGTGGAGCAGGCCGAGCGCGACGGCGACGACCTGATGCGCACCTGGGCGTACAACAGCCGGGCGCTGCTGGCCCGCCCGGAACTCTTCGTCTACCGGGACTGGTGCGAGGGCGGCCTGGTCCGGGAGAACCGCCGCATCGCCTGAGCAACGCAGGCATCGTCCGACGACGACCGGGCCACAGCCCCGCACGGGCGTCCCGGCCCACACCC
>NZ_JBEYEU010000007.1:0-285963 GCF_040634035.1 Micromonospora sp. NPDC007220 | reverse complement strand
CCCGACGACGAACGGGCCGCAGCCCACGAGCGTCCCGGTCCGCGCCCCCGACGACGAACGGGCCGCAGCCCACGAGCGTCCCGGTCCGCGCCCCCGACGACGAACGGGCCGCAGCCCACGAGCGTCCCGGTCCGCGCCCCCGGCGACGTGCGGGCCGGGACCCCCCGTGGGTCCCGGCCCGCACGTCGGCGGAACGTCAGTGCTCCGGTCCGCCCTTTTCGCGGCGTCTCGTCTCGTCGCGTCCCTGCTCGGTGCCGTGGTCGGCCCGGTCGGCGAACGCGCCGTTCTTGACCTTGTCGGTGAAGCGGCCCTCGGTGACCCGGTCGAATTTCTCCCGGACGTCCTTCGCCACCTCTTCGAGCCGTTCCTCCGCCTGCTGGGCAACCTTCCTCGCGGCTTCCGTCATGGCTCCCCCTGCCATTGGAGTCCGGATTAAGCGGGTTGGACCTGATTCGCAGATTAGCGGATCCGGTGCCTCCCTCGCCGGCAAACCGGCAACCGCGACGAGTGGAACACCAGGGGTGTCATCCGGGGGCGGAGACACCCGTGGTGTTCCACTCGTGGCTCAGGCGGAGCGGTGTTCGGCGACACGGCGGACGCGACGCGCCTGGAAGGCCTGCCCGCCAGCAACGCGGGCGGTGCGGCGATAGCGGCAGCGACCGACGACGGCATACCCGGAGCCGGAGCCGGAAGGGTGCACGTTCGGGTGCGGCGGACCGGCGGGACCGGCAGTGGCGACCACGCCCGCCACCGGGCCGCCGAGCGGGACGGGAGGACGACCGCGCCCGCCGCGCGGGAGCGGAAAGACGACCGCGCCCGGGCGCGGGAGAGCGGCCGGGCGCGGGAGGTGTCGTCAGCGCTCGGGGCCCCGGCGGGGACGCCAGACCACCAGCGCGGTGGAGGTGCGGTTGGTCGGCACGAGGTCGCTGCCCGGGAAGCGGGCCAGCGCCTCCAGTTCGGCGATCCGCCGGTACGCGGCGTCCAGCTCCGCCTCCAGCCGGGCCACCCGCTGCTGCGCCTGCTCCAGCAGCCGTTCCAGCCCGATGATCCGTTTGACTCCGGCCAGGTTGATCCCGTCGTCCTGGCTGAGCCGCTGCACCTCGCGCAGCAGCACCACGTCGCGGACGCTGTAGCGGCGCCCGCCGCCGGCGGCACGTCCCGGCTGGACCAGGCCCAACCGGTCGTACTGGCGCAGGGTCTGCGGGTGCATCCCCGCCATCCGCGCCGCCACCGAGATCATCAGCACCTTGGCCTCGTAGGCAGGGTCACCCGAGCCGACGAACTCGTCCGACATCCCGCTCACCTCCGCGTGCACTCCACCGAGCCGACTGAACACCGGGTCAACTGAATCGACGTACGCGCGCCTCGAGATGTTCCCGGGCGGCCGGCGGGGTCTGTGCGGCGAAGTCCTCCAACGCCGCTCGCGCCTCGTCGGACACCTTCGCGGGTACCACCACGTCGAGCGTCACCAGCAGGTCGCCCGCCTGACCGTCACGGCGGACCACCCCCTTGCCCCGCGCCCGCAGGATCCGGCCGCTCGGCGTGCCCGGTGGCACCCGCAGGGTCACCGTGCCGTCGAGGGTGGGCACCCGCAGGTCCGTGCCGAGCACGGCCTCCGCGAACGTGACCGGCACCGTCAGCGTGAGGTCGTCGCCGGTACGCCCGAACAATTCGTCCGGCCGCACCTTCACGTGTACGAAGAGGTCGCCCGCCGGGCCACCTCGCGCGCCGGGCTCGCCCCGCCCGGCCAGCCGGATCTTCTGGCCGTCCGCCACGCCGGCCGGGAAACGGACGTTCAGCGTGCGGGTCTTGGTGACCCCGCCGGTGCCCTGGCACTCGGGGCACTTCTCGTCCACGACGGTGCCCACGCCCTGGCAGTTGCGGCACGGCTCGGAGAAGCTGAACGACCCCTGGTTGCGGTTGGCCACCCCGGCCCCGTGGCACACCGGGCAGGTGCGCGGCTGGGTGCCGGGCTTGGCCCCGTTGCCGTGGCAGGTGTCGCACACCCCGGGGGCGCGCAGCGTCAGCGGGAGCGTCACCCCGCGTACGGCGTCGTCGAAGTCGAGGGCCACCTCGGCCTCGACGTCCCGCCCCCGGGCCGGGCCACGGGCCGCCGCCCCGCCGGCGGCGGGACCGCCGGCACCGCCCGAGAAGATCGAGCTGAACAGGTCCTGGAAGCCGGCCCCGCCGAAGCGGCGGTCACCGCCCCCGCCCGCGGCGCCCCCGAACAGGTCGGAGACGTCGAACGGCACGCCGCCGGGCTGGCCGGCGCCACGGGCTCCGCGCCGGAACGCCCCCGAGCCGAACAGCGACCGCAGCTCGTCGTACTCCCGCCGCTTGGCGTCGTCGCCGAGGACGGCGTACGCCTCGGAGGCGGCCTTGAAGCGCTCCTCGGCCTTCGGGTCGCCGGGGTTGTGGTCCGGGTGCGAATCCCGGGCCAGTTTCCGGTACGCCTTCTTGACGTCGTCGGCGGTGGCGGCCTTGTCCACGCCCAGCACGGCGTAGAAGTCCTTCTCGATCCAGTCCTTGGAACTCACCGGTCCACCCCCTTCCCTAGCTGGGGACCGACCGTCCCGCCGGCCCTCTGCGGGCAGGCGGGACGGTCCGGTCGTCGTTCCGCACTACTCCGGGTCGGCGACTGCGACCATCGCGGGCCGCAACAGCCGCTCACCGACCTGGTAGCCCCGACGCATCACCTGTACGCAGGTGGGCTCGGTGACGTCGGCCGAGGTCTGGTGCGCGACCGCCTCGTGCCGGGTCGGGTCGAACGGGTCGCCCTGCTCGCCGAACGGGGTGAGCCCGAACTTGCCGAGCGCCGTGGTGAGCTGGTCGGCCACGCTGCCGAACGGCCCGACCAGGTCGCCGTGCTCGCGGGCCCGGTCCAGGTCGTCGAGGATCGGCAGCAGCGCGGCGAGCACCGCACCGGTTGCCTGCTCGGTGACCAGACCCTTGTCCCGGTCCACTCGCTTGCGGTAGTTGGCGTACTCCGCCGTCACCCGCTGGAGGTCCCGGGTCCGCTCGTCGAGGTCCTTGCGCAGCGCCTCGAGTTCGGCGCCGAGCGCGCTCGGGCCGCCGTCGACCGGCTGGGCCGGGGCGTCCACCACCGGCGGGCCGGTCACCTCGGTCGCCTCGACCTCGATCTCGTCGACGACGACCTCGGACTCCTCGACCAGGCCCTCGGCCGGGGCGTCCGAGCCGGCGTCGGCGGCGGCCGGCTCGGACGTCTCGCTGATCTTGCGGTTGTCACGGATGACGACCCGCGGCCCGTCGCCGGCCTGCTCGGCGGGCGCGGAGCCACCCGGCGCCGACCCGGTCGCACCCGGGTCGGCAGCTCGTGGCTTCTCCGTCATGGGGCTACCTCATCCCTCTGCCGTGGTGCCGTGTCCAGGGACGGATCGTCACTTCTTGTCCTTGTCCTCGTCCACGATCTCCGCGTCGACCACGTCGTCCGCGCCGCCGGCGGGCCCGCCGGCCTGCGTACCGCCGGTCGCCCCGGCGCCCGCGGCACCCGCCGCGCCCGGACCGGCCTCGCCCGGCTGCTCGCCCTGCTGGGCGTAGAGCAGCGAGCCGGCCTCCTGGGAGACCTGCGCCAGCCGCTCGTGGGCCGACTTGATCTTCTCGATGTCCTGGCCGCCGAGCGCGCCGCGCAGCTCACCGAGCGCCTCGTTGATCTTGTCACGGGACTCCGCCGGCAGCTTGTCGCCGCTCTCGGCCAGGAACTTCTCGGTCTGCCACTGGAGCGCCTCGGCCAGGTTGCGGGTCTCGGCCTCCTCGCGGCGACGCTTGTCGTCCTCGGCGTGTTCCTCGGCGTCGCGGCGCATGCGCTCGATGTCGTCCTTCGGCAGCGAGGAGCCGCCGGTGATCGTCATCTTCTGTTCCTTGCCGGTGCCGAGGTCCTTGGCGTGGACGTTGACGATGCCGTTGGCGTCGATGTCGAAGGTGACCTCGATCTGCGGCACGCCGCGCGGCGCCGGCGGGAGGCCGGTCAGCTCGAAGGTGCCGAGCTTCTTGTTGTAGGCCGCGATCTCCCGCTCACCCTGGAACACCTGGATCAGCACCGACGGCTGGTTGTCGTCCGCCGTGGTGAAGACCTCGGAGCGCTTGGTCGGGATGGTGGTGTTGCGCTCGATCAGCTTGGTGAAGATGCCGCCCTTGGTCTCGATGCCCAGGCTCAGCGGGGTCACGTCGAGCAGCAGGACGTCCTTGACCTCGCCCTTGAGCACGCCGGCCTGGAGGGCGGCGCCGACGGCGACGACCTCGTCCGGGTTGACGCCCTTGTTGGGCTCCTTGCCGGTGAGCTGCTTGACCAGGTCGGTCACGGCCGGCATCCGGGTCGAGCCGCCGACCATGATGACGTGCTCGACGTCGGAGACCTTGATGCCGGCGTCCTTCACGGCCTGCTCGAACGGGCCCTTGCAGCGGTCCAGCAGGTCCTGCGTCATCCGCTGGAACTCGGCCCGGCTGAGGGTCACGTCGAGGTGCAGCGGGCCCGCCGCGCCGGCCGTGATGTACGGCAGGTTGATGTTGGTGGTGGTGGCGGCGGACAGCTCGATCTTGGCCTTCTCGGCCGCCTCGCGGAGCCGCTGGAGGGCCATCTTGTCCTGGCCCAGGTCGATGCCGTGCTCGCCGCGGAAGGTCTTCACCAGGTGGTCGATGATCCGCTGGTCCCAGTCGTCGCCACCGAGGTTGTTGTCACCGCTGGTCGACTTGACCTCGACGACGCCCTCGGCCAGCTCCAGCAGCGACACGTCGAAGGTGCCGCCGCCGAGGTCGAAGACCAGGACGGTCTGCTCCTTGGAGCCCTTGTCCAGCCCGTACGCCAGGGCCGCCGCGGTCGGCTCGTTCACGATCCGCAGCACGTTGAAGCCGGCGATCTCGCCGGCCTCCTTGGTGGACTGGCGCTGGCCGTCGTTGAAGTAGGCCGGGACGGTGATCACCGCGTCGGTGATCTGCTCGCCCAGGTACGCCTCGGCGTCCCGCTTGAGCTTCATCAGCGTGCGGGCCGAGATCTCCTGCGGGGTGTACTTCTTGCCGTCGATGTCGACGGACCAGTTGGTGCCGATCTCCCGCTTGACCGAGCGGATGGTCCGGTCCGGGTTCGTCACCGCCTGGCGCTTGGCGACCTCACCGACGAGCACCTCGCCGTTGCGGGCGAACGCGACGATCGACGGGGTCGTCCGCGAGCCTTCAGCGTTGGCGATGACGGTGGGCTCACCGCCCTCCAGAACGCTGACGCAGGAGTTCGTCGTGCCCAGGTCGATACCGACCGCACGTGCCATCTTCGCTTCCTCGCTTCATCACGTTGTGGGCAGGTGACGGGCGACGCCCGTCGAGCTGCCCGGCGGGCGTCGCCCGCAGCGACCCCACCACAAGTTGAGTGAACTTGACTCAATAGTGCCACGCCCCGCGAAATCGTCAAGTCGGGGTTGAGTCGACCCGACGCAACCCCAGGTTCGTACCGATCGGTTGTCTTCCCTTGCATCGGTCGGGCACGCTTTAGCGGTGACGACGCACGGCGATCCCGCCACCCCGGCCGGCACGCCCACCGTCGCAGCCCGCACCGGCCCCACGGACGCCGGGGAGGACCGGCCCGCCACCACCGGGGACGACAGCCTGCCCGCCACACTGGCCGGCCTGCGCGCCGCGATCGGGGCGGCCCGGTTCCCGCTCGCGCTGCCCTCCGCCGAGCCTGCCCGGCGCGCCGGCGGGAGCCTCACCGACCAGCTCGACGACTACCTGCTGCCCCGGCTGCGCCGGCTCGACGCGCCGCTGCTCGTGGTGGTCGGCGGGTCCACCGGCGCGGGCAAGTCCACGCTGGTCAACAGCCTGGTGCAGGCGCGGGTGAGCGCCGCCGGGGTGCTCCGCCCGACCACCCGCTCCCCGGTGCTGGTCTGCAACCCGGCCGACTCGGGCTGGTTCCGCCAGGGCGAGCTGCTGCCCGGCCTCACCCGCACCACCGAGCCCAGCGAGGACCCGCGCACCCTGCAACTGGTGACCGCCCCGGCCCTGCCCGCCGGGCTGGCCTTCCTCGACGCCCCCGACATCGACTCGGTCGTCGACGCCAACCGGGCCCTGGCCGGTCAGCTCCTGGCCGCCGCCGACCTCTGGCTCTTCGTCACCACCGCCGCCCGCTACGCCGACGCCGTCCCCTGGGAGCTGCTGCGCAGCGCCCGGGCCCGGGGCGCGGTCATCGCCATGGTGCTGGACCGGGTGCCTGCGGAGGCGGCCGACGAGATCGCCGCACACCTGTCGGAGATGCTCGCCGCGCAGGAGCTGGGGGCGGCCCCGCTCTTCGTGCTGCCGGAGACCTGGGTCGACGGGCAGGGCCTGCTGCCCGAGCGGGTCACCGCGCCGCTCGCCGCCTGGTTCGCCCGGCTGGCCGCCGACGCCGACGCCCGCGCCGCCGTGGTCCGGCAGACCCTGGACGGCGCGCTCGCCGCGCTGCACCCGGCGGTCGAGGGGCTCGCCGACGCCGCCGAGGAGCAGGTCACCGCCGCCGACGCGCTCGACGAGCGGGTGCTGGCCGCGTACCGGGGGGCGTACCGGACCGTCGGGCAGGGGCTGAAGGACGGCCGGCTGCTCCGCGGCGAGGTGCTGGCCCGCTGGCAGGAGTTCGTCGGCACCGGCGAGTTCTTCCGCACCATGGAGGCCCGCATCGGGCGGCTCCGCGACCGGGTCGTAGCGGCGGTCACCGGCCGGCCCGCGCCCGCGTCCGAGCTGCGGGACGCCATCGAGTCCCAGCTGGTGACCCTGCTGCGGGGCGTCGCCGCCGAGGCGGCCGAGAACGCGTACACCGGGTGGAAGGCGCATCCCGCCGGGGCGGCGCTGCTCGAACCTGAGCTGGCCCACCCCTCCGCCGACCTGCCCGAACGGGCCGAGCGGCTGGTCCGGGAGTGGCAGCGTGGCGTGCTGGAGCTGGTCCGCGCCGAGGGCGGCGACCGCCGCTTCGTGGCCCGGACGGCCGCGTACGCGGTGAACGCCACCGGGCTCGCCGTCATGATCGCGGTGTTCGCCTCGACGGCGTTCATCCCCACCGGGCTGGAGGTGGCCACCGGGGCCGGCACGACCGTCGCCGCGCAGACCGTGCTCCAGGCGATCTTCGGCGACCAGGCCGTGCGTACGCTGGCCGCCAAGGCCCGGGCCGACCTGCTGGACCGGGTGCGGGCCCTGCTCGACGACGAGGCCGCCCGCTACCTGGACCGGACGGCGCAGGCGCGGCCCGCCGCGGACACCGCGGAGGCCCTGCGCGGCGCCGCCAACCGGGTGGAGATCGCCCGCAACCGCAGCGACCTCTCCGGCGCGGCCGTCGCGGGCCCGCCCGGCACCGGGGACGGAGGGTCATGACCAACATCGTCGGGCGGATGCGCGAGGCGTTCCGCGGTGACCAGCGGGTGGACGCCGACGCGCTCGTCGCCCGCCTCGACGCCGTACGCCGGTTCCTGACGGTCGTCGACGGCCACCTGCCGGACGCGCGGCTCGTGTCGGCGCACACCCTCGTCGAGCGGGCCGGCACCCGGCTGGCGCTCTCCCGCGACCACACCGTGGTGGCCCTCGCCGGCGCGACCGGCAGCGGCAAGTCCAGTCTGTTCAACGCGCTCGCCCGGATGGAACTCTCCACGGTCGGCGTGCGCCGCCCCACCACCGGCGTCGCGCACGCCTGCGTGTGGGGGCCGCTCGACGGCGGCAACCGCCTGCTCGACTGGGTGGGCGTGCTGCCCCGGCACCGGTTCGTCCGGGAGAGCGTGCTGGACGGCGACGACGAGTCCGCCCTGCACGGGCTGATCCTGCTCGACCTGCCCGACTTCGACTCGGTGCAGCGGTCGCACCGGCTGGAGGTGGACCGACTGCTCGGCCTGGTCGACCTCGTGGTGTGGGTGGTCGACCCGCAGAAGTACGCCGACCGCGTCATCCACACCAACTACCTGCGCGAGTTCCACCGGCACCGGGACGTCACCCTGGTCGTGCTCAACCAGGCCGACCGGCTGCCACCGGCCGAGCTGCCCCGGGTGCTGGCCGACCTGCGCCGGCTGCTCGACTCCGACGGCCTGGACGGCGTACCGCTGCTGGCGACCACCGCCGTCGACCCGGCGGGCATGGTCGGGCTGCGGGAGGCGCTCGAACGCACGGTGGCCGAGCGGCAGGCCGCGCTGCGGCGGCTCCAGGGCGACGTGGACGCGGTGGTGGCCGGGCTCGAAGAGCTGGTCGGCGGCGCCTCGCCGGCCGGGGGACCCGACGCCGCCGCCGTCAGTGCGCTGCACCGGGCGCTCGCCGGCGCCGCCGGGGTGCCGGCGGTCGCCGAGGCGGTCGAGCAGGCGTACCGGCACCGGGGCGCCGCCACCACCGGCTGGCCGCTGGTG
This sequence comes from Micromonospora sp. NPDC007220, assembly GCF_040634035.1. NCBI lineage: Bacteria > Bacillati > Actinomycetota > Actinomycetes > Micromonosporales > Micromonosporaceae > Micromonospora > Micromonospora sp. NPDC007220. The sequence goes on along the minus strand of NZ_JBEYEU010000007.1, from coordinate 277,606 downwards.
CGGGGCTGGCGACGGCTGCGGCCCGACCCGCTGCGCCGGCTGCACCTGCCCGGCCCGGCCGCCGGGCGCGACGAACCGGCGGAGAGCCTCGTCGCCGCGACCTCGGTGCCCGACCCCACCGCAGCGCAGCGCGCGGCGCTCGGGCTGGCGATCCGGTCGGTGGCCGACCGGACCGGGGCGGACCTGCCCGCCGCCTGGCCGGCCGCGGTGACCGCCGCCGCCCGCTCCCGCCTCGCCGACCTGCCGGACGCGCTGGACCGCGCGGTGGCCAACACGGACCTGGGCATGGACCGGCGACCGCTCTGGTGGCGGTTCGTCGGCGGCCTCCAGTGGCTGGTGACCCTGGCGGCGCTGGCCGGGCTGGGCTGGCTGGCGCTCGGCTACGCGCTGCGCGCGCTGGGCCTGCCGGCGCTGGAGCACCCGATGGTCGGCGAGGTGCCGCTGCCCACCCTGCTGCTCCTCGGCGGCCTGCTCGCCGGGCTGCTGGTGGCCGCCCTGACCAGGCCGATCGTCCGCTGGGCGGCCCGCCGCGCCCGTCGCCGGGCCGAGCGGCGCCTCACGGACGCGGTGGCGACGATCGGCGAGGAGCACGTGCTGACCCCGGTGCGGGCGGTGCTCGCCTCCTACGCCGAGGCCCGTACGGCCCTCAGGGAGGCCGCCGGCCGCTGAGCCGAAAATCCCGTCCCGCGACAACCGCAGGTCGGCGGCGTGGCGGCGCGACGCGGGCCGGACGCTCGGGTCGCTCGTACCGTCCCGGGGCGGGCGGCGGCGTAGGGTCGGTGGATGGGAACGCCTCAGACCCCGTACGACGCGGTGCTGCACGCCGCCCGCGACGTGGCCAAGCTGGACAACGCCCTCGACGCGGAGATGCTCGGCGCGGCCCTGCTCGGCAGCGTCTACTCGGTCGCCGAGACCGAACGTGACGCCGCCGTCCGGGACTTCGTGGCCGGCTTCCTGGCCGCCACCTCCCGCCGCCGCTCGGCCGCGGCGACCACCATCCGTTCCGTGTTCGCCGCGCTGGTGCCCGACGCCGAGGGCACCGACCGGGTCCGCCCGGGCGCCGCCACCCCCGCCTGGGCCGGCCAGCTCGGCCGCGTGCACCTGACCGGCTGCTGGTCCTACGGCGACGTGTACGGCGACCAGACCTCCTACCTGGCGACCTTCGCCTACGACGACCCGGCCGGCGGTTCGGCGCACGCCGTGGTGACGCTGCTCGACCACAACATCGGCATCACCAAGGACGTCTTCGTCGGCGGGCCGCCCGACCGCATCCTCGACCAGGTCCGGCAGATGTGCGCCGGGGACGAGCTGACCTGGTTCCGCGACGAGGAGCCGGCCCGGATGCGCGCCGAGGTGACCCGCCACCTCGCGATCACCGACGGCCTGACCGAGTTGCCCGGGGAGGGCTCGCTCGCCACCGACCGCGCCCTGCTCGGCGCCCGGCTGGCACGGCTGCCGCAGGCGGCCGGGGCGGCCCCCGCGCCCGCCGTCGAACCGCTCTCCGCCGCCGAGCGTACGGACCTGGTCCGCCGGTTCCTCGCCTCGCCCGAGGCGGCCCGCTTCGGCCTGGACACCATCGACGGGGCGGAGCTGGCCTCGCTGCACTTCTGCCTCAGCCTGCTGCTGGACCACGCGGCCAGCTTCCCGGACGCCGACCCGCTGCGGTGGAGCCCCACCGTGGCCGGGCTGTTCCTGCTGGACTGGGTGCACCGGCGCGCGGTGCTGGACATGGACGACGCCGCGCTGCTGCCCCGGGTGCTGCGCGCCTGGGCCGGCTACGCCACCCGCAAGCGCGGGCTGCCCGAGCAGGCGGCGACGCAGATCGACACGGCCGTCGAGGAGATGGTGCCGGAGTTCGCCCGCCTCTACAGCACGGGCGAACGCCGCAGCCCCGCCACCGCCGCCGTCGCGCAGCTGATGGCCGACGGCGTCGACCCCGACGACCCGGCCGCCCTCGACGCCTGGATCGAGGCCAACCGCCACCGCCTCACGGACGACCCCGCCTGACCCCCCACCCGCCCCCTTTCCACCCTCCCGCCCTCCCTCCCGCGCGCGTCGATCATGCAGTTGTGGTGGACGAAAAGCAGCGTTACGCGGCTTTTGCGGGGCACCACAACTGCATGATCGACGGTCTTGACCGGAGGCGCACGGACGGGGAGGGGTGGGGTGGGGGTTAGCGGAGGGGGGCGAAGAAGAGGGCGGCTACCAGGGCGCCCAGGGCGAGTCCCGCGACCACCTGGGGCACGGTGTGGTCGCGCAGGCGGACCCGGGACCAACCGACCAGCGCGAGCAGTGGCGCCGTCGCCAGCAACCCGGCCCCGAACGTGAGCACCAGCACGACCACCGTGCCGGCGGCCACCGCCGAGTGGATCGACATCTTCCACCAGTGGCTCACCGTCACGGCGACCACCAGGCCGACGAGCCCGGCGGCGGCCAGCGCCAGCACCGGTCGCGGCGCGCCGAGCACGGCGAGCAGGGCCAGCCCGGCGGCGACCGAGCAGAGCCCGAACAGCAGCGGGACGCGGCGCTGCTCGCGGATCCCCACGTGATGGTCGGTCAACCGGCCGCGACGCACCCCGCCGAGGATGTACGCGAACGGGATCCCGCTGACGAAGAGCGTGGCCAGCAGCCCCCAGGCCAGCCCGTGCGCGCCCTGGGCGCTGTGCCAGCCGACCGCCAGCGTCAGCGCCGAGACCAGCACCGCGGGCGCGGTCAGCTCGGTCACGAACCGGGCGAGCCGGAGGGTCCGGCCGGGTGGTGGCGGGGCGGGCGGACGGCTGTGGGGCTCCGCGTCCGAACCACCCGTCCCGCTCAGCGCCCCGCCTCTGCGTCCACCCCGGGCCGTCGCCCGGAACCGTTCCCGTCCGTACCCCGGCGCTCCGACCGGGCCGGGGCCCTGCCGTGGATCACCTGCCGTCGACCGTCACCGTACCCGCGGCCGGCCGTCCCGGTGCCCGGTCCCGCCGGGATCGCCGGTGGTCGGGTCGGGGTCGACGGTCGCGCTGGCGGTCGGGTCGTCGGGTGCCGGGGACGCGCTGGGCGCCGGGGACGCCGTGGGCTCGGGCGGCGGTAGCGAGAGGGTGCTCGTCGGTTCCACCGACGTCGGCTCGCCGGTCGGCGTGGGTGCCGGGCTCGGGCTGGGGCTCGGCGAGGGCTTCGGCGACGGGCTCGGGGACGCCGGAGGCCTCGGGGACCAGGGCGCCGAAGGCCTCGGGGACGAGGGCGGCGGTACCGGTCGGCCGCCGGGCCGGGACGGGGGCTTCGGACGCGCCGCCGGGCCGAGCGGCGGCGGCGGGGCGGGCGCCGCGACGATCGGCGTACGCGGGAAGGGCACGACGGTCCGCCAGTCGCCCGGGTCGGCCACGGCGGGGGACGGGGTCGACGGGGCTACCGGGGGGCGGCCCGTCGCCGGCACCGGGATCACCACGGGGCCGACCGAGGGCGTCGGGAGGAACGGGGTGCTGCCGTCCGGCAGGGCCGTGCTGCCGACGGTGGCGGAGCCGGTGCTGATCGCGGCGAGGATGGGCATCGACGCGGTGCCGGCGAGCAGTGCCACCGTGAACAGGTAGCCCCGGGACGGCCCGCCCGAGCCGGGGGCCCGGTGCGCCCCGACCAGCCGGCGGTAGCCGCCGGCCCGGTGCCGGCCGAGGAGGGGAACGGTGGGATCTGGGCCTGGCTCGGACACCACACACCCCTTTCGTCGACTCCGGCGGTGGACGGGCCGGTACGGCGACCGGCCCGAGCGCCCGGGGCACCGCCCGGACACGAGGAAGCGGCAAACCGCCCCGACGCGGACGATCCCGCGCCAATCAGCCTGGACCAGTGACGGTCGGTCGGCCAACCCTGTACAGCGTGTCGACACGCGTATCTGGCCGAACGGTGACGAACCACCGCCGGATCGGCCGCGCGTCGATGCAACGGACACCGGGCGCGCCGTGCGACGAAGCGGGCCACCGCGAGCGCCCGGGACGGGCGCACTGTGGGCGCGCTCACGTGTGATGCGAATATGGACCACGACGGCAACGCAGCCACGACCTCCGCGCACCCTCGCGGCAGGCGCGGCTGGGCGCCGGCGCTCCCGATCCGGGTTCGGCCAGAATCCGGCTCACGCCGCGCGGCAACCCCCACCGGGGCTAGGCGCGGCCGCCAGGAACCCGTCCGGCACCAGCCGGGCAGGCGCACGAGTTGCGCGGCCGGGTGACCCCCCGGTGCCGACGCAGACAGACAGGGAGAGACGGATGGCAAAGGGCGACCCCGGGGTCTCCAGTCGCGGCCGACGGGCCGCACCCCGGTCCAAGAAGGGTGCGACCGGCGACCCGCAGCTGGTGCAGCTGCTCACCCCGGAGGGTGAGCGGATCGAGAGCGCGACCGGCCCGGACGGGACCGAGTACCGCGTCGACTTCACCGACGAGGAGTACCGCGGGCTCTACCGCGACCTCGTGCTGGTCCGCAAGCTCGACGCCGAGGCCACCGCGTTGCAGCGCCAGGGCGAGCTGGGCCTGTGGGCCAGCCTGCTGGGCCAGGAGGCCGCGCAGGTGGGCTCGGGACGCGCGCTGCGTACGCAGGACATGGCCTTCCCGACCTACCGGGAGCACGGCGTCCTCTACTGCCGGGGCATCGACCCGATCATGCCGCTCGGCCTGTTCCGGGGCGTCGACCAGGGCGGCTGGGACCCGAACGAGTTCAAGTTCAACATGTACACGATCGTGATCGGGGCGCAGACCCTGCACGCGACCGGCTACGCCATGGGCGTCCACATGGACGGCAAGACCGGCACCGAGGACGGCGAGGCGGTGATCGCCTACTTCGGCGACGGCGCCACCAGCCAGGGCGACGTCAACGAGGCGTTCGTCTGGGCCAGCGTCTTCAACGCCCCGCTGGTGTTCTTCTGCCAGAACAACCAGTACGCCATCTCCGAGCCGCTGGAGCGCCAGACCCGCGTGCCGCTCTACCAGCGGGCCGGCGGTTTCGGCTTCCCCGGTGTCCGGGTGGACGGCAACGACGTGCTCGCGTCGTACGCGGTGACCCGGCACGCGCTGGACAACGCCCGGCTCGGCCAGGGCCCCAGCCTGATCGAGGCCTACACCTACCGGATGGGCGCGCACACCACCTCCGACGACCCGACCCGTTACCGGATCGCCAGCGAGGTCGAGGCCTGGCAGGCGAAGGACCCGATCGCCCGGATGAAGGCGTTCCTGGAGAAGCAGCAGATCGCCGACGCGGACTTCTTCGCGGCCGTTGACGAGCAGGCCCGCACCGAGTCGGTGCACCTGCGCGAGCGGGTGCTCGCCATGCCCAACCCCGAGCCGGTGACGATGTTCGACCACGTCTACCCCAACGGGTCCCCCGAGCTCGACGAGCAGCGGGCGCAGTTCACGAAGTACATGGAGTCGTTCGAGGGGAGCGCCCACTGATGGCCACGGAGACGCTCACCCTAGGCAAGGCCCTCAACACGGGCCTGCGCAGGGCCCTGGAGAACGACCCGAAGGTCGTCATCATGGGCGAGGACGTCGGCAAGCTCGGCGGCGTCTTCCGGATCACCGACGGCCTCCAGAAGGACTTCGGCGACCAGCGGGTGATCGACACCCCGCTCGCCGAGTCCGGCATCATCGGCACCGCGGTGGGCCTGGCCATCCGGGGCTTCCGGCCGGTCTGCGAGATCCAGTTCGACGGCTTCGTCTACCCCGCGTACGACCAGATCGTGTCGCAGGTGGCGAAGATGCACTACCGCTCGCAGGGCAAGGTGCGGATCCCGATGGTCATCCGGATCCCGTTCGGCGGCGGCATCGGCGCGGTCGAGCACCACTCGGAGTCGCCGGAGGCGTACTTCGCCCACACCGCCGGCCTGAAGGTGGTGTCCTGCGCCAACCCGCAGGACGCGTACACGATGATCCAGCAGGCCGTCGCCTCGGACGACCCGATCGTCTTCCTGGAGCCGAAGCGGCGCTACTGGGAGAAGGGCCCCGTCGAGCTGGACGGCCCGCTGTCCGGTGCGTACCCGCTGCACTCGTCCCGGGTCGTCCGGCCCGGCACGGACGCCACGGTGCTGGCGTACGGGCCGATGGTGCGGACCTGCCTGGACGCGGCGACCGCCGCCGCCGAGGACGGCCGGGAGCTGGAGGTCATCGACCTGCGCTCGCTCTCCCCGCTGGACCTGACCGCCGCGTACGAGTCGGTGAAGCGCACCGGCCGCTGCGTGGTCGTGCACGAGGCCCCGGGCAACCTGGGCCTGGGCTCGGAGATCGCGGCCCGGATCACCGAGGAGTGCTTCTACTCCCTGGAGTCCCCGGTGCTGCGGGTGACCGGCTTCGACACCCCCTACCCGGCCTCCCGGGTGGAGGAGGAGTACCTGCCCGACCTCGACCGGGTGCTCGACGCCGTCGACCGCACCTTCGGCTGGTGAGCGGCATGTCACGGATCAAGGAGTTCAACCTTCCCGACCTGGGCGAGGGACTGACCGAGGGCGAGATCCTCGCGTGGCTCGTCAAGGTCGGCGACGTCATCGAGCTGAACCAGCCGATCGTCGAGGTGGAGACGGCCAAGGCGGCCGTCGAGATCCCGGCGAAGTGGGCCGGCCAGGTGCAGGCGATCTTCCACCCGGAGGGGAGCACGGTCGAGGTCGGCACGCCGATCATCGCGATCGACACCGACCCGGGCGCCGGACCGATCGAGGCGTCGACGACCGGCGCCCCGGACGCGGCCCTGCCCACCCCGTCGGCGGCGTCGCTGGCCGCGGTCCAGGTGGCGCCGGCAGAGGGCGCGGTCGAGCCGGGCCTGATCGGCGGTCCCGCCCCGGGCGGCCGTACCGCCGTGCTGGTCGGCTACGGCCCGCGCACCACGGCGGCCAAGCGCCGCCCGCGCAAGGGTGGCACCCCGCTGCCGGCCCAGGCGGCCGCACCGGCCGCACCCGTCGCGCCGGCTGCCCCGGTCGTTCCGGCCCCGCCGGCGCCGCCCGCCCCGGTGGCGACCGCGCCGTCGAACGGTCACGGCCCGGCCGGCGGGCCGGTGCTGGCCAAGCCGCCGGTACGCAAGCTCGCCAAGGATCTCGGCGTCGACCTGTCCGCGCTGACCGGGTCGGGGCCGCTGGGCTCGATCACCCGGGAGGACGTACAGCGGGCGGCGAGCGGGGCCACGGCGGCGGCCGAGCCGCTCGCGGTGTCGGCCCCGGCCACGGCGGCCGCGAGCTTCGGCGCGGACCGCGAGCAGCGCATCCCCGTCAAGGGGGTACGCAAGCTCACCGCCGAGAACATGTCCCGCTCGGCGTTCACCGCTCCGCACGTCACGGAGTTCCTCACCGTCGACGTGACCCGGGCGATGAAGGCCCTGGACCGGCTCCGCAACCGGCGGGAGTGGCGCGACGTGCGGGTCTCGCCGCTGCTGCTGGTGGCCAAGGCGGTGCTGCTGGCCGTCAAGCGCCACCCGATGGTCAACTCGACCTGGGCCGGCGACGAGATCGTCGTCAAGGACTACGTCAACCTGGGCATCGCGGCGGCCACCGAGCGCGGGCTGATCGTGCCGAACATCAAGGACGCCGGCCGGCTCTCGCTGCGCGAGCTGGCGGACGCAATGACCGGCCTGGTGCAGACGGCCAAGGCCGGGAAGACCTCGCCGGCCGACATGTCCGGCGGCACGCTGACGATCACCAACGTCGGCGTGTTCGGGGTGGACACCGGTACGCCGATCCTGCCCCCGGGCGAGTCGGCGATCCTGGCCTTCGGCGCGGTCCGCGAGATGCCCTGGGTCCACAAGGGCAAGGTCCGGCCGCGTCAGGTCACCACGCTGGGCCTCTCCTTCGACCACCGGATCATCGACGGTGAGCTGGGCTCGAAGTTCCTGCGCGACATCGGGGAGTTCCTGGCCGACCCGGAGGCGGCGCTGCTCGCCTGGACCTGACGGTCCTGACGCCAGCCGAACGGCCGGTGTGCGACGGGTTGACGCCCGGCACACCGGCCGTGTCCTTTTGTGGCGCGCGCACGTCCGGCACCGGCCGCCTCTAGAGACAGAGGATTGCGTGGGTCACAGGCCCCCCTCACCTTCGATTGTTCGGCCCGTGTCCCAGCTCACCTAACAATCGATGGAAGTTGCGCCCGTCTTGGGGTTCAATGGAAGACATCAAGGGGCTGACAACCGAATAGCCAGGAGGAGAGACCCATGAGCATGATCGAGCGAATCCGCAACCGCCGCGACGCCAACCGCCGCGCCCGTGCCATCGAGCACGCGCTGCGCTCCGCCAACTCGCCCGCGGTCCGCGAAGAGATCCTCGCCATCGCCCAGCGTCACATGAGCTGACGCCCGGAACCTTTCTCACCTCCTCCAGATCGATGACCCGCCCGGTCCGCCCGGGCGGGTCATCGGCGTTTCGCAGCGGCTGACACCGGGATTCCACCTCGCCTCAGCGCCCGGTACGGTGGGCTTCGGTCGTCGCCCGCCGACCCGGAGCAGTCGAGTCGATAGAAGCCGCTCGACACCATCCGGCCACGGGGAGTGACGATCGTGCTCCCCGGTCGCCCTCGGGCGGTCACCGGATACGGTGCGGGGAGCCGGCACGGCCGGTACACCGGCGACGCCGGCCACCCTGCCGAGAAGACCGATCGGCAGTGGCGGCCGACAGGTGATGGAGGAGGCGCACGCATGACGTCCGAGGGCACGCACCACCCCGGCCAGCAGCCGGACGAGGTGTCGCCGGGCGCCGGCGGACCGGCGCCGTACGGCGACCGCCCGGCACAGCAGGACAACAGTTACGGCGCCGGCGCCCCCGATCTGGGCTGGGCACCCCCGCCCCCGTCGGAGCGACCGAACCCGCCCGCCTGGGGCGCGCAGGGTGAGCAGCCGCCGGCCCCCGCGTGGGCCGCCCAGGCGCCGCAGCAGACCGACCCGGCCCAGTCCGGCCAGTGGGGACCGTCCGGCGCGTCGCCGCAGCCGCCGCAGCCGCCATGGCCGGGCGCGCAGGAGCAGGCCGGCCCGGCCTGGGCTGCCGCCGCCCCGCAGCCGCCACACGCCGCCCCGGAGCAGCCCGCATGGGGATCCGGCGAGCAGGCGTCCCCCGCCTGGGCGCAGCCCGAGCCCGCCGCCCGCGGCGCCGCCCGCGTCCCGCAGCCCGCGCCCGCACCCACCCCCCAGCCCTGGCCCGCCCAGGACGACCCCAACCGCTCCGGCGGCTGGGCCGGCGACCAGCAGCAGCAGGACGAGCAGCCCCGGCCCGGCGGCTGGGCCGGCGGTGCCACCCCGGACGACCGGCCCGCGCAGGGCGACTGGGCCGCGCAGCAGAACGACGCCGACCGCCCCGGCGACGGCCAGCAGCAGGACGATCCCAACCGCTCCGGCGGCTGGCAGCAGGACGACCCGAACCGCTCCGGCGGCTGGCAGCAGGACGACCCGAACCGCTCCGGCGGCTGGGCCGGCGGCCAGCAGCAGGCCGAGCAGCCCGCCTGGGGATCCGGCGAGCAGGCGTCCCCCGCCTGGGCGCAGCCCGAGCCCGCCGCCCGCGGCGCCGCCCGGGTCCCGCAGCCCGCGCCCGCACCCACCCCCCAGCCCTGGCCCGCCCAGGACGATCCCTCCCGCTCCGGTGGCTGGAACGCCGAGTCCCCTCAGGACCCCGCCAACGGCTGGAACCCCGGACAGCAGCAGGACGACCCCAACCGCTCCGGCGGCTGGTCCGGCACCGAGCAGCAGCAGGGCGAGCAGCCCGGCTGGGACGCCGGTGCGGAGCAGCCTCCGGGTGGCACCTGGGCCGCCTCCCGCGACGACGCGCCCCGGGACGACCAGCCCCAGGGCGGCGAGTGGCCGGCCCGGGACGAGCGCTCCCCACGGGGTGCCGCGTCCGTACCCTCGCAGTCCGACGACCGGGACGCGAACGGCTGGGGTGCCCCGCAGCCCACCTCCACCCCGCCCGGCCGCGCCTCCGTCCCGGTACCCGGCGACGGCGGTCCGAAGCCGTGGGGTCCCGCTGCGGAGAACCCGCCGCAGTGGGCCGGCAACGCCGCCGAGCGCCCGGCCGTACCGGACGTCGAGCCGTGGTCGGCGGACGAGGTGTGGGGCCGCGCGGAGGCGGGCGAGCCCGCCCCGGGCCGGGCCGGCAACGGCTGGGAGCCGGAGCGGGCCGAGGAACCCCCGATCTACCAGCCCGCACCGGGGCCCGGCATCTCGCCGGCCAACGCCGTGCCGCTGCCGCCGCAGGAGCAGCGGGTGCCCGGCGCCAGCCTGGCCTCCGCCCCGCCCGTCGACTACGCGCCGCCGGCCCAGTTCGCCCCCGAGCAGCCCGGCCGGGACGGCGGCCTGCCGGCGTACGAGCAGGAGCAGCCGGGTTGGGCCCAGGCCGGCTCCCGGCACGACGAGCCGCAGTCGCCCGCCGGTCCTGCGGTCCCCGCGCCGCGCACCTCGCCGGAGGTGGGCGGGCGGGCGGCCGTACCGTCGCCGGAGGGTGCCGAGCCGGCCGCCGGCAGCGTCTCGGCGAGCGCCTCGGTGCCGCTGGCCAGCCGGGTGCTGCCGCCGACCGACCAGGCCCTGCGACCGGGCGGTGCGCCCGCGCCGCAGCCTCGGGTGTACGGCCGACCAGCCCGCCCTGAGCCGGCGGACGAGCCGGAGCAGGAGGACCCGCGCGGACACCGGCCGGACCACGCGCCGGCGCCCAGCTTCGACCAGGGGCCGGACCCGCGCTTCGGCCAGGGACCGGATCCGCGCTTCGAGCAGGGACCGGACCCGCGCTTCGGCCAAGGACCGGACCCGCGCTTCGACCAGGGTCAGGACAACCGGTTCGACCAGGGCACCGAGAGCCGGTTCGACCAGGGCCCGGACAACCGGTTCGACCAGGGCCACGAGGGCCGCTTCGACGACCGGGACCGGGCACCGAGCGGGACCGCCGTCTTCGGCGCGGTCGCCCCGATGGCGCCCGCCTCCCCGGCCGCGCCCCCGGCCTTCCCGCCGGGCGTACCGTCCTTCGTCGACCCGCCGGCCAGCGACCGGCCGGTGAACGGGGTCCGGCCGCACGACAGCGCCGACCGGCCCGCCGACCCCTTCGGTACGCCGAACGCCGGCGGCGCGGCACCCGGCTACGGGCCCGCCCCGACCGCCGCGCCCACGTCGGGCGGCGCGTTCCCGTCGGCGTTCCCCCCACCCCCGCAGCAGCCCGGTCCCTGGGACCAGGGCGGCCCGGAGCAGGAGCAGAACCGCTTCGACTCGTTCAAGCCGATCGCGGAGCCGAAGACCGAGCCGGCCCCCACGCCCAAGATCCGCAACGGCCGGGTGCTCGCCGCGGTGCTCGTCGCGGCGGTGCTCATCCTGGCGGTGCCGCTGGGGCTGCTCATGCTGCTCGGCAAGGTCGGCGGCGACGACCCGGCCCCGGCGTTCGACCCGGCGGTCGGCAGCTGCGTGAAGAAGTCGGGCGAGACGGCGGCGGCGGCGGAGTGCGGCGAGGCGGGCGCCTTCACCGTGGTCTCCAAGGTGGACGCGAAGGACAAGTGCGCCGACCCGACCCAGCCGCACGTGGTGCTCAAGGGCGGCGGGACGAACCGCGTGCTCTGCCTCAAGCCGGCGGGCCAGTAGCAGACGAAGACGACGGCGGGGCCACGGGAGACCGTGGCCCCGCCGCCGTTTCCGGCCGGCAGCGCCGTGGAACGGCTGCGGAAAACGGCAGTGACCGTGGTACGGAAACGGAAAGCGCCCGCCTCCGGGATCGGGGACGGGCGCTTTCGGGGTCTGGTGGTTCAGGACTGATTGGCGACCTGCGCGACGAAGACCCGCCAGGCGGCCGGGGCGAAGACAAGGGCCGGGCCGGTCGGGTCCTTCGAGTCGCGGACCCCTACGACGCCGGGAAGGTCGTCGGCCACCTCGACGCAGTCGCCGCCGTTGCCACCGCTCTTCGTGCTCTTGCGCCACTGCGCGCCGGTCAGGTCCATGATGCCGCCGCTTCTCTGAGAAGTTCCAAGGAGCGCCCTCGGGGAAGAGCCTCGCCCCGTATGCGTTCCCACCGGTGCTCCAGCGTAGCAATGTCGGATGTTTGGTCGACTATTTGTGCGCGCGCTTGGCTATCGACGTGCGCCACCCGCGTCCCGTCGGGAAGTTCGGCGAGCGTGAACGGTCCGTCGAGGCCTGGATAAGTCGCTGTCTCACGTGGCACGACGTGGAGTTGAACGTTCGGCATCTCGGCACACCGCACCAAATGGGCTAGCTGCTCGGCCATGAGTCTCCGGTCTCCTGCTGCGGGACGACGGATGATCCCCTCGTCGAGCACCGCGACGAACAGGGGTCCTCGTTCACGAGTCAGGATCCCCTGACGGGCGACACGCGCCGCGACCAACTCACCCACCTCGTCCTTGGCTAGCGGCTGGCCGGTGAACGTGGCCCGCGCATAAGCCTCGGTCTGAAGGAGGCCCGGCACCCTGGCGAGCTGGAACGCCCGTAGGGCTACCGCCTCACGCTCGATGTCGACCCACGGTCTGAACCACACAGGTTCCCGGCGGTTCAGCGTGTCCGGCCAGAGTTCCGACACGTTCTTGCCGAGGATCTTCGCTACTTCCGCACGATGTCGGCTCTGCGGGATACGTCCCGGGTTTGCCCACCGAGCAACGGTCTTGGGATGAATTCCGAGGCGGCCTCCCAGGCTTTCGGCTGTCTCGCACGCCTCGGCGAGCGCCGCCACAAATGCATGGTTCATGCCGCGTCCCCTCTGGAGCGATCAGAACGTTCCCGAGAAATCATCTAACGCTGTGTGATTGTCCAGCAACCCTCGGCAGAGTGCTTTGTAGACGGCGTGAGCCGGTGGAGGCGGTGGGAGCCCGCCGGCCGCGCTGACGGGGGCCGCTCTGCGAGCAGCCGGGGCGGCCCTCCCACCACCCGCCGCACGAGGGGGAGCCATGCCCGAGGAGAGGCCGACACCGACACCCACGCCGAGGCGCGACCCGCCGCCGGCCCGCCCGGTCGTCCCGGGGCCGATCGGTCCCTTCATCCCGCCGTACCGGGGGCCAGGCCGCGTGAGCAACGTCGTCCCCGCGTCGCGCTGGTCTGCCCGGTGCAACCGGGGTCCGCAGTGACCGCCCGGACACCGCCTCCCGTACGGATGCTGCGGGCCGGCGAGGTCCTCCACCTGACCCGGGCGGCGTCGCCGCAGTTCGTGACCCCGATGCGCGTCCGCGTGATCCGCGAACTCGTCGACCGCTTCCCGCCGTACGGCTGGCTCTGGTTCGAGGGTTACCAGCTCGACGCCAGGGGCCGCGCGGTGGCGAAGCGCGAGCTGTTCGTCCTGCGCGAGGGTCTTGAGTGGGTCGTCACCGCGCCGCTCCCGGCGCGGCCCGCCCCCACACGACGGTCGCCGGCCCGCCCCCGCGTGGCGGTGGGCTGATGGTGCACGTCCGCGCCCACGTCCCCAGCCGTCCCACCTGGCGCTGTGGCGCCTGCGGGGTGGCGTGGCCCTGCTCGACGGCGAAGCTCCTCCTGCTCGCGAAGTACCGCGGGAACCGCGACGCGCTGATGATCCACCTCGCCGCGCTGTGCGCCGAGGCCGCCGAGGAACTCGCCGGGCTGGACCACGGCAGCCCGCCGGCGGATTTGGCGGTGCGCTTCACCGGCTGGGCCCGCGCCCGCTAGCCCGGCTCGCCGCTGTCGTCCGGGTCACGGGTCCGACTTCACGCAAGCCCGACGTGGCAGGCTGGCGGGCATGGGAACGACACCGCGCGTACGTGCCCCCGAACTGCGGGGCCGGCAGTGGCTCAACACGGGTGGGCGAGAGCTGAAGCTGTCCGATCTGCGGGGCAAGATCGTGATCGCCGACTTTTGGACGTTCTGCTGCATCAACTGCCTGCACGTGCTCGACGAGCTGCGCCCGCTGGAGGAGAAGTACGGCGACGTGCTCGTCGTGATCGGCGTGCACTCGCCGAAGTTCGAGCACGAGAAGGACCCGGACGCGCTGGCCGCCGCCGTGGAGCGGTACGGCGTCCACCACCCCGTGCTCGACGACCCCGAGCTGGACATGTGGCAGCAGTACGCGGCCCGCGCCTGGCCCACCCTGTCGGTGATCGACCCCGAGGGCTACGTGGTGGCGACGATGGCCGGCGAGGGTCACGCCGAAGGGCTCGCCCGCCTCGTCGACGACCTGATCGCCACCCACGAGGCGAAGGGCACCCTGCACCGGGGCGACGGCCCGTACGTCCCGCCCGCCGAGCCGCAGACCACGCTGCGCTTCCCGGGCAAGGCGGTGCTGCTGGAGAACGGCAACCTGCTGGTGTCCGACTCGGCCCGGCACTCGCTGGCGGAACTGGCCCCCGACGGCGAGACGCTGGTACGGCGGATCGGCACGGGCAGCCGGGGCCGGGTCGACGGTCCCGCCGGGGCGGCCACCTTCTCCGAGCCGCAGGGGCTGTGCCTGCTGCCGGCGCACACCGCCGAGGTGGCCGGCTACGACCTCGTCGTCGCCGACACCGTCAACCACCTGCTGCGCGGCGTACGGCTGGCCGACGGCGAGGTGGTGACCGTCGCCGGCACCGGCCGGCAGTGGCGTTCCACGGTCGACGACCACTCGCACGACGCGCTCTCGGTCGACCTCTCCTCCCCCTGGGACCTGGCCTGGTACGACGACAAGGTCGTCATCGCGATGGCCGGCATCCACCAGCTCTGGTGGTTCGACCCGGTGAAGCGCACCGCCGGCATGTACGCGGGCACGACCGTCGAGGCCCTGCGCGACGGCCTGCTGGCCGAGGCGTGGATGGCGCAGCCGTCCGGCCTCTCCGTCTCCGCCGACGGCGCCCGGCTCTGGGTGGCCGACAGCGAGACCAGCGCGATCCGGTACGTCGAGAACGACGTCATGGGCACCGCCGTCGGGCAGGGACTCTTCGACTTCGGGCACGTCGACGGGCCAGCGGCGGAGGCGCTGCTCCAGCACCCGCTGGGGGTGTGCGCGCTGCCGGACGGCTCGGTGCTGGTGGCAGACACGTACAACGGGGCGGTCCGCCGCTTCGACCCGGAGAGCAACCGGGTCTCGACGGTCGCCGAAGGGCTGGCCGAGCCGAGCGACCTGGTGCTCACCCCGGCCGGCGAGGTGCTGGTGGTGGAGTCCGCCGCGCACCGGCTGACCCGGCTGGCGCCCGGCGCGCTCTCGGCGGCCGGCGCGAGCACCGTCGACGGTCCCCGGCACCGCACCGAGCGCAAGCCCACCGACGTGGCGGCCGGCGAGGTGACCCTGGACGTGATCTTCACGCCCGCGCCGGGGCAGAAGCTCGACGAGACGTACGGCCCGTCGACGCGACTGGTGGTGTCGGCGTCGCCGCCGGAGCTGCTGGTGGAGGGGGCGGGGACCGGCACCGAGCTGTCCCGCCGGCTGGTGGTCGACGGCACGGTGGCCGGGGGTGTGCTCCAGGTGACCGCGCAGGCGGCGACCTGTGACGCGGACGTCGAGCACGCGGCCTGCCACCTGACCCGCCAGGACTGGGGCGTACCGGTCCGGGTGGTCGAGGGTGCCGCCGCCCGGCTCCCGCTGGTGCTCAGGGGCCTGGACGACGCCTGACGTCACGCGAACGGAGTGAGCGTCACCCCCGCGTCGATCAGGGCGGCGCGCACCAGTTCGGCGCAGCGGACCGCGCCGGGGGTGTCGCCGTGCAGGCAGATCGACTCGACCGGGCACGGGACGACGCTGCCGTCGACCGCGACCACGGACCGCTCGGTGGCCATCCGCACGGCCCGGGCGGCCACCTCCTCCGGGTCGGTGACCAGCGCCCCGGGTGCGGTGCGCGGCACCAGCGAGCCGTTGGGCAGGTAGCCCCGGTCGGCGAAGCCCTCGGCGACCACCCGCAGCCCGGCGCCGGCGGCGAGCTGGGCGAGGACCGAGCCGGGCAGGCAGAGCAGCGGCAGCTGGTCGTCGTAGTCGCCGACCGCCGCGACCAGCGCCGCCGCCTGGGTCTCGTCGCAGGCGGCGGCGTGGTAGAGCGCCCCGTGCGGCTTCAGGTAGCGGACCCGGGTGCGGAACAGCCGGCAGAACGCGTCCAGGGCGCCGAGCTGGTAGGTGACCTCGTCGCGCAGCTCCGCGAAGGCGTACGCGATGTGCCGCCGGCCGAAGCCGGCGAGGTCCCGGTAGCCGACCTGCGCGCCGACGGCCACCCCGCGCTCGGCGGCGCCCTCGCAGACCCGGCGCATGGTGGACGCGTCGCCGGCGTGGAAGCCGCAGGCGACGTTGGCGGAGGTGACGAGGTCCAGCAGCGCGGCGTCGTCGCCGAGTCGCCAGATGCCGAATCCCTCGCCGAGGTCAGCGTTGAGGTCCATGGAACCTGACCGTAGTCCCTGGCCGGGCCTGCGCGAGCGGGGTCACGTCGTCCACCACCCCGACGACGGGGTACCCGCCGGTGGTCGGATGGTCGGCCAGGAAGATCAACGGTTGGCCGTCCGCCGGCACCTGCACCGCCCCGAGCACGATGCCCTCGCTGGGCAGTTCCCCGGCCACCGCGCGGGGCAGCGCCGCGCCGGTGAGTCGCGCGCCGACCCGGTTGCTGACCGGGCTCACCGTGTACGCGCTGCCGAACAGCCGGTCCAGCGCGGTGGCGGTGAACCAGTCGTCGCGCGGGCCGAGGCGCAGGGTCAGCCGCAGGTCGGTCGGGGTGGGCGCCCCGACGGTGACGTCCACCGGGGCGGGCGGCCCGGCCGGTGCGCCCAGGGGCAACCGGTCGCCGTCGCGCAGTGGCGGCGGGCCGAGCCCGGAGAGGGTGTCGGTGGCGCGGCTGCCGAGCACCGGCTCGACGGCGAACCCGCCGCCGACCGCGAGCCAGTTGCGCAGGCCATCGCGGGGCGGGCCGATCCGCAGCACGGCGCCCGCCGGCACCGACAGCGGCCGACCCACGTCACCGGGGCGGTCGCCGACCCGCACGGCGGCCTCGGCACCGGTCACCGCGACCGCCGTCGCGCGGAGGAACCGCAGCTCGCAGCCGGTCATCGTGATCTCCAGGCCAGCGGCGGACTCCGGGTTGCCGACGAGCCGGTTGGCCAGCCGCAGCGCCGCCGGGTCGAGCGCGCCCGACCGGGGTACGCCGAGGTGCGCCCAGCCGGCCCGACCCAGGTCCTGGACGGTGGTCAGCGCCCCGGCGCGGAGCACCTCGACCACCGGGGTCACGCGGCCACCAGGCGTACGCGGGTGCCCGGGGTGAGCCGGGCGGGCGGGTCGGCGTGCACGTCGAAGAGGCCCATCGTGGTACGCCCGACCAGCAGCCAGCCGCCGGGCGAAGCCGCCGGATAGATCCCGGCGTACGGGCCGGCCAGGGCGACCGAGCCGGCCGGCACCCGGGAGCGCGGGGTGGGCAGCCGGGGCACCGCCAGTTCGGCGGGCAGCCCGGTGAGGTAGGCGAACCCGGGGGCGAAGCCGCAGAAGGCCACCCGGAACGGGGTACGCCGCAACCGGTCGACCACCGCCGGCACGTCCACGCCCCAGTGCTCGGCGACGAGAGCCAGGTCCTCCCCGTCGTACGTCACCGGAACCTCGACCAGTTCGGCCGCGGCCTCGGGAGCCTCCCCGGCGACGGTCGGCGCGGCAGCGGCGGTCGGCGCGGCGGCGACGGTCGGCGCGGCGGCGACGGTCGGCGCGGCGCTCCGCGGTGCGGCTGGTCCAGGCGGCCACGCGGCGATCCGCGCGGCCGCCGTGGCCGGGTCCGGCACCCCGTCGAGCAGGACGGTGGTGGCCGCCGGCACGATCTCGACGGCAGTCAGCTCACCGCGTTCGCGCCGCCGCCACAGCTCGGCCCGCCACGCCTCCACCTGGTCGGCGTCGGCACAGTCGATCAGCAGGGCGTGGGCACCGACGGGTCGGATCCGCATGCCGCCATACTCCCCGACCGGCGCATGGCACCAGGGTCGGTCGACCGTCGTCCCACGTGACCGGACGCACTACTTGAAAGTAACCTACGGTGTCGTAACCTAATGGCGTGACCACCCCCGCCCCGCTTCGACTGAAGCCGGTCGACATCGGTAAGCCCCGGATGCGCGGCTGGCTCCACACGTACGCATTCTTCGTCGCCGGACTCTGCGGCATCGTGCTCAGCGCCGTCGCCGCCACCCGGCCCGGCTGGGCCCCGCTGGTTAGTTGCCTCATCTACAGCCTGACGGTCTGCGGGCTCTTCGGCACGAGCGCGCTCTATCACCGGCGGGTGTGGTCCGAGCGCGGCTACCAGATCATGCGCCGGATGGACCATTCGATGATCTTCGTGTTCATCGCCGGCACCTACACGCCGTTCTGCGTACTGCTGCTGGAACCCCGACCGGCCACGATCATGCTGGCGCTGGTCTGGGGCGGTGCGCTCGCCGGCGTGGCGGTCAAGCTGGTCTGGCCGCACGCCCCGCGCTGGGTCTCCGCGCCGCTCTACCTGGCGCTCGGCTGGGTCTCGGTCGCGATGCTGCCTGACATCCTGCACCAGGGGGGCGTCACCGCCCTGGTGCTGCTCATCGTGGGCGGCGCGATCTACAGCGTCGGCGCGGTCTTCTACGCGCTCCGCCGGCCCAACCCCTGGCCCACCGTCTTCGGCCACCACGAGTTCTTCCACGCCTGCACGCTCGTGGCCGCGCTCTGCCACCACATCGCCATCTACTTCGCCCTCTTCGCCTGACAGACACGCATCCGGGGGCCCCGCCGCCTGGCGGAGCCCCCGGAAAAGAAGCTGTCCCGTCCTGACGTCAGACGGTGCGGCGCGGCTGACGCACCTCGCGGTACTCCTCCACGACCCGGTCGTCCCGCACCGGCACGACCTGCTCGGCGACCACGCGCTCACCGCGCACCGGGGCGACCACGGCCCGACGGCGCGAGTTCCAGAAGTGGAGGGTGAGCAGCAGACCGGCCACGCCGGCGAGCATCAGCACCCAGCCGACCACGGCCAGGTTGAGCCAGCCCAGATCCGCCTCCACGGCGAACGCGAAGATCGCACCCAACGCGATCAGGAAGATACTGCCACCAAAGCCCATCTTGTCGCCTCCTCGGCTGTCCCCTGGCGTTTCCTTCCGCCGCGGCCATCGGTGAGGTTGCGGCACCCATCGACTTACCCAAGCGCTCTGATCGCCAATCGGGCAAGCTGAGGACATGACCGACGCTTCCGCCCGGGGACGCACGCTGGTGCTGCTCCGGCACGCCAAGGCCGAGCCGCCCGGAGAGGTGGTGCCGGACGTGCAGCGTCCCCTGGCCGTACGGGGTCAGGCCGACGCGGCCGCGGCCGGCGCCTGGCTGGCCAAGCACGACCTGCTGCCGGACGTGGTCATCTGCTCGGCCGCCCGGCGCACCCGCGAGACGTGGCACGGCGTGGCGATGGGCATGACCGGCTCCCCACCGGAGGGCGGCTCGGCCGGCCCCGCTCCCGTCGTGCGCTACGAGGCCGACGCGTACGAGGCACACCCGGAGGACCTGCTGACGCTGGTCCGGGACGTCGACCGGACCGCCCGTACGGTGCTGCTGATCGCGCACAACCCGGGCATCTCGCTCCTCTCGGCGCTGCTCGACCCGGAGCGGGCGGACCCGGACGGGTTGCGCACCAGCGACGTGGTGGTGCACCGACCCGACGTCGACTGGCCGGAACTGGGCCCGAAAAGGGCACCGATCACCGACCGCCACACCGCACGCGGCTGAGCCACCCGCCGGTACGTGGCGGGTGGCTCAAGACGGTGACGCCGCCGGCGGCTCCGTGGCGGTGGCACCGTCGGCGGTGACTCAGGCCGGTGGTGGCGCCGCCGATGGCTCGGTGGCGGTGGTGCCGTCGGTGGTTCAGCGCTTGGCGCCGTCGGACGCGGTGGCTCAGGACGGTGGTGCCGTCGGCGGCGGCGGATCGGGCGGCGGCGGCATCATCGCGGTCGGGTGCGAGAGCCGGTTCTCCTCGACGATCAGGGTCCGCGCCCGCTTCCGCCGGTCCTGCCAGAACCAGAGCGTGGTAAGCAGGACGCCCAGCCCGGCCAGGATGAACACCCAGCCGACCGCGCGCAGGTCGACCCACCAGACGTTGGCTCTGATGGCGAAGGTCAGGATCGCGCCGATGGCGATCAGGAAGATTCCGCTACCAATGCCCATGTGCGCTGCACTCCCCCGTGCGGTGGCTCTGGGCGTTCTCTGACGTGGCCTCGCGACGGTTACCCACCACACCGCCCGGCTACCCGGATGGCGTCCCCGAATAGCCGGCGGAACCCACACCGGCGGGCCAGCCACCGCTCTTCCGGACCGACCCGATTGCGCCGCCACGACTGCACACGGTGACTGCAACCCCAAAATCCGTGCCGCTACTCGCCGTAACTACGGCCACCAGGCAGCACCGCCCGCAAAAACGGGCATCATGCCTAATTGCTAACCACTGGATGCGACCGACACCCTCACCGGCACCCCTGCCCAGACGCTTTGCTTTGCATCCATGGACGCAACAGGCACCCAGAGTTGCTGGCGCCTCCGTGGATGCAGAGCAAAGGGCGGCGAGGGGCAAGTCGGAGAGGCGGCCGATTGATGACGCTGCGTGGTCGGCTTGATCCCAGACCCACTCCGCACCCGACCTGGGTCCAGCCCTGCCTCAGCCCCGCCCAGGCCCGGCCGCGCCCCTGCCCGCGCTTCCGCACCCTTTTCGGTGTTGATCATGAGGTTATTGCCTTGGAATGCGCTTTCCGTAGGCCATAACTTCATGATCAACATGCACGGCGCGGCGGGGGGTGGGGTGGGGTGGGGTGGACAGCGCGGGGCGGCGACCTGACGTGCCCTCGTGGTGCAGGGTGCGGGCCGCCGACGAAAGGCAGCGAACCAGGCTCGCGACGGTCGGAGGCAGCGAGACCAGGCTCGCGCGGACGGGCGGAGGGGCGGAGGGGCGAAGGCAGCGGGAGCACGCTCGCGCGAGGGGGCGCTGGCAGCGCGGAGCGCGCTGGCGCGAGGGGCGGAGGCGGCGGGAGCACGCTCTTTCGGGGGTGACTCGCGTGCCTCCGACGACACCTTCGGCGACGCCCGGGGCGGTTTCGGGGCCGGCCGGCGGGTGGACGACGACGGCCGGCGAGCTGTTGCCCGCCGGCCGTCGTGCCGATCATCTCCGGGTCGTTCCCGACCCCGCCGCCGCGCCGTGGCGCGCCACGGCGTACCTCAGAAGGCTTCCTCCGGGAGGTCCATGACGTCCAGGCCGGTGCTCTCGACGATCCGCCGGTCGGCGCCGATGCGGGGCAGCACCTCGCGGGCGAAGAACCGGGCGGCGGCCACCTTGCCGGTGTAGAACGCCTTGTTGGCGGCGGAGACCTCGCCGGCCAGGGCCTTCAGGGCCACGTCGGCCTGCTTCTGGAGCAGCCAACCGACGACCAGGTCGCCGATCGCCAGCAGGAAGCGGCGGCTGCTCAGGCCGACCTTGTAGAGCGCCCGGGTGTCGCCGCCCTGCGCCTCGCCCAGCCAGCCGGTCATGACGCCCAGCATGTTCTGGATCTCGGCGAGCGCCTTGCCCAGCGCCAGCCGCTCCTCCTTGAGCTGACCGTTGCCGGCCTCGGTGGCGATGAACTCCTGGATCTCGCCGGCGACCGCCATCAGGGCCTTGCCGTTGTCCCGGACGATCTTCCGGAAGATGAGGTCGAGGCTCTGGATCGCCGTCGTGCCCTCGTAGAGGGTGTCGATCTTCGCGTCCCGGACGTACTGCTCCAGGGGGTAGTCCTGGAGGAAGCCGGAGCCACCGAAGGTCTGCAGCGACTCGTGCCCGAGCAGCTCGTACGCCCGCTCCGAGCCGACGCCCTTGACCAGCGGGAGGAGCAGGTCGTTGACCCGCTTGGCGAGCTTGGTCGCCTTCTCGTCGCCCGCCGCCTCGGCGATGGCGACCTTGTCCTGCCAGGTGGCGGTGTAGCAGACCAGGGCGCGCAGGCCCTCGGCGTACGCCTTCTGCAGCAGCAGCGAGCGGCGGACGTCCGGGTGGTGGGTGATCGTGACGCGCGGCGCGGTCTTGTCCGCCATCTGGGTCAGGTCGGCGCCCTGCACCCGGCTCTTGGCGTACTCGAGGGCGTTCAGGTAGCCGGTCGAGAGGGTGGCGATGGCCTTGGTGCCGACCATCATCCGGGCGTTCTCGATGATCATGAACATCTGCCGGATGCCCTCGTGCTTCTCGCCCAGCAGCCAGCCCTTGGCCGGTACGCCGTGCTCGCCGAAGGTCACCTCGCAGGTGTTGGAGACCTTCAGGCCCATCTTGTGCTCGACGTTGGTGGCGAAGACGCCGTTGCGCTCGCCCAGCTCACCGGTGTTCTCGTCGAAGTGGTACTTCGGCACCACGAAGAGGGAGAGGCCCTTGGTGCCCGGGCCACCGACGCCCTCGACGCCGACCGGGCGGGCCAGCACGTAGTGGATGATGTTGTCGCTCAGGTCGTGCTCGGCGGACGTGATGAAGCGCTTCACGCCCTCGATGTGCCAGGAGCCGTCGGGCTGCTGGATGGCGCGGGCCCGGCCAGCGCCCACGTCCGAGCCGGCGTCCGGCTCGGTGAGCACCATCGTGGAGCCCCACTGCTTGTCGGCGAAGAGCTTCGCCCACCGCTTCTGCTGCTCGGTGCCCTCGACGTGCAGCACGTGCGCGAAGGACGGGCCGGAGGAGTACATCCACACGGCCGCGTTGGCGCCGAGGATCAGCTCGGCGAGGGACCACACGAGCGCCCGGGGCGCGTTGCTGCCGTCCAGCTCCGTCGGGAGCTCCAGCCGCCAGAACTCGGAGTTCATGAACGCCCGGTACGACTTCTTGAACGACTCCGGCAGCGGCGCGGTGTGCGTGGCCGGGTCGAAGACCGGCGGGTTGCGGTCGCTGTCCGTGTAGCTGGCGGCCAGATCCTCACGGGCGAGGCGGTCGACCTCGGCGAGGATGTCGCGTGCGGTGTCGACGTCCAGGTCCGTGTACGGCTCCTGGCTGAACGCCTGGTCCGCCCCGAAGACCTCGAAGAGGTTGAACTCGAGGTCCCGAAGGTTGCTCTTGTAGTGGGTCATGCTCGCTGGCCCCGCTTCCGGACAGGTGTTACCGATCAGTAACTCCAGACTGTATTACCGATGGGTAGGCAGCGACAAGCCGATCACCGAAGTGACGGCGATTACACACTTGTCGTTCGGGTTGCGAAGGCAGGCGCCGAGCGGCCCCGGCTCAGCTCTCGGCCGCGCCGACTTCCCAGCTGGGGACGGCCACCGTGGCGGCGCCGCGCGAGCCCGTGTACTCCATCAGGACCAGGGCGATGTCGTCGTCGAGCCGGCCGTGCACCCACTCGACCAGGGCGGTCTCCAGCGAGGCGAGCCCGTCGCCGACGGTGCCGTGGCCGAGCAGCCGCCAGGCCCGGTCGGCGGTCGGGAAGAACTCCCCGTCCCGGCGGGCCTCGCCGAGCCCGTCGGTGAAGAGCAGCAGCCGGTCGCCGGGCTCCAGCCGCTCGACCCGGGGGCGTACCACCGGCATGAAGCCCAGCGGCGGGGCGGGGGCCGGCGGTTCGAGCGGGATGACGGCGCCCCGGCGCAGCAGCAGCGGCGGCGGGTGGCCGCAGTTGACGATGGTGAGCGTCCCGCCCCGCTCCTCGACCAGCGCGGCGGTGACGAAGTCCTCGTCACCCACGCTCCGGGCCACCGCCCGGTCCAGGTCGGTCACGACGGCCCGCAGGTCCGCCCGCTCGTACGCCACGTGCCGGTACGAACCCAGCACGATGCTGGCGAGTCGCACCGCGTCTAGGCCCTTGCCCCGCACGTCGCCGATGATCATCCGCACCCCGTACGGCGTGTCGACCGCCTCGTACAGGTCACCGCCGATCTCGGCGGTGGCGGTGGACGAGATGTACCTGGCGGCCACCGAGAGCGTGCCGACCTGCGGCCCGAGCGGGCGCAGCACTGCCTGCTGGGCGACCGAGGCCAGCCGGGACAGCTCGGCGATGCGTTCGGCCTGCCGCTGCCGTACGGCCGCCGTGGCCACCGCGATGGCGGTGCCCAGCGCGATGCCCGCGACGGCGACCGTGGTGGGCAGCGCCGCGGTCGCCTCCCAGAGCGCGAAGCCGGTGCCCAGGGCCGTGGCGGCCAGGCCCACGCCGAGCACGATCCGCCACGACGCCAGCGCGGCGGTCAGGAACGGCGCGGCCACCATGAGCGCGATGTAGTTCGCCGGACGGCCGTCGGCCAGTTCCACGGCCGAGACGATCGCGAGCAGGACGAAGGCCGCGCCGAGGCCGGCGCGGGATCCGGGGCTCAGTGGGCCGGGGCCCGACTGGAAGGGTCGCGTGCGTACGAGGGACAGCATGCCTGATGGACGTGAGCGGGTGAATGAACCTGGCCCGTCGTCCGAGGATGTTCTGCCCACCCGGATCGTGTCGCCGGACCGATCGCCACCCGGCCGGCGCTCAGCCGAGCACCTCGTAGCGGACCTCCACGTGGCCGGCGTCGAGCGAGGCGATCTGGGCGAACGCGGCCCGGGACAGGTCGAGGCAACGCCCCTCGATGAACGGGCCACGGTCGTTGACGCGTACCGTCACGGACTTGCCGTTCGCCGGGTTGGTGACCCGGACCTTCGTGTTGAACGGCAGGGTCTTGTGGGCGGCGGTCAGCGCGGACGGATCGAAGTTCTCGCCGTTGGCGGTGAGCTGCCCCTCGGAGTAGAACGACGCGCCGCACGAGCCGCTGTCGACGACCGGGCGGACGGTGCTGCTCTTCTTCGTCGCGGTGGGCTTCGGCGCCGCGGTGCGTGGCTTGCTCCGGGAGGGGGCCTGGGCGGACCGGCTGGCCTTGGGGGCGGCGGTCGCGCTCGGCGACGCGCTGGCGCTCGGCGAGGCGGCCGGCGGGGTGGCCGGGGAGCTGGGGGCCGCGCTGGTCGGCAGGCCGGTGGGCGCGAGGTCGACCGCGGTCGGCCGGGCGGGCTCCGCGTCCGAGGTCAGCTGGACGGCGCCGACGGTGCCGCCGACGGCGAGGGCGACCCCGACCGCTGCGGTGGCCGCGATGCCGGCCGGCGAGGAGAACATGCGGGTACGGGAGTGCCTGCCAGCCACCGGCCCGGTCCTTTCGTCATCTGAACAAACCGGATCGGACCGTAACGAGAGAAGCACATCCGAAGTCAACGTGATCATGGTGGTATGACCGCAATTGCAGTGATACGTGTAGCCGATCATCCGATCCGACGTGGGCCGGGCGGCCCGGGTACGGGGCGGACCGCCCGGCCCGGTCCCCGTCGGGCTCACCCACCCGGCGGTCGGCCAGACCGCGTGGCGCAGGATGGGTCCATGCCCTCCGAGCTGAGCGGACGCCTCGCCGCGCTGGTCAGGTGGACCGATCCCGGCCCCGGCGCCACGCACCTGGTCAGCGACGTCTCCGGCTGGTGGCGGGACCCGGAGGTCCTCGCCCGGCTGGGACCGGCCCTCGTGGAGCCGTTCCGGGCCGCCCGGCCGACGGTGGTCGTCTCGCCGGCGGTCACCGGATACCTGCTCGGTCCGCTCGCCGCGACGGCGCTCGGCGTCGGCTTCGTGCCGGCCCACAAGCCGGGCGACGGTCGGCTGCCCGCCGGGGCGCTCACCTGGGCGCAGAGCCCGCCGGACTTCCGGGGCCGACGGGTCGACCTGGCCGTGCGGGACCACGGCCTGCAAGGGGGTGACCGGGTGCTGGTGGTGGACGACTGGGTGGCCACCGGGGCACAGGTCCGCGCGCTCTACGAGATCTGCGCCGCGCGGGGCGCGGAACCGGTCGGCACCGCCACGGTCGTGCTGGACTGCCCTCCGGCGATCGCCGCCGAGCTGCGCGTACGGGGGCTCGTGGACGGGGCGGATCTCACGGCTTGACCTGAACCTCGGTTGAGGTCGGAGGATCGCCGCATGGGTGAGGAGATCCTGGACGAGGCGTACCGACGGCTGCACCGCACCGGCCCCGAGTACAAGGGCTGGCTCTCGAACCACGGGCCGATGGCCGTGGAGGCGCTGGTCCGGCACGGCCACGACGGGGTGGTGCACCGCTGGCTGGACGCGTACCTGGGGCGGTTGGACGAGCTGCCGCGCGGCCTGCGGCCGATCGAGGACTGGCGCGAGGCGCTCGGCGACCCGAAGCGGGCCGGGGACTGGCTGGCCCACTTCGACCGGGAGCTGCGGGAACGGCCCTGGCGGGAGGTGCTCGGCACCTGGTGGCCCCGGCTGCTGCCGGGCATCGCCGCCGGTGCCACCCACGGCGTCATCCGGGTCGGTCACGCCGTCCGCGCCCTGGGGGCACCCGCCCGGCCGCCCGGCAGCGCCCCGCGCGAGGCGGCGGAGAGCCCGGAGCGGCTCGCCGAGCTGGGCCAGGCCCTCGCCTACTGGGCCGCCCGGTGGCAGCCGGTCCCCGGCGCCGACCGACCCAGCGGTGCGGGAACGGTCGACGCGGATCACGCCGCGTTGGCCGGGGAAGGCGCTGTCCCCGGCGACGGCCACGCCCGGCCGGACGCATGGCACCCGTCGACCGCGGGCGACCCGGCCGGACGAGACCTGCCGACCCCGGGCACCCCAGTCGCCGGCGATGTCGCGCCGCACGTCGCCGCCGCGCTGGCCGGGTTGCCCCGCATCGCCGACCGGACCGGGGGCATCCGGGAACGACTGGGCCGGCTGCCAGCCGTACCGCGGTGGCCGGCCGCGGTGGCGGCGCTGCGGTCGGCGGGGACACCGGCCGGGGCCGAGCGGGACCTGGTCGCGCTGGTGCACGCCGCCAGCCTCGACTACCTGCGCTTCGGGCACGCCGAGCCCGTGATGCTGGTGCACGCGGTGACCGCCCCGACGGCGGTGCTGCGTACGCTGCCGGCTCTCGATCCGGCGCTGTGGGCGGCGAGCGTCGCCGCGGCCTGGTCCGCGACGGCGGCCGTGACCTCGGTGTACGCCCCGGAGCGCCCGGCCGCGCCATCGACGTTGGCTGCCGGCGCCCCGGCGGAGGTCTTCGCCCGGGCCGCCCGGCACGGCGACGCGCACGTGGTGAAGCTGGCCGACGCGGTGCTGGACGCGCACGCGGCGAGCGGCGACGAGCGGGTGCTCGCCGCCGCCGGCTATGCCGGTCACCTGATCTGAACGAAGTCCTCGACCGACGTGCAGACCCGGCCGAGCGCCTCCGCCGAGCGGGCCAGCGGGCCCGGCACCATCAGCGCGTGGTCGGCCTGCTCGATCTCCACCACGTGCGGGGTGAGCCGGCGGGCGAGCGGGCCGTCCCAGGACGGGTCCGCCGTGCCGCCCACCAGCAGGAACGGTGCGGTGGCGCGGCGCAGGCCGTCGACCACGGCGGGCACGTGCAGCAGCGGGGTGAGCCAGACGGCCGGCAGCCCGCGGTCGGCCGCGAGCGGCGTGGCCATCGAGCCGAGCGACTTGCCGACCAGCAGGTGCGTCGGCTCGGCGAGGGTCGGGGCGACCTGCCCGACCACCCATTCGATGGCCGGCCCCGGCCCGTCGCGGTCGGGGGCGAACTGCTCCGGCACCTCCCACGAGAGGGCGTGCAGGGCGTAGCCGACGCGGCGCAGCGCCTCGCCGGCGTAGACGAAGAGGGGGAACCGGGTGTCGTAGCCCCGGCCGGGGATAAGCACCGCGCGCCTGTCCGCCATGCCGCCTCCCGATCGTCGCCCCACCCACCGTAGCGCCCGCCGCACCGACGGTGGGGGCGGAAATGCCACGACGGTTGATCGACGGCGACGGTACGGTCGGCAGGATGTGGCCTCGGATCGGTGGACTGCGCACCCTCGCCCTCGGCACTCCCGGTGAGCTGCGTACGCGGCTCAACGCCCTGGTGCTCGCCGGGGTGAAGACGGCGACCGCCGGGCTGACCACCGAGTACGCCGAGGAGGGCGAGGAGCTGGAGCACGCCGGCGAGCGGCTGGTCCTCGTCGACGACGAGGACGCGCTGGTCGGCGTCGTGGAGGTCACCGGCGTCGAGGTGGTCCGCTTCGCGGACGTGCCGTGGGACTTCGCCCGCTCCGAAGGGGAGGGGGATCGTTCCATCGAGGAGTGGCGCGCCGGTCACGCCGCCTACTGGGCGCGCGTGGGCACCCCCGTCACCGACGACAGCAAGGTGGTCTGCATCCGGTTCCGGTTGGTCTCCGGCGGCGACGGCGGCATCACCACCGGAGACCTCGGCACCTGAGGTCGCCGGCTCGACGCGTCCGCCGGCCGGGCTGACGTCTCCGGCGAGGGCGCCCGGTCAGGCGCGACGCAGCTCGGGCAGCAGGCGGGTGGCGACGTCCGCCAGGACGGCCTCGTCGCCGGCATACCAGCTGCTGGCCCGGGGCCAGTGGGTGACCACGTCGGTGAAGCCGAGGGCGGCGGCCCGGCCGACCTGGTCGGCGAAGAACTCGGCGCTGCGCAGCGAGAAGACCGGCGCGGAGTCGAGCGAGAGGTAGCGGTCCAGGGTGCCCGGGTCCCGACCCGCCGCGGCGAGCGTCGCGTCCATCCGGGCGGCGGCCTCGGCCACCCCGTCCCACCAGCGCTCCAGGTCGTCCTCGTCGGGCCCGGTGGTGACCCAGCCCTGGCCGAACCGCGCCACCAGCCGCATCGACCGGGGCCCGTTGGCGGCCATCACGAACGGCACCCGGGGCGTCTGTACGCAGCCCGGGTTGTTCCGCGCGTCCACGGCGGTGAACCACTCCCCGCGCCAGGTCGTGCCGTCCTCGCGCAGGATGAGGTCGAGCAGCTCGGCGAACTCGGCGAGCCGGTCCACCCGTTGGCGCGGCGGCAGCGTCTCCCCGCCCAGGACGGCCGAGTCGAAGCCGATGCCGCCCGCGCCGAGGCCGAGCAGCAGCCGCCCGCCGGAGACGTCGTCGAGCGCGGTGACCTGCCGGGCGAACGCGGCCGGGTGACGGAAGTTCGGCGAGGCGACCAGCGTGCCGAGCCGGATCCGGGAGGTCACCGTCGCGGCGGCGGTCAGCGTGGTCACGGAGTCGAACCAGGGCCCGTCGACCAGGTCCCGCCAGCCCAGGTGGTCGTACGTCCAGGCGTGGTCGAAGCCCCACTCGTCCACCTGCGACCAGCGGCGACGCGAGTCGGACCAACGCTGGTCGGGAAGGATCACGATGCCAATCCGCATGATCGCCAGCCTAGGCCTCGTGGCGGAGGGCGGGCCAGGCCGTCGCGGTCGGGGCGGGCCTTGACCATATATCGATGATCTGAATATGGTGTCGCCCGTGACCGCGATGCGAGAGCCAACGTTCCTGATCCTCACCGCACTTGCCGGTGGCCCCCGGCACGGCTACGGCATCATCCGCGAGGTCACCGCCCTGTCCGCGCAGCGCGTCACCCTGCTGCCCGGCACCCTCTACGCCGCGCTCGACCGGCTGCACGCCCAGGGGCTCGTCGCACCCGACCGCGAGGAGACCGTCGACGGCCGGCTCCGCCGCTACTACCGCCTCACCCCCGACGGGATCCGCGCCCTGGACGTCGAGACCGCCCGGCTGCGCCAGCTCGCCACCGCCGCCGAGAGCCGGCTGCGGGCGCTCCGCCCCGGCACCGCCTGACCGCCCCGCACCCGCACCCGCGTCTGCCGCACCCGCACCGGCCCGCCGGTGCGTACCGATCGGA
Source organism: Micromonospora sp. NPDC007220 (assembly GCF_040634035.1). NCBI lineage: Bacteria > Bacillati > Actinomycetota > Actinomycetes > Micromonosporales > Micromonosporaceae > Micromonospora > Micromonospora sp. NPDC007220. The sequence continues at coordinate 248,161 of NZ_JBEYEU010000007.1, read as the reverse complement.
AGGACAGTCATGCCGACGACCGGCGACCCGCTCGCCCGCCGCTACCGGCGGCTGTTGTTCTGCCACCCCCGCGCCTACCGGCAGGCCCGGGCCGACGAGATGGTCGGGGTACTGCTGGACGCGGCGCCACCGGACCGCACCCGGCCGACGTCGCGCGAGGCCGCCAACCTGATCCGGCACGGCCTGCGTTGCCGGCTGGGACGACCGGCCAGCCGCACGGTCGGCGTCTGGGCCACCCTCACCGCCGTCATCTGCGGCCTGTTCACCGCCGCCCTCGCCACCCGGGCCGCCTGGGAGACCTCTCCGCCGCAGCCCGACCGGGCCGAGACCGCCGCCCTCTTCGCCGCCGTGCTGCCCGGTCACGACCTCGGCGACGTCGACCTGGCGCCGGCCTTCTTCACCTTCTACAGCCAGCCGCTCACCGTCCGGGCGCTGGACAACCTGCTGCTCGGGGACGGCGGCGAATACCAGCAGAGCGCCGTCGTGGCCGGCACGGCCGGCACACCCCCGATGCCCGCCGACGAGACGCTCGCCCTGGCGCAGCGGCGCCTGCGCGAGACCGGCTGGCAGGTGTACGAGCCGGAGGTCCGCAGCAACCCGGGCTGTGTCGACAAGACGTGCGTCCAGGTCGTCACGATCACCGACACCACCCTGCTCGCCCGGCGCGGCGACACGGTCCTCCAGCTCCAGGTGGCCGCCCCGCCCTCGCCCGACGGCAGCAATTTGTCGCTGGCGCTGAGCCGGACGGCCCCGCCGGCCGTGCTGCCGGCCGGCGTCGCCGGTGGCCTGCTGGGAGCGGCCCTCGGCTGGCTGGTCTTCGGCTGGGCCAGCCGGCGCACCGAGGCGGGACATCCCGCCCGGGGGGCGGTCAGCGTCCTGTTCGCGATCACCCTGTTCCTCTGGTGGACGCCCGCACTGCTGACCGTCCCCAGCCTGCTCCAGCATCACCGCGCCGAGCCGCACCCGACGTGGCACCCGCTGTGGGAGTGGCTGGGTCAGCCGGCCGGCTCACTGCTGTTCGTGGTGGGCGCGGCGAGCGCGCTGCTGGGGCTGGCGCTGGCCGCCGTACCCCGGCGCAGCCCGCAGCCGACGGCCGCCGTCGGCTGACCGCCGGGGCATCGGGCGGCGGGGCGACGTCGGACGTGGTGACGTCGGACGGCGGCCGTATCCGACATCGGACCTGATGGCGTCATATCCGACGTCGGACGTGGTGGCGTCGGACGGCGGCCGTGTCCGACGAAACGCTCTCCGGCGCCAGTCCTACCGGCTCCGATCCGTCGTCAGTCCCACCAGAAAGACCAGGAGTGCAGGCCGAGGAGCTGCTCGGCGTAGGCGGTCAGGGATCCGGCGCCCTGCCAGACGTTGTCCGGGCAGAAGGCGAAGTGCTCGGCCGCGACCGCCAGGGCGTGCCCGGTCGACGTCGGTGGCGCGGCGACGCTGAGGTTCAGGGTGGCGAACCCGACGCCGACCACCCGTACGCCGAACCGGTCCTCCCAACTCCGCAGCACCGCCGAGATCTCCCCGGCGTCGCCAGTGTGGTTCGCCGGGCCGTACCAGCCCACCACGGCGAGCGTGTCCGCGCTGCGGGCGGCCGGCACGAGCCCGAGACGCGTCCGCCCGTCCACGAGGAACTCCGCGCACTCGTCGGCGAGCACGTCGGGCGCCTCCGCCAGGTCGCCGGGCAGGGCGAGGCCGGGCCAGTCCTGGCCGAACGGGGCCGTGACGTCCGACGTGCCGTCCTCGCCGGTCGTCGCACAGTCGGCCCACCACCGGGCCAGCACCTTCGCCACGTCGTGCTGCTCCGGCGACGACATGTCGGCCGGAGACACCTCGCCGTCGGCCCACGGGCGGCTCTCGTCGCTCGACAGCCCGCTCAGCAGCAGCGGCCACAGCCCGGACTCCGGATGCCGCGACCGCATCCGCGCCCACAGTCCCGGATCGACCGGGGCGTCGCTCAGCCAGTACGGCGGCGGTCCACCGTCCTCCGGCTCGACGGTGCGGCCGGGCGGCAGCGTCGCGGGCGGTAGCGAGCTCAGCAACCGGGAGAGGTCCGAAATCACGGCGAGAGCGTAGGCGGCCCGTACGACCAATCCTGGCCTGCCCGCGACGCCCCGGGCCTACGGGGCCTCGGACCGCTCGTCGTGCCGCGGCACCGCGCCTGGTCGCCGTCGATGCTCGGTGTGAACGCGGCGATCTCGCCGCCGTCCGGCCCGGGCGGTGGATTTCGGTGGCTGAGTCCTGCCCGCAGGGGCTAGAACGGTGGTCGTGACCGCCGACATGGACGCCGACGAGGTCCACGCCGTCCTGGCCGCTCTCACCGCCGCCGGGTGCCGGGCCTGGATCGGCGGCGGCTGGGGCGTCGACGCGCTCGTCGGACACCAGACCCGTGCGCACCGCGACCTGGACCTGGCCGTCGCCGCGGAGCAGGAGGCCGCGGCGTTGAACGCCCTCGGCCGGCTCGGCTACGTCGTCGAGACCGACTGGCGGCCGGTCCGCGTCGAGGTCGTCGCCGACGGGCGGGGGCGGGTCGACCTGCATCCGCTGGCGTTCGACGAGGCCGGCGACGGCCACCAGGCCAGCCTCGACGGCGGCACCTTCCGCTGGCCGAAGGGCTGCTTCACCACCGGCACCATCGCCGGTCGCCGGGTCGACTGCATCTCGGTCACCCAGCAGCTGCTGTTCCACAGCGGCTACGAACCGCGCGACGTGGACCGCGCCGACCTTGCCTGGCTGCACCGCCTCGCCACGCGCCCGGCGCCCGGCGACGAACGGAGACCCTGAGCCAGCGGCCGCTCCGGACCTGGGCTTCGCCGGAACCGTCCATCAGCGGCTCTACCTGCCCGGGCCCCGTCGTCGGGCTGGCCGGTACGACTTCAGCCCGGACGCCGCCCCACGCCCGGGGAACATCCACGCTGCGCAGCGGTCCGGCGGGCCGGCGGTCAGGCGGTCAGGCCGGTGTCAGGATCAGCCAGCCGAAGCCGACGACGTCGCGGTAGCCGGTGAGGTACTCGACGCGCCGCTCGTCGGCGAACGCGCGCGCCTCCGGCGTGCCGAGGCGCTCGATGCCCGCACGCCAGTCGGACTCGAAGTCGTCCCACTCGGCGAGGGTGGACACGGCGACGTGCAGCGGTCGGAACCCGGCGTCCACGGCGAGCTGGGCCAGGCCAGCCAGGTCGGGCATGTCGCCGAAGATCTCGCGGACCTGCACACCGGGGCTGGCCTGGTAGAAGCCGTCAGCGAACAGCAGCCTGCCGCCGGGCAGCGTGAGCCGGTGCAGCGCGGCGAGGGCTCGCGCGGCGTCGCCCCAGATCTGGCCGGCCCCGACGTTGACGACGAGGTGGGCGGGCCGGTCCCAGGTGGCCGCGTCCGCGCCGTGGAAGGTGACCCGCTCGGCGGCTCCCCGTTCCGTCGCGCGCAGCCGGGCCCGTTCACAGTCGATGGCGTGGCGTTCCACGCCGTCGCCGGCGATGCCGTGGGCCTCGCACAGCCGCAGGAGCAGCTCGCCGTTGCCGCAGCCCAGGTCCAGGGCCCGCCAGCCCGGCCCGGTGGGGGTCAGTCGCCGGACCAGGTCCGCCACCCGCTCCTCGCCGAGCGGCGAGTTGAAGGTCAGGTTGGCCGCGGCGGCGGCCAGGTAGGTACTGCGATCCTGGCTGTTCACCGGCACACGGTACGACAGCGGGCCCGTGCCCGAGGGCAACGAGAACGTTGGTCGAGGGCTCCCGTCCTGGTCAAGGCCTCAACATGGAACGATCATGTCCGTGGAGAGTCTGGGAGCCCTCGGCGCGGTGCTCTGCGGCGCGCTGAGTTGCATCCTCGTCTGCCTGATGCTCTGTGCCGTCGCTGCGGCTTGGGCAGCTTGGCCCACACGCCGGAAGTAGCCACTGCCGGCTCGGTCGCCGCAGACGTTCAAGCGACTCTGATACCGCGGCGGCCGACCTGGGGCTGGGACTCCTGTTTCTCGGCGGCGCGCTGCTCCGGTTCAGTCGCACCCGGCGGGTTTCCCCTCTTCGCCCGGCGGTGAGCGGTGACCGCGCCGTCCGCGTGAAGGAGCCGCACCACCGGCCGTGGAGCGCGAAACGCCTGTGTCCGGTGGCCGCTTGGTTGCGTTTCGTGCCCACCTGACCGGCCAACCCTCTGGTTACTGGCCCGTGGATGGCCCGTCGGAATCAGCCTGGCGCTCGGCTTGCCAGTTGGCGTGTCCCTTCAGCAGGTAACCGATCCAGTAGATCGCGAACAGGATCAGGAAGCACGTGAAGAACACCCCCGAGACGATGCTCGCAATGACGAGTGCTTCCCTTCCGTCAGATAGTCCGTGTACGGCAAATCCGGCGAGACCCAGGAAGAAGAAGATGACCATGTAGATGGGCAGCGCCGGGCTGTCAGCCGGGTGAGGAACGCGAGGCAACCATGGGGCGTGAGAGTCTTTGTCGATCACGCTGTGAGTATCGAGGACCCCGGCGGTAGGAGCTAGCGGGTCTCCTCGCCGAGCGCGTCGTGGACCGTCCGATGTCGACCGGAGGTCGCCGGCCGGCTGAGAATGCGCGGGGCTGATGGCACGCGGCGAGATCATTGGCCTTGGAACGCCGAAGGCCGGTGTGGGTGACTCGGGGGACCGAGGGCAGCCGGCGTAGCCGGTGCGGCAGCGGATCACCAGAAGCTCGACGGCGGCCAACCACCCTGGCGGTCGTCACAGCCTGGTCCCGGTCGCCGGTCTCCAGCCGGTGCGGGCGCGGTAGCACGCGCTATTGCCCTTCGCCGACCGATATGCGATAGACGTCCGCAGACCGATTTGCGATACCTCAGTGCGCTGATCGCGGCATGTGATTACGCTTCGACATTTGCCCCGCTGCACAATACGGCGACTGTTTCCATGCGCTGTGCTGGGTGTCGCGTCGGGCGTCTAGCGGAGGGGCGATATGGATTTCACGCTGCCGGACGGCCGGGTCCTGGGCTGGGCGGAGTACGGCGATCCGGACGGGCCGCCGGTGGTGTTCCTGCACGGCACGCCGGGCTCGCGGATCAGCCGCCCGGACGACACGGCATTGGCGGGTGTCCGCCTGATCACCGTGGACCGGCCCGGGTACGGTCGGTCCACACCTGTCCGACAGCCGACGCTCCTCGGGGTCGCTGACGACGTCGGTGCACTGATGAGCTCTCTGCGGATCGAGCGCTTCGGGCTGATCGGGTTCTCTGGCGGCGCGCCGTACGCCGTGGCCTGTGGGGCCCGGTTCCCGCATCGACTGACCGGGGTGGTCGCCGCAGGCTTCACCGGCCCCTACCGAGAGCTGCGCACGGTGGGTGGCTGGCAGCGGTTTCAGGCGTGGGCCTTGCGGACCGTTCCGGGGTTCGGGCCCCGCTACGTGACCCGCGCCGCCGCATGGTATGCCGAGGATCCGCTCAAACAGCATCGGCAACTGCTTGCCGCGGGCCAGGACCCCTGGATGCAGCCCTACGAGGAGTCCAACCGCGAAGGTGCCCGCCAAGGCGCGGCCGGGCTGGCCGGCGACTGGCTCGCCACCGACATCCGCCCATGGGGGTTCCGCCTGCGCGACGTCCCCTGCCGCGTCCTCATCTGGGCTGGTCGACACGACCCCGGCCGAGCCGTTCCCGACGCACCGCTGATCGCCGCACGGATACCCAACGCCAAGATTCGCATCAGCGAGGACGCAGCACACACGCCCTCGCCGGCCACTGGCAAGCGATGCTGACGTGGGTAACGAGCGGCTGAGAATCGGCGGTCCCATAGGGCGGCGGAACCCGAGCGGATTGAAGCCCATCCGCTACTCGGCATGACAGGGCTCTGGTCGGGCGGCTGACCTGCCGCCCCTCGATCGCCGGACCTTGCCGCACATCACCTGACGGAGCTGTGTAGCAGACCGGCTGATCGCAGGCAGATGTGCACATCCGATCTGCCAAGGCGACGATGCCGCCCGCTGGCCGGCGAACGCAACGAGCCATACCCGCGCGATCGCCATGGCAGCGTCCGGTTCCCTATTGCGGCCCCACCGGTGGGGACTGTCGTTGCCCGCCGTGTCGAAATGTCTGAGCACGCCTGAAGGGTGCCGGGAAAGAATGTGGACATTCCGGCGGATGCGCGGCCCTGCCACGCTCAGGCCCTTGCTGGGCCCCGCGCCCTGATACCGCGCTTTAGCGTGGCAGGGTGGCAGCACCCCGCAGGGCACCGCCGTCGAAGATGAGCCGTCGGTTGACGTTCCTGTTCGCGTTGGCGGCGGGCGTGGCCATCGGCAACCTGTACTGGGCGCAGCCGCTACTCGGCTTCATTGCAGGCGACCTGCGCGCCGCGACCGCGACAGCCGGCTGGCTCGTCACCGCGACGCAGATCGGGTACGCCGTCGGCGTGCTGCTGCTCGTACCGCTCGGTGACGTCCTGGACCGCCGCCGGTTCGTCCCGGTGATGCTGTTGACCTCGGCCGCCGCACTGCTGCTGTGCGCGCTGGCGCCGTCGATCGGTCTACTCCTCCTCGCACTGGGCGTGCTCGGCATGACGACGATTTCCGGGCAGGTCCTCACACCGCTCGCCGGGGACCTGGCCGGCGACACCCACCGCGGTCGGATCGTCGGCGTCGTCGGGTCCGGGACCCTCACCGGGATCCTGGCCTCCCGCACGATCAGCGGGTTGGTCGCCGGCACCGCCGGGTGGCGTACGATCTTCGCCCTCGCCGCGATCGTCGCCGTCCTGCTCGCGGTCGTGCTCTACCGCGCGATTCCACCGCTGGCACCGCGGACGCGCATGCCGTACCCGCAGCTCATCGCCTCGGTAGGCGCGGTGGTCATGCGGGAGCGGGCAGCCCGATGGACGCTGGTCCTGGCCGCCACAGGGTTCGCCACGTTCTCGCTGTTCTGGACGGCGCTGACGTTCCTGCTCAGCGGCCCACCGTTCCGGTACCCGGTAGCGGTGATCGGATTGTTCGGGTTGGCCGGCCTCGCTGGTGTCCTTTCCGGCCTGCACGGCGGTCGTCTGCACGACCGCGGCTGGTCGCTTGCGGCCACCGGCACGGCCTGGGTCCTGGCCCTCGGCGCATTCGTCGTCGCGGCGTTCGCCGGCCGCTCCGTCGTACTCACCATCATCGCGATCATCATGCTCGATGTCGCCCTACAGACGCAGGCTCTCCTCAACCGGGCGCGGCTGTTCGCCCTGTCCCACGAGGCCCGCAGCCGGATCAACACGGCGCTGGCCACCGGCAACTTCATCGGCGCTGCTATCGGCTCCGCCGCCGCGATCACGCTCTGGTCTGCGGGCGGCTGGACAGCGATCACGATCGCGGGAGCGGTGCTCTGCTGCTTCGCGCTCACCGTGTGGGCGCTGGGACGTCGGGGCCCACTCGTGATCGCTTCGCCGTGACAGGAAGGCGGGCCGGACGCAGCCCGATGACCCGGACGACGGCATGGCCGCAGAGTGGTCCGGCGCCGGTAGTGGCCCGTGGCATGATCACGGGCTCGGGGAACGTCGAAGGCCCCGGTCGGGATCTGCGTCCTGACCAGGGCCTTTCGCGTGGAGCGGGTGACGGGAATCGAACCCGCACTGTCAGCTTGGGAAGCTGATGTTCTGCCATTGAACTACACCCGCAGGCGGCACCACTGTACCTGAGTCGTCACGACGCTGCACCCAGGTACCCCTCCGACACCACCCGGCGCCACGATCTTGGCAGCTAACGGCCCCCGGAGGGGCCTCAACTTACCAAGATCGCTCCGCGCCACCGCCCGCCGCCACCACGCCAGCCACGCCACCACCCCGCCGCGTCACCGTCAGCCACGAACCGCCCGGCCACGTGGCACGACGTGCCCGAGCCGCCCGCCGTGGCCCGGATCCGGACCGCGGGTCGCGTCCCGCGTCAAGCAACGTCGATGCGCGCCCAGCCGCTGCCAGGAAATTTCCACCGCGGCAACATATGGCCATTCTCAAATTCATCGATGGGTTGTAACGTCTGCCCATCGTTCCAGTCACGGCGTGACATACCCCCTGTCGCGTCGCCAGAAAGAGGTGGGCCCATGGGACTCCGTCCCAACCTGCTGACCCGGCGTACGGCCGGCGTCGCGTCGACGACCCTCGCGCTGCTGCTCAGCACCGCCGCCGTGGGGGTCGTACCGGCCGCTTCGGCCTTCTCCGCCGCCCCGACCGAGGTCTGCGTCGAGCCGGCCGACGTCCACTCGGACGCCCGCGTCAAGCCGGGCAGCGGCGCCAAGCACGAGCCGAACGAGCTGACCCTCGCGGAGACCCGCGAGCGCGAGGCCGACATGGCCGCCGCGCTGCGCGAGCGGGCCCGGTTCCGTACCGGCGCCGGGGCCTCCACGATGGCCGCCGCCGTCACCATCCCGGTGGTGGTGCACGTGATCCAGGAGAACAGCACCCGGGCCGGCGGCAACATCCCCGACTCGATGGTCAACTCGCAGATCAACGTGCTGAACCAGTCGTTCAGCGGGGCCACCGGCGGCGCGTCCACCGCGTTCAGCTTCCAGCTCCAGAAGATCAACCGGGTGACGAACCCGTCCTGGTACCCGATCGTGCAGGGCTCCTCGGCGGAGCGGTCGATGAAGACCTCGCTGCGTACGGGCGGCAAGAACACCCTCAACATCTACCTGGGTGAGCTGAGCAACGGCCTGCTCGGCTGGGCGACCTTCCCGACCCGCAACCTCAACAGCATGGACGGCGTCGTCGTGCTGAGCGAGTCGCTGCCGGGCGGCACCGCCACCAACTACAACCAGGGCGACACGGGCACCCACGAGGTCGGCCACTGGCTGAACCTCTACCACACCTTCCAGGGTGGCTGCTCCGGCTCGGGCGACAGCGTCAGCGACACCGCTGCCGAGGCGTCGCCGGCCTCCGGCTGCCCGACCGGGCGGAACACCTGCACCGCCCCCGGCGTCGACCCGATCACCAACTTCATGGACTACAGCTACGACTCCTGCATGTACCAGTTCACCGCCGGGCAGGCCAGCCGCATGCTGACCGCCTGGAACGCGTACCGCGCGGCGTAGTTACGCCGTACGACTCCACCGGTGCCGGCCTCGCTCGACGGGGCCGGCACCGGCGTCTGTGCGGCCGGGCACGCGGGGGTCGGGCGGTGGTCACGGTGCGGCGCCCCGGAGGGGGACGGCCCGGGGCGCCGCACCGCGTCTCAGGCGGCGGGGCGGGCGGCGTGGTCGCCGACGCGCCCCGACCGGGTCTCGGGCACCAGCGCGGTGCCGGCGGCGGCCGCGCGGGGGTCGAGCCACACCTGGACGGCGGGCCGGCCGTGCCACTCGCTGGCGCCGCCCGCGACGCCGGACTCGCGGCGGGCCAGCATCGCCACATCGACGGTGAACTCGAAGACCCGCCAGTCGACCTGCGGCGCGGCCCGGTGGCTGCGGGCCAGCCGGGCGACCCGCGCCGGGTCGGTCACCGGCCGGGCGTGGCCGGCGACGTAGGCTTCGTCGTCGCTCTCCTCGGGCGGGAACGAATGCAGCGCGTAGCGGCCGTCGCGCTCCAGGTCGCGCCGCTTGGGCGAGTCGACGACGAAGCAGAAGAGCCCCTCGTCGGTGATCACCGGGGACACCGGGTGCACCCGGGGACCGCCGTCGGCGCGGACGGTGGCCAGGTAGCCGAAGCCCGGCCCGTACTGCTGCATGAGGAGGCGGATCCCGTCGGCGAGGCGGGGCTCGTCGGCGGCGAATTCGGACCAGGAAGCCATGCCGGCATTCTATCGAACAATTGTACGAAGATGCACTCCGACACGCAGGTCACGCGTGTCGGTCGCTAAGGTGTGCGGATGCTGCTCTCCGACCGCGACCTGGCCTCCGAGATCGAGGCGGGAACGCTCGCGCTGGAGCCGTTCGAGCCCGCGCTGGTGCAACCGTCCAGCATCGACGTACGCCTGGACAAGCTCTTCCGGGTCTTCAACAACCACCTCTACACCCACATCGACCCCGCGCAGCAGCAGGACGACCTCACGTCGATGGTCGAGGTGCCCGAGGGCGAGCCGTACGTGCTGCATCCGGGCGAGTTCGTGCTCGCCTCGACGCTGGAGGTGATCACGCTCGGCGACCAGCTCGCCGGCCGCCTGGAGGGGAAGAGCTCACTGGGCCGGCTGGGCCTGCTCACCCACTCCACGGCGGGCTTCATCGACCCGGGCTTCTCCGGTCACGTGACCCTCGAACTGTCCAACGTCGCCAATCTGCCGATCACCCTCTGGCCGGGCATGAAGATCGGTCAGCTCTGCATCTTCCGGCTCTCGTCGCCGGCGCAGCACCCGTACGGCTCGGCCGTCTACGGCTCGCGCTACCAGGGGCAGCGCGGCCCGACCCCGAGCCGCTCCTGGCAGCACTGGCGCACCTGGCCCACCCGCTGACCCGACCTGCGTGCCTGCGGAGGGCCCCCGCCGGGCAGGGACCCTCCGCGTGCCTCAGCCGGGTCGGCCGTAGCTGTGGATCGGGCCGTCGTCGACCTTCTTCATCTTGATCGGCACCCCGGCGCGGGAGGCGTGCACCACCCAGCCCCCGCCGACGTACATGCCGACGTGGTGCAGGTCGCTGTAGTAGAAGACGAGGTCGCCCGGGCGCAGCTCGCCCCGGCTCACGGACGCCGTGGCCCGGCGCTGCTGCGCGGCGTTGTGCGGCAGCGACACCCCCGCCTTCGCCCAGGCGGCGAGCATCAGGCCGGAGCAGTCGTACGAGTTCGGCCCCTCGGCGCCCCAGACGTAGGGCTTGCCGATCTGCGCGCAGGCGAACTTCACGGCGGTGCCGGCCGGGCCGCCGGGATAGCCGGCCGGGCAGGGGGCGGGACGCAGCGGCCCGCCGCCGCCGTTGCCGTAGACCCGCAGCCGTAGCTTCTGCAACCGGTCGATCTCGGCGTTGATCTGCTTCTTCTTCGCCGCGAGCTGGGCCTCGGTGCGGCTGAGCTGGACGACCATCTCGTCCAGCGGCGCCTTCTTGGCGGCCAGCCGGTCGCGCAACTCGGCGACCTGCCGCACGTCCTGCTGCTGGTGCTGGGCGAACTGGTCGAGCAGTTCGAGCTGCCCGATCATCTCGCTCGGCGAGCGGCTGCCCAGCAGGGCGTTGACGGCGGAGACGTTCTCGCCCTTGTAGGCGCGGGCTGCCAGCGCGCCGACCTTCTCCATCGCCTGGTCGACCTGCTTCTCCAGCGGCCCGATCTGCGCGGCGAGCGCGTCGGCCTGCTTCCGCCTGGCGGCCAGGTCCTGGCGGGTGGCGTTGTGCCGTTCGATGATCGGTTCGAGCTTGTTCCAGTCCTCGTCGATCTGCCGCTCGATCTCGGCGACCGTCGGTTCGGCGTGGGCCGCCGTGGCGCCGCCGGTCAGGACGACGGCGAACGCGGCCAGGGCGGCGAGGGCGGTGGTGCAGCGGTACCAGCGTGGGCGCGGCGCAGCCGTCACCGGGTCGACGAGGGCCGACCGGGCCGACGGTGGCCGCGGGGCATGGTGTGCCACCGGGCTTCGTACTCCTTCTTCCGTACCGCCTACCGGGTTAGCTGACGGGTTCGGGCGGGAAGGGGCGCCCTACCGCAGGACTGCGGATTCACCCCGGGGAACCTGGGTCCCCGGCTCGCTCGGGAGCGACTCGGCGGTGTCGGACCGTCACCGCCCTGGTTGGACGGAATGTCACCGGCCGACGAATGACCAGAGTAGAGACGACCGTTATCGATCCGCAACCCTACGGGCAGTGACACTCCGTACCCACCCGGATCGGGCGGATCCGCAACCCGGGCGACGAAGATTTTCTTCCTTCTGAAGTGTCTGACGGAAAGGTATTGACCAGAGGCGGCGGGCGGGGCGAAGGTGACCCCACCTTTGCCCGTCCGAACTGGGGGTCTGATGCACCTGTCAGCGACATCGAGGAGCAGACGCGTCCTGCTGGCCGCCGCCGTGGCCGCCGCCATGGCGGCGACGCCGCTCACCGCCGCCGGATCCGCCGCCGCGGCAGCGCCGGTGAACGACCGGCAGCAGCAGTACGCCGCCGCGGCCGCCGAGTACGGCGTACCGGAGAGCGTCCTGCTCGGGGTCTCCTACCTGCAGTCCCGCTGGGACACCAACGCCGGCACGCCGAGCACCAGCGGCGGCTACGGACCGATGCACCTCACCGACGCCGAGCACGTCACCGCCCTCGCCGGCGGCACGCACCACGACGAGGGCACCGAGGACCCGCGCGGCGACGACTCCCGCCCGTCCCTGGCCGAGGCGGGCGAGCCGCCGGCCGCCACGCCGCCCGCCGAGGCCGCGCTGCGGACCGTCGACGCCGCCGCCGAGTTGACCGGCGCCAGCGAGGAGTCGCTGCGGACGGACGTCACGGCGAACATCCGGGGCGGCGCGGCGCTGCTGGCCGCGTACCAGAAGGAGATCGGCGCCCCGGTCGGCGCCGGCACCGACCCGGCGGCCTGGTACGGCGCGGTGGCCCGGTACTCCGGCGCGGACAGCGCCGACGCCGCGGCGGCCTTCGCCAACGAGGTGTACGCCACCATCGCCACGGGCGACAGCCGGGTGACCGACGACGGGCAGCGGGTCACGCTGGCCGGCCGGGCGGTCCAGCCGGACCGCTCCTGGCTGGACCGGCTGCGCCTGCGCAAGCTCGCCCGGCCGGACGGGCTGGAGTGCCCGAGCGACATCTCCTGCGAGTGGATCCCGGCGCCGTACGAGAACTACGGCCCCACCCTGGGCGACTACGGCAACCACGACCTGGGCAACCGTCCCACCCAGCAGAAGATCGAGTACATCGTCATCCACGACACCGAGGGCTACTTCGGCCCCAGCGTCAACCTGGTCAAGGACCCGAAGCGGGTGGGTTGGCACTACACCCTGCGCTCGGTGGACGGGCACATCGCCCAGCACATCAAGACCAAGAACGTCGGCTGGCACGCCGGCAACTGGTACGTGAACTCCAAGTCCATCGGCCTGGAGCACGAGGGCTTCGCCGGGCACGGCACCTGGTACACCGAGGCGATGTACCGCACCTCCGCCAAGCTGGTCCGCCACCTGGCGCGGGCGTACAACATCCCGCTGGACCGCAACCACATCATCGGGCACGACAACGTCCCCGGCACCGTCGCCGCGAACGTGCGCGGCATGCACTGGGACCCGGGACCGTACTGGAACTGGTCGCACTACTTCGACCTGCTCAAGGCGCCGTTCAAGTCGACCGGCACGCACCGGACCGGGCTGGTCACCATCGACCCGGACTTCGCCACCAACCAGCCGCCCTTCACCGGCTGCAACCGGCAGCCCCCGGGCGTGCCGAACCCGCCCCCGGCGACGGCCCCCTGCCCGCTGCGCGGCTCCTCCGCGCTGTTCCTGCACAACGCGCCGAGCCACGACGCGCCACTGCTGAACGACATCGCGCTGCGGCCCGACGGCACCCCGAACACCACGTACGTCTCCGACCACGGCGCCCGGGTCTCGGCCGGACAGACGTACGCGCTTGCCGAGGTGCAGGGCGACTGGACCGCGATCTGGTACCTCGGCCAGAAGGGGTGGTTCCACAACCCGGCCGCCAAGCCGACGGCGAAGTGGACCGTCGGGTTCGTGGTGACCCCGAAGGCCGGTAAGGCCACCATCCCGGTGTACGGCCGGGCCTACCCGGAGCAGGCCGCGTACCCGGAGGGCGTGCCGTACCAGGCGATCTCGCCGCTGCAGTACACGCTCTCGGCCGGCCAGCGGTACGCCGTCGGCAACCTGCTCCCCGGCGAGTACTACCGGGCCACCACGTTCGACGGCTCCGCTCCCCACGACCAGACGGTCGTCCGGGGCGACAACAGGTACGTGCAGGTCCAGTTCGGTCACCGGATCATGTACGTCAACCTGGACGACGTGAACCTGGTGCCGTCCCCGCTGGGCGCGCCCCGCTGATCCCACCGCACGACGAGGGCCCCCGGTCGATCCGACCGGGGGCCCTCGTGTCGTTGCGGGTGCGGGACGAGCTGGCCCGTCAGGGCCGGCGGAACCCGGCCACCGGCATCGTGTTGATGCTGGAGACGTTTACCGGTTTGCCGGCCCGCGGCGCGTGCACCATCTTGTCGTTGCCGAGGTAGAGGCCGACGTGACTCAGGTCGGACTTGAAGAAGACCAGGTCACCCGGGCGCGCCTCGGAGCGTGGGATGGCCTTGCCCTCGTTCCACTGCGCACCCGTGAAGTGCGTCAGGTGGACCCCCGCCGCCTTGTAGGCGTACTGGGTGAGGCCGGAGCAGTCGAACGAGTTCGGGCCGGTGGCACCCCAGACGTACGGGTCGCCGACCTGCGCGCAGGCGGTCCGGATCGCGGTGCGGGCCTTCTCGCTGACCACCCCGTTGATGGTCGGGCACTTCTCCGTCTTGACCGTCGTCACCGGCATCGACGCCTCGAGCTTCTTGATGTCGGCGTCGATCTGCTTCTTCTTCGCGGCCAGGTCGTTCTGCTGCTTCGTCTGCGACACGATGAGCGTGTCGAGCTTCTGCTTCTCCGTGTCGTACTTCTGGCGGACCCGGGTCACGCCCTCGAGCTGCTTGCGCTCCTGCGCGGCCAGCCGGTCCAGCAGCGTCAGCTGCTCGGTCAGCGTGTCGGGCTTGGCGCTGACCAGCAGCGCGCCGATGTCGTGGGACGGGCCGGAGATGTAGTAACGGGAGGCGAGATCGCCGACCCGGTCCATCGCCAGCTCGCTCTCCAGCGCTAACGGCTGGATCTTCTTCTGCAGGTCCTCCGACTTCTTGCGGTTGACCTTCAGCTGCGCCCGCACCTTGTTGTACTGCTCGATGGTGGGCTCGAGCTGCTCCCACTTCTGGTCGATCGCGGCCTCGATCTCGTCGACCGAGGGCTCGGCGTGGGCGGGCGCGGCCAGCATGCCGGCGCCGACCGCCGCCGCGGCGACCAGGGTGAGCAGACGGTGGGCGACCCTGCGCAGGCCACCCGGACGAGCAGACCGTCCCGGTGCGTGACGATGAGGGGGCATGGTTGCCACCGGCACCGACTCCTTTTGCAACCCGGCCGCTTGGCGCCTCGCGCGAGGGAAGAGGGGCGAGACAGACGACCCACAGCGGCCGGTGCCCAACATTAGGGAAGGCCGGCAGCGGAATCAAGGCGATCGAGGGCCACTTCACGCCTGCGCAACCGCTTGCGTACCAAGGGTGTCGGCCCGCCTGCCGACGATCGCAGTCAATACGTCGTCGAGCGTGACCACCCCGAGGGGGCGGCGACCGTCGCTGACCAGCACCATGTGCCGCCGCTCCCGGCGCATCGACAGCAACAGGTCGGCGAGCGTACGGTCCGGCGGCACCACCGCCAACGGCCGGTAGACGTCCGCCGGCACGGGGGCCCGCCGGCTCGCGCCCGCGTACCCGAGCACGTCCTTGACGTGCACGAAGCCGAGCACCCGGCGGGTGTGTCGCTGCACCACCGGGAAGCGGGACCGCCCCGTCAGGGTGGCCAGCACCTCCAGCGAGGCGGGCGAGACGTCCTCGGCCACCGTGGTCACCGTGGACCACGGTTGCAGGGCGTCGGCGGCCGTCCGGCTGTGCAACGCGAGCGCGCCTGTGATCCGGGCGTGCTCCTCCGCGTCGAGCAGCCCCTCCGTACGCGCCTGCGACACCAGCCCGGCCAGCTCCTCGGCGGTGAAGACCGTCTTCACGGCTTCTGTCGCCTCGACCCGCCACAGTCCCAGCACCCGGCGCGACGCCCACTTCATCGCCACCAGCAGCGGCTTGGTGGCCAGGCAGAACGCCAGCATCGCCGGCCCCAGCCAGAGCGCCGACGGCTCCGGCCCGGCCAGGGTGATGTTCTTCGGCACCATCTCGCCGACCACGGTGTGCAGGAAGACCACCACCCCGAGGGCGAGTACGAAGGCCACCGGGTGGACCACCCCCTCCGGCAGCCGCGCCGCGCGGAACGCAGGCTCCAGCAGGTGCGCGAGGGCGGGCTCGGCGATCGCGCCCAGCCCCAGCGAGCAGATGGTGATGCCGAGCTGCGCCCCGGCGATCATGAGCGGGATCTGGTTCATCGCCGACAACGCCCAGCGGGCCCGCTTCGAGCCGGCCGCCAACGGCTCGACCACCGTGCGCCGGGACGCGATCAGCGCGAACTCGCTGCCCACGAAGAACGCGTTGCCGAGCAGCAGCGCGACGGTGACCAGCAGCTCAGGCATCGCCGTCCGGCTCCTCGGGACGGAGCACCCGGACCTGCTCGATCCGGTGCCGCTCGACCTCCACGACGGTGAACTCGAAGCCCGACTCGTCGACCGTCTCGCCCGCGAGCGGAATGTGCCCCAGCCGGGCCATCAGGAACCCGGCGAGCGTCTCGTACGGCCCCTCGGGCAGCCGGAAGCCGGTCTGCTCCGCCAGCTCGTCGGAGCGCAGCACCCCGTCGACGAGGACCGTCCGCTCCCCGCCCGGCACCCTCAGCCCGACCGCGCCGGCGTCGTCCACCGCGGCCGGGTCGAATTCGTCGGCGATCTCCCCGACCAGCTCCTCCACGAGGTCCTCCGTGGTGACCACGCCGTCGGTGCCGCCGTACTCGTCGACGACGATGGCGAGGTCGGCACCCGCGCTGCCGAGTGCGGCCAGTACGCCGTCGAGGTCCAGGCTCTCCGGCACGTACACCGGTTCGCGGGCCACCGACCCGACCGTTGTCGAGCCGCGCAGGGCCAGCGGCACGCCCAGCGCGTCCGGCACCCCGGCGACGCCGGTCACCAGGTCGAGGGTCTCCTCGTACACCGGGAACCGGGTCCGCCCGGTCCGGCGGGACAGCGCCAGCAGCTCCGCCACGGTGGCGGTGGCCCGCAGCGCGACCACGTCGACCCGCGGGGTCATCGCCTCGGCGGCCCGCTTGTCGCCGAACCGGATGGTCCGGCGCAGCAGCATGGCGGTGTCCGGCGGCAGCGCCCCGGCCCGCGCCGAGATGGCCGCCAGCAGCCCCAGCTCCTCCGGCGAGCGGGCGCTGGCCAGCTCCTCCTGCGGCTCCACGCCCAGCAGCCGGACGAGGCGGTTCGCCGAGTCGTTCAACGCCCGGATCAGCCAGCCGAAGGCGCGGGAGAAGGCGCGCATCGGGCCGGCGGTCGCGAGGGCGGTGGGCATCGGCCGGGCCAGCGCGAGGTTCTTCGGCACCAGTTCGCCGAAGAGCATGGAGAGCAGGGTGGCCAGGGCCAGGGCGAGGAACGGGGTGAACCGGCCGGCGGCGTCCCCGGCGACCGGCCGCAGCAGCGGGGTGAAGAGGCGGGCCAGGGCGGGCTCGGCCAGGTAGCCCGTGAGCAGCGCGGTGAGGGTGATGCCGAGCTGCGCCCCGGAGAGCTGGAAGGAGAGCTCCCGCAGCGCCCGGCGTACGGTCGCGGCCCGGTTGTCACCCGCGGTCGCCCGCCGCTCGATCTCGGGGCGGTCCACCGTGACCAGGGCAAACTCGGCCGCGACGAAGAACGCGTTGCCGCCGGTCAGCAGCACGAAGCCGACCAGGGGCAGCAGCGTGGTCAGCAGCAGGCCATCGATGGTCGTCTCACCTCGGCGAAATTCTCGCACGGGCGGCGGCCCCGGTCACGGGCGGAAGATCTGCCGGGCTCGCCGGCCCCGGCTACCGTCGGGTGCATGGCCCCGCTCACGCTCGCCCACGAACTCGCCCTGCTCGGCTACGACGACGCGGGCGTCAACCAGCTCGGCCGGCCCACGCTCGACTACGGCCTGGCCGGCGCCCTGCTGCTGGAGCTGACGCTCGCCGGTCGGGTCGAGGTCGCCGACGACCGGCTCGTGGTGACCGATCCGACCCCCGTCGGGCAGCGGCAGCTCGACGACGCGCTGACCCGGATCGCCACCGAGCCGAAGCGGCGCAAGCCGAAGGACTGGGTCAGCCGGCTCGCCAAGGACCTGCCCGAGCAGGTGCTGGACGGGCTGGTCACCGCCGGCGTGCTGCGCCGCGACTCGGACAAGGTGCTGTGGGTCTTTCCGCGTACCCGCTATCCGTCCACCACCGGCGCGGAGCCGGCGGTGGAGACGCAGGCCCGGCAGCGGATGGTCGCCGCCGTGGCCGCGGACGGCCCGGTGGACGGGCGGACGGCCGCGCTCATCGGCCTCGTCCGGGCCGTCGGCCTGGACCGCAAGCTCTTCGCGGAGCTGCCGAAGGAGCACGTCAAGCGCCGGCTGACCGAGATCGCCGCCGGGGACTGGGCGTCCGCCGCCACGAAGAAGGCGATCGAGGAGATCCAGGCGGTCATCCTGATCACGACCACCACGGCCGTCACCACCACGATCATCACCACGACCTCCTGAACGACGACGGCGGCGGCACCGGAGGGTGCCGCCGCCGTCGGGCGTCGCAGGGGGTACGCGTCAGCCGGCCGCCGGCGCCCGCTCGGTGTCGCCCGGCGCCTGCTCGGGCTTGACCGAGCGGAGCAGCACGCTGGCCACGTCGACGACCTCGACCTGCTCGCCGGCGCCCTTGCCGTTCACCCCGTCGTTGAGCATCGTCGAGCAGAACGGGCAGCCGACGGCGACCGTCTTCGCCCCGGTGGACATGGCCTCCTCGACCCGGTCCACGTTGATCCGCTTGCCGATCTTCTCCTCCATCCACATCCGGGCGCCGCCGGCGCCGCAGCAGAAGGAGCGCTCGCTGTTGCGCGGCATCTCGATGAGGCCGCCGTCGCCGCTCGCGCCGTCCCCGCCGGCGATGGCGCTGCCGAGCACCTCACGCGGCGGGGCGAAGACCCGGTTGTGCCGGCCCAGGTAGCAGGGGTCGTGGTAGGTCACGCCACCGTCGACCGGCTGCACCGGGGTGAGCTTGCCGGTGGCGACCAGGTGCGCCAGGAGCTGGGTGTGGTGGACCACCTCGAACTCGCCGCCGAGCTGGCCGTACTCGTTGCCGAGGGTGTTGAAGCAGTGCGGGCAGGTCGCGACGATCTTCCGCTTGCTCTTCTCCCGGCCCTCGAACGCCTCGTTGAGGGTCTCGACGTTCTGCTGGGCGAGCATCTGGAAGACGAACTCGTTGCCGATGCGGCGGGCCGGGTCGCCGGAGCAGGTCTCGCCCTCGCCGAGGATCGCGAACTTCACGCCCGCCTCGTTGAGCAGCGTGGCGACCGCCCGGGTGGTCTTCTTGGCCCGGTCCTCGAACGCGCCGGCGCAGCCGACCCAGAAGAGGTACTCGAAGTCGTCGACCTCGCCGACCCGCGGCACCTCGAAGTCCAGGCCCTTGGTCCAGTCCTCGCGGGTGTTCTGCGGGGCGCCCCACGGGTTGCCCTTGTTCTCCAGGTTGCGCAGCATCACGCCGGCCTCGGACGGGAAGCTCGACTCGATGAGCACCTGGTAGCGGCGCATGTCGACGATGTGGTCGACGTGCTCGATGTCGACCGGGCACTGCTCGACGCAGGCACCGCAGGTGGTGCAGGACCAGAGCACGTCCGGGTCGATGATGCCGCCTTCCTCGGCGGTGCCGATCAGCGGCTTCTCGGCCTCGGCGAGCGCGAGGACGTCCATGTGGGCGAGCTGGGCGGCGGTGGCCTTCTCCTCGCCGGTCAGGTCCTTGCCGCCGCCGGCCAGCAGGTACGGCGCCTTCGCGTACGCGTGGTCGCGCAGGCTCAGCACCAGCAGCTTCGGCGACAGCGGCTTGCCGGTGTTCCAGGCCGGGCACTGCGACTGGCAGCGGCCGCACTCGGTGCAGGTGCTGAAGTCCAGCAGGCCCTTCCAGGTGAACTGCTCGACCTGGGCGACCCCGAACTGGTCCTTCTCGGGGTCGGCCTCCTCGAAGTCCAGCGGCTTGCCCTGGCTCGTCATGGGGCGCAGCGCGCCGAGGCCGGAGACGTTGGCGCCCGGGTCACGCTTGAAGAAGATGTTGAAGAAGGCCAGGAAGCGGTGCCAGGCGACGCCCATGGTGACGTTCAGCGAGATCACGATGAGCCAGGTCATCGAGATGACGATCTTGACGAGCGCGGCGACGCTGACGCCGGCCGCCCAGTTCGGCAGCACCCCGCCGACGGCGTGGCTGAGCGGGGCGGCCCAGACCGGGTACTCGAAGTGGTCGGTGGCGACCTTGAAGCCCCGGATGACGAAGCCCATGATCAGTACGGCGAGGATGATGCCCTCGACGAAGTAGCCCTGCCACATGGTCGAGCCGGTGAACCGGGACTTCCCGCCCGGCCGGGTGGGCCGGTTGCGGAGCCGGATCGCGATCAGCACCAGGATGCTGACGATGCCCAGGATCGCGAGCCACTCGGTGACCAGCCCGTAGATCGCCCAGTTGCCGACCAGCGGCAGCCCGCCGGTCGGGGAGACGACCTCGAAGTACGCCTCCAGCACCAGCAGCGACAGCACGATGAAGCCGACCATCACGAACCAGTGCGCCGCACCCACCACGCTCCAGCGGAGCATGCGGGTGTGGCCGGCGGTCTCGGCCAGCATCGTCTTCGTGCGGGTGCCCGGGTCACCGAAGCGGGTCGGGTCCGGCTGACCCAGCCGGATGACGGCCACCATCTTCATGACCGCGCGTACCGCAAGCCACACCGCCACGGCGGTGATGGCGAACGCGAGGATCGTGGTGACGATCTGGACGCTGCCCATCGAGTTGGCCTCCCGGTCTGCTGCCTGTCGAGCGGCTCGGCGACCGGGGCCCGGGTCAGGGCACGACCGGCGAGCAACAGCTGCCGCACCCTCGACCGGACCGGTCGATGACCTCGCTCCGCTCGGTCATGCAGTGCAGCCTACGCGCAAGGTTACCCAGGAGTAACGTGAGTCATCTCGCACCGGGCCGCGCCGCCCTGCGCACACCTTAGGGCGAAGACACCCCAACCGCCGGGTAGGGGCTCCACCGAGTGACATGGATTGCCACCCACCGGCCGGGGCCGGACGGCGTCGACGGCAGGGCTGACCGCGCCCGGACGACCCCGCCGCCGGTCCGGCGGCGGGGTGCGGCACTCAGCGCCGACGAGTGAGCGGGACGCTCAGCGCCGGCAGGTGAGCGGGACGCTCAGCGCCAGCGGGAGAGCAGGATCAGGGAGGCGACCATCGCGCCGAAGCCCACCGCGAGGTTCCAGTAACCCCACGACATGACCGGGTACTCCTGCTCGGAGAGGTAGTAGATCACCAGCCAGCCGATGCCGAAGACGATGAGGGCGACCGCCGAGACCGGGAGCCACACCGGGCTAGGCTTGCGCGTCGCCGCCGTCGCCGTCGGACGGACGTCCGTCGGCGGGGTGTACACCTTCTTCTTGCGAACCTGAGACTTGGGCACGACGCTCTCCAGAGGGGTTACGACCTCGTCCGGCCTGACAACCGGGCGCGGGGGCGACGGTCCATGGCCAATAATGTTCGACAGCTAGCGTAGTCCCGAAGGCCCGTCCAATCCACGAATGGGGCGAGGCCAGTGCACGGAGTGACCGAAAAAGGCGGGACTGTTCGGGTCGCCGCGGCGGCTCGCGCCTCCGCGGGCTGAACCAGACGACGGGGAAGGAACGCTCGGTGGAGTACACATCCGGCGCGGCCTCCTGGCAGAAGGTGCTCCGGCGGGCGGTCGCCGGGCTGCTGCCTCGACGCCCGCGGCAGCGACGACCGGGCTGGTCGATCGGGGTGCCGCTGATCGCCGCCGCGGCCGGGCTGCTCTTCACCACCACGGCGACCACCGCGGGCGGCACCGCCCTGCGCGAGGACCGCCGACCCCAGCTCAACCAGTTGATCGAGGACCGGCGCGCGGAGGTGGCGGCCAGCGAGCGGCGGGCGTCCGACCTGCGCGCCGAGGTCGAGGGCCGCACCAGCGCCCTGGCCAGCTCCGACGGGCCGATCAGGGAACAGCAGGACCGGGCCGCCGCCAGCCGGGCGGACGCCGGCTTCACCGCGCTCGCCGGCTCCGGGGTGACGGTGGAACTCGACGACGCGCCCCGGCGCAACGACGGCACGCTGCCCGCCGGGGCCACCAACGACGACCTGGTCGTCCACCAGGGAGACGTGCAGGCGGTGGTGAACGCCCTCTGGGCGGGTGGCGCCGAGGCCATGTCCATCATGAACGTCCGCGTGCTGTCGACCAGCGCGGTACGCTGCGTGGGTAACACCCTGCTGCTGCACGGCCGGGTGTACTCCCCACCATTCAAGATCGTAGCAATCGGCGACCCCGCTGCCCTGCAGCAGGCCCTCGCCGACTCACAGGGAGTCCGGTTGTTCAGGGACCTGGTCGACGACTACAAGCTCGGTTACAAGGAGACCGTCTCCTCGGTGACCGTGCCGGCGTTCGAGGACTCGACCACGCTGCGCTCGGCGACGGTGCCCAGGTGAACCGCGTACCGGACGACCGGCCCGAGGACCGCGACGGCCGTCACCGCGACCAGGACGACGGGCCGACCGCCTTCCTGCCCAAGGTCGACCGGCCAGGGCCCGCCCCGGCCCGCCCGACCCCGGCCGGCGCCTGGCCGGAGCCCACGCTCCCGCCCCGCTCCCCGGCTCCCCGTCCGCCCCACGGGCCCGACCCGGCCGCCGGCGACGCTCGCGCGCCTGCCGGCCCCTCCGCCGGATGGTCTCGCGCCACGCCCGACCCGACCCGCCCGGCACCGGAGCCCGGCCGTCCCGCGAACCTCGGCCATTTCCCGCCGAGCGCCGACCCGACCCGCTCCGCCGGCAGCCCCGCCCGGCCCACCGAGCCCGGCCGTCCCGGTCCGGCGGACCACGGCCGTCCCTGGCCCGCCAACTTCGGGCGGCCCGGCTCCGCCGACTCCGACCGGCGCGGCCCTGTCGACCCCGGTCGCCCCGGCCCTGCCGAGCCCGGCCGCCCCGGCCCTGCCGAGCCTGGCCGCTCCGGTCCTGCCGACTTCGGCCGCGAGGAGACCACGGACTTCGGCCGCCTTGGGCCCGCCGAATCCGACCGGCGCGGGTCCGGCTTCGACCGGCATGGGTCCGGCTTCGACCGGCGCGGGTCCGGCGATCTCGGCCGCCCAGTGCCTTCGCGCTACGACCGGCTCGCTGACCTCGGCCACTCCCGGCCCGCTGACTTCGACCGCTCCCGGCCCGCCGATGCCGATCGTTCCCGGCCCGCCGACCTCGACCACTCCCGGCCCGCTGACTTCGACCGACGTGGAGGCGGCGACTTCGACCAGCCCGGTCATGCCGACTTCGGTCGGCCGGGGCCCGCCGAAGCCGATCGTTCCCGGCCCGTTGACTCCGACCGCGCCCGGCCCGCTGACTTCGACCGACGTGGAGGCGGCGACTTCGACCGGCCGGACCCTGCCGGCTTCGGTCGGCCGGGGCCCGCCGACCGTCGGCCGGGGCCCGCCGACCTCCGCCATGCCAGCCCGACCGATTCCGGCCCGTCCGCCCGGGCCGGTGCCGGCGGGTCGCCGCCGTGGCCCGGTACCGGCCCGGTCCGGCCGGCCACCCCACCGCACCCCGCGTCGCCGTCCGACGATCTCCGGCCGCCGGGCGCCACCGGGGTCGCCGGTCCCGGCGGCGAGCGCTCCGTCCGTCCGCCGGTCGATCGGGCCGCCGCCAGGGAAGGCCGGCCGGCCGCCGACGCGCCGACCGCCTTCATCCCGAAGGTGGGCGCGTCGGCCAACGGCCCGTCGACCCCGGTCTCCCCGGCCGGCCCGGGCCGCGACGTCGATCCCGGGGCCACCGCCCTGATCCCGGCCGTCTCCGGGCGTACGCCGACCGCCCCGGCCGCGCTCGTCGAGTCGACCGCCCTGATGGGCGCGGTGCCGCGTACTCCGAAGACGGACGAGCCGGAGGGCTCCGACACTCCCGCCGAGCAGCCTCGGCCACGCCGGGGCGAGCGGGTGGTCCAGTTGCGCCCGGAGCAGACCGGTGAGGGCTACAAGAGCGTCTACTCGGAGCTCACCCGGCCGTCGCTGGGCTCCCGGCTGCGTACCGGCATCCGGGTCAGCGGCGAACTGCTGATCACCTTCGGCCTGGTGGTGCTGCTCTTCGCCGGCTACGAGGTCTGGGGCAAGTCCGCGATCGTCGACGCGCACCAGAACGACCTCAGCCAGCAACTGGCGCAGGCCTGGGGCCCCGAGGGCGACCCGACTGTGGCACCGTCCGCCAGCGCGTCCGCCAAGCCGAAGCCGCCCGTGCAGGGCAAGCCCATCGCCGGGCTCTACATCCCCAAGCTCGACAAGAACTGGGTCGTCGTCGAGGGTGTCACCCAGAAGGACATCCGGTACGCGCCGGGCCACTACCCCTCCAGCGCCCTGCCGGGCCAGGTCGGCAACTTCTCCGTCGCCGGGCACCGCAACCGGGCCACCTTCTGGCGGCTCGACGAGCTGAACGACGGGGACGCCATCGTGGTGGAGGGCAAGACCGACTGGCACGTCTACAAGGTGACCCAGAGCCGGATCGTCAAGCCCACCCAGGTCGAGGTCGTGGCGCCCGTGCCGGGCAAGCCCGGGCAGAAGCCGACCAGGTCGATGCTCACCCTGACCACCTGCAACCCGAAGTTCGACAACTACCAACGCCTGATCATCCACGCCGAGCTGACGCGCAGTCAGCCGAAGTCGGCGGGGCGCCCGGCGGAACTGGGGGCCTGACGGTGTACGGCTGGATCTGGCGCAAGCTCCCCTTCGGGCTGCCCGGCAAGCTCGTCGGCAGCCTGCTGATCACCAGCGCGATGGTGGCCCTGCTCTGGTACGTGGTGTTCCCGTGGGCCGAGCCCCTGCTGCCCTTCGACGACGTGCAGGTCACCCAGGACGCCGGCGATCCCGGCGGCGACTCGGTGCCGGGCGGCGGGGAGAGCGGCGACGCCCCGCCCGGCGACGAGCACGAGTTGCCGTACGACACCGACCAGAACAACACCCCGCCTGCCTCCCCGGACGAGTGAGCCCCTGATGCGTGTCCTGGTGATCGACAACTACGACTCGTTCGTCTTCAACATCGTGCAGTACCTGGGCCAGCTCGGCGTGGACTGCGACGTCCGGCGCAACGACGAGATCGAGGTCGCCGAGGTGGGCAGGGTCGGCGCGGCCGGCGTCCTGCTCTCGCCCGGCCCCGGCAGCCCCGACCGCGCCGGCATCTGCCTCGACGTCATCCGCGCGTACGGGGGCGAGCTGCCGATCTTCGGTGTCTGCCTGGGTCACCAGGCGATCGGTGAGGCATTCGGCGCCACGGTGACCCGCGCCCCCGAGTTGCTGCACGGCAAGACCTCCGAGGTGCGCCACCACGGCGTCGGGGTGCTCGCCGGCCTGCCGGACCCGTTCACCGCCACCCGCTACCACTCGCTCGCCGTGCTGCCGGAGACGCTGCCCGAGGAGCTGGAGGTCACCGGCTGGACGGGTTCCGGGGTGGTGATGGCGATGCGGCACCGTACGCTGCCGATCGAGGGTGTCCAGTTCCACCCGGAGTCGGTGCTGACCGAGGGCGGTCACCTGATGCTGGCGAACTGGCTCGCCGCCTGCGGTCACCCGGAGGCGCTGGAGCGGGCCCCGGCGCTGGCCGCCGAGGTGGACGCGCGCCGCCGCGCCGCCTTCGCCACCGCCTGACAGGCGGCCTCTGTCGGATCGTCAGTACTCGTCGTCATCCTGTCGACGGGCGCGCGCGGTCAGGAGTGTGACGGCCAGGACCGTCACCGAGACGACGCCGACGGCCTGACCGATCCGGCCGATGCGCTTCGCGTTGCAGGTCCGGTGCGCCTTCTCCCAGTAGTCCCCGTCCGAGGGGCCTGCCCATAAGTCCAGGTCGAGCCTCAACGCGTTGCCGCAGCTCTTCTGTTCGTGGTCTCCCGGCCCGAGGATGTGGACCGGTAGGGCCAGCAGGAGCACCACCACGGCGCTCCCGAGCCAGGCGACCCGGGTCGGCGTCACCCAGGTGTCGAATCTCGATCTGCCCCGCTCGGTCCCGGCCTTCATCCGGCGATGGTAGAACATCCGATCGCCGCCCCCGGCAAGTCACTCAGCTCGATGCCAGAGGGCCTTCCTGTTACGCCCGCCCACCGCGCGGTCAGCCCGTCAGCGCATCCGCCACGCCGGAGTTCACGGGCGAGCGGACGGCGGGCGGCCTGCCCCGGACCGCGTCCCATGCCGCCTTGCCGCTGGCGAAGTAGTCGCGGACGCCCTTGCCGACGAGCAGGACGGGTCCGCAGCCGGCACAGCGGGCGGTCACCCCGTCGACGTCGAGGCCGAGGTGCCGGCACAGCGTCACCGCGCGGGACAGGTGGTAGGACTGGGTCACGATCAGGGCCCGTTCGACGCCGTACACGTCGCGCGCCCGGGCGCAGGTGTCGTAGGTGTCCAGGCCGAACGGGTCGGCCACGACGCGGCGAGGATCGACGCCGAGCCGCTCGGTCAGGTGGGCGGTCATCGCCGCCGGCTCGTCGCCGGACGTGCCGCCCCCGTCGCCCGACACGAGGACCACCCGGGCCCGCCCGCTCTTCACGAGAGCGGCGGCGGTCTCCAGGCGGCCGGCGAGGCGGTCACCCGGCTGACGGCGGTCCGCCGCCACCGCCGTACCCAGGACGATCACGACGTCGGCGGCGGGCGCGTCGGCCTCGCCGTACAGGTGGCCGCGGGCGGCGGTCGTCGTCCAGAGCCAGGGAATGCTGGCCAGGAGCAGCGCCGCCAGGCCCAGGCCCGCCGCGCGGATCAGGCGCCGTCGCCACCGGCTCGAACGGTCCGCCGCACCGGTCGCCGGCCGCCCGTCGTCGATCGGCGGAGGGCGCCGCCCGGCGGCGTCGACAGGGCCCTGACCGGCGGCGTCCGCAGGGTGCCGCCCAGCAGGGTCCTCCGCGCTCACGAGCGGGGTCAGCGCTCGGGCAGGCGGATCGGCGGGTTGGTCGGCAGCGGGAAGCCCCCGCCGCCGCCGTCACCGGGGGTGGTCGGCGTGACGCTGGGCGTCGGGCTCGCCGAGTCGGTGGGCGTCGGCTCGGCCTGCGGCACGGTGACCACGATCGTCACGGTCTTGCCCCTGGCGAGGTTGCTCCCGGCCGGCGGGTCCTGCTTAGTGACCTGGCCGGCCTCCTCCGGCGGCACCTCGCGGCCCCGCTTGACGTCGACCCGGTAGCCCGCCTCGTCCAGCTCCTCCTCGGCGTCGTCCTCGCTGGAGCCGACCACGTTGGGCACCTTGCCGACGTTGCCCCTGGAGACGGTGAGGGTGACCGTGCTCTTCGCGGCGACCTGCTTGCCCTCCTCGGGCGACA
Source organism: Micromonospora sp. NPDC007220 (assembly GCF_040634035.1). Classification (NCBI taxonomy): domain Bacteria; kingdom Bacillati; phylum Actinomycetota; class Actinomycetes; order Micromonosporales; family Micromonosporaceae; genus Micromonospora; species Micromonospora sp. NPDC007220. The sequence goes on along the minus strand of NZ_JBEYEU010000007.1, from coordinate 221,117 downwards.
CATCGAGGACGATACCCGCCTTCTCGGCGTCGTCCCTCTCCTTCTTTTCCACCTTGAAGCCGGCCGCCTCCAGCCGGTTCTTTGCGCCCTCGTAGGTGGAGCCGACGAGGTCCGACGGGATGGCCTTCATCTCCACGCCGCCGCAGACCCGGACGACGACATCGCGGTTCGCCTCCAGGGATGAGTTGGCAGGCGGGTCCTGGTTGACGACCTGGCCCTTCTGGCAGGTGCCGAAAACCTGGTCGCCCTCCTTGGGCACCAGGTTGGCCTGCTCGATCCGGGCGAACGCCTCCTGCTGGGTCAAACCGGTCACCGTGGGGACCGTGGCCAGGTCCTCGCCGTCGCGCTGGCTCAGCAGGGCGGCGGCGAGGGCGATCACCGCGAGGACGCCCACCGCCGCGAACGTCGCGATCAGCCAGGAGGACGCCTTCCGACGGCGCGGGTCGCCGACCCGGGCCGGCATCTGCCGGGTCTGCGGGGCGCCGGGGGCGCCCGCGTAGCCGGCGGCGGCCGGAGCGAGCTGCGTCGTCTCCTCCTGCGGCAGCACCGGGGTCGCCATCACCGGGCGGCCGGCGGCCGCGCGGAGCAGGTCGGCCCGCATCTCGCCGGCGCTCTGGTAGCGGTTGAGCGGGTTCTTCGACAGCGCCTTGAGCACGATCGCGTCGACCGCGGGATTCACGTCCGGGTTGATGTCGCTCGGCGTCGGAGGCGTCTCCCGCACGTGCTGGTACGCCACGCTGACCGGGCTGTCGCCGACGAACGGGGGATGCCCGCAGACCAGCTCGAAGAGCACGCAGCCGCCGGCGTAGACGTCGGAGCGGGCGTCGACCGCCTCGCCGCGCGCCTGCTCGGGAGAGAGGTACTGCGCCGTACCGATGACCGCGCTCGTCTGGGTCATGGTGGTGGCGCCGCTGGCCAGCGCCCGCGCGATGCCGAAGTCCATCACCTTGACCTGGCCGGTCTGGGTGAGCATCACGTTGCCGGGCTTGATGTCGCGGTGGATGATGCCGTGCCGGTGGCTGAACTCCAGGGCCGCACACATGTCGGCGCAGATCTCCAGCGCCCGGCGCGGCTGGAGCCGCCCCTCGACGCCCAGCACCTCCTTGAGGGTCCGCCCGTTGACGAACTCCATCACGATGAACGGCAGCGTCTCGCCGGTGGGCGCGGTCTCCTCGCCGGTGTCGTAGACGGCGACGATCGCCGGGTGGTTGAGGGACGCGGCGTTCTGCGCCTCCCGGCGGAACCGCATCTGGAAGGTGGCGTCCCGGGCGAGGTCGGTCCGGAGCATCTTGATCGCGACGTCCCGACCGAGCCGGAGATCACGACCGCGGTGCACCTCGGCCATGCCGCCGTAGCCGAGCAGCTCGCCGACCTGGTACCTGCCACCGAGCAGGCGGGCCTGCGCTGTCATCGCGTCTGTCGTCCTTCGCTCGTCGTCTCGTCGCTGCCCGACCGGGGCAGTTCCTGTCGACGGTACGACGTTCCGGTCGGATCGTCGCGTCCGTCGGGCCACAGCGCGCCGGACGTCACCGTCGGCGGAGTGACCGCGCTCGACTTCGTGCCTTCCCGCAGGTGGTAGGAAATCACGCCGGAGCAGACGAGGACCAGCACGGCCACGAGGATGGCGAGGAACACCATCCCGGGCCGGGACCGCTGCCCACCCGGCTGGTGCGCCGGCGGGACGGCGTGTCCCGCGTACGGCATCGGCCGGGCCTGCGGCACTGGCGCCGCGCCGCGCGGGTAGCCCGTCGGCGCCATCTGCGGGTGCTGGACGGGCGCGGCGGGCGCGACCGAGGTGGGACGGTGGGGCGCGGCGGCCGGCCGGGTGTTCGCCACGGGCGGCCGGTGGGCCGCCATGGGCGGACGAGGCGGTTGCGCGGCGACGTTCGGCTGCCGGTGCGGCGGCGACACCGGCGGACGCGGCGGCGGCACCTGGGCGCGGCCGGGCGGGCCGGCCGGCGACGCCGGAGCGGCGGAGATGGGCTGACCTGCCGCCCGGGCCTGCTGGGAGAGCTGGGCCTTGAGCTGACGGGCGACCCCCGCCAGCGTGGCGGCGCTCGGCCAGCGTGCCGCCGGGTCCTTCGCCAGGGCCCGCTCGACCACCGCCCGGACCTGCGGCGGAATGTCCGCCGGCAGCGGACGGGGCGTCTCCCGCACGTGCCGCATGGCGATGTCGAGGGGATTGTCGCCCTCGAAGGGGCGTCGGCCGGCGAGGCACTGGTAGGCCACCACGCCGAGCGCGTAGACGTCGGACGCGGGCGTGGCGACCCCGCCGGTGGCCTGCTCCGGGGAGATGTACGAGGCCGTGCCGAGCACCGAGCCGGCGGCGGTGAGCTGGGCGACCAGCTCCGACCGGGCGATGCCGAAGTCGGTGAGCACCAGGGTGCCGTTAGGCCGGACCAGCAGGTTTCCGGGCTTCACGTCCCGGTGCACGATGCCCTTCACGTGCGCCGCGTGGAGCGCGTCAGCCGCCTGGGCGACGAGCGCCATCGTGCGGGCCGGGGTGAGCCGGCCGACCCGGGCCAGGGTGGCCGACAGCGCGTCGCCCTCGACGTACTCCATGACCAGGAAGGCGATCTGCTGGTCGTTGCCGAAGTCGTAGACGTCGACCACGCCGGGGTGGTTGATCGTGGCCATGGTGCGGGCCTCGCCCCGGAAGCGCTCGGCGAAATCGGGGTCGTCGAGCAGCGCGGGGAGCAGGCTCTTGACGGCGACCGTACGGCCGAGCACCTGGTCGGTGCCGCGCCAGACGTCACCCATGCCACCGCTGGCGATCCGCTCGTCCAGGCGGTAACGGTTGCCGAGCTGCACCCCGGGGCTCAGCATGTCAGCGGCCCCCCGGGTCGGCGATGGCGGCGCGCATGATCTGCCCGGCGATCCGGGCCGCCTCGGCGCTGCCGCCGGGGCCGGCCTGCTCCAGCATCACGCAGACCGCCGAGACCGGCGTGCCGTTCTTGTCCAGGGCGAAGCCGATGAACCAGCCGTGGTCGGGCCGGTCGGGCGCCGACTGGGCGGTGCCGGTCTTGCCGCCGACCGTGTAGCCCCTGAGCTGCGCGTTCGTGCCGGAGCCGTTCTCGACCACGCTGACCATCATGTCCCGCAGGTCTTTGGCGACCTGGCCGCTGACCGGCTGCCGCAGCTCTCGGGGCTTCGCGGTGTAGTAGCTGGTGGTGCGGTCCGGGGCGAGCAGCTGGCGGACCAGGTACGGCCGCATCTGGCTGCCACCGTTGGCGACGGACGCGGCGATCAGGGCGCCCTGGAGCGGGGTCATCCGCACGTCGCGCTGCCCGATGGAGGACTGGGCCAGCGCGGCCGGGTCGGCCCCGCCGTCGGCGTTCTCCATGCTGCCGGTCCGGCTCGCCGCCACCGGGTGGCCGGCCTCGTTGAGGTGGCCGACGGTGAGGTCCTCCTGCTCGAAGCCGAACTGCCGGGCCTTCTCCTTGATCTTGTCGGCGCCGAGCCGGACGCCCATCTGCGCGAAGCCCGTGTTGCACGACTCGGTCACCGCGTTGATCAGGGTGACCTCGTCCTCGGGGCAGATCGACGGGGCCGCGTTGCGGATCGGCGTGCCCGAGGTCGGCGGGGTCCAGCTGGCCCCTGCCGGGATCCTCGTCTGCTGACCCACGCCGCTTTCCAGCGCCGCGGCGGCCACCACGATCTTGAAGGTGGAGCCCGGGGGCAGCACCTCGCCGAGAGCCCGGTTCTTCAGCGGGCCCGCCGGGTCCTGCTCCAGCTTGTTGTACGCGGCCGTGGCCTCGTTGGTGCTGTGGCTGACCAGCGGGTTCGGGTCAAAGCTGGGCATCGAGACCAGCGCCTGCACCGCCCCCGTACGCGGGTCGACGGCGATCGCCGCGCCCTTGGCGGCGTCGACCCGGTTGTTGCGCAGCTGCTCGAACGCGGTGTTCTGGGCGCCCTTGGAGACCGTCAGCAGGACGTTGCCGCCGCCGGACTGGTCACCGGTGAACATGTCCTTGACCCGGTTGGCGATCAGCGCGTCGCTGGTGCCGGCCAGGAAGTCGTTCTCGAACTTCTCGATGCCGGTCTCGGCGAGATTGACCGGCTTGTAGCCGAGGATGTGGGCGTACCTGGCCCCGCCGGGGTAGCTGCGCTGGAACTTCAGCTCGCCGTCGGTCTCTTTGCTGAGCGCGAAGGCGGTGCCGCCGGCCTCGATGTTGCCGCGCTTGCGCTCGTACTCGGCGACCTGGACCCGACCGTTGTAGTCGCTGGTGCGGTACTCGTCGGCCTTGTAGGCCTGGATCCAGTTCAGGTTCGCAAAGAGCAGGCCGAAGAGAACCATGACGACGACGCCGACGCGGCGCAGGGGTGCGTTCACGGCCTGATCACCTCCGTGGGGGCACCGTGCAGCTGCTCCGGCGGGCCGCCGGACGGTCGGGCCGCCTTGCCGCCACCGCCGGCGACGGGGCGGCGGGCACCGTCGGAGATCCGGAGCAGGGCCGCGATGAGCAGCCAGTTCGCCATCAGCGAGGAACCGCCGGCGGAGAGGAACGGGGTGGTCTGCCCGGTCAACGGGATGAGCTTGCTGATCCCGCCGACGATCACGAAGACCTGGAGCCCGAGAGTGAAGGCAAGGCCGCCGGCCAGCAGCTTGCCGAACGAGTCCCGGACCGCCAGCGCCGCGCGCAGCCCTCGCTCGACGATCAGCAGGTAGACCACGAGCAGGGCGGAGAGGCCGAAGAGGCCGATCTCCTCGCCGATGCCCGCGAAGATGAAGTCGTTCTGCACCTCGGGCAGCAGGCCGGGCTGGCCTCCACCGGGACCCGCGCCGAACAGGCCGCCCGTGCCGAGCGCGAGCAGGCCCTGCACGAGCTGGTAGCCGTCGTTGTAGGGGTCGGCGAACGGGTCCAGCCAGATCTGCGCGCGCAGGTAGAAGTTGGCGAACGGCCCGCCGACCACGTCGCCGAGCACGTACGCCAGGTAGACGCCGCCGAAGAACAGCACCAGACCGATGAGCAGCCAGCTGACCCGTTCCGTGGCGATGTAGAGCGTCACCACGAACATGCCGAAGTAGAGCAGAGAGGTGCCCAGGTCCTTCTCGAAGACGAGGACCAGGACACTGACCAGCCAGACCGCGACCACCGGACCGAGGTCCCGCCCGCGCGGGAAGTCGATGCCGAGGAACCGGCGGCTCGCCAGCGACAACACCTCGCGCTTGCGCACCAGGTAGTAGGCGAAGAAGACCAGCAGGGCCAGCTTCGCGAACTCGCCCGGCTGGATGGAGAAGCTGTCGCCGAACTTGATCCACAGCTTCGCGCCGTTGATTTCGGAGAACCGGCTGGGCAGCACCGCCGGGATCATCACCAGCACGATGCCGGCCAGCCCCAGCGTGTACGCGTAGCGCGACACCGAGCGGTGGTCCCGCATGATGGTGAGCAGCCCGGCGGCGAGGATGACCGAGACGAGCGTCCAGGCGAGCTGCCGGCCGCCCGTGCCGGCGAAGATGGCCAGGTCCTCCCGCTCGGTCGGTGCCGCCTTGCCCAGGTCGATCCGGCGCAGGAAGCCGACCCCGATCCCGTTGAGCAGGGCGACCGCCGGCAGCAGGGCCGGGTCGGCGAAGGGCGCCAGGAACCGGATCACCAGGTGCAGGCCGAGAAACACGGCGGTGAGCGCGGCGGCCGGCATCCAGAAGTCGGCCGTGACGGTGTCGAGCACCTTCGCCTCGACCATCGCCCCGTACGCGGCCACCAGCACCATGGCGACCAGCAGCAACGACAGCTCGGCGTTGCGCCGGGACCGGGCCAGGCGTACGCCGGGCTGCTCGCCCGTGGTGGCGGGCGAGGATGCCGGAATGGCCGCTGCGGTCACGGAACGTCCTCGGATCGAGCCGCGCCTACTCCGGCGACCGGCACGCGGCGGGGTCGAGCGCCGGCGAGTCGGTGTCGGAGGGCGGGGCGTCGGGCGTGGTGGTCGGCGCAGCCGGCGTGCTCGGCCGGCCGCTGACCGGGGCGCTCGCACTCGCGCTGACGGTCGGAGCGGGCGACACCGGGACGGAGGTCGGCGTCGGGACGGTGGTGACGGCCGCGGCGCTCGGACTCGGGCTCGGCGGGCAGATCGGCTTCAGGTTCGGGTTCATCGGGTCGTCGCTGGTCAGCTCGGCCAGTCGACGCTCGGCGTCGGGCTCGCTCTTGGCCGGGATGCCCTGCTTGACCTGCTCCTGGGCGGCCAGCGTCAGGTCCTCCAGGTCCGCTGGGCTCTTGGAGTGCACGGTCGACAGGTTCATCCCGGCGATCTCGCCCTGGATGCCCCGGAACACCGCGACCTGGCCGTTCTCGGTCGCCCCGACGTAGTACTGCCGCTGGGTGTAGCTCCAGCCGCCGAAGACCGCGCCGCCGACGAGGACCAGCAACGCCACCGAGATCGCGGCGGCCCGCACCGGCCGACGCCTCGGGCGCTCCGACTCGTCGTCGGCGCCGGCCGTCGGTTCCTCGGGAACGGGCGGGCGCGGCGCGGAGAGGGCGGACGCGCGGGCGGCCGGCGTGGACACGTCGGCGGAGGTCGCCATGCCCCGGTCCCGGGCGGCGGCGCCGCCGACGATCGGGCTCGCCTCGACGATGTCCTGGTCGGTGGCGTCGGCAATGATCACCGTGATGTTGTCCGGGCCGCCGCCGCGCAGGGCGAGCTGCACCAGCCGCTCCACGCACTGCTGCGGGTCGGTGTATTCGCGCATCGTCTCGCCGATGGTGTCGGCGCTGACCACACCCGAGAGGCCGTCGCTGCAGATCAGGTAGCGGTCGCCGGGGAGCACCTGACGGACGCTGTATTCCGGGTCGATGTCGCGGCCGTCGAGCGCCCGGGTGAGCAGCGAGCGCTGGGGGTGGCTGCTCGCCTCCTCGGCGCTGATCCGGCCCTCGTCGACGAGCATCTGGACGTACGTGTCGTCCTTGGTGATCTGCGCGAACTCACCGTTGCGCAGGAGATAGGCCCGCGAGTCACCGATGTGGACCATGCCCAGCTTGCTGCCGGAGAAGAGGGTCGCGGTGAGCGTGGTGCCCATCCCCTCCAGCTGAGGGTTGGCGTCCACGGTGTCGCGGAGCTGCTGGTTGGCGGTGCCCACGGCCGAACGCAGCGCGTCGACGAGGGCGTCACCTGGGACGTCCTCGTCGAGCGGCGCCATGGCACCGATGACGATGTTGCTGGCGACGTCACCGGCGGCCATGCCGCCCATGCCGTCGGCGACGGCGAGAAGCCGCGGCCCGGCGTAGACGGAATCCTGATTACCGTCTCGGATCAGACCGCGGTCGCTGTGGGCCGCATAGCGCAGGGTCAGAGTCATGGCCGTAATTCGAGAGAAGTGCGGCCGATCCGGATCGGCACGCCGAGGGGGACGGGGGTTGGTCCGGTGACCTTAGCGCGATCCAGGTACGTGCCGTTAGTCGAGCCGAGGTCCTCGACGAACCACTGGCCGTCGCGCGGCACCAGACGGGCGTGCCGCGCCGAGGCGTAGTCGTCGGTGATGACGAGGGTGGAATCCTCCGCCCGGCCGATGGTGATCTGCGCTTCGCCGAGGGTGATCCGGGTCCCGGCCAGTTGGCCGGCGGTTACCACGAGCTGGTGGGCCGCCCTGCCCCGCTTCGCCTTCGTCGGTTTCGCCGCCTGCCCGAGCGAGGCGCCGACGGCCCGGGGGGCGGCCACCAGCCGGCCCGACCGGGCGCCCGCGAACAGGTCCCGGCGGATCACGCCGACCACCGTGAACACGAAGATCCACAGCAGGATGAGGAACCCGAACCGGGCGACGGTGATGACGAGCTCCGGCAAGGCGGGTCAGCCGTCCACGCGGAAGGTCAGCGTCGTGGTGCCGAGCTGGATCATGTCGCCGGGATTGAGCGCGACGGCGGAGACCCGCTGGCCGTTGACCATGGTGCCGTTGGTCGACCCCAGGTCGGTCAGCACGACCTGACCACCGTCGAAGTCCAGCCGGGCGTGTCGCCGCGAGATCCCGACGTCGGGCAGGCGCAGATTGGCCTGGTCACCGCGGCCGATCACGGTCGAGCCCACCTGGAGGGGGTAGGTGCGCCCGTCGCCGGAGACCAGCCGCACGTTGCGGCCGCCGCCGTGGCCGGGCGGAGGACCGTAGCCGCCGCCCTGGTCGTAGGCCGGGTAGGCGGGCGGGCCCGCGTCGTAGCCGGGCGCCGAGACCGGGGCGACCTCGCCGCCGGTGTAGACCTCGGCGGTGACCCGGAACATCCCGGTGTCCAGCCCCTCACCGCGTTCGATCTCGACGATCACGTCGCCGTAGACCGTCCAGGCCTGCTCGCCGATGAACTCCGCCTGCGACTGGGCCAGCTCCTGGGCCAGCGCGGCGGCGTACGGCGCCAGACGACTGTGGTCGTAGGGCGAGAGATCGATCACGTAGCGGTTGGGCACCAACGTGCGCCCACCGGCCAGGATCGCCTTGTGCGCCTCGGCCTCCCGCTGCATGGCGTTGAGGATCTCCACGGGGTGGACCACCCCTTTGAAGACCTTGGCGAAGGCCCCCTCGACCAGGCCTTCCAGACGCTTCTCGAAGCGTTGCAGCACGCTCACCGGCTCCTCCTCGGGTCCCGAGGACATGATGGTATCCGGCCGGCGCGCGCGCAGCTCACACGCCGCTCGGCCGTCTGACGGCGGCCCGTTCGGACGGGCCGATAATGCCGTGCTACTCTTTCGTCCGCCACGAACGGTAACCGCTCCTCGGACGGTAACCGATCGTCACAACGACCACGGACCGGCTAGGATGTCCGAGGCCCGCTGGAGACAGCAGGTCCGGCACAGACTACAGTGTTCGAGGTCAAGCCACGGGGAAGTGGCGGAATGGCAGACGCGCACGGTTCAGGTCCGTGTGCCCGAAAGGGCGTGGGGGTTCAACTCCCCCCTTCCCCACCAATACGCGAGGGCTCCGCAGCGATGCGGGGCCCTCGCGCCGTATCGGGGCGTGCCGTACGTCACGCTATGCTCCGATGGTTTCTGCCTCCGATGGACCAGGAGTGGCGTGTGAGTGTCGCGTTCGTGACCGGGTCGGGCGGTCTGATCGGCTCCGAGGCGGTCCGGCACTTCGCCGGCCTCGGTCTCGAGGTCGTCGGCATCGACAACGACATGCGGCAGGAGTTCTTCGGCGCGGAGGCGTCCACCGCGTGGAACGTCCGCCGGCTGACCGACGAGCTGGGGTCCGCGTACTCGCACCACAGCATCGACATCCGCGACCGGGCCGCGCTGGCCAAGCTGTTCAAGCGGTACGGCACCGACGTCGCCGTGGTGATCCACACCGCCGCTCAGCCGTCGCACGACTGGGCGGTGCGCGACCCGTTCACCGACTTCGACGTGAACGCCGCCGGCACGCTCAACGTCCTGCAGAACGTGCGGGAGCACTGCATCGAGGCGCCGCTCATCCACTGCTCCACCAACAAGGTCTACGGGGACCGGCCGAACAGCCTGCCGCTGGTCGAGCTGGAGACCCGCTGGGAGATCGAGCCGGGGCACGCGTACGAGCAGGGCATCCGCGAGGACATGTCCATCGACGCCTGCCTGCACTCGATCTTCGGCGCCTCCAAGGTGGCGGCCGACGTCATGGTGCAGGAGTACGGCCGCTACTTCGACATGCGGACGGCCTGCTTCCGGGGCGGGACGCTGACCGGCCCGGCGCACTCCGCGACGGAGCTGCACGGCTTCCTCGGCTACGTGATGCGCGCCAACATGGAGCGCCGCACCTACAAGATCTTCGGCTACCAGGGCAAGCAGGTCCGCGACGCCATCCACAGCTCGGACGTGGTCAGCGCGTTCGAGGCGTTCTTCCGCAACCCGCGCTCGGCGGCGGTCTACAACCTCGGCGGCGGCCGGCACTCGAACACCTCCAACCGTGAGGCGTTCGCGCTCGCCGAGCAGATCACCGGCCAGGAGATGGTCACCGAGTACGTCGAGGCCAACCGGATCGGCGACCACAAGTGGTGGATCGGCTCGAACGAGGCCTTCCAGGCCGACTACCCCGAGTGGAAGCAGGTCTACGACGTGCCCATGATCATGCGCGAGATCTACGAGGCCAACGTGGACAAGTGGGTGCCGGGGGCATGACCGGCAGGGGCAAGCGGAACGTCCTCGGGGTCCTGGTCGACGCCACCGACTACGCCGAGGCGACCGAGCAGGTGGTGGCCGCCGCGCAGGAGCGCCGCCCGCTGGCGCTGACGGCGCTGGCCGTGCACGGCGTGATGACCGGGGTGCTCGACCCGGCGCACAACGCCCGGCTGAACTCCTTCGACGTGGTCACCCCCGACGGCCAGCCGGTGCGCTGGGCGCTCAACCTGCTGCACGGCGCGGGGCTGACCGACCGGGTCTACGGCCCGAACCTGACCCTGCACGTGCTCGCCCGGTTCGCCGACGAGGGGCTGCCGGTCTACCTCTACGGGTCGACCGAGGAGACCCTGGCCAGGCTGATCCCGGCGCTGGAGCGGATGTTCCCGGCGCTGAAGATCGCCGGGGTGGAGCCGTCGAAGTTCCGGGCGGTGCAGCCGGGCGAGGACGTGGAGATCGCCGACCGGATCCGGTCCAGTGGGGCCCGGCTCGTGCTGGTGGGGCTGGGCTGCCCGCGCCAGGAGATCTTCACGTACGCCATGCGACCGCTGCTGGACATGCCGCTGATGGCGGTCGGGGCGGCCTTCGACTACCACGCCGGCCTGCTGCGCCAGCCCCCGCCGTGGATGCAGCGGGCGGGCCTGGAGTGGTTCTGGCGTCTCGGTCTGGAGCCGAAGCGCCTCTGGAAGCGCTACGTGATCCTCAACCCGGCCTACCTGACCCGGCTCGCCGGGCAGAAGACGGGGCTGTGGAAGGCGAAGGCGCCGGCCCCGGCCACGGAGCGTCCCGCCAGCTTCTCGGTCTGACCGCCTCCAGCGTCAGAAAGGGCCCCTTCCTATCGCGTATGCGATAGGAAGGGGCCCTTCCCTGCACTCAGGTCAGAGGGTGAGGGTCCAGGTGTTCAGGTAGCCGGTGTCGCCCGAGTAGACGTCGCGCACCCGCAGCTGCCAGGTGCCGTTCGCCGCCTCGCTCGACAGGTTCGCCGTGTAGGTGGCGTTGATGTTGTCCGCGCCGTCGAAGATGCTGCTGTTCTTCAGCCGGTAGGTCGAGCCGTCCGGGGCGACCAGGTCGATGACCACGTCACCGCGGTAGGTGTGCACGATGTTCACCGCGACGGTGGAGGCCGCCGAGGCGTTGCGGGCGCAGCCGGCGATCACGATCGAGCTGCTCACCGCGACGTTCGTGTCCGGGATCGCGAGGTCGGTGCCGTTGGTGCCGGAGCAGCCGCCGCCGGTGCCGGTGACCGTCAGCGAGTAGGTGGCGGTCCTGCTGCCCGAGGCCGCGGTGCCCGTCACGGTCACCGAGTAGGTGCCGGCCGGCGTGCTCGCCGAGGTGCTGATGGTCAGCGCCGAGGAACCACCCGAGGTGACGGTGGCCGGGCTGAACGAGGCGGTCGCCCCGGACGGCAGCCCGCTCGCCGAGAGGCTCACCGACTGGGCGGAGCCGTTGGTCGTGGCGGTGGCGACCGTGGCGGTCACCGAGCCGCCCGGCGCGGTCGAGCCGGACGTCGGCGAGACCGAGACGGAGAAGTCGTCGGTCGGCGGCGGGGTGTCGCCGTTGACGACGTAGAGCAGCTTGTTCGGCGAGCCGGTGCCCGCGTTGGTCACCACGTTGCTGGTGGCGTTGTTCACCAGGTAGTCGCGGACCTGCTGCGGCGTCCAGGCCGGGTTGGCGCTGGCCACCAGGGCCGCGACGCCGACCACGTGCGGGGTCGCCATCGAGGTGCCGCTGATCGTGTTGGTGGCGGTGTCGTTGGTGTACCACGCCGAGGTGATCGACGAGCCGGGCGCGAAGATGTCCAGGCAGGTGCCGATGTTGGAGAACGACGACCGGGCGTCGGTGTTGGTCGTGGAGCCGACGGTGATGCCCTCGGCGGTCCGGGCGGGCGAGGTGTTGCAGGCGTTGCCGCCGGAGTCGTTGCCGGCCGCCAGGCCGTAGCTCACGCCCGAGTTGATGGAGTTGCGCACGGCGGTGTCGAGCGAGGCGTTCGCGCCGCCGCCGAGGCTCATGTTGGCCACGGCCGGCTTGACCGCGTTGGCGGTCACCCAGTCGACGCCGCCGATGACGCCGGCGTTCGTGCCGCTGCCCTGGCAGTTCAGCACGCGTACGCCGACCAGCTGGACGCCCTTGGCCACGCCGTACGCCGAACCGCCGACGGTGCCGGCGACGTGCGTGCCGTGCCCGTTGCAGTCGTCGGCCGAGCCGCCGTCGACGGCGTCGTAGCCGGAGACCGCCCGGCCGCCGAAGTCGCTGTGGCTGAACCGGATGCCGGTGTCGATGATGTAGGCGTGCACGTTGCTCGCCGTGTTCGGGTACGTGTAGGAGCTGTTCAGCGGCAGGGCGCGCTGGTCGATCCGGTCCAGGCCCCAGGAGGGCGGGTTGGTCTGGGTGCCGGCGATGGAGACCGTGTGGTTCTGCTCGACGTACGCCACGGCGGGGTCCGCGGCGATGCGGGCGGCGGCCCTGGCGTCGACCCGGACCTCGAAGCCGCGCAGGGCGGCGCCGTAGGTGCGGGCGACCGCGCCGCCGTGCCGGCCGACCAGCCGCTGCGCGGTGTCACCGACGCTGCTGCGGGCGACCGAGGTGTCCTTGAAGACGACGATGTAGCTGTCGGCCACGGCGGTGGCGCCGCCAGCGGCGCGGATCGTGCCCACCGGTTCGGCGGCCATGGCGGGCGTGGCGGTGGCCACCATGGCCAGCGCGGCCACCCCGACGAGTACGGACCTGCGTGGAAGACCCATCTTCTACTCCCTCCGACCGGCACCGACCGTCCAACTGTTCGAGACGAGTGAATCGATGAATGCCGATCAAGCTGAGGGTAGGGGGGCGCAAACGGGAATTCAAACATGTCGACTTCCCCATACCACCGGAGGGATGACCCCCTAGGGGCGGCGGCTGCGGGACGAACCGGGGACCTGCCCGGATTCACGGTCGTCGAAAACGGGCAAGGCTGTCGGTCATGGAGATTCACCTGACCGTGCTGCTGTCGCTGGCCGCCGTCTGGCTCGTCGCCGGCTGGCTCGCGGACGGGCTGCCCCGGCTGGACCACGCCCGGGCCCTGCGCCGGCGTACCGGATGGGTGCTCGCCCTGACGCTGACCGGCCTGGGCCTGACGGCCGCCGTGCTCGGCGCGGGGCTCTCCAGCGCCGGCACGACCCCCGCGGACCGGGCGGCCGCCGGCCTCGCCCTCGCCGCCGCCCCCGCGCTCGTGGTCGCGGCCTGCACGGTGCGCCGGGTACGCCGACTGCGGGCGGGCGCGGGCGCGCTCTCGTCGGCCCCGGGCACCCCGGCGCCGCACGGCCTGCGGGCCTCCGCCGCGCACCCGCTGATCGGGCTCCCGGTGCAGGTCACCGGGCTGGCGATCCTGCCTGCGGTGGCTGCGGCGAGCGCCCCGGACCTGCTCTCCGGACCCGGCGTGGCCGGGCCGGCGGTCACCCTGGGCGTGCTGGGCGTCGCCGCCATCGGCGTACGCCACGCCCTGCGGCACAGCCGGCTCGTGGAGCGGGCCGTGCCGGTACGGCCCGCGTCACCGCGAGCGGCCGGGGCCCTGCACGTATAGCAGTTCCAGGATCGCCCGGGTCGCCTCGAACCAGCGGTCGAGCCAGCCGGGCGGCGGGACGCTGCCCTTCGGCGGCAGCTCCATCAGCAGCCCGCGCAGCAGCGGATGGTCGACCAGTGACTCGGCCGGCTCCACCGACCAGCTGCCGGGCGGGAACGACGGCTCGGTCAGCGGGTTGGGGTCCAGCGAGGGCAGGGAGAGCGGCGGACCGGGCTGCTCCGGCGGCGCGGCCGGGCTCTCCCGGCCACCCATCTCGGTGTCGGTCGACACCACCTCGGTGAGGACGGTGTCCCGCCGTGCCCCCCGGTACTTGCCCCCGAACCGTTCCGGCTTGCCCGGCCCGTTGGTGAGGTTGTCCGAACCGATCGTCGTCATCCGTCTCGCCTGCCTCGCTCGGTTGCCGATCCCGGCGGCGGCTCGTCGACCACCGCCGTGCCGAGGGGTACAACGACACGGGACCCGATGTGGCGACGCCGACGGCGGGACGACTTCGCGGCCGGTCCGGACGCGGGCACGACGATGCCCCCGCCCGGCTCCACTGCCGGGCGGGGGCATCCCGTCACGTTCCGGTCCCGTCAGCCCCTGTCGAACACACCGCCCCTGGCGCCGGCGACGAAGGCGTGCCAGCCACCCGGGGAGAAGACCAGGGCCGGGCCCGTCTTGTCCTTCGAGTCCCGCACGCCGACCGCCCCCGTCACGTACGCCACCTCCACGCAGTTGTCGCAGTTCGGCCCGCTCTTCGAGCTCTTGAACCACGCCGCCTGCGTCAGGTCCACGGGGAACCTTTTGGTCGCCCTTTCCACATCGGCTCCTCTGCCAGTTTCGCGATGTGTGCGATGGACTCCTCAGGACGAATGGCCGCCGCTCGGATGTGATCGAAGATGAAGCTGTACTTCTGCAGTTCGTCACTCTTCTCCAGGAAGAGCCCACCCGTGGCATTCTCCGCGTACACGACATCCGGATCACCGGGCTCAGGGAAGCTGAGGATCGTGAAGGTGCCGTCCATGCCGGCGTGCGCCCCTACCGCGAAAGGCAGGATCTGGAGCGTCACGTTCGGCAGTTCCGCCACCTCGACCAGGTGTTTCAGCTGGTCACGCATTACCTCGTCCCCGCCCACCGGACGGCTCACCACCGCTTCATCGAGCACCACCCACAGATCGACCGGATCATCCTGCGTCAACAACGACTGACGGCCCAGACGGACACGCACCCGTTGCTGCACCTGTTCGGGAGTGAAGTCGGGCCGGGCGGCCCGGATCATCGCGCCCGCGTAGTCCTCGGTCTCCAGCAGCCCGGGCACCACCTGCTGCTCGTACGCCCGGATCGAACCGGCCGCCGCCTCCAGCCCGACGTACGCGCCGACCAGCACCGTGCTGTAGGGGTGCCACCAGCCCTTCTGCCGCGCCTCGCGGGCGATCTGCACCAGCTCGTCGCTCTCGGCACCCACCACGCCGTAGATCCGCAGCATGTCCCGCACGTCGCGTGGCGTCGCGGTGGTGTGGCCGGTCTCGATCCGCGAGACCTTCGACGCCGAACACTCCAACTGCTCGGCGACCGCCTCTATGGTGATGCCGGCCCCCTCCCGCTGCCGGCGCAGTTCGGCGCCTAGGCGACGCCGCCGGATGGTGGGGCTGCGCCGCTCGCTCACGACACGACCCCGCCCGCTGGTCGGAACCACCGCCTGTCAGGCCTCACCCGGTCCACCTCCGCCTCGCCGTGCGCCACTGTCGTCACCCGCCAGGGGCGCGACCGTCGTACGGCGGGCGTCGTTCGCGGCGTGGGGTGGTGCCGGTCATCGGCCGGCCGCGACGGGCGAAACCGGCTCCCAGTGTGCCGGGCATACGTGAACGGCTTCAAGCGCTGCTTTGCACAAGCCGCTCACGTATCGGCAAAAGTCGACGTGCAACTTGCATGAAGCACGTCGCTGATGCACTCTGTCCGTATGGCACGGGTTACTCACCGTCTCCGTCCGCTTCCTCGCCGTGGTGACCCCACGGACCGCAGGACGCGCGGCGGTGGGACCGCCCGGCAGTCGACAACCAGACCTGCCCCGGGTTGATGACCTCGCCGCTGCACGCCAGTTGGCTGCGGCGGCGGGAGCGGTACCCGGAGTAGCCGAGTGATGGTCGGGTGGCGGTTCGCCACCAGCGGATACGGCCCGACCACCACCGCCCGCAGCACCGGCCCACGAGGCACGACCCCGCCACCGGGCCATCGACGTCCCCCGACCCCCACCGCCGGCCCGTCGGCCGGCCGACCCTTCCCAGGAGCCCATGTGCTTCCCCGCTCCGGTGACGTACTGCACGTGACTCGCGCGGCGAGTGTCCAGTTCCTCAGGCCCATCATGTTCCGGGTCATCCGGGTGCTGGACTGGCCGACCTACGACGGCTGGATCTGGCTCGAAGGCTACGAGTTGAACGCATCGGGGGACGCGGTCAGCCGGCGGTCGATCTTCGTCCAGCGGGAGGGGCTGCGCCACCTGCGCTCGGCCCCCGAGCCGCGTCCGCACACCGTGCGGGCGCCGCGCCGGCCCGCCGCCCGCACTCCGGTCCGGGTGGGCTGACCTGCGCGATCGGCAGTCGAGGGGCATGCCGTCGCCATAAGATGAGGTACGCCCACCCCGGCACGTTTCCACCCCGCGCGTCCAGGACCCCGAACCTGGGATGGCCATGGTCAATCAGCCCGCCGCGCGGCGGCACCACCGCTCCCGTATCGCCTACGCCTTCGGACTACTGGCGCTGATCGGCGCCGCCACCACACTGGTGGTCGTGGTCCGCGATCCCGCCCTCTCGTCCACCACGCGGCTGACCACCCCGGTCCCGGCACCGGAGATCACCGTGGTGGACGAGGACCCGCCCTACGGCGACGACGTGCCGGACGCCCTCGACCCCCCGTACGCACTGACCGGGCCGAGGGAACCGGAAGCGCTCGGCGCCGCGGGCGACTCCGGACCCGCAGCCGGGGCGGGGGTTCCCACGGGCTCCCCGGACGGTGCGGCACACGCCGCCCGCCCCGCACCCGACGACGTCCGCCGTTCCCTCTT
This sequence comes from Micromonospora sp. NPDC007220, assembly GCF_040634035.1. Taxonomy (NCBI): domain Bacteria; kingdom Bacillati; phylum Actinomycetota; class Actinomycetes; order Micromonosporales; family Micromonosporaceae; genus Micromonospora; species Micromonospora sp. NPDC007220. Next base: position 204,456 of record NZ_JBEYEU010000007.1, on the reverse strand, counting down.
CTGGTCCGGCATCTTCGGACTGGCCATCTCGCTGGCCGGGCTCGGCATGGTCGGAACGAGACGACGCATGTGGTGACGCGGCGGCGCGGGCCGTAGGCGTGACGACGCAGGTCGTGGCGCTACGCGCTGGCCGGCGGCTCACCGGGTGGCGGTCGGTTCGACCGACGGCGTGACCTCGCCGGTCGGCGAGGCGGCCTCGCGAGCCACCACCAGCGTGACCTCCTCGTCCGCCGGCACCAGCTCCCCCGCCGCCGGCTCGGTGCGGATCACCGTGCCGGCCGGACGGTCCGACGTCTCGTACTCGACCCGGTGGTCCAGCCCGACGTCGTCCAGGATGGCCTGCGCCGTCTCCAGCGGCAGGTTCACCACCGGCGGCATCGGCAGTTCGGCCGGCTCCGAGGGCGTCGGGGACGCCGAGGGCGACGAGCTGGTGGGGGCCGCCGAGGTCGGCGCGGCGGTGGTCGGCGACGCGCGGGTCACCGACGGCGAGGGCGACGGCTCCGGCCCGCTCGGACCGTCGTCCGCCGACTGGAGGGCCAGCCACAGCCCGGCGCCGAGCAGGCCGAGCAGCAGCAGCACGATCACGCCCCACAGGATCGGCAGCCACCAGCGCCGCGCGTCCTGCTCCTCGGCGTACCACTCGGCCTCCGGCTGGTCGGCCGGCCCGCCGGGGCGCACCTCCGCCCGGCCGGACCATGCCGCCGGCCCGGACCGCTCCGGCGGCACGGCAGCCGTACGGTCCAGCGGGGCGGTGCCGTCGCCGGGCATCGGCCGGGTGGCGTCGCCGGCGTCCGGGGCGCTCCGGTCGGGGCGGGGCAGCGGCTGCGTACGGTCGGGTTCCGGCCCGGCCGAGGGATCGCCCGGCGGAGGCAGCGGGCGGGTCCGGTCGTCGTGTTCCCCGGCGGGCGGCTCCCGGCGCTCGTCACTCATGCCCGGCACTCCGCTCCGCTGTCGTGCCGGCATGAGGCACCACCGCACCGTGCCGACGATTCGCTCGCTGACGCTCACTCATGGCGCGTCCTCTCCCGGCCCGGGCGGGCGTCGCGGGCCCTGACCGCCAACCTAGCGGTCCCGGAGGCCATCGGCCGGGATCAGCGTGTCGGACGCTCCGTCACGGCGTCGGGGAGGGCGAACCGTCGTCCTCCGGCGCGTCGCCGCACCAGATCGACACCTGGTCGTTCCACCGGCCCGCACCGTCGCCGGCCGGATCCTGGCGGCTGACCTTGCCGGTTTTGCCCGTCCGGTACTGCGGGTAGAAGCCCTCGTCGACCAGCTCGTCCGCCGCGTCGTCGCAGTCGTCGCCCACCACGTCCGGCACGGTGGCGGCCGGGGCCGGACCGCTCACGTAGAGCGTCACGGTGCGCCCGGGCTGCACCTCGGCGCCCACCTCCGGGGAGGTTCGCTCCACGGTCGTCCCGGTGCCACGGCCGAAGACGAGCCGCCAGCCCAGCCGCTTCTCGCGGAGCTCCTCGCGGGCGTCCGTGAAATCCTCGCCGACGAGCGGCGGGACCGTCAGCCCGGCGGAGCGGCTCGGTGCGGTCGTCCGGGGAGCCGCCGCCGGCGCGGACCGGCCCGGGGTCGATCGGGTCGCGGCGGGCGTGCTGGTGGCGGGCAGACCCTCCGCCGCCGTCGGCGGGGCCGACGGGTCGTCCTCGCCGGCCAGGAGCCAGCCGCCGGTCGCGCCGACGGCAGCGAGCAGCACGACGGCCAACCCGCCCCTGAGCAGCAGCGTCGACCGGTCCGGCCCGGCGTCGTCCCGCGCGCCCGTGTCCCCGTCCGTCATACGCCCACCCCGCCTCGATCACCGGCGACCGTACCCGCTCCCGTCAACGCCGGCGTCATCGCGGTCGCCCGGGCCGGACCGCCACGACTCGCCGCGTCGACCACGGGACGTTACGCTCCCCGGCATGGCCAGACGAGGCTGGGGAGGATCGATCGCGATCGCGGTCGGCGTCGCTGCCGGCGCGGGCGCGGCCCAACTGGGCTTCGGCTACGGGCTGGGCATCATCAACTGGGCGCCGGCGGACGCGACCGCCGGCGCGACCGCCTGGGTGGCGGGCCTGATCTGGGCCACCTGGATCGCGGCCACCTCGACGGTCTTCGGCGCGGTCTGCGCGCAGCGGCTGCGCGACCGCGCCCCGGCACCGGACACCGGTCCCGCCGACGCGGCTCCGGCCGGACCGGGTGGCGGCGCCCTCGGCTCCGCCGCGCTCGCCGTGGCCGCCGGGGTGGGCGCACTGATCACCGTGCTGCTGGTGGCCGTACCGGCCCGGCAGGCGGTGGCGGTGGCCGACACCGGTTCGCCCCGGAACGTCGCGGCCGCCTACGCGGCGGTCGGCGTGCTGGTCGGCGTGCTGACGGCGGCCTGGGCGCTGCGCTCGCGGGCCGCCGCGAACAACGTGCTCGCCACCGTCGGCTGGCTCTGGCTGCTCGCCGTGATCGCCGTCGTGGACGGCGTGCTGGCCGGGCGCGGCCTGACCAGCGCCCAGCTCGGCATCTGGCAGCTCGGCCCCGACGACGGGCGGTACTGGATCCGCGACTACTTCTACTGGCCGGGCGCGCTGCTGTCCCTCGGTTCCGCGCTGGTGATCGGTGCCCTCGCGGCCCGCCGGGACGCCCGGGACCCCGATCACCGGGTCGGGGCGGCCGTCTCGGGTGCGGCCGGGCCGCTGCTCGTCGCGACCGCGTACTTCCTGGCGGTGCCGAGGCTGACCGCGATCAGCCCGGAGCAGGTGTCGGCGCACCTGATCGCGCCGTACGCGGTGATCGTCGGGGTCGGCGGCGCCGTCCTGGTCACCGTCCTCGCCCAGCGGGCCGCCCGACGGGCCGCGGCCCGGGGGCCGGTGCGGGTCCCCCGCCAACGCACCGGCGAGCCCGCCGACCACCCGGGCGACCCGGGGCGGCAGGCCCCTCCGGTCGGCGGCACCGACGGGGACGCCCCGGCGACGCCGGACCGCAGCGACACCCGCACGACGCCGGGCGGCAGCGACACCTCCGCCAGGTCGGGCGACAGTGACACCTTCACCGGGCCGGGCGGCAGCGACGCCTTCACCAGGCCGGGCGACAGTGACGCCTTCACCGGGCCGGGCGGCAGCGCGCCGGGCGGGGAGCCCGTCGCGGCGGGCGGAGGAGCGTTCCCCGCCGACCGTGAACCGGCGCCGGTCCCCGCCTCCGCGAGACTCGCGGCGGCGTCCGGCACGCCAGCCGGGGAGCCGGCCGCGTCCGGTACGCCGGCCGGGAAGCCGACCGCTTCGGCCCCCGGGGACGGCACGTTGGCGTCGGCGACGACCGGGGAGCCGGCCGTGCCGGCCGCCGACGATCCGGCGGAACCGCAGGCCACCGGCCGCCGATCCCGCTCCGGCCGCCGCACCCGCTGACCGGCGGCCGGGCGGCGTTGGCCACTCCCACCCCGGCCCACTGAGGGGCCTCACCGCCGCACTCCACCCCGGCCCGCTGAGGCGCGTCACCGCCTCCGGGCGCCGGGACGGTCAGTCGACGGGCCAGGTGTGCACGGGCTCGTTGCTGCGTTGCAGCTCGGCGTAGCGCTGCACCATGTGGTGCAGGGCGGCGCCCCGGTCCATGCCGCGGTGCCGCTCGGCCGCCCAGACCGCCTCGGTCTGCCAGACCGCGCCGTTGCGGCCCGTACGGCAGCGCTGCTCGATGATGCCGAGCAGCCGGTCGCGTTCGGCCGGGGACACCCCGAACCGGTCGAGCCCGGCGGCCGCCTTGGGCAGCAGGACGTCCAGGACCAGCTTGGTCACCGGCACCTCGCCGAGGCGGGGCCAGTGCAGGACGGCGTCCATGCCGCGCCGGGCGGCGGCGTGGAAGTTCTCCTCGGCGGAGCTGAAGGTGAGCTGGCTCCAGATGGGCCGGTCGGACTCCGCCAGCCCGCGCGCCAGCCCGAAGTAGAAGGCGGCGTTGGCCAGCATGTCGACCACGGTCGGGCCGGCCGGCAGCACCCGGTTCTCCACCCGTAGGTGCGGGCGGCCGTTCATGATGTCGTAGACCGGCCGGTTCCACCGGTAGACGGTGCCGTTGTGCAGGCGCAGCTCGCCCAGCTCCGGCACGCCGCCGCCGTGCAGGACCTCGACCGGGTCCTCGTCCTCGCAGATCGGCAGCAGCGGCGGGAAGTAGCGGACGTTCTCCTCGAAGAGGTCGAAGATCGAGGTGATCCAGCGTTCGCCGAACCAGACCCGGGGTCGTACGCCCTGCGCCTTCAGTTCGTCCGGCCGGGTGTCGGTGGCCTGCTCGAACAGGGCGATGCGGGTCTCCGCCCAGAGCTGCCGCCCGTAGAGGAAGGGCGAGTTGGCCCCGACGGCCACCTGCACCCCGGCGATGGCCTGGGAGGCGTTCCAGTAGTCGGCGAAGCTGTCCGGGGCGACCTGGAGGTGGAACTGGAGGCTGGTGCAGGCGGCCTCGGGGGCGATCGAGTCGGTGTGGGTCTGGAGGCGTTCGACGCCTCGGATGTCGAGCTCGATGTCCTCGCCCCGGGCGCCGACGATCTGGTCGTTGAGCACCCGGTACCGCTCGTTGGTGGAGAGGTTGTCCTCGACGAGGTGACGCTCGGTGAGGGTGGGCAGGATGCCGACCAGGACGATCTTCGCGTCCGACTTGGCGGCCCGCTCGTCGGCGCGGGAGAGGCTGCCGCGCAGGTCCTGCTCGTAGTCGGCGAAGCCGTCGCCCTCGATCAGCCGGGGCGGCGCGTTCAGCTCCAGGTTGAACTGGCCCAGCTCGGTCTGGAAGAGCGGATCGGCGATGTCGGCGAGGATCTGGTCGTTGCGCATCGCCGGCTCGGCCGCCGAGTCGACCAGGTTCAGCTCGATCTCCAGCCCGGTCATCGGCCGGTCGGCGTCGAAGCCGAAGTCGTCCAGCATCAGGGCGAAGACGTCCAGGCACCGCCGGACCTTCTGTCGGTAGCGGACCCGGTCCTCCCGGGAGAAGGCGCCCTGCTCGACGTCCCTGCCCATGTTTCCTCCCGGCGCGAGGCGCAGTCGGACCGTACCGGCCCGGTAAGCGCGTGGTGAACCCCTCCACGTTAGGAGTGTCGGCATCGCCGGGACCAGAGGAGGTCGCGGCGGTCCCACGGCCGGGACGACCGTACTCCGGTCGGCGGACGCGCTCCCGGCGGCATCTCTACCCAGCCGGCGCTGCCCGGCACCAGATCGGTCCGCGAATGAGTCGTGACAAATCGCACCCGGTCGGTGACTTCCACCCTACGTACACGCGTCGGGCCCGCGCCGTGACGCGGCGCGGGCCCGGAAGCGGTACGGCGGATCAGGCCTGGCGGACGGCCTCGCCCTCGATCTCGATCTTGATCTTCTTGCCGACCAGCACGCCCCCGGTCTCCAGGGCGACGTTCCAGGTCAGGCCGAAGTCCTCACGGTCGATCTCGGTGGAGGCGGAGAAGCCGAAGATGTCCTGCCCGAACGGGCTGCGGCCCACGCCCTCGAACTCGACCTCCAGGTCGACCGGGCGGGTGACGCCCTTGATGGTCAGGTCGCCGGAGAGGACGAACTCGTTGCCGTCGCGGGACTTCACGGCCGTGCTGCGGAACTCCAGGGTCGGGAAGGCCTCGGCGTCGAGGAACTCGGGGCTGCGCAGGTGCGCGTCCCGGTCGGCCTGGTTGGTGTTGATGGTGGCCGCCTGGATGGTGGCGCTGACCGAGGACTGCATCGGGTCCTCGGCGACGGTGATGGTGGCGCTGGCGTCGGCGAACTCACCGCGTACCTTGCTGACCATCATGTGCCGGGCGACGAAGCCCACGCGCTTGTGCGCGGCGTCCAGCAGGTAGGTGCCGGCGGTCGGGATGGTGAGGCCGTCCCAGTCGCGGGTAACCGGTGCGGTGCTGCTGGTCATGAAGCTGCCCTCCGTGGGGGAAGTTGTTTAGTAGCCCAACGACTGTCGCAGCAACTATAGGCACAGCAATATTCCTCGTGTCAAGTACTGCTACGATGGGCGCGTGGACCAGAACGTGTTCGACGACCCCCGGATCACCGCTGTCGGCCTGCTCGTCGAGGCGCACGCCGGGCTCTCGGCCCGGTTCGCCGCCCAGTTCGAGGAGCACGGCCTCTCACCGGTCGAGTTCGAGGTGCTGACCAGACTCGCCCGCTCACCCGGCAACCAGTTACGGATGACCGACCTCGCCGCCCAGACCTCGCTCTCGACGAGCGGCGTCACCCGCGTGGTGGACCGGATGGAACGCGACGGGCTGCTCACCCGCCGCGCCTGCCCCTCCGACCGGCGCAGCTCGTTCGCCGTGGTCACCGCCACCGGCCTGCAACGCCTCGACGAGACCCTGCCCGGGCACCTACGGATCATCGAGCAGTGGTTCACCGGCCAGCTCGAGCCGGCGGCCCTGGACGCCCTGCTCGACGGGCTGCGCCGGGTCCGGGACGCGGTGCACCCCGGCGCCACCGCCGGAAGCACCGGATCCGCCGCCGACTGCGACGAGACGGTCACGCCCTCCTGACCCGTTCCCGGGCCCGCTCGGCACCGGCAGAAAGAGCGGCAGAACTGCCGCGCCCACGGGACGATAGACGTTCAAACCGGACGGGACGGCGTGCGGGCGGTGGCTAGTCTTCGGGCAGTGGGGACGCACCGGGGGGTGATGGCGCGGGCGACGAGCGAGGGGTAGCAAGAGGGGCTTCGTCGCCCGCGTCACCCCCGGTCGCTCTGCGCAACGCCCTCCACTCGCTCTGCGCCACGCCCTCCACGCGACGACCGACGCCGTCGCCGACGGGCCACCCGTTCCGGCCCGCTCTCCACGGGCGCAGTTGCTCCTCCTCGTGCGGCAGCAGCCGGACACCGCTCTGCCGGCAGGCCCGGTCGAGACGGTCCAGCACGCCGGGGTCGCCCGAGCTGGCGGCCAGCCCCACCAGCGCCTCCACCACGTCACGCCGGTCCTGGCCGTCGACGCCCGCTTCCGCCGCCGCGGCGAACCACTCCGCCGCCAGCTCGCGGTCGCCCCGGCACAGGGCCAGGTTCCCCTCGATCAGCGCGCAGATCCCGTCCTCCGGGCGTGCCCCGGGCGTCGGCGCACCCGGCAGGCGCCCGGGCGACCAGGCCTCCTCGGCGCGGGGCACCGGGGGCGGGCGCAGCTCGGCCAGCACCTCGGCCGCCTCGGCGGACCGGCCGTCGCGGGCCAGCGCCAGCCCCACCGTGCCGAGCACCCGGCGACGGTGGCCCGGGTCGCCGAGGTCCGCCAGCGCCGCCACCACCCGCCGGCCCTGGTCGACGGCGTCGGCGTAGCGGCCCTCCAGGCGGGACACCTCGGCGAGGTTGGCCCGCGCGAGCACCCGCAGCCGCTGCTCCCCGCCCTGCGCGGCGAGCCGGTCGACCGCGGCCAGCCGGCGCCGGGCGGCCGCCAGGTCACCTACCCGGATGTCGTGCCAGGCGAGGTTGTTCTGCGCCACCGTCATGTCGCGGGCCCGCCCGTGCCGGACGGCCAGCGCGAGCACCGCCTCGGCCTGCGTACGCGCCTCGTCGTGCTCGCCGAGGGCGATCAGCAGCGCGCAGAGCACCGAGCGCGCCTCCAACTCCCCGGTGACGTCGCCCGCGTCCCGGAACGCGGCCAACGCCCGCCGCGCGGCCGGCAGCTCCTCGGCCCCGGCGCCGTGCTCGGCGGCGAGCCGGGCCACCCCGAGGAACGCCCACGCCCGCAGCACCGGGTCGACATCGGCGGTACGCGGATCCGCCAGCAGGCGCCGGAGCCACTGCCTGCCGGGGACGTCGCGCCCCCGGAACCGCCACCACCGTGACAGCGCCGCCGCCAACCGCAGTGCGGTCAACGGGTCGTCGACGGCGGCGTGCGCCAGGGCGGAGCTGATGTCGCCGGACACCTCGTCCAGGCGGTGCACCGCCGCCGGCAGGTTGGCCCCGGCCAGCTCCGGTGCGGTCCGCGCCACCAGCCGGGCGACGACCTGCGCGTGCCGGCGCCGGATCGCGGTCAGCTCGCCCGCGCCGGTCGCCTGCTCCGCGGCGAAGTCCCGTACGGCGTCGAGCAGGCGGAACCGGAACGGCCCGGCGCCCCGAACGCTGAGCAGACCGAGCTCGACGAGCCGGTCGAGCAGCGGCACCGGGTCCACGACCACCGTCCCGTCCCGGTCGGCGGGATCGGCGAGCATCTCCTCGGCCAGCTCGACCGACCAGCGGTTGCCGAACGCGGCGAGCCGGCGCAACGCGGCCCGCTCGTCGGGGGCGAGGAGGCGGTAGCTGACGGCCACCGCGTCCCGCAGGGTCTCCGCCACCGCCGCCCGTGGGCTCTCCGGACGGCCCGGCTCCGTGCTGTCCCAGCCCGGCCGCCCGGCCGCCCCCGACGAGGTGGTCAGGTCGAGGACGCGGTCGCCGTACCGGTCGAGCAGCTCGTTGAGGTCGAGGATCCGGCCCCGGGCCGCCATCAGCTCGATGGCGAGCGGGAGCCCGCCCAGGCGGCGTACCAGGGCGGCGAGGGCGGGCAGCTCGGCGGGACCGGGCGGCTCCCGGCGGACCTGGGCGAGCCGGGCGGTGAAGAGGGCCACGGCGGGATAGTCGGCCAGCGCCGCCGGGCCCTCCCGCTCGCTGCCCGGCGGCGGTACGTCGAGCGGGGCGACCGGCCACACCCGCTCCCCGGGCAGGCCGACCGGGTGCCGGCCGGTGACCAGCACCCGCAGCGACGGCACCGCCCCGGCGAGCCGGTGCACCGTCTCGGCGACCGCGTCGGGAGCCCGCTCGGCCGCGTCCACGAGCAGCAGTGCCGGCCGGCCGGCGAGGCGGGCGCTCAGCTCGGGCAGCCGGGCGACACCGAAGACGGCGACCGAGGCGGAGAGCACGTCGGCCGCGTCCGAGCCCTCGCCGATGAGCACTCCGGCCGCCCCGCCGGGATGGTCGTCGACGACCGCGTGGACCACCGAGAGGGCCAGCGCGGTCTTGCCCACGCCGGCCAGCCCGACCAGGCTGGCCAGCCGGGGCCCACGCCCGTCGGTGAACAACCCGACCAGCTCGGTCAGGTCACGGTCCCGGCCGACCAGCGCGACCGGGGGCGGGAGCGCGGCCGGCGTACCGGCGTGGTGGTCGAGGTCGACGCGGGCCGGCGGGGCGCCGCGGGTGGTGGCCGGCGCGGCGGCCGGGACCGGCCCCCGGGCGGCGGCCAGGAACGTCGACCGGACGGCTCCGGCCAGCTCCAGCGCGCCGGCGAGCAGCTCGACCGTGGTGCGCTGCGGCCGGGACGAGCGGCCCCGCTCCAGGTCGCGGACGGTCCGGATGCCCACACCGGCCCGGCCCGCCAGCTCGGCCTGGGTCAGGCCGGCGGCGAGCCGGTGCCCGCGCAACAGCTCCGGCAGCCCGGCACGACCGCCCGGATGCGGCAAACGATCATGAACCGGCGTCATGGGCAGGAAGGGTACGGACGGGGTACGACCGACGGCAGCCGAGCGTCGCCCTGCCGACGCCCCGGCGCGGATATCCGACAGCGGACCGGTCACACCGGGCGGGCCCGGTGGCGCGGAGGCGACTGCCTCGACGCCACCGGACCCGTCGCCGTCACATGCCCAGATCGCGCGCGATGATCATGCGCTGCACCTCGGACGTGCCCTCGCCGATCTCCAGGATCTTGGAGTCGCGCCAGAAGCGGGCCACCGGGTACTCGTTCATGAAGCCGTAGCCACCGTGGATCTGGGTGGCCTCGCGGGCGTTGTCCACGGCGATGGTGCTGGCGTGCAGCTTGGCGATGGCGGCCTGCCGCTTGAACGGCTCGCCGGCGAGCATCCGCGCCGCCGCGTCGTAGTAGGCCAGCCGGGCGGTGTGCGCCTTCATCTCCATGTCGGCGATCTTGAACTGGATCGCCTGGTAGTTGCCGATCGGCTGGCCGAACGCCTGGCGTTCCTTCGCGTACCTGATCGACTCGTCGACGCAGCCCTGGGCGAGGCCGACGGCCAGGGCGGCGATGGCGATCCGCCCCTCGTCGAGGATGCGCAGGAACTGGGCGAAGCCCCGGCCGCGCTCGCCGAGCAGGTTCGCGGCCGGCACCCGGCAGTCGTCGAAGGTCAGCTCGTGGGTGTCCGAGGCGTTCCAGCCGACCTTCGAGTAGCCCGGCGCGACGGTGAAGCCCGGCGTACCCGAGGGGACGATGATGGTGGACAGCTCCTTGGCGCCGTCCGGGCGGGTGCCGGTGACCGCGGTGACGGTGACCAGCGCCGTGATGTCGGTGCCCGAGTTGGTGATGAACGCCTTGGAGCCGTTGATCACCCACTCGTCCGTCGACTCGTCGAGCACCGCGCGGGTCTGGGTGCCGCCGGCGTCCGATCCGGTGCCCGGCTCGGTCAGCCCGAAGCCGGCCAGCGCCTCGCCGCTGAGCAGCTTCGGCAGCCACGTCGCCTTCTGCTCGTCGGTGCCGAAGCGGTAGATCGGCATCGCGCCCAGCGAGACCGCCGCCTCCAGGGTGATGGCGACGCTGGAGTCGACCCGGGCCAGCTCCTCCAGGGCGAGGCAGAGCGCGAAGTAGTCGCCGCCCATGCCGCCGTGCTCCTCCGCGAAGGGCAGGCCGAACAGACCCATCTTGCCCATCTGCCGGATCACCTCGTACGGGAAGGTGTGCTTCTCGTAGTGCTCCGCGATGACCGGGGCGACCACCTCGCGCGCGAATTCCCGCACGCTCTCCCGCAGCGCCTCTTGCTCCTCGGTGAGCCGGAAGTCCATGGAATCCTCCTGTGTGGATGGGCCGCCGGGCGCTCGTGACGCCGGGAACGGACGGGTCGCTGGTGCGGTGCGGGCCCGCGCCGGCCGGGTGGGGCCGGCGGCGGGATCAGACCGGGGTGACGCCGTGCCGGCGCCGGGAGAAGTGCCGCTCCTTCGTGCGGGCGGCGGCGAACCGGCGGACCAGCTCCGCGCGCAGCTCGTGCGGCTCGACGATCGCGTCGACGACCAGCTCGCTGGCGAGCCGGACCACGTCGATGTCGCGCTCGTACTCCTCGCGCTTCGCGGCGACGAACGCGGCCCGTTCGGTCTCGTCCCCGATCGCGGCGATCTTGTTCGCGTAGACCGCGTTGACCGCCGCCTCCGCGCCCATCACGGCGATCTTGGCGGTGGGCAGCGCGATCGTGGCCTCCGGCTCGAAGCCGGGACCGGCCATCGCGTAGAGGCCGGCGCCGTACGCCTTGCGGACCACCACGCAGATCTTGGGTACGGTCGCCTCCGAGATCGCGGTGATCATCTTGGCGCCGTGCCGGATGATGCCCTGCTTCTCCACCGCGCTGCCGACCATGAACCCGGGCACGTCGGAGAGGAAGAGCAGCGGCACGTTGAACGCGTCGCAGAGCTGCACGAAGCGGGTGGCCTTGTCGGCCGAGTCGACGAAGAGGACCCCGCCCTTGAACATCGAGTTGTTGCCGACCACGCCGACGACCTCGCCGTTGAGCCGGCCGAAGCCGATGGTCAGCTCCTTGGCCCAGAGCGCCTGGATCTCGAAGAAGGAGCCGTCGTCGAGCAGGCCCTTGACGTACCGCCGCATGTCGAACGCCTGCCGCTCGCTTGCCGGCACCAGCGCGGCCAGGTCGGCCTTCTCCGGCGCCGCGACGGCGGGCACGGCCGGCGGGGCCTGCGTCCAGTTGGTCGGGAGGTACGACAGGTAGCGCCGCACCACGTCGAGCGCGTCGGCCTCGGTCTTGCAGAGGAAGTGCCCGACGCCCGACTCGGCGCAGTGCACCTTGGCGCCGCCCATGGCCTCCAGCGTGGTCTTCTCGCCGGTGACCATCTCGACCATCCGGTCGGAGCCGAGGTACATGCTGGCGTTGCCGTCGACCATCGCGACCACGTCGCAGAACGCCGGGATGTACGCCCCGCCGGCCGCGCTCGGCCCGAACAGCGCGCAGACCTGCGGGATGGAGCCGGAGGCGCGGACCTGGTTCCAGAAGATCTTGCCGGCGCCGCGGCGGCCGGGGAAGAGGTCGACCTGGTCGGTGATCCGGGCGCCGGCCGAGTCGACCAGGTAGACCATCGGCACGCTTGTCGAGTAGGCCCGCTCGATGATCCGGATGATCTTCTCGACGGTGCGGGCGCCCCAGCTGCCGGCCTTGACCGTGGAGTCGTTCGCCATCAGGCAGACCGGGCGGCCGTCGATGGTGGCGGTGCCGGTCACCACGCCGTCGGCGGGGAGGCCCTCGGCCATCGCGTTGGCGTAGAGGCCGTCCTCGACGAAGGAGCCCTCGTCGACCAGGAGCGCGACCCGCTCCCGGGCGAAGAGCTTGCCCTTGGCGGCGTTCGCCGCGTGGTACTTGTCCGCACCGCCGGCCCGGGCCCGCTTGCGCAGCTGCTCCAGTGCCTCACCGTCGAGCGTCACGCCGACTCCCTCGCCACCTGAGCCGGTCACCTCGCGGGCGGACCGACTGACCTGAACGATCGTTAGGCTAGCGCATCCCCCCACCCCCCGGCGACCCACGGCCGACGGAGGAGACGCCACCCGGCCGCACCCGGCCGATAGGCATTGAAAATCATGAATTTATAGGGCTACGCTCCTGACACCCCTCCTCCCGGATTGGAGTCAACGATGACCTCACGGCTCAACCGGCTCGCGGTCGCGTTCGTCGCGACGGCACTGGCCACCCTCGGCGTCACGGTCGCCAACCCGTCACCCGCCTCCGCCGCCATGACCATCTGCTACAACACCAGCCAGGCGGGGAGCTTCGCCGGCACCGCCAACCAGGCCGCCTCGATCTGGAACAACGCCACGTCGAACCTGACGCTCACGGCGAACTGCGGCTCCAACCTGCGGATCTACCAGATCACCGGCGGCGGCTCGTACGCCGTCCGGACCAGCCTCGGCAACGGGCGGGTCTACATCGACACCCAGCAGGCCCAGCAGTACAGCCCGCTGCGGATCATGACCCACGAGATCGGGCACATCCTCGGTCTGCCCGACAACTACAACGGCAACTGCGCGCTGCTGATGTCCGGCGGCAGCGCCGGCACCAGCTGCACCAACCCGTACCCGAGCACCACCGAGGCGAACCGGGTCACCAACCTCTTCGCCGGCACCCTCAGCACCAACCGCGCCGGGTCGCAGATCTTCCAGGACAGCTGGCCGAGCATGCTCACCACTGTGGGCTGACCGACCGGGCATGACGGAGGGGCCGGCGTCGTGCCGGCCCCTCCCGCGTGTGGTCAGCCCAGCAGCGGCGTCAGCCGGGTACGCGGCCCGGCGCGGAGCACCCCCGACGGGAGCCGCTTGCCGACCAGCTCCTCGGCCAGCTCGGCCACCTCGACCAGGGCGTCCAGGTCGATGCCGGTGTCGACGCCCATGTCGTGCAGCATGTGCACCGCCTCCTCGGTGGCCAGGTTGCCGCTGGCCCCCGGCGCGTACGGGCAGCCGCCGAGGCCGCCGACGCTGGCGTCGAACTCGGTCACGCCCAGCTCCAGCGCGGTGAGCATGTTGGCCAGCGCGGTGCCCCGGGTGTTGTGGAAGTGCAGCAGCACGGGGACGTGCGCGTTGCGGTCGCGTACCGCCGTCAGCAGCTCGCGGACCCGTCGGGGCGTACCCATGCCGGTGGTGTCGCCGAAGGCCACCCGGTCGGCGCCGTCGCGGACCACCCGGTCCACGATGGCGGCCACCCGGGTCGGATCGGTGTCCCCCTCGTACGGGCAGCCGAAGCTGGTCGCCACGATCACCTCGGCCTGCGCGCCGGCGCCGTGCAGCAGGTCGATCAGCTCGGCGATGTCGTCCAGCGACTCCTCCGTGGAGCGGTTGACGTTGCGCCGGTTGTGCGTGTCGCTGGCCGAGACCACCACCTCGATCTCGGTGAAGCCGGCGGCCAGGGCCCGCTGCGCGCCCCGGGTGTTCGGCACCAGCGCCGAGTAGCGCACGCCCTCGGCCTTCGCGGCCCGCTGCCACACCTCGTCGGCGTCGGCCATCTGCGGGATCGCCTTCGGGTGCACGAACGAGACGGCCTCGATCCGCTGCACGCCGGTGCCGGAGAGGGCGTCGAGCAGCCGCACCTTGGCCTCGGTCGGGATCGGCTCCTCGTTCTGGAGCCCGTCGCGCGGCCCGACCTCCCGGATCGACACGGAGTTCGGCATTTCCGCCATAAGGGGTCACCTCACTGTGACGCAGAGCTGTTCTGTCCCCTCCAGCCTCCCACCCCCTCCACCGCCCCACCCCCGTTGATCATGAAGTTGTCGCCACGACACGCCGCGGCCGAGGGCAACAACTTCATGATCAACGGGGCGGGATCCGGGCGGACCGGGGCAGGGTGGGGGGTGGTGGGTGGGGGGGCAGGGTGGGGGTCAGCGCATCCGGGTGACGATGGCCGTGTCGTAGTCGCCGGAGAGGAATTCCTCGTTCTCCAGGAGTTCGGCGAAGAAGGGGAGGTTGTTCTTCGGGCCGGCCAGCTCGAAGGCGGCCACCGCCGTCCTCGCGCGCTCGATCGCCTCGGCGCGGGTGGCGCCGTTGACGATGAGCTTGGCCATCAGGCTGTCGTAGAACGGGGTGACGGTGTTGCCCTCGACGTAGCCCGAGTCCACCCGGACGCCCTCGCCGGTCGGCTCCACCCAGGTCTTGATCACGCCGGGGCCGGGCAGGAAGCGCTTCGGGTCCTCGGCGTTGATCCGCAGCTCGATGGCGTGCCCGCGCGGGGCGAGCGCGTCCGGGTCGAAGGTGGGCGCCAGGCCGGCGGCCACCCGCAGCTGCTCCTCGACCAGGTCGACGCCGTAGACCAGCTCGGTGACCGGGTGCTCCACCTGAAGCCGCGTGTTCATCTCCAGGAAGTAGAACTCTTCGGAAGCCGGGCCGTCACCGCTGGCGTCCCGCTGGCGCGGGACCAGCAGGCACTCGACCGTGCCCGCGTTGCGGTAGCCCACCGCCTCGCCGGCGCGCACGGCGGCGGCCAGGATGCGCTCGCGCAGCTCCGGGGAGACCGCCGGCGACGGCGACTCCTCGACCAGCTTCTGGTTGCGCCGCTGCACCGAGCACTCCCGCTCGCCGAGGGCCACCACCCGGCCGTCGGCCAGGCCGAGGATCTGCACCTCGACGTGGCGCACCCGGGGGAAGTACCGCTCGATCAGCACCGAGCCGTCGCCGAACATCCGCTCGGCGAAGGAGCGCACCTTGTCGTACTCGGTGCGCAGCGCGGCCTCGTCGGTCGCCACGCCCATGCCCATGCCGCCGCCACCGGCCGCGGCCTTGACCATCACCGGGTAGCCGATCTCCGCCGCCGCGACGACCGCCGCGTCGAGGTCGGCCGCCGGGTCGGTGGTGCCGGGCGCGACCGGCACCCCGGCCGCCGCCATCAGGTTCCGGGCGTTGATCTTGTCGCCCATCGCGGTGATCGCGTCCGCGCCGGGCCCGACCCAGATCAGCCCGCTCGCCTCGACGGTACGGGCGAAGTCGGCGTTCTCCGACAGGAAGCCGTAGCCGGGGTGGATCGCCTGCGCGCCGGTCGACTTGGCGGCGGCGAGGATGGCCTCGACGTTGCGGTAGCTCTGGGCCGGGTTGGCCGGGCCCACGCACACCGCCTCGTCGGCCTCCGTCACGAACGGCAGGCCGGCGTCGGCCTCCGAGTGCACCGCGATCGCGCGGATGCCGAGCCGCCTGGCGGTCCGGATGATCCGGCGGGCGATCTCGCCCCGGTTGGCGACCAGCAGCGACTCGATCATGTTTCCCTCCAGCGTCCGGGGGTGGGGACGGGTGCTAGGGAACCACGGCCGGAAGGTTACTGACGAGTTGCCCCCGGTTCAGGAACCGGGGGCGGCCAGGAGGGCGGCCAGGGTGGCGGCGCGGAGCAGCTCGGCCCGGCGGCGCCGGTCCACCTCGCCACCCAGGAACGGCGTCGAGTTCATCAGGCCGAACGCGGCGTGGGCCAGCACCCGCGCCTCGCCGTCGGGCATGCCCGGGTGCAGCGCGGTCAGCACCGTCACCCACTGTTCGACGTAGAGCCGCTGGAGCCGGCGGATCCGGCGGCGCGGCTCGTCGGGGAGGCGGTCCAGCTCGTGCAGGTGCAGGGCGATCACCGCCGGGTTGGCCAGCGCGAAGTCGACGTGGAAGTCGATCAGCGACTCCAGCGCGCCGCGCGGGTCGTCGGGGTGGCCGGTGGACCGCTGCTGGCCGCCGGCCAGCAGTTCCTCGCTGACCGGGATCAGCGCGGCGACCAGCATGGCCTCCTTGCCCGCGAAGTGGTGGTAGAGCGCCGGGCCGGTGACCCCGGCGGCCGCGCCGATGTCGTCCATCGAGACGCCGTGGTAGCCCCGGGACGCGAAGAGGCCGACCGCGATCTCCAGGATCTCGTCCTTGCGGGACCGGCGCCGGGCCGACCCCGCGGCACCGTTCGCCCTGCCCCGTGCCTGCTGCTCGACCGTCACCGGGCAAGCGTAGACCTCGACCGGCCCGGCGTGGAGCCTCCGCTACCCGTCGGTTGGCTCACGTCCGCCGCAGGTGACCGGCGCGTCAGGGCCCCTTGACCCTCGACCCGGTCGAGCCCGGAGGGTCGCCGGCATGACAGCACCCCCGCTCGGCCGCGACTACCGACTGCTCTGGTCCGCCGCCGTGTCCTCGCGTCTCGGGGACGCCCTGCGTACGCCGGCACTGGCGCTGCTGGCCGCGACGCTGACCCGCGATCCCCGGGTGATCGCGGCGGTGACCGTGGCCGGGCAGCTCCCGCCGCTGCTGTTCGGCCTGCTCGGCGGCGTGTACGCGGACCGCTGGGACCGCCGCCGGACGATGGCGGTGGTGGACGGCCTGCGCGCCGCCGTGATCGGCGCACTCGCCCTCGCGATCGCCCTCGACCGGGCCGGCGTCGCCGCGCTGGTGACCGTGGCCTTCCTGCTCGCCGCGCTCGGCACCCTCTTCGACGCCGCCTCGTTCGCGATGCTCCCGTCCGTGGTGCCGCCGGCCGCGCTGCCCCGGGCCAACGGCCGCCTCCAGGCCGGCTCGGCGGTGGCGGGCGGCTTCCTCGGCGCCCCGGCCGCCGGCGTGCTCTTCGCCCTGGCCGCCCCGCTGCCGTTCGCCGTGGACGCCCTCACCTTCCTCTGCGCCGCCCTGCTGACCCTCGCCCTCCGTCCCGTCCCGCCCAGCCCTCACGCCCACCCCGGGCGGCGGTCGGTGTGGCGGGAGGGCGTCGAGGGGGTGCGCTGGGTGCGCGGGGACGCGATGCTGTGGCGGCTGACCGTGGCGACCGCCGGGAGCAACCTGGCGATCAGTGGGCTGATGGCGGTGCTGGTGCTCTACGCGCTCGACGTGCTGCGGGTGCCTCCGGCCGGGTACGGGCTGTTCGCCGCAGGGGCGGTCCTCGGCGGGCTCGCCGGTGGGCTAGGGGCGGGTCGGTTGGCCGCCCGGCTCGGCACGGTGCCCGCGTTGCGCGTCGTGCTCGCCGGCCAGGCCGTCGCGCTGACCGGGCTGGCGCTGGCCCGGCACCCGGTGCCCGGCGGGCTGGCGCTGGCCGTGTTCGCGGCCGGCACCACGGTGTGGAACGGCCTGTGGGCCTCGTACGGGCAGCGCCACGTGCCGCCCGCCCTGCTCGGCCGGGTGGGCGCCTCCCAGCGGATGGTCGGCCTGCTCACCGCGCCGGTCGGGGCGGCCCTCGCGGGCATGGCCGGCGCGGCGTACGGAGTCGGACCGGTGGCGGCGGCGGTGGCCGGGGTCTTCGTGCTGGTCACCCTCGCGGCGTGGCGGACGCTGCGACCGGCCGCGCCGGCACCGGCCGCCGGGCCCACCAGCGTCGCGACAGCAGCCCGGCCAGGGCGGCGCCCGTCGCGTTGAGCAGCACGTCGTCGGCCGAGGAGACCCGGCCGAGGTCGAGCGCGTACTGGAGGGACTCGACCAGCACGGAACCGGCCGCCCCGAGCAGGAACAATCGGCCGACGCCGGCCAGTGCAGCCAGGCGTACCGGGGCGAAGAAGCCCAGCGCGGCGAAGACCAGCAGGTTGCCGACGACCTGGACCACGGCGGTCGCCGGCGGCCCGGTCAGCAGGTCGGCCAGGTCGCGCAGCGGCACCGGGTCGACCTGCCGGGGCGCGGGCCGGGGGGTGAGGATCATCCACACCCACGGCACGGTGCCGGCCACCGCGCCCACCTCGGCGACGCTGCGCCGCCACGACTCCCCGACCGTCGCGGCGTCGCGCCGGTGGCGCGCCAGCACGGCGGTGAGGAGGGCCAGCAGGGGCAGCCCGGCGGCCACGGCGAGCAGCACGCCACCCCAGTCACGCCACACCTGACCCACCGGGGCAGCCTAGCCGCGCGCCCCGTCGCGCCTGATCCACCGGGCGGCCCGGCCGCGCGATCCGCCGGGCAGGTCAGCCGCGCGTCCCGTCGCGGTGGTGCAGGCCGGAGAGGCGCATCGCGATCCGGTGCCGGGCCGGCGGCACGGCGCCGAGCAGGCGGAACAGCAGGTTCCGGGCCGGCCGGGCGGCCGGTGGCAGGGTGGCGAGCCGGGTCAGCCGGGCGGCGAGGGCCACCACCTCCCCGGCCATCGGGCGGCGCCGGGCCGCGTACGCGTCGAGCAGCCCGTCGGGCGCGCCGGCCAGCACGTCGGCGAGCGTGTCACCGAGGTCGACCGCGTCCACGATGCCGAGGTTCATTCCCTGCCCGCCCGCGGGGCTGTGCACGTGCCCGGCGTCGCCGGCGAGCAGCACCGGCCCGTTGCGGAAGGTGTCGGCGATCCGGTGGTGGATCCGGAACCGGGAGCCCCAGAGCACCTCCGTCACCCGGTCGGGGCGGCGGGCCGGCCCGCGCTCGTCGAGCAGCGCCTGGAGGTGGGCCTGGTCGGGCGCGGCCGGAGCCTCCGCCACGGCCGCGACCAGCCGGACCACCCCGTCGGGCAGCGGCGCCCAGACCAGCGGGCCGGAGCGGGCCAGGAAGAGGGACACCCGGTCGCGGGGCAGCGCGCTCTCGAGCCGGACGTCGGCGAGGACGAACGACTCCTCGCCGCCGGCCGGGCCGGAGAAGCCGATCCCGGCCCGCTCCCGCACCGTGCTGTGCATCCCGTCGGCGCCGACCAGGTAGCGGGCCCGGACCGTCGCGCCGCCCGCGAAGTTGACGACCACGCCGGCCGCGTCGGGGGCCAGCCCGGTCATCTCGTACGGGCGCAGCACCGGGACGCCGAGCGCGGCGAGCTGCCCGGCGAGCACCTCCTCCGTGACCGACTGGGACACCATCAGCGCGTAGGCGTGCCGGGAGGGCAGCGTGTCGAACGGCACGGTGAGCAGCGCCCGGTCGCGGTCGCGGACCGTGAAGCCCGGTGACCGCAGGCCGCGCGCCACCAGCGGGGCGCCGGCGCCGATCCGGTCCAGCGTCTCCAGGGTGTACGCGTGCACCACCGCCGCCCGGGAGGTCCGCGCCGGCCGGTCCAGCCGGTCGACCACGGTCACGCCGACCCCGCGCCGGGCGAGGGTCAGCGCGGCGGTCAGCCCGGTCGGGCCGGCACCCACCACCAGGACGTCCGTGCTCGTGGGCAGCATCGCCGACCTCCGTCAGGTAATGCCAACGTCTGTTGGCAAACGCTTGTTGGCAACGGTAGTTCTCCCGGCACTGGAGTGTCAACAGGCGTTGGCATACGGTCGTGGGCATGACCGACGCCGCGCCGACCCGTACCCGCCGCTCCGACGCCACCCGGGCGGCGATCCTCCGCGCCGCCCGCGAACGCTTCGCCGCCGACGGCTACGACCGGGCGACCATCCGGGCCATCGCGGCGGACGCGCGGATCGACCCGTCGATGGTGATGCGCTACTACGGCAGCAAGGAGGGACTCTTCGCGGCGGCGGCCGAGTTCGACCTGCGGCTGCCCGAGCTGGCCGACACGCCACCCGAGCGGCTCGGCGAGCTGCTGGTCCGGCACTTCGTCGACCGGTGGGAGACCGACGGGACGATGGCCGCGCTGCTGCGTACGGCCGCCACCAACCACGCCGCCGCCGAGCGGATGCGGGGCATCTTCGCCGACCAGCTCACCACGGCGGTGGCCCGGGTCGTCCCGGAACCGGCGCAGGCCCCCCGGCGGGCGGGGCTGGTCGCCAGCCAGATGCTCGGCCTGGCGCTGACCCGGTACGTGCTCCGGCTGCCCCCGGTGGTCGACGCCGACCCGGCCGAGCTGGTCGCCTGGGTCGCGCCGACCGTCCAGCGCTACCTGTGCGGTGCGCCCGACGCCTGACCGGGCGCCGCCCATCAGCGCGGGATCCGGGGCGTGACCGTCGGTACCGCGTCGGTCGCGCCGCCGCCGTCCGGATTCCGGCAAACGGCCACCCAACCTTCTCCGGCCCCGGTGCGTCTGTCTTGTGACACGCGACGGCCGGCCGGAGGGGAGGGCGGATGGGACCGCCGACGACCGACGACGGGCGGGACGGCTACGTCACCTTCGTCGAGTGCCACCAGCACCGGCTGCTGCGCGCGGCCTACCTGGTCTGCGGCAACCGGCACCAGGCCGAGGACCTGCTTCAGGACGCACTGCTCAAGCTCGCCCTGCGCTGGCCCTCGGTGCGGCACGGCGACCCGGCCGCGTACGTGCGGACCATCCTCTACCGCGACGCCGTCTCCTGGTGGCGCCGACGCCGCCGGGAGTGGCTGAGCGAGTACCCGCCGGAGCGGGCCACGACCGAGGGCGACGGGGCACTGCGGCTCGCGCTGCGCGACGCGCTCGGTCACCTGCCGCCCCGGCAGCGGGCCGTGCTGGTGCTGCGCTACTTCGAGGATCTCACCGAGGCCGCCACCGCCGAGGCGCTCGGCGTCACCGTGGGCACCGTCAAGAGCCAGTGCCACGCGGCGCTGCGCCGGCTCCGGGAGATCGCGCCGGAGCTGGGACGCGACGAGGGGCGGCCCGGCGGCGGCCTGGTCACCGGAATGGAGGTGAACCCGTGAGGGAAGAGGAACTGCACCGGCTGCTCACCGTCGCCGCCGAGGACGTCCGGCCGGCGCACCCGGCGGCGACCGGCTGGGAACGGGCCCGCCGGGTACGTCGTGCCCGCCGTGCCGCCAGCGCCACCGTGCTCGCGGTCGCCCTGCTCACCGGCGGTACGGCACTGGCCCTGCGCCCCGCCGCGCCGCCACCATCGGCCACCACCGCGACACCGGACCGGAACCCGACCCCGCACCCCGTACCCGTGCAGACGCCCCCGGCCGACCTGGCCTATCCCGGGCACCCGCTGGGTCGCCTCGGCGACCCGGTCGGCGCGACGCTCTCGGCCCGCCCGGTACGCAAGGCGCTGGCGCTGCACCAGCCGATCGACCCCGGGACCGGCGTCGCCGGCCGGATCCGGGTGCTCGGCGACGACGGCGTCGTACGCGACCTCGACGTGGTCACCCCCGCCCCGACCCGCGACTCCGGGGGCAACAAGGCGGTGCCGCTGAAGAGCGGAAGCCTCTCCCCGGACGGACGGACGGCCGCCTTCGCCCAGACCGACGAGGTGATCGTGGTCGACCTGACCACCGCCGCCGTACGCCGCCACCCGCTCAAGGGTTACCTGGAGCACGTCCTCTGGTCCGGCGACCGGCTGCTCGTCGGCGACGACGACACCACGTACGAGCTGGACCGTGGCACCGGCGCCGCCCGGAAACTGCCCGTGTCTCCCTGGGACGCGGTCACGCCCGACCCGGCGGCCCCGCCGAACGTCCCGCTCGAACTGGGCGGCACGCCGCCGAACCTGACGGAGATCCGGTGGACCGACGACGAGACGTCCCGCGGCTTCGGCGCGGTCGACTTCCGCGCGCTACCACCCGGTCACCGGGTCGACGAGTTCTACGGGCGGGGCTGGCAGCGCGGAGACCGGGTGGCTCGCGCCGGCTGGATCACCACGGACACGATGGGCGGGCTGGAGGGCGTCGCGCTGATGAACGCCCGGACGCGCGTGGTGACCCACCTGCTCGACCTTGGCCGGGACCGCTGGAAGGGCTGCTGCGAGGTGCTCGGCTGGGACTCCGACGGCGCGGTGCTGCTGCGCCACAACCCGGGCGGACTGCTGCGCTGGCGGCCGGAGACCCGCGAGATCACGGGCGTGACGCGGAACCTGTTCGGGGCGGTGTCGCTCTCCGCCGGCTGACCTGTCCCGTACCACGGCAGGACCGGTCCCCGTGCGACCGTGGCGGGCGCGCGGGGACCGGCCGACGCGTCAGCCCGCCAGGCCGCCGGGCTGGTCGCCCTTCACGACGGGGGCCCGGACCAGGTTGCCCCACTCGGTCCACGAGCCGTCGTAGTTGCGCACCTGCGGGTAGCCCAGCAGGTGCCGCAGCACGAACCAGGTGTGGCTCGACCGCTCGCCGATCCGGCAGTAGGCCACGATGTCGTCGTCCGGGCTCAGGCCGAGCTGGTCGGCGTAGATCGCCCGCAGCTCGTCCGCCGACCTGAACGTGCCGTCGTCGTTGGCGGCGGACTTCCACGGCTTGCTGACCGCGCCCGGGATGTGCCCGCCGCGCAGCGCGCCCTCCTGCGGATAGTCCGGCATGTGCAGCATCTCGCCGGTGTACTCGCCCGGCGACCGGACGTCGACCAGCGGACGGCCCGCCGCCACGTGCGCCATCACCTGCTCGCGGTAGGCCCGGACCGGCGCGTCGTTGCGCTGCGGCACCGGATAGTCGGCGCGGGTCCGGGCCGGCTTGTCCCGGGTCGTCTCGCGGCCCTCGGCGACCCACTTCTGCCGGCCGCCGTCGAGCAGCCGCACGTCCGGGTGGCCGAAGAGCGTGAACACCCACAGGGCGTACGCGGCCCACCAGTTGAAGTTGTCGCCGTAGAAGACGACCGTGTCGCCCCGGCCGATGCCCTTCGCGGCGCACAACTCGGCGAAGCGCTCGGCGTCCAGGTAGTCCCGGGTCACCTGGTCGTTCAGCTCGGTGTGCCAGTCCACCTTCACGGCGCCCGGGATGTGGCCGGTGTCGTAGAGCAGCACGTCCTCGTCGCACTCGACGACGACGAGCCCTTCGTCGCCCAGGTGCTCGGCCAACCATTCGGTGGTGACCAACCGCTGCGGGTCCGCGTACGACTGGAGTCGGGGATCGGGATCGCTCGGCACAGACATGATCCCCAAGGTACGCCGCATCCCGGGCCAGTGACCGACCATCGGGAACGGCGTCGCCGGACGGTCAGGCGCGGCGGTGGGCGATCCGGCCGGCGACCACGGTCACCAGGCAGGAGCCGTCGGCGGCGAGGACCGCCAGGTCCGCGCGCCCACCGGGAGCCAGCGCCGGCGGTGCGGTGGCGGGCAGCACCAGCAGGTCGCTGCGCTCCACGGCGGCCCGCAGCGCCGGATCGGTCAGGTGGCCGGCCAGCACGGCGGTCACCCCGAGGCGCAGCAGCACGTGCACCCGCTCGCGGGGAGTGTCGGCGGCCGGCAGCGGCCCGTCGTGCACCAGCCCCGGCCCGAGCGTGCCGGGCCAGCGGCGGATCCGGGCCCCGGCGTACGCCTCGGTCAGCTCGGCCAGCGGTCCGACCGCGACGATCCGGTCGGCCCGGACCGCGACGGCGGCCCCCGGGGTGGGCGGGGCGTCGGGCGCGGTCCGCAGCAGCGGCGCGGTGTGCAGGGTGAGCACGACTCAGTCGGTGATCGGGCCGAGCGACGGGCGCTTGGCGGTGACCGTGTCGCCGGAGGAGCGGCCGGTGAGCCGGCGCTTGATCCACGGCGCCAGGTGCCGCCCGGCCCAGCGCAGGTCGGCGGCGCGGGCGGCCAGCCAGGGCGTCGGCGCCGGGTGGGGCGGCACCATCAGCCACTCCTCGTCGCAGCCGACGCCCAGCGCGTTGAGCACCTGCGCGGCGACCCGCCGGTGCCCGGCCTCCGACAGGTGCAGCCGGTCGGTGCTCCAGAGCATCGGGTTGAGGTACGCGTCGTCGGCGTACAGGTCGACCAGAATGGCGCCGTGCCGCTCGGCGGTCTCGCCGACGGCCCGGTTGAGCAGTTGCACCCGGGGCGCGACGAGGCGCTGGCCGGGCAGCCGGGCCATCACGTCGGCGAACCGGAAGAGGACCACGTCGGCGCCGCCGGAGCGCAGCCTGCGCACCACGTCGTCGAAGCGGGTGACCAGGGCGTCCGGGTCGAAGGTGCGGCGGAGCACGTCGTTGCCGCCGGCCGCGAAGCTGATCAGGTCGGGCTTCATGGCGAGCGCGGCGGGCACCTGCTCGGCCACCACGCCGGGGAAGAGCCTGCCCCGGATGGCCAGGTTCGCGTACCGGAAGTCGGGGCCGGCCCCGGCGGCCAGCCGGGTGGCCACCAGGTCCGCCCAGCCCCGGTAGCTGCCGTCCGGGTACGCGTCGTCCATGCCCTCGGTGAAGCTGTCCCCGACCGCCACGTAACTGCGCCAGCGCACCTGATCATCCCTCCGACATGCGGCAGGGAAGGGCGCCTCGTCATCGCTTCCGGTGGGGCAAGGGTCCTTCCCGACGCGGGACAGTCTTCACCAGGAGGGCCGGTGGCGGGGGGACCGAGGAACAAACGTGGCGGAGGTCATCGTGGACGGCGGGATCGTGGCAGGATGCACCGGCCGTGCCCCGCCCGAGCTGAAAAGTTCGATGGCGCTGTCGGCCATCCGTCGGAGCGTCCTATTTGCGGGGACTGCCGGCCGACCGGCACGGTCCGGTCAGGTGGATGGCGTTGCCAGCAGGTGCGCTGCGGCCTCCGGTGTGCGAGCCTCGTCCAAGCCTTTTTAACGAGGTTGTAACACTTGTCACCGCCGTGTCACCCTCTGCACTGCAGACGGCGACGCCGCCCGCACGTCCTGGGAGAATGCAGCGTGTCGAACCTCGACCTGGCACTGAAGACCGCGATGAGCATCGACGGCGCGATCGGCGCCGCACTCGTCGACTACAACAGTGGGATGACCCTCGGCGTGGCGGGCGGAACCGGGGAGATCGACCTGACCGTCGCCGCCGCCGGCAACACCGATGTCGTCCGCGCCAAGCTGCGCACCATCGAGATGCTCAACCTGAACGACGAGATCGAGGACATCCTCATCACGCTCGGCACCCAGTACCACCTGATCCGCCCGGTGACCAGCCGCACCGGCAAGGGGCTCTTCCTCTACCTGATGGTGAGCAAGAGCCGCGCCAACCTGGCGATGGCACGTCACCAGCTGCGCAGCATCGAGGAGAGCCTGGAGCTGTGAGCGGGATCGACGACACCGAGACCCCACTGCCCCGCCGCACCGCACGCACGGGCACCCTTCCGCCACCCCGGTCGTTGCCCCCGTCGCTCGCCGGGAACACGTCGCTGCCGTACCCGGCGATCGGGCACGAGCTGTCGGAGCTGCGCCTCCAGATCCCCGGGGTGCACGGCTGCGTCCTCGGCGGCGTGGACGGCCTGCTCATCACCCACAACCTGCAGACCGACGTCGACCCGAACGACCTGGCGGCGCTCGCCGCCACCACGTACGGGCTGGGCCGGCAGGTCGGGCTGCGGCTGGGGCAGGGCGACTTCCAGCAGTCCACCGTCCGCAACGCCGGCGGTTACCTGAGCGTCTACGCGGTGAGCTCGCAGGCGCTGCTCGCTGTCGTCGGCGAGGACAGCATCAACGTGGCCCGGCTGCACCTGCACGCCCCGCCGGTGGCCAAACGGCTCGCCGGCCTGCTGGATCAGGTCACGCTCGCCGGTCACGGCGCCCGCTGAGCCGGCCGGGCGGAACAAGGCGTTCCGCCCGGCCGCCGGCGCCGTGTCCGTCCCGCTGACACAGTCGGAGGGGTGCGCGGGCCGCGTCGACCGGGTCAGGCCGCCGACGACCGCTGCCCGCCGCGCCGGCGGACGGTGAGCAGGAACCGGGCTGACGCCGTACCCGAAATGGATCGTCGTCCCGCCACCGGCCCCCGTACGCTGCGCCAATGCTGCTACGCATGTCGACCCTGCTGCTCCGGACCCTGCGCGAGGACCCGGCCGACGCGGAGGTGCCGAGCCACCGGCTCCTGCTGCGCGCCGGCTACATCCGTCGCGCCGCACCGGGCGGCTACACCTGGCTGCCGCTGGGCAAGCTGGTGCTGGACCGGGTCACCGAGGTGGTCCGGCAGGAGATGACGGCGATCGGCGACCAGGAGGTGCACTTCCCGGCGCTGCTGCCGGCCGAGCCCTACCGGACCAGCGGCCGGTGGACGGAGTACGGCGACGACATCTTCACCCTCGCCGACCGGCGCGGCGCGGAGCACCTGCTGGCGCCCACCCACGAGGAACTGGCCGCGCTGCTGGTCAAGGACCTGTTCACCTCGTACCGGGACTTCCCGGTGACGCTCTTCCAGATCCAGACGAAGTTCCGGGACGAGGCCCGGCCGCGCGCCGGGCTGCTGCGCGGGCGCGAGTTCCTGATGAAGGACGCCTACTCGTTCGACCTCGACGAGGCGGGCCTCGCGGCGGCGTACGAGCGGCACCGCGGCGCGTACCGACGGATCTTCGACCGGCTCGGGCTGGAACACACGATCGTGCGCGCCACCTCCGGGGCGATGGGCGGTTCGGCGTCGGAGGAGTTCCTGGCGGCGACGCCCGTCGGCGAGGACACCTTCGTCGGCTGCACCGCCTGCGACTACGCCGCCAACACGGAGGCGGTGACCACGCCCGCCCCGCCGGCCGGCGACCCGGACGCCCAGCCGCCAGCCGAGGTGCACGACACCCCCGAGACCCCGACCATCGCCAGCCTGGTCGAGCTGGCCAACGCCCGCCGTCTGGGCGGTCGGGACGACTGGACCGCCGCCGACACCCTGAAGAACGTGGTGCTCGCCCTGCGCCGTCCCGGCGTGCAGGAGACCGAGCTGCTGGTGGTGGGGCTGCCCGGCGACCGCGAGGTCGACCTGAAGCGGCTCGGCGCGGCGGTCGCCCCGGCCACCGTGGACGTCTTCGACGGCTGGGACGCCCGACCCGAGCTGGTCCGTGGCTACATCGGCCCGCAGGTGATGGCGAAGCTGGGCATCCGCTACCTGGCCGATCCCCGGGTCGTGCCGGGCAGCGCGTGGCTGACCGGCGCGAACGAGCCGGGCCGGCACGCGACGGGCGTGGTCTGCGGCCGGGACTTCGAGCCGGACGGCACGGTCGAGGCCGCCGAGGTGCGCCCCGGCGACCCCTGCCCGGCGTGCGGCACCGGCGAGCTGACCATGCGGCGGGGCATCGAGATCGGGCACATCTTCCAGCTCGGTCGCCGCTACACCGACGCCTTCGCCGTCGACGTGCTCGGTCCCGCCGGCAAGCCCGTCCGGCCGACCATGGGCTGCTACGGGATCGGGGTGTCCCGCGCGGTCGCGGCGATCGCCGAACAGCACCACGACGAGCGGGGACTCGTCTGGCCGACGGCGGTCGCGCCGTGCGACGTACACCTGGTGGCTGCCGGGAAGGGGCCGCAGCTGGACGCGGCGCTGGAGCTCGGCGGGCGGCTCGCCGCCGCCGGCCTGCGGGTGCTCGTCGACGACCGGACGCATGTCTCCGCCGGGGTGAAGTTCACCGACGCCGAGCTGATCGGCATCCCGCGCGCCGTCGTGGTCGGCCGCCGTCTCGCCGAGGGGTACGTCGAGCTACGCGACCGGGCGTCCGGCGAGCGCGTCGAACTGCCGGTCGACGGGGTGGCGGACCGGCTGGTCGACCAGGTACACCGGGAGCGCGGGAACGTGGTGTAGCGAACGTGTCACGGGGTACCGCAGTCCGATCGACTGAATGCGTTCTGGAGGCTCTCATGACCGGTTACCGGGTCAGCGACGTGATGACGAAGCAGGTCATCTACCTGCCGGCCGAGACCACCCTGGACGAGGCGGCCAGGGTGATGAAGGAGGCGGACATCGGCGACGTGGTGGTCACCGACGGCGCCACCCTCGCCGGCATGCTCACCGACCGGGACATCGTCGTACGGGCGGTGGCCGAGCGCAGCGACCCGGCCACCACCACGATCGGCTCGATCATCACCCGCGAGGTGGTGATGATCGAGCAGCACTCGACCGCGGCGGAGGCGGCGGCCCTGATGCGGGAGCGGGGCATCCGGCGGGTGCTGGTCTGCGACAGCGAGCGCAAGCTGGTCGGCATCGTCTCCCTCGGTGACCTCGCGATGCAGCTCGATCCCCACTCGGCGCTGAGCGACATCAGCGAGCAGGCGCCCACCGTCTGAGGTGGGCGGAAGGGCCCTTCCTGACGCCCGTGGCGCAGGAGGGGTCCCCTGTCGGCGGCGGTAGCCTCGGGGGCATGTCATCCATGCCGGCCAGGCTTTCCGAGATCGTCGACGAGTTCGCCGCCGCGCCCCGCGACGTGGTGCTGGAGATGTTGCTGGAGTACGCCGACGTCATCCCGCCGCTGCCCGCCGACGCCGCCGACCGGGAGGGCATGGAGCAGGTGCCGGAGTGCCAGACGGCGTTCTTCCTGCGCGCCCGGGTCACCCCGGAGAAGACGGTGGAGACGCTGTTCGACTGCCCGCCGGAGGCGCCCACCACGCGCGCGTTCGCCGGCATCCTCGCCGAAGGGCTGGCCGGGGCGAGCGCGGACGAGGTGCTCGCCGTGCCCGACGACCTCTACCAGCGGATGGGCCTGGCCCAGGCCATCAGCCCGCTACGGGTGCGCGGCGGCACGGCCATCCTGGCCCGGCTCAAGCGGCAGGTCCGGGAACAGACCAGCTAGACGGAGGGTTGTCACCCGACATGGAGATCGAGATCTACGCCGACGTCGTGTGCCCCTGGTGCTACATCGGCAAGCGTCGGCTGGAGCAGGCCCTGGAGTCGTACGACGGCGAGGTGACCGTCCGCTACCGGCCGTTCCAGCTCGACCCGTCGCCGGTGCCGGAGCCGCGTCCACTTGTCGACGCGATGGCCGCGAAGTTCGGCGGGCCGGACCGCGTCCGGCAGATGTTCGGTCAGGTGACGGAGGTGGGGGCCCAGGTCGGCCTGAAGCTCGACTTCGACCGCGCGGTCGCGGCGAACACCTTCGACGCGCACCGCCTGGTCGCCTGGGCCACCGACCGGGGACGCGCCGCGGAGACGGTCGACGCGCTCTACCGCGCCCACTTCACCGACGGCGTCGACGTCGGCTCCCGCGACGCGCTCGCCGCGCTCGCCGCCGAGGTGGGCCTGGACGCGGCCGAGGCGCGCCGCTTCCTCGACTCCGACGAGCGGGTGGCGGAACTCTCCGACGAGCTGGCCACCGCCCGGCAGATCGGGGTGACCAGCGTGCCCACCTTCGTGCTGGCCGGCCGGTACGCGGTCACCGGCGCCCAGGAGCCGGAGACGCTGCTCGCCGCCCTGGCCGAGGTGGACCGCCGCGAGGCCGAAGCCGACTGAGCCGTCCACGGCGGCGGTGGGGCCGACCCCGACGACGGACATCGACATGGGTGATGTTTCACGTGCAACGACATCGACGTCCGTCACCGGTCAGGCCGGCCTGGCCAGCCCCTCCACCACGCGCGCGCCGGGCAGCGCGCCGAGCGCCGGCCCGGGCAGCGCGATCTTGCTGTGCCGTACGCCCGACCCGATGATCACGTGCGGGGCGGCGATCACCCGCGCGTCGACCAGGATCGGCCACTGCTCCGGCAGGCCGATCGGGGTGATGCCGCCGTACTCCATGCCGGTCAGCTCCACCGCCTCGGCCATCGGCGCGAAGCTCGCCTTCCGCACGTCGAGCGCGCGGCGGGCCACCCCGTTGACGTCGACGCGGGTGGTGGCGAGCACGACGCAGGCCGCGTAGCGCACGACCCCCTCGCGCTTGCCGGCCACCACCACGCAGTTGGCCGACTCGTCCAGCCCCACCTCGTACGCGGCGCAGAAGGCGGCCGTGTCGGCCAGCTCGGCGTCGATCGGCGCCACCAGCACGTCGTCCACGTCCACCGGCGCCTCGGCGGGCCACTGCCCGACGGCGGCGGCGACCGGCGGAGCGAGCAGGTCGAGCCGACTGCGGGCAGGTTCGGTCTTCAGCGTCCCCATCACGCCTGCGATCCTCGCACCCGCCCGGGCCCGGCGTTCCACCACCTGAGCAGCGGGCGGAACCGTCGTCGACAGGGGTCACCCCTATCGATCCGGAGACGGGTCCCGACGGCGTGTGGGAGCGGGCGATGCCGGGTACCGGCGATCGGCATGAGTGAACTTCCGCTGCACATCCTGACCGACGCAGGCTTCACGACCGACGAGGCGAACTCCATCGTCGACCACCTCCTCAAGGGTGTCGACACCCACGACGGGAGAGGCGAGACCGACCGGATCGACGTCGAGGCGCTCCCGGAGGAGAAGAAGGCCGCCGTCGACAAGTTCAACCTGGCAGTGGCCGCCGACTTCTAGCCACCCGGAGCACCGGCCCCGTCCCGGACCGCCCTCCCGGACCGCCGGGATGGGCCGGTCGGGACGGGCCGGTCGAACGGAAAACCCCGGGCCGGTCGGGACGGGCCGGTCAGTTGCCGGTGAGGAAGCCGTTCTCGCGGAGCAGCGCGCGGTCCCGGACGGAGGCCAGTTCCTCCGCCCGTTCGGCCTGGACCCGGCGCACCTCCATCTCCTCCAGGGCGTGGCGGATGGCGAGCCGGATCACGCCGTAGAGGAAGACGAAACCGGCGACGTACAGGATGACGGTGGCGACCATGGCGAACATGGCGTCACGGTAGGCCGGACGTGAACGCGCAGGCCGTTCATCTTGCGCCCGTTCCCCCGTACGTGTCGGCGAGGTGGTCGGCCCAGGTCCGGACGCCCTTCGGGGTCGCCTCGGTGACCAGGCCGCCCGAGCGCAGGGCACGGCCGATCCCACCGGGTATCCGGACCGGGAGCAGCGGACGGCGGGACCGCCGGGCGGCCGTCCACGCGCGGGCCGCGTCGTCGAAGCGGAGCACCTCCGGGCCGCCGTACTCCTCGATGCCGTGCAGCGGGCCGGCGGTCAGCCGCCGGACGAGGCGGTCCGCGACCTCGCCGGGATCCACCGGCTGGGCGAGTACGGCCGGGTCGCCGATCACCGGGCCGAGGCGGCTCGCCCCGCGCAGCAGCCCGTCGAGGAACTCCGGGAACTGGGTCGCCCGCAGCACCGTCCACGGCACCGTGCCGGCCGCCACGACCTGCTCGGCGGCGAGCTTGTGCCGGTAGTAGGGGATCGGCACCCGGTCCACCCCGACGATCGAGACGTAGACCAGGTGCCGTACGCCCGCCTGCCCGGCGGCGACGACCAGCCGGCGGGTGCCGAGCACGTCGACCCGGTGGGTCTGCCGCCCCCGGTTCGGTGCCGAGGCCAGGTGCAGTACGGCGTCCACGCCGGCCACCGCCTCGACCACCCCCTCCCCGGTGGCCAGGTCGGCGACCACCCACGAGCCGGTACGCGCCCGCCGGCTCGTCGCCCGCACGTCCCAACCCTCGGCACGCAGCCGGGGCAGCACCACCCGCCCGAGCCGACCGCCCGCCCCGGTAACCAGCACCCGCATGGTTCCCTCCCTCTCCGGCCGTCGCGCGCCCGCCACGCGACAGTGGTGGTGACGGCGCCCGGCCCACGCGTGTGACCGGCTGTGCGACGGCTCACCGCAGCAGGACGGCTCACCGCAGCAGGTCGGCCGCTGTCAGCACCACGGCCATCGGCAGGATGGTCAGGAAGTTCATCGCCCGCCCATCCTCCCGGGCCGACGGCCGCCACCGGACCGGATCGGCACATCGCCGCCGGCCGTGCCGGAGTCGGGCACCCGCCGGGCGGTCAGCCGGCGCGGATCCCGGACGCGCCGGGCACCACCCGGCCGGCGAGAACGACACCCAGCAGGGCCAGCCCCGAGGCCACCGCGAGCGTGCCGGCGTAGCTGGCCGGTCCCGGGGCCGCCCCGGCCGCGAGCACCGCGCCGGTGAGCGCCAGCACGGTCGCCGCGAAGAGCGAGTCGCCCAGTTGCAGCGAGGAGCTGTTGCGGCCCTGCTCGCCGGGGGCGGACAGCTCCAGCGTGAGCACCGACAACGACGGATAGAGCAGCCCCATGCCGAGACCCGCGCCGGCCCAGCCCAGCACGCCGACCCAGACCGGCACCGCCGGCGCGACAGCGAGCGTGACCACGGCCGTACCGGCGGCGATGCAGGTCAGCCCCGCCCTCGGCAGGGTGGCCCGGGAGCGCGGCGGCGGCATCCGCCCCTGCAACCAGGAACCCGCCGACCAGGCGAGCGCGCCCGTGGTCAGGACCAGGCCGGCGGCGGTCGCCGACAGCCCGCGCTCCCGCGAGAGCATCAGCGGGATCACCACCTCCGCGCCCACGAACGCGGCCGAGGCGAGACCGCGCAGCCCGATCACCGTGGGCAGGCCCCGGCCGGCGCGCAGGAACCCGGCCGGCAGCAGCCGGGGCGCGCAGACCAGCAGCCCGATCAGCGCCAGGGCCACCAGCCCGACGGCGGCAGCGCCGCGCTGCTGCCCCCCGATGTGCAACAGTGCGGCGCTCACCCCCGCCCCGCAGGCCCAGCCGATCCGGGCCGCCGCGCCGGACGGCAACCGGGTCACCGGGGGCACGCCGATCGCCCGCAGGCCGGGGTGGATCAGCAGCACCGCCGGCACCGCCACCACCGGCACCGCCAGGAAGACCCAGCGCCAGCCGAGGTGTTCCACGATCAGGCCGGCCAGCGCCGGCCCGACCAGCGACGGTACGACCCACGCGGCGGCGAACGCCGCAAAGATCCGCCGGTGCAGCGCCTCCGGGTACGCCTGCCCGACGATCACGTAGAGCGCCACCGAGAGCAGGCCGGAGCCGAGGCCCTGCACGATCCGGCCGGCGACCAGGACGCCCATGGTGGTGGCGCCACCGGCGAGCACCAGCCCCAGCACGAACCAGCCGAGCCCGTGCCACATCGGCGCCCGGGGGCCCCGCGAGTCGCACCAGATGCCGGAGGCGACCATGGCGAGCACGCCGGCGGCGAACGGCCCCCCGAAGGCGATCCCGTAGAGGGCCAGCCCGTCGAGGTTGCGGGCGACGGTCGGCATGGCGGTGCCCACCGCCAGCGCCTCGAAGGCGAGCAGCGAGATCAGCGCGACGCTGCCCACCGTCATCGCGCGCAGCCGGGGCGCGAAGAGCCCGGCCTCGTCGGCGACCGGGGCGGCGTGCGTCGCCGTTCCGGTCACCTCCGGCCCGCCGCGCCCGGCAGCCACAACCGTCGGTGGCCGAGGCGGGCCCGCGGGTCCGACGGACCCGTCTCGCAGCGGAGCAGTTCGATCAGCATGCGACAAGCCTCGGACCTCAACCCGGCTTCAGGTCAAGGGAGACCCGACCCTCTCCGGCCCATCCGGGGAACTTCCGCTGCTCGGAGCGCATAACGGACGATCAGCCGGGAAGCCAGGCCGCCGGAGCTTCGGGCGTGGGAGGCGAGATGGCGTACGGCGGGAGCAGCGGCAGCGAGGGGCCTGACCGGCGCCTGTCCGGTCGTACGCCTCGATGATCTCACTGGTCCGCACCGCCGGCCGGCTCCTTCCGCCGGTGACGGTGCCGCCGGTCGTCGGCGAGGCGTCCCGGAACGTCGGTGCCGTCGCGGCCCGGCTGGCGCGGGCGGCCGGGCTGGGCCGGCGTCGGGTCTGGTCCCGCCCCGGGCGGCACCACATCGAGGTGCTCGGGGTCTGCCAGGACGGCGGCGACGTCCTCGCGCGGCAGGTCGAGGCGGCGCTGGAGCGGATGCCCGGCGTGGAGTGGGCGCGGGTCAACGCCCCGTCCGGCCGGGTGGTCGTCGCCGTCGGTACGCCGGAGCCCGCCCTGCGGGACCTCATCGCGACCGTCGCCCGCACCGAACACACCTGTCCGCACGAGCCGGACCCGGAGATCCCGCCGCCGCACCCGCCCGAGGAGGGGCCGCGCACGCCGCGCACCCTCGGCGCGCTGGCCTCCGACGCCCTGGGCCTGACCCTCTCCGCCGCCACCCGGATCCTGCCGTTCACGCCGGTGCCCGGGGAGGTCGCCGGGCTGCTCGGCGCGGTCGACCTGCACCCGAGGCTGCACGCGCTGGCGGACCGGGGGCTGCGTGCCGACCCCCGGGCCGAACTGCTGTTCCCGCTCGCCGAGGCGGTGGTGCAGGGCCTCACGGGTAGCTGGACCGGGCTCGTGCTCGACAGCGCGCACCGGGTGGTGCAGTGGGGCGAGGCGCGCGCCCAGCTCCGCGCGTGGGAACAGGCCGAGCCTCGGCTGACCGGGCATCCGGAGCGGGCCGCCGCCTCCGTGCCGAAGATCGAGCGCCCCCGGCCGAAGCCGGACGGCCCCGTCGAGAGGTACGTGGCCCGGACGCTCGACGCGGGCGCCGTGGCGGCGGCCGCCGCGACGCCGGTCGTGGGTGGGAAGCGGGCCGCCGCGCTGGGCCTCTCCACGCTGCCCAAGGCTCCTGGCAGCGGGCGCGAGGGTTATGCCGCGCAGCTCGGCCTGATCCTCGCCCGGCGCGGGGTGATCGCGATGGACCGCAGCGTGCTGCGCGAACTCGACCGGATCGACACCCTGCTGCTGGACGCCGCCGTACTCGGCTCCGACCGGGGCGTGCTGGCGGACCTGGCGCCACTGGCCGGTGCGGACACCGGGCGGGTGGCGGCGCGCGCGTTCGCCCTCTTCGACCCCGCCGCGCCCCGGGAGTTGCGGCACGCCGACGGCTGGCGGCTCGGGCCGCTGGACGCGCTGGACGTCGAGGACCCGGGCGACACCGACGACAGCCGGCGGCTGCGCGACGCGGGCGCCCCCGTGCTCGGCCTGGCCGACGGCGACACCCTCGCCGCCGTACTGCGGGTCGAGCCGGAGCCGGCGCCGGGCGTCGACGCGCTGCCGGCCGCCGCCCGCCGGGCCGGCCTGCGGCTGGTCGTGGCCGGCGACGACGAGCGGCGGTACGACTTCGCCGACGCCCACCTGCCCGGCCGCGACCGGCTGGTCGAGTCGGTGCGGGAGCTGCAACGCGACGGGGCCGTGGTGATGGTGGTCTCCGGTGACCGGGCCGCGCTCGGCGCCGCCGACTGCGGGCTGGGGATCGCCGCCCCCGAGGACCTGCCGCCCTGGGGCGCGCACCTGCTGGTCGGCGCCGACCTGCGGGTGGCGGCGCTGGTGGTCGAGGCGGCCGGGGTGGCCCGCCGGATGGCCCGGCAGAGCATCGGCCTGGCCATGGCCGGCACCGGCCTCGGCGCGCTGAACGCGCTCACCGCCCCCCGCGAGCGGCTGCCCGGACGCGCCCTCATGGCCGTGAACGGGGCGGCGGCGCTGGCCTTCGCCCACGGCGTCCTGCGGGCGCACCGGCTGCCCGGCCCGGCGAACTCCCCGGCGCCCGACATCACCGCGTGGCACCTGATGCCGTCCTCCACCGTGCTCGACCAGCTCGACACCGGCCCGGACGGGCTCGCCACCGACGAGGCCGAACGCCGCCGGGGCAACCGGGACGCCCGGCCCTCGGGGCCGACGGGGCTGCTCCGCGCCTTCGTCGACGAGCTGGCCAACCCGCTCACCCCGGTGCTGGCCGCCGGGGCGGTGCTCTCGGCCACCTTCGGCTCGCCCGTCGACGCCGCCCTGGTCGGCGGCGTGGTCGGCGGCTCGGCGCTGCTCGGGGCGGTGCACCAGCACAACACCGAGCGGTCGCTGGCCGAACTGCTGTCCCGCTCGGCGGTGACCGCCCGGGTACGCCGCGACGGCGCGGAGCGGATCCTGCCGGCCGAGGACCTGGTGCCGGGGGACGTCGTCCTCCTCGAATCGGGGGACGCCGTCCCGGCCGACTGCCGGGTGCTGGAGTCGGCCGGGCTGGAGATGGACGAGTCATCGCTCACCGGCGAGTCGCTGCCGGTCGGCAAGACCGACCAGCCGGTGGTCGCCGCTGCTGTCGCCGACCGGCGGTCGATGCTCTACGAGGGCACCAGCGTCGCCGCCGGCCACGGAACGGCGGTGGTGGTCGCGACGGGTGCGGGCACCGAGGCGGGGCGGAGCCTGGCGATGGCCCGGCAGGCCCCGCCGTCGAGCGGTGTGGAGGCACGGCTGGGCCGGTTGACCCGGGCGGCGATCCCACTGGCCGCCGGCTCGGCGGTGGCGGTGGCCGGCGCGGGCCTGCTTCGGGGCGTACCCCTGGCCCAGACCGCCGCGACCGCCGCGAACCTGGCCGTCGCGTCCGTCCCGGAGGGGCTGCCCTTCCTGGTCAGCGCCGCACAGCTCGCCGCCGCACGGCGGCTGGCGGAGCACGGCGCGCTGGTCCGCAACCCGCGCACCATCGAGACGCTCGGGCGGGTGGACGTGCTCTGCTTCGACAAGACCGGCACCCTCACGGAGGGGCAGCTGATGCTCGCCGGGGTCGGCGACGACGGCCGGTACGCACCGGTCGACCGCCTCGACGACGGCCTGCTGCGCACCCTCTCGGCCGCGCTGCGCGCCACCCCGGGCGCCGACGACCCCCACGACCTGGCCCAGCAGACCGACCGGGCGGTCCGGTCCGGCGCGCAGGCCGCCGGGGTGACCGAGCAGACCGGCGCCCAGGGATGGGAGCCGGTGGGTGGGCTGCCGTTCGAGCCGTCCCGCGGCTACCACGCCACCGTCGGCCGGGCCGGGGACCGGCTGCTGCTCAGCGTGAAGGGGGCGCCGGAGTCGGTGCTGCCCCGGTGCTCAAGCTGGCGTACGCCGGGGGGACGCGACGAGCCCCTCGACGACGAGGGCCGAGGCGGGTTGCACGCCGTGCTCGCCGACCGGGCGGGGGCGGGACACCGCATCCTCGCCGTGGCCGAATGCCGGGTCTCCTCGCCCGGAGTCACCGACGATCAGGTGCACGACCTGACCTTCGTCGGCTTCCTGGCCCTCGCCGACGGGGTACGCGAGAGCGCCGCCCCCGCCGTGCGCCGGATCCGCCAGGCCGGCGTGCACACCATCATGATCACCGGTGACCATCCGGCGACCGCCGAGGCGATCGCGGCCACCATCAGCGACCACGAGG
The DNA here is from genome assembly GCF_040634035.1 of Micromonospora sp. NPDC007220. Classification (NCBI taxonomy): domain Bacteria; kingdom Bacillati; phylum Actinomycetota; class Actinomycetes; order Micromonosporales; family Micromonosporaceae; genus Micromonospora; species Micromonospora sp. NPDC007220. The sequence continues at coordinate 167,740 of NZ_JBEYEU010000007.1, read as the reverse complement.
AGCAGCGGGTCGTCACCGCAACGGAACTCGACCAGCTCGACGACGAGGCCCTCGCCGCGCGGCTCGCCGCCACGGACGTGGTGGCCCGGTGCACCCCGGCGCACAAGGTCCGGATCATCCAGGCGTTGCAGCGGTGCGGACGTACGGTGGCGATGACCGGCGACGGCGCCAATGACGCCGCGGCGATCCGGCTGGCCGACGTGGGCATCGCCCTCGGTCAGCGGGGCACCCCGGCGGCCCGGGCGGCGGCCGACCTGGTGGTCACCGACGACCGGCTGGAGACCATCATCGCCACCCTGGTCGAGGGCCGGGCGATGTGGTCCTCGGTACGCCACGCGCTCAGCATCCTGGTCGGCGGGAACCTCGGCGAGATCGCGTTCAGCGTGCTGACCGCCGCCGCGACCGGCCGCTCGGCGCTCACCGGCCGGCAACTTCTCCTGGTCAACCTGCTCACCGACCTGGCACCGGCGTTGGCGATCGCGATCCGGCCACCCGACGCGGACCACGCCGACGGCCTGCTCCGGGAGGGCCCCGACACGTCGCTGGGCGAGACGATGACCCGGGAGATCGGGCTGCGCGCCGCCGCCACGACGCTGGGCGCCACCGCTGGCTGGACGTTGGCCCGCTACACCGGGCGACGCAGGCGGGCGGGCACCGTCGCACTGGTCTCGCTGGTCGGCACCCAGCTCGGGCAGACGGTGCTGGCCGGCGGCACCAGCCCGGCCGTACTGGCCTCCACCGCCGCGTCGCTCGGGGCGCTGGTGGTGGTCGTCCAGACACCGGGGGTCAGCCACTTCTTCGGCTGCACACCGCTCGGCCCGGTCGGCTGGACCATCGCGACGGGCTCCGCGCTCGGCGCCACCTTCGCCAACGGCGCGCTCACCCGCCTCGTGGAGCGCCTGCCCGGCTCCGGGTCCGGCACGGACGACGAAGCGGCGTGAGCGGGCCCGGCGTCCGCAGTCGACCAGCACGCCGTGACCCCGGCCCGAATGGGCCCGCCGATCACGGGTAGGGCTACCGGTGGAGGTGCACATGTCGACGACACAGCCCGAGGTCACGTTCATCGGCACCGCCACCACGGTGCTGCGGATCGGCGGGTTCACCCTGCTCACCGACCCGAACTTCCTGCACCGGGGCCAACGCGCGTACCTGGGCAAGGGGCTCTGGTCGCGACGGCGCACCGACCCGGCGCTGCGGATCGCCCAACTGCCGTCGCTGGACGCGGTCGTCCTCTCCCACCTGCACGGCGACCACTTCGACCGCGTGGCCCGCCGGGAACTCGACCGGGAGTTGCCCATCGTCACCACTCCCGCCGCCGAGCGGAAGCTGCGCCGCTGGGGCTTCCGGGCCGCCGAGGGGCTGCCCACCTGGAACTCCCGGGAGCTGCGCCGCGACGGCGAGACGCTGCGGCTGACCTCGATGCCGGGCAGGCACGGGCCGGGCGCGCTGGACCTGCTGATGCCCGACGTGATGGGCACGATGATCGACCTGGAACGTGACGGCAGCCGCCGGTTCCGCCTCTACGTCACCGGCGACACGCTCAACCGGCCGATGCTGGCCGAGATCCCCGAGCGGTACCCGGACATCGACGCGATGCTGATCCACCTCGGCGGCACCCGGATCGCCGGCATCCTGCTCACCATGGACGCGCGGCAGGGCGCCGACCTCGTCGAGTTGGTCCGGCCGAAGCTCACCGTGCCGATCCACTACGACGACTATCCGGTGTTCCGCTCGCCGCTGGGCCACTTCGTGGCGGAGGCCCGGCGGCGCGGCCTCGCCGGAACCGTCCGCACCATCGCCCGCGGCGAGACCGTCCCGCTGACCCCGCCGGACTGAGCCGCCGGCCCCCGGCCCATCCGGTCCCGCCAGCGCCTCCTCCCGCGCATCCGGCCCACCCGGTCCCGCCAGGGCCGCCTCCCGCGCATCCGGCCCGTCGGTGCCCCGCGTACGCCGATCGCCGCCTCCCAGCCGGGGCCGGAGGGCGGCGATCGGTCGTGACGTGCGGTCAGACGCGCTCGGAGATGGCCTCGATGAGGTCCCCCACCGGGCGCTCGGGCAGGGAGCGGGCCACGTCGGCGACGGCCACGATGCCGACGAGCTCGTGCCCGTCGATCACCGGCAGCCGGCGCACCTTGTGCTGGCTCATGGTCCGCAGGATCTCCGCCGCGTCGTCGTCGGCGCCGATCGTCACCGCCTCGCCCTGGGCGAGTTCACCGGCGGTGACGCCGCCCGGGTCGCGGCCCTCGGCGAGGACCTTCACCACGATGTCGCGGTCGGTCAGCATTCCCTTGAGGCGGTTGTCGTCCCCGCAGATCGGCAGCGAGCCTACGCCCAGCTGGGCCATCTGCTTGGCGGCCGTCTTGAGGTCGTCCTGCTCACGGATGCAGGTCACGTCGTTCGTCATGATCTCGCGTGCGGTCGGCACTGGCTGACACCTCACTTCCAGGGGGTCGTTGCCGTTTCTCCTACCCCCGTCCTCCCGGCCCATGCGCCCGGGAGGAACCGCCGGCACCGACAGCGTTCGCGCCCGCCGGGAGGCGGCGCCGCCCGACCCGGGTGCCCGCGTCAGGCCGTCGGGTGCCAGGTGGCGGCGGCGCGGCGCAGCCGGTCGTTGACCGCGCGGCCGACGCCCACCTCGGGAACCGGCTCGACCAGGATCTCGCCGACCCCGGCGGCGTCCAGCTCGTGCAGCGCGTCGAACAGCCGCGCGGCGGCCTCCGTCAGGTCGCCGGCGGCGGAGAGCACCTCCACGGCCGCCCAGTCGCCCGCCGGCCGGTCCCGGAAGGCCAGGAAGCCGCGCCGGACCCCGTCGGCCGCCGGCGGCTCGCCGCCCGAGGCCAACCGCAGCGGCGTACGCGGGGCGTAGTGCGCCGCCAGCGTGCCGGGCGCGACGGGCTGACCGGAGCTGCCCGGGCGTACGGTCACCGGGCCGGCCGCCTCCTCCAGCGCCTCCACGGGCAGCGCGCCGAGGCGCAGCACCACCGGCCGCCCGCCCCGGGCGTCCACGATGGTCGACTCGATGCCGCACCGCGTCGGCCCACCGTCGAGCACCACGTCCACGGCGGCACCCAGGCCCCGCACCACGTGCTCCGCCCGCGTCGGGCTGAGCTGGCCGAACCGGTTCGCGCTCGGCGCCGCCACCGGCACCCCGGCCTCGGCGATGAGCGCCCGCGCGTACGCGTTGTCCGGCACACGGACCGCCATCGTCGCCAGCCCGGAGGTGACGATCGGCGGGATCGCCGCCGGCCGGTCCACGATCAGCGTGAGCGGCCCGGGCCAGAAGCGCTCGGCCAACGCCGTCACCGCCGCCGGCACCGCCCCGACCAGCTTCTCCAGCTCGGCCGCGTCCGCGAGGTGCGTGATCAGCGGATCGAAGCTGGGCCGCGCCTTCGCCTCGAAGATCCGGGCGGCGGCCCGGGCGTCCAACGCGTTCGCGCCGAGCCCGTAGACGGTCTCGGTGGGAAAGGCCACCAACCCGCCGGTACGCAGGACGGAGGCCGCCTCGGCGATGCCGCTGTCGGCCGGGAGCACGCGTGGGGATCCGGTGGTCACGCCTCCGACGCTAACCTGCCGAGGCGGGCGGCTCGTGGGCGGCCGGGCGGAACCGCGGTGCCCTGCGCCGGCCGCGCCCACGCGTGAGCCGACAGGAAGGATCGTGGCGTGTCCAGCGACCGTCTGATGCGTATCCACAGCCCCGAGTTCCAGGCCATGGCCGAGCGGGTCCTGCGGGTCACCGAGCTCACCTCCCGTCTGAACGTCCTGCCCTTCGAGGACGAGGCGGGCAAGGCGAAGCTGTTCGCACAGATCCTCGGCAGGCCGCTGCCGAAGAGAGTCACGATCTATCCACCCTTCTACACCGACCACGGCCTCCGCCTGGACCTCGCGGAACGCGTGTTCGTCAACCAGAACTGCACGTTCCTGGACTACGCCGGCATCCGGCTCGGTCAGGGAGTGATGGTCGGGCCGAAGGCCACCTTCATCACCGTCGGCCACCCGGTCGATCCGGAGGAGCGACGGGGCTGGCTCAGCGGAGGGCCCATCGACGTGGCGGAGAACGTGTGGATCGGCGCCGGTGCCACGATCCTCCCCGGCGTCAGCATCGGCCGGGACGCGGTGGTCGCCGCCGGCGCGGTCGTGGCCGAGGACGTACCGCCGGCCAGCCTGGTGACGGGCGGCAAGGCGACCGTGTATCGACAGTGGTGACGCCTGTCCCGGTGCGCGAGGATGACGGGCATGCTTCGTCCCCCTCGGGCTCTCCTGCTGGACTTCGGCGGCGTCCTGGCCGACGCGCCACCCCAACCGCCGGCCCCGCCGGGTCTGGTGCGGCGCCTCGCCGAACTCGTCGACGGCGCCGTACCGGACGAGCAGATCACCCGTGACCTGGGCGAGGGCTCGCGGGCCTACGCCCTGTGGCGCGACGACGTGGGCAGGACGGACGACCCGGTCGAGCTGCCGCACGCCCAGGTGTGGGCCGACTTCGTGACCCGGTCCTGGCCGCAGGAGGCCCGCGCCGCCGTCGAGCGGGAGGCGACCCCGCTGGCGTACGCCTGGACCTGGCGCCGGGAGTGGGCGGTGCGTCCCGGCATCGGCGAGGCCCTGCGGCACGCCGCCGACGCCGGCCTGCCGATGGCGGTCGTCAGCAACACGCTCTGCGGCGCCGCCCACCGGGACTTCCTGGCCGCCGCGGGGCTCTCCGGGCTGTTCGGGGCCGAGTTCTACAGCGACGAGGCCGGGCCCCGGAAGCCGAACCCGGAACTGGCGCTGCTGGCGGCACGCGCCATCACGGTGCCGATCGGCGACTGCTGGTTCGTCGGCGACACCGTGCACCGCGACGTCGTGTGCGCCCGTCGCGCCGGCACGGGCGCCGCGATCCTGATGCGCTCGCCCCGCACCGACCGGGAACCGGCGCTCCCGGGAGTCGAACCGGACGCGCGGATCGAGGACGGCCACGGGCTCCTCGCGCTGCTGCGTGAGCACGCCCGCCCGTGACCGGCGGTACCGACTGGCAGGCGTGGCACGAGCCGTACGCCGACGTGGACTCCCCGCTGTCGCGTCGGCTGCGGCTGGTGCAGCAGCACATCGCCTCGTGGCTCGACGAGCGCTCCGAGGAACGGCTGACGGTGGTCAGCGCCTGCGCGGGGCAGGGCCACGACCTCATCGGTGTCCTCGCCGCACGGCCCGCCTCCCCGCGCATGCACGTGACCCTGCTCGAGTACGACGCCGGCAACGTGGCCGCCGCGCGGGCCGCCGCCGACCGGGCCGGCCTCTCCCACCTCGTGATCAGGCAGGCGGACGCGGGCCAGCTCTCCTCCTACGCCGGGACGGTTCCGGCCGACCTGGTGCTCATGGTCGGAGTCTTCGGCAACATCCCGGACGCCGACGTGCAGCGGACGGTCGCCGCCCTGCCCCAGTTCTGCGCGGCGGGTGCCACCGTGATCTGGACCCGGGCGCGGCGGGCACCGGACCTCACGCCGGCCGTACGGGGGTGGCTTCGCGACGCCGGCTTCGTTGAGGAGGCGTTCCACGCTCCGGCCGACGTGCGGTTCTCCGTCGGCGTCCACCGGTTCGAGGGCACACCGCGACCTCTGGACGCCACGGGAACGCTCTTCACCTTCCTGCGCTGACCGGTGATGCTGTCGCGAGCGTCAGGAACGAGATCAACCAAGGGAAGTGCTGGTGGAGCCCAGGGGACTCGAACCCCTAACCCCTGCCTTGCAAAGGCAGTGCTCTGCCAGTTGAGCTAGGGCCCCGGGAGGCGGACGAAGCCGCCGGTGCCGGCAGTGCCAGCGAGGTCAGCGCAGGTCGGGCGCGGTGGTCGCCTCGTGCCACAGGGCGCGCTCGTCGTTGGAAGCCTTGACCTTCCTGGCCACCACGGCTGCCACACCAACGACGCCGGCCAGGATCAGAAGCTTCTTGAACATGGGGCCTACCCCTCGCGCTCGACTGCCGTCGGACGAATGTGCGGTGGGGCTAGCTGGAATCGAACCAGCGACCTCAGAGTTATCAGCTCTGCGCTCTAACCGACTGAGCTATAGCCCCGCGTGGCGACGAGCAAGGTTAACCCATCCGTCCGTCCGGCCCCAAATCGGGGGCCGCCGCGACGTCCGGGCGTTGCCGTCGCTTCTGAACCTACCGGAGGCTTCCCGCCCGGCCCAGCCGATTACGTCGCCCGCACGCCCCGCCCGGACGCCCGGTGACGTGCTCCGGACGCACGGAAGCCGGGGCTCCGCGCTCGGCGGTGCCCCGGCTTCCGAGGTGGTTCAGTCGCGCTCGGCGAGGGTCAACTCGATACCGCCGACCAGGTCCGCGCAGACGTTGTAGACGAAGGCCCCGAGCGTGGCGAGCGCCGTGAACAGCACGACGTTGACCAGGCCGATCAGCGCCGAGCTCAGGATCACGCCCTTGGCGGTGATCTGGAAGCCGCTGGTGCTCTGGCCGCCGCCCGCGCTGACCAGGTCGGTCAGGCTGTCGTTGACGCTGGTGAACACGCCCATCGCGTCGAGGGCCAGGTAGAGCACCGAGGTGGCCACCACCACGACGATGAAGAGCACCACCGAGACCGCGAACGCGAACTTCATGACGGACCAGGGGTCGATCCGCTTGAGGTTCAGCCGGGCCCGGCGCGGCCCGCGCGACGCGGCCGAACTGACCGACGTACGCGCGGCGCGTACCGCATCACCCACACGGGCCGCCCCGACGGCGGCGGCGCCGCTGATACCCGGCGGCAGGCCGCCCCCGTTGGCGGGGCGGCCGGCGCCGGCCGGGCCGCCGCCGTCCGGCTGCGGCTTCGCGGTGCCCGTCACGCGGGGCTGCGTGCCGGTGGTGCCGGTGATCCGCGGCTGTGTCCCGGTGGTGCCGGTCGACTGGGCGGCACCGACCTTCAGCGGCTGCGTCGTCGTCGGTGTGGCGGCGGCCGGCTTGGCGGCGGGGGCCGGCTTGTCGACCCCCACCGCTTCGGTCCGGTCCGCCGCGTCGCCGTCCTCGGAGGGCTTGTCCGGAGGCGGTGTCATCCCGGGCGCCCGGGTGAATTTCGGGGCAGGCGCGTCGGCGGGGACGGTCGCCCGACCCACGGCCGCGCGGCCGGTCGCTGGTGTGCCGCTCTTCGCGGCCTCCTCGTCGACCGGGGTGGCCGAGGTCCCCGTGTTCCCCGACTTCGCCTGTGTCTCCGTCATTCAACTAGTCCTGTTCGTCAGGCTCGTCGGCATTGCGAGCAATCGCCACGATAGTCACGCCATCCGGAAGGTCCATCAGCTTGACCCCCATTGTGTTCCGGTCACGCGTACGGCGTACAGGCTTCACCGGAGTCCGGATGACACCACCGTTGCTGGTGATCGCGAACAGCTCGTCGTCCGGGTCGATCACCACCGCGCCGACCAGACCACCGCGCCGCTCGGTGATCTTCGCAGTCAGCACGCCCTTACCTCCCCGGCCCTGCACGGGGTATTCCTCGATCGGGGTGCGTTTCGCATATCCCCCGTTCGTGGCCACCAGAACGTCCAGTCCCTCGCGGACCACCTCCATGGCCAGCAGGACGTCTTCCTCGCTGAAGCGCATGCCGATCACGCCCGAGGTGGCCCGCCCCATCGGGCGCAACGCCTCGTCGCTCGCGTTGAACCGGATCGCCTGCGCGTTCTTCGAGACCAGCAGCAGATCCTCCTCCGGCGCGACGAGCGCCGCCCCGACCAGCTCGTCCTCGTCGCGCAGGTTGATCGCGATGATGCCGCCGGACCGGGGGGAGTCGAACTCCTCGAGCCGAGTCTTCTTCACCAGGCCGTTCTTCGTGGCAAGTACCAGGTAGGGAGCCACCTGGTAGTTCGGAATCTCGATGATCTGCGCGATCTGCTCGTCGGGCTGGAACGCAAGCAGATTGGCCACGTGCTGGCCCTTGGCCACCCTACTGGCCTCCGGCAGTTCGTACGCCTTCGCCCGGTAGACGCGCCCCTTGTTGGTGAAGAAGAGCATCCAGTCGTGGGTCGAGCATACGAAGAAGTGGCTGACGATGTCGTCCTGTCGGAGCGTCGCACCGCTGACACCCTTGCCGCCGCGCCGCTGTGACCTGTAGAGGTCGACCTTGGTCCGCTTCGCGTAACCCGTACGGGTGATCGTGACCACCACGTCCTCGCGGGCGATGAGGTCCTCCATGGAGACCTCGCCCTCGAACGGCACGATCTTGGTGCGCCGCTCGTCGCCCCACTTGGCGACGATCTCGCCCAGCTCCTCCGAGACGATCCTGCGCTGCCGCTCGGGCTTGGCGAGGATGTCCTTGAGGTCGGCGATCTCCACCTCCAGCTTTGCCAGGTCGTCCAGGATCCGCTGCCGCTCCAACGCGGCGAGCCGGCGCAGCTGCATGTCGAGGATCGCGGTCGCCTGGATCTCGTCGATCTCCAGCAGCCGGATCAGGCCCTGCCGGGCGTCCTCGACCGTGGGCGAGCGCCGGATCAGGGCGATCACCTCGTCGAGGGCGTCCAGCGCCTTGGACAGACCGCGCAGGATGTGCGCCCGCTCCTCCGCCTTGCGCAGCCGGAACGCCGTCCGCCGGCGGATCACGTCGATCTGGTGCTCGACGTAGTAGCGGATGAACTGGGCCAGGTTGAGCGTGCGCGGCACCCCGTCGACCAGCGCCAGCATGTTGGCGCCGAAGGTCTCCTGGAGCTGGGTGTGCTTGTAGAGGTTGTTCAGCACCACCTTGGCGACGGCGTCGCGCTTGAGCACGAGCACGATCCGCATGCCGGTACGCCCGGAGGACTCGTCGCGGATGTCGGCGATGCCGGCGAGCTTGCCCTCCTTGATCAGCTCGGCGATCCGCTCGGCCAGGTTGTCCGGGTTCACCTGGTAGGGCAGTTCGCTGACGACCAGGCAGGGGCGACCCCGCTTGTCCTCCTCGACCTCCACCACGGCCCGCATCCGGATCGACCCGCGCCCGGTGCGGTACGCGTCCTGGATCGCCTGCGTGCCCACGATCAGGCCGTGGGTGGGGAAGTCCGGCCCCTTGACGATCTCCAGCAACGCGTCGAGGGTGGTGGCCTCGTCCTCCTCCGGGTGCTCCAGGCACCACTGCACGGCCGCGCCGATCTCGCGCAGGTTGTGCGGCGGGATCTTGGTGGCCATGCCGACCGCGATGCCCTCGGAGCCGTTGACGAGGAGGTTCGGGATCCGCGACGGCAGGATGGTGGGCTCCTTGGCCCGGCCGTCGTAGTTGTCCTGGAGGTCGACGGTGTCCTCGTCGATGTCCCGCAGCATCTCCATGGCCAGCGGGTCCAGCTTGCATTCGGTATATCTCATCGCGGCAGCAGGATCGTTGCCCGGCGAGCCGAAGTTGCCGTTGCCGTCGACCAGCGGGTAGCGCAGCGACCAGGGCTGCGCCATCCGGACCAGCGCGTCGTAGATCGCCGAGTCGCCGTGCGGGTGGAACTGACCCATCACGTCGCCGACCACACGGGAGCACTTCACGTAGCCCCGGTCCGGCCGGTAGCCGGAGTCGAACATGGCGTAGAGGATCTTGCGGTGGACCGGCTTGAGCCCGTCCCGGACGTCCGGCAGCGCCCGCCCGACGATGACGCTCATCGCGTAGTCGAGGTAGGAGCGCTGCATCTCCACCTCGAGCCCGACCGGTTCGATGCGGTCGTGCGCGACGACGGCGGCAACGGTCTCCGGGAGCTCGGGCTCGTTGGGTGTGGACTCGGGGATATCGGTCACTGTTAACCCTTATCAGACTCAGAGTCGTTTTCGTGCTGTGGATAACGGCTGTGGATACCGGCCGTGCTGTGGATAACTCTGTGGACAGGCGGGTCGGCCGGTGGATGACCGGCCGGCCCGCCGGGACCCGTCAGATGTCCAGGAACCGGACGTCCTTGGCGTTGCGCTGGATGAACGAGCGGCGCGCCTCGACGTCCTCACCCATCAGCACGCTGAACAACTCGTCGGCGGTGGCCGCGTCGTCGAGCGTGACCTGACGCAGCGTACGCGTTGCCGGGTTCATCGTGGTCTCCCACAGTTCGGGGTAGTTCATCTCGCCGAGGCCCTTGAACCGCTGGATGTCGTCCGGCTTCGCGTTCGGCTTCTTCTGCTGGCGCAGCGCGATCAGGCCGTCCCGCTCGCGGTCCGAGTACGCGTACTGCGCGTCGTCGCCGCGCTTGTTCCACTTGATCTTGTAGAGCGGCGGGGCGGCCAGGTAGACGTGCCCCATCTCGACCAGCGGGCGCATGAAGCGGAAGAGCAGCGTGAGCAGCAGCGTCTGGATGTGCTGGCCGTCGACGTCGGCGTCGGCCATCAGCACCACCTTGTGGTAGCGCAGCTTCTCCATGTCGAAGTCGTCGTGGATGCCGGTGCCCAGCGCGGTGATCAGCGCCTGGACCTCGTTGTTCTTCAGCACCCGGTCGATCCGGGCCTTCTCCACGTTGAGGATCTTGCCGCGGATCGGCAGGATCGCCTGGGTTCGCGGGTCGCGGCCCTGCTTGGCGGAGCCGCCAGCCGAGTCGCCCTCGACGATGAAGACCTCGGACTCGCGCGGGTCGGTGGACTGGCAGTCGGCCAGCTTGCCCGGCATCGAGCCGGACTCCAGCAGGGACTTGCGCCGGGCCAGCTTGCGCGCCTGCTGCGCGGCGATCCGGGCCCGGGCGGCCTGGGACGCCTTCTGGATGATGATCTTCGCCTCGGCCGGGTTGCGGTCGAACCAGTCGACCAGCCGGTCGTTGCAGACCCGCTGCACGAAGCTCTTCACCGGGGTGTTGCCCAGCTTGGTCTTGGTCTGGCCCTCGAACTGCGGGTTGGCCAGCTTGACCGAGATGATCGCGGCCAGGCCCTCGCGGATGTCCTCGCCGGAGAGCTTCTCGTCGCCCTTGAGCAGCTTCTTGTCGGTGCCGTAGCGGTTGACGACGCTGGTCAGCGCGGCCCGGAAGCCCTCCTCGTGGGTGCCGCCCTCGTGCGTGTTGATCGTGTTGGCGAAGGTGTAGACCGACTCGCCGTACGACTCGTTCCACTGCATGGCGATCTCGACCGACATGCCCTCCTCCTCGGCGCCGAACTCGACCACGGTCTTGTGGATCGGGTTCTTCGAGGCGTTGAGGTGCCGGACGAAGTCGGCGATGCCGCCCTTGTAGCAGAAGGTGACCTCGCGCGGCTTGCCCTCCTCGCCCTCCGGGACCCGCTCGTCGAGCAGGTGGATGGTGAGGCCCCGGTTGAGGAAGGCCATCTCCTGGAGCCGCCGGTAGATGGTCTGGAAGTCGAAGTCGACCGTCTCGAACACGTCGGCGTCGGGCCAGAAGGCCACCGCGGAACCGGTGCGGTCGGTCGACTCGCCCTTCTCCAGCGGGGTCGGCTTGGAGTTGTGGTACTGCTGCCGCCAGACGAAGCCGGACTTGTGGATCTCCACCGCCATCTTGGTGGAGAGGGCGTTCACCACGGAGACGCCGACGCCGTGCAGACCGCCGGAGACCGCGTACGCCTTGCCGTCGAACTTGCCGCCCGCGTGCAGCACGGTCAGCGCCACCTCGACACCCGGCTTCTTCAGCTTCGGGTGCAGGTCGACCGGGAAACCCCGGCCGTTGTCGGTGACCCGGACCCCGCCGTCGGCGAGCAGCACCACGTCGATGGTGTCGCAGTGGCCGGCCAGCGCCTCGTCCACCGCGTTGTCGACGACCTCCCACACCAGGTGGTGCAGACCGCGCTCACCGGTCGACCCGATGTACATACCGGGGCGCTTCCGGACCGCCTCCAGCCCCTCGAGAACGGTGATCGACCCGGCGCCGTACTCCTGCTTGTCCTGCGCTGCCACCTTCGGCCACTTTCTCGCGCCGTCCGCACCTGGTGGCGCGTCGGGCGCGGGTTCGGCGGACAGGACGCGACGTCGACGCGCAGACCGGCACCGGGGACAATTCCGGGGTACGGGTCGAACGCGCCGGTCGCCGCGGTTGCCCGCGGATCGCGATCGGCTCGACCCGACGTGGACAATGATCGCGGGCCCCGCTCCGGGCCCGTGTCTCGTCGCTCCGCACCGGGTCTTCGTCTCAGGGTCAATCTTACTGTGCGCGGACGACAGAACCACCACTCGGCACCCCTGCGAGGCGGCTGAGACCGACGTAGCCGGCCGAACCGCGCCGCCCGCGACTCCCCCTACACGCCAGGGTGCGTTCGGGGGCGGCGCCGCCTGACGATCGGTGCGGGTCGGACGGCGGGAACGCCACCGCCGCCACGCCGTCGGCCCGGCCTTGATCTTTTCGGGCCGGAACCGGACGATCGAGCCGTTACGAACTATCCGTGCTCTCGAAGAGGTGACGCCCGATGGGGCTGGACAACGTCGCGGTGCAGTGGCCGCGGACCGGCCGCTTCTACGATCCGGTCGCGCCGGCCGAGTTCGTCGACTTCGGCGACATCGTCGACATGCCCCGCATCTCCGCGCCCACCGCGGCGCTCGCCGAGTTGATCGCCAAGACCGGCACCGTGCGGGCGACCGTGTACACCGAACTGGTCGACCTCCTGCTCGGCCTGGAGGGTGTGCTCTACGCCACTGACGCGGCGGCCGAGGACGAGGATCCGGTGATCGATCCCGACGGCTGTGCCTGGGTCGCCGGCGGCATCGAGCGGTTCGTGACCGGCCACCGCCCGCACGGCGAGGCCGTCACCTTCGACTCGGTGAGCCAGGTGCTGCGGTCGCTGCTCGCCGACGGGCGGTTGGCCGAGCAGCAGCTGCGCTGGCTCGACAGCCGCCTGGACGCGCTGCGCGACGAGAGCGGCGAGCCGCCGCAGTGGAACTTCACCTGCGCCGAGCTGGCCGTGCTGGCGGCCTTCTACCGGCGCTGCGCCGACCGCGGCTTCGCCGTCTACGCCGACGCCTGACCCCGCTCGCCGGCGGACCCGCGGTTGGCGGCGTCGATGACCCGGGTCAGCACGGCGTGCAGGTGGCGCAGGTCCTCGACCGGCATGCCGAGCCGTTCGACGATCGCTGGCGGGATCTGCTCGGCCCGCGCCCGCAGCGCCTGGCCGGCGGCGGTCAGCGTCACCGCGAGGCTCCGCTCGTCGGCGGGGTCGCGTTCGCGCCGGACGTAGCCGGTCGCCTCCAGCCGCTTGAGCAGGGGCGACAGTGTGCCGGGGTCGAGCTGGAGCAGGCGGCTGAGGTCGCGTACGGACAGCGGCGCGTGCTGCCAGAGGGCGAGCATCACCAGGTACTGCGGATGGGTGAGCCCCATCGGCTCCAGCAGGGGCCGGTAGACGGCGACGACGCCGCGTGCGGCGACGGAGAGCGCGAAGCACACCTGCTGTTCCAGCGCCAGGGGATCCCCGTCGGGCTGGTCGGTCACGGGCGGGCCTCCTCGTCGTCGTTGCGAGCGTACCAATGATTGGTGTACCAATGATTGGTACGCCAATCGTTCCCGTCGCACCGGAGGCCAGGCGATGACCGAGGAGAAGCCCACCCCGAAGGCCCCGGGCGAGGGCGGCCGCCTGATGGCCTGGGCGTTCCGGCGCCTCGCCGGCCCGCCGGAGGTCCAGGGCGCGGTGCAGGGCGGCTCGAACCACGCCCGGGAGGCGTGGAAGCGAGACCTGGAGCGGCGCAAGCAGTGGAGTCGCGAGCAGCGCGAGCGCAAGCGCGCCGAGCGGGAGGCCCGGCGCGAGGGTCGCTGACCGTCAGCCGTAGGTGTCCCGCGGGCCGCGGCCACGGACCCGGCGCGGGCCCTTCGACCAGGAGGGCGCTGCCGGGCCGTGGATGTGCAGCTTGCGCACCACGTTGTGGCCGACCTCGCTGGCGATCTGCTTGAGCAGCGAGCCGGCCAGCAGCCGCAGCTGGGTGGCCCACGCGGTCGAGCGGGCCTCCACGGTCAGCTCGCCGTCCTCCAGCTTCACCGGCCGGCTGTGCTGGGCCACATCCGGGCCCACCACCCGCTCCCAGGCGCCGAACACCGTCGCCTCGGCCGCCGGCTGCTGCCAGCCACGCGCCTTGACGAGCCGGTTGAGCACCGCGCCGAGCAGCTGCGGATCGCGCGGGTCCGGCCCGGGGCCGGAGTAGCCGCGCAGCCGCCGCTGGCCGCCCTCGCCGTCGCCCCCGCCGGAGGTACGCCGACGCGTACGGGCCGCCGACTCCCGACGGGCGCGCGCCGCGTCCAGCACGGCCCGCGCCAGCTCCGGGCCGCTCGCCCCGGCCGGCGGCGCGTCGCCGCCCGTCGCGCTGCCACCCGTCGCGCTGCCGGAGTCGCCGCCGGTCGTTCCGCCGCCACGGCCCGGGCCGAGCCGGGCCGGCGGAAGCTGCTCATCCGGCACGTCGCACCGTCCCCTCGCTCACGGCGTACCGGGCGCCGCGCAGGGACACCGGCACGTCCTCGTCGACCGCGCAGGTCACCAGCAGCTGGCTCGCCCCGCCGACCAGCTCCGCCAGCCGCTCCCGCCGCCCGGCGTCCAGCTCGGCGAAGACGTCGTCGAGCACCAGCACCGGCTCGATGCCGTCGGAGCGGAGCAGGTCGTAGGCGGCGAGCCGCAGCGCCAGGGCGTACGACCAGGACTCGCCGTGGCTCGCGTACCCCTTGGCGGGCAGCGGGCCCAGGGTCAGCGCCAGTTCGTCGCGGTGCGGGCCGACCAGGGTGGTGCCCCGCTCGACCTCGGCGGGGCGGGACTCGACGAGCGCGGCGGTCAGCGCCGCCGCCAGGGCCTCCCGGTCGGTGGTGGGCTCCGCCAGTTCCACCGACGGCCGGTACGCGATCCCGGCGGCCCCCCGTCCCGCCGCGACAGCGTCGTACGCCTTCGTCACGTGCGGGCCCAGCGCGGCGACCAGTTCCAGCCGGCCGGCGAGCAGCTCGGCGCCGTGTCGGGCCAGGTGGGTGTCCCAGACCGCGAGGGTCGACAGGTCCCCGCCCCGCGACCCGCCCGTCTTGCGGGCCAGGTACGCGGTGCGCAGCAACGCGTTGCGCTGCTTGACCACCCGCTCGTAGTCGGCCCGCACCCCGGCGAACCGGGGCTGGCGGCTGACCAGCAGGTCGTCGAGGTAGCGGCGGCGCTCGGCCGGGTCGCCCCGGACGAGCTCCAGGTCCTCCGGGGCGAACAGCACGAGCCGGAGCGCGCCGAGGACGTCCCGCGCCCGGCGGGCCGGCGACCGTCCGAGCCGGGCCCGGTTGGCCTTGCCCGGAACGATCTCCAGCTCGACCAGCAGCTCGCGCCCCTCGTGCACGACCGCGCAGCGGATCACCGCCGAGGAGGCGCCCATCCGGACGAGGGGGGCGTCCGTGGCGACCCGGTGCGAATCCAGGGTCGCCACGTAGCCCAGCGCCTCGACCAGGTTCGTCTTGCCGACGCCGTTGGCGCCGATCAGGACGTTCGCCCCCGGCTCCAGGTCCACGCCGACCCGCTCGTACGAGCGGAAGTCGACCAGTTCGAGCCGGCGGACGTACACAGGCGCGGGGATTCCGGTCAGCGCTTGCGGACGGCGTGACCGCCGAACTGCTGGCGCAGCGCGGCGACGGCCTTCATGGCGGGCGAGTCGTCCTGGCGGGAGGCGAAGCGGGCGAAGAGCGAGGCGGTGATCACGTTCAGCGGCACGGCCAGCCGGACCGCCTCGTCGACCGTCCAGCGGCCCTCGCCCGTGTCCTCCGTGTAGCCGCTCAGCTCGGCCAGCTCCGGGTCCTCGTCGAGGGCCCGGTCCAGCAGGTCGAGCAGCCAGGAACGGACCACGGTGCCCTCGCGCCAGGACTTGAACACCCCCGGCACGTTGGTGACCAGCTCGGACTTGGCCAGCAGCTCGTAGCCCTCGGCGTAGGCGTGCATCAGGCCGTACTCGATGCCGTTGTGCACCATCTTGGCGTAGTGCCCGGCGCCGACCGGCCCGGCGTGCACGAAGCCGAATTCGCCCTCCGGCTTCAGCGACTCGAAGATCGGCATGAGCCGGTCGACGTGCTCCTGGGCGCCGCCGACCATCAGCGCGTAGCCGTTCTGCCGGCCCCAGACGCCACCGGAGACGCCGGCGTCGAGGTAGCCGATGCCGCGCTCGTTCAGCCGCTCGGCGCGGGGCGCGTCGTCGCTGAAGCGGGAGTTGCCACCGTCGATGATGATGTCGCCCTCGCCGAGGACGTCGGCGAGTTCGTCGATGGTCGCGTCGGTGACACCGGCGGGAACCATGACCCAGATCGCGCGGGGCGACTCCAGCTTCTCCGCCAGCTCCGCCAGGGTCGCGACATCGCTCAGCTCCGCGTTGTGGTCGAAGCCGACCACCTCGTGCCCGGCGGCGCGCAACCGCTCGCGCATGTTGCCGCCCATCCGGCCGAGCCCTACCAGGCCGAGCTGCATGTGTTCCTACCTCCGTGCGTCGGGGTCTTCTCGGGGTGCGATCAGCGGGAGACGCGGATCGGCATGATGAGGTACCGGTACCCGGGGATGACCTCGCCATCCTCGCTGGCGGGCGAAATCACCGCGGGCTTGAAGGCGTCGACGAACGAGAGCACGGCGAACTGGGCCCCCAGGTTGGTCAGGCCGTCGATCAGGTACTGGGGGTTGAAGCCGATGGTCAGCGGGTCACCGGTGAAGGTGGCCTCCATGGCCTCGCTGGCCCGCGCCTCCTCGGTGCCGCCGGCCTCGACCACCAGGCCGTCGGTGCTGAAGCTGAGCAGCACCGGGGTGGTCCGCTCGGCCACCAGGGCGACGCGCTTGACGACCTCGATCAGGGTGCTGACGGGCACCCGCGCCTCGGCGTTGTGGCTGGCCGGGAAGAGCGAGCGCACGGGCGGGTAGTTCGCGCCGTCGAGCAGCCGGCTGGTGGTGCGCCGGGTGCCGCCCGCGAAGCCGATCATGCCTTCGCCGGCCGCGCCCTGGGAGAGCGCCATGACGACCTGGCCGCCGATCGGGCCGAGGGCCTTGGCGGTGTCGTGCAGGGTTCGGGCCGGCACGAGGGCGTTGACGCTCACCTCGGCGTCGTCCGGGTTCCACTCCATCTCGCGCAGGGCCAGCCGGTAGCGGTCGGTGGCGAGCATGGCCAGCGTGCCGCCGGAGAGCTCGATGCGTACGCCGGTCATCATCGGCAGCGTCTCGTCGCGCCCGGCGGCGATGGCCACCTGCGCGACCGCGGCGGCGAAGGCGGCAGCGTCGACGGTGCCGGTGCTCTCCGGCATCTCCGGCAGGGACGGGTAGTCCTCGACCGGCATGGTGGGCAGGGTGAACCGGGCGCTGCCGCAGACCAGCTCGAGGTGCGCGCCGACGGCGGCGATGTCCACCGGCTTGGCGGGCAGTGCCTTGGTGATCTCGGCCAGCAGCCGGCCGGAGACCAGGGCGGCGCCGTCGGCGTCCCCCTGCACCTCGACGGTCACCTGGCTGGAGACCTCGTAGTCGAAGCCCGAAACCTGCAGGTTGCCGTCGGTGACGCGCAGCATCACGCCGGCGAGCACCGGTACGGACGGCCGGTTGGGCAGGCTCTTCGCGGTCCAGGCCACGGCCTCGGCGAGCGCGTCGCGCTCCACTCGGAACTTCATCAATGCCTCCGCGTCGACGTCAGCGACAACTCTCTCATGCCGACCGCTGCCTACCGACCCGCCTGTCCGTGCGGGTACCCATCGCACCTTAGGGCGCGTGGGCATCGGCTGTGCGCCCGACCCCGTGGACTCCTGGTGCCGGGAGGCCGTCCACGACGGCGTTCCGGCCAATCCACAGGAAGTCCAACGGTGATGATTGGTTTTTGTTCTCTTAGAAGAGATAACTCGTCATCTTCATCGCACCTGTGCAAACTGTGGAGAACCCGCGTTTGCGCAGCTCAGACACGTTATCCACCGGTGGTTTACCTGTGGAGAACCCGGGGTAAAACTCGCGTCCCGGTCCACAGGCGGCCAGCGCCCCCGAGTTGTCCACCGCCGTCCACCGGTTATCCACCGGTTATCCACCGACTTTCTCCCCAGACCTGTGGACAGGCGGAAGCCGCACCGACGGCGTCATCCCCAGAACCTTCAACAGGTTTCCCACAGGTAGATCGTCTTCGGTGGACAACCAACCGGTTGTCCCCAGGCGTCCACAGGCTCGTCCCCAGGGTTTGTCCACAACCTGTGGGTAACTGGGGGGTGGACGGACCGTAGTTTCCCACAGGCTGTGGACAACGAGATGTGGACAACGATCCGGGCGGTGGACGGTCACGGCTCAGATGCTGTGGCCTAGACCATGTCGAGGGTCAAGCCGGGACCGGGTGTGGAGGACGAAAAAGCGCCCGACCGATGGTCCGGTCGGGCGCGTCCGTTAGCCGTCGCTCAGGTGTTCTGCTTGATCCGGTTGGTCAGCTCGGCGATCTGGTTGTAGAGCGACCGGCGCTCGGCCATCTGCTGGCGGATCTTGCGGTCGGCGTGCATGACCGTGGTGTGGTCCCGGCCGCCGAAGGCCTGCCCGATGCGGGGCAGCGACAGGTCGGTCAGCTCCCGGCACAGGTACATGGCCACCTGGCGGGCGTTCACCAGCACCCGGGAGCGGGAGTGGCCGCGCAGGTCCTCCAGGCTCACCCCGAAGTAGTCGGCGGTGGAGACCATGATCTGGTCGGCGGTGATCTCCGGCCCGGCGCCGTCCGGGATGAAGTCCCGCAGCACCTCCTCGGCCAGCGCCAGCTCGACCGTCGAGCGGGTCAGGCTGGCGAACGCCGTCACCCGGATCAGCGCGCCCTCCAGCTCCCGGATCGAGTTCGACACCCGCGAGGCGATGAACTCCAGCACGTCCGGTGGGGCGTAGAGGCGCTCCTGCGCCGCCTTCTTCTGCAGGATCGCGATCCGGGTCTCCAGGTCCGGCGGCTGGATGTCGGCGAGCAGTCCCCACTCGAAGCGGGTACGCAGCCGGTCCTCCAGGGTCGCGAGCTGCTTCGGCGACCGGTCCGAGGTGATCACGATCTGCTTGTTGGCGTTGTGCAGGGTGTTGAACGTGTGGAAGAACTCCTCCTGCGTACGCTCGCGGTTCTCCAGGAACTGGATGTCGTCGATCAGCAGGATGTCGACGTCGCGGTAGCGCCGCTGGAACGCACTGGTCTTGTCGTCCCGGAGCGAGTTGATGAAGTCGTTGGTGAACTCCTCGGTCGAGACGTACCGGACCGAGCGCGCGTTGCCCAGCGTCGTGGCGTAGTGCCCGATGGCGTGCAGCAGGTGCGTCTTGCCCAGCCCCGAGCTGCCGTAGATGAACAGCGGGTTGTACGCCTTCGCCGGCGACTCGGCGACCGCGACGCTCGCCGCGTGGGCGAAGCGGTTGGACGAGCCGATGACGAACGTTTCGAACATGTACTTCGGGTTGAGCCGGTTGCCCCCGCCGTCGGCGCCGGGCATGCGGCGGTCGTCCCGGCCACCGGGCCGGTGATCCGCGCCACCCCGTCCGGGCCCGTTGTCCGTGCCGGTGTCGCGGGGCAGCGCCCGGATCACGTGCTGGTCCCGGGGGGAGACGGCGTCCTCGCGGTAGCGCGGCTCGTACCCCCGGGTGTCGGCGGTCGGCCGGTCCAGCCGGGCTGCCTGCTCGTCGTAGCTCCGGCGCTCGGACGGGTGCCGGAGCGGCCCCGACCGGTCGGGGCGCGGCGGCTCGGCGAAGGCGGTGCTGAACAGGGCCTCCTGCCCGTCCCGGTCGTCCGGCCGGTGCCCGTCGTCGCCCGGCGACGACGTGTCGGGCCGGCGCCGGGGGTGCGCCTGTTCGGGGATGAGCGGCGACTGCCCGGCGTCGTGGTCCCCGCCGTCGCGCTGCCCGGGCAACCCGTCGTAGCCGGCGTCGGCGTAGCCGGGCGGCCCGCCGTCGTGGTCGGCCGGCCCCGGCTCGGGAACACTGCGGTAGACGGTCCCCGCCGGGCGGCCGGAACCGTCGTCGGGCACGCGTACGGTCACCGCGACCTGGATCGGCCGGCCCAGTCGGCGGGTGAGCGCCTCCGTGATCGCCGGGCGCAGGCGGGACTCGATCACGTCCCGGGTGAAGGCGTCCGGGACGGAGAGCAGCGCCGTGTCCTCGACGATGGCCCGCAGCCGGGTCAGCCGCAGGTACGCCCGCTGCTGCGCGGAGATGATCTCGTCGGCGAGCTCGTCGGTCGTTGCTGTCCACACCGCGGCAAGGTCGGTCGTACCGGTCACCGTCGTGCCACCCCCTCGCCTCTGCTCCGCCGACGCCGCCGTCTTCTCCGGTCGGCCGTCCCGGGCCCGCCGCGTACGCGCGGGTGGAACGACACCCACCGGACGGCCGACCGGTCCTCGTCCACAAGTTATCCACAGCCTGTGTACGCACCGATTGTGGCCGCCCGCCGGACGCGGGTCGGACCTGCCCCCTGCCTGAACGGGCGCTGAAGCGGGTTCACCGTGCCGAACGATTCACTACCTTGTCCGGTCTTGCCCGCCGGCGACGACCGGACCTTTCGACGCTGACCGCAATCGGGCACGGTAACAGCGTTGTCGGCGCGCCATCAACCGCCGACGCGCGGCGACCCTCGTCGACATCAGCGAAAACCGCCGCTCCGGTCGCCGGGAGGGCCCGGTGTCCGCCCTGCTGAGGGTGTTTGACGGTCGTTGCCGCCCTGCGTAGGCTGGAACGGCTGCTCTCTCGCCCTCTGCTAGGGTGTTAGGTGCTTGCTGTCCGCGGTCGCTTCCCCGCATCGCCGAGGTTCCGCGCCGCCGGGCAGCACCGATCGGGGGCCACCGCCGAGGTGGCCTGGACCACCACACGATCCCGGCGACCCCTCGCCCGGGGCGTACGAAAACGGAGAGCCTGACGTGAGCAAGCGCACCTACCAGCCGAACAACCGCCGGCGCGCGAAGACCCACGGCTTCCGGCTGCGCATGCGCACCCGTGCCGGCCGCGCCATCCTTTCGACCCGTCGCTCCAAGGGCCGCACCCGCCTGTCGGCCTGAGGCCGACCGGGTCAGGTCCGGGGGACGTGGGCAGTCGTGCTGGCGGCCGCACAGCGACTGCGGCGCAGCACTGACTTCGCCGCAGCGGTCCGGGGTGGTCGACGCGCCGGCCGTGGCGCGGTCGTTGTCCACCTGAGTCTGCCGACAACCCCCGACGCCGCGACAGCAACCTCGCCGGAGCCGGCGCGGAGCAGCGGTGCGGAGCAACCCTCCGCACCGGCCCGCGCCGGCTTCGTCGTGTCCAAGGCCGTCGGGAACGCCGTGGTCCGCAACCGGGTCCGGCGTCGCCTGCGGCACCTGGTCCGCGAGCGGCTGGCGGCTCTGCCCGCGGGAAGCACCCTGGTCGTACGCGCGCAGCCCGCCGCGGCCGACGCCTCGTACCCGCGACTCGGCGCCGACCTGGACGCGGCGATCGTCGCGGCGAAGGCGCCCCGCGGGCGGCGGTCCCGGTGACCAGCGGACCGGCCGAGCCCCGGCCGACGACGATCGGTGCCCGGGTGCTGAGCGGGCCCGTCATCGCGTACCGTCGGTGGATAAGTCCGGCTCTGCCGGCCCGCTGTCGGTTCTACCCGTCGTGCAGTGCCTACGCCCTGGAGGCGGTGGCGGTGCACGGCGCGATCCGGGGAGCTGGCCTGACAGCCCGGCGGCTGTTGCGCTGCCACCCCTTTCACCCAGGTGGACACGACCCGGTGCCGAAGCCGGGCGGCCGCCGCCGCGCCGATGTGACTGGAGCCTGAGAATTGAGTCTCGACTGGATCTACTACGCGATTTCGTGGATCCTGCTGGTCTGGCACGGGGCCTGGGACTTCGTCGGGGTGCCGGATCCGGCGGTGATCGGCACCAACTGGGCCTGGATCCTCGCCATCATCTTCCTGGTGGTCACCGTCCGGGTGATCCTCTTCCCCGTCTTCGTCAAGCAGATCAAGTCGCAGCGGGCGATGCAGGCGCTCCAGCCACAGGTGAAGGCGCTGCAGGAGAAGCACAAGGGTGACCGGGAGACGCTCCAGAAAGAGATGATGGAGCTCTACCGGAAGGAAAAGGCCAACCCGCTCATGGGCTGCCTTCCGATGTTCCTCCAGATTCCCGTCTTCCTGGGCCTCTTCCACGTGCTCCGTCGGCTCAACCCGGACAAGAGCGAGGCCGGTAAGACCCTCTACGGCTGGACGATCAGCCAGTTCGAGAGCGCCTCGTCCGCGAAGCTCTTCACCGCCCCGATCGCCGGCAAGTTCGGCTCCACCGCCGAGGAGCTGACGCGGCTCGGCGCCAACGGCACCACCGTGAAGATCATCGCCGGGATCCTCGTCCTGGTGATGATGGGCACCACCTACCTCACCAGCCGCCAGATGATCCTGAAGACCGGTTGGGCCGAGGACCCGCAGCAGCGGATGATCCAGAAGCTGATGCTCTACGGCATCCCGCTGTCGCTGCTCATCTCCGGTGCCATCTTCCCCATCGGTGTGATCATCTACTGGGTCACCAACAACCTCTTCACCCTTGCGCAGCAGCAGTGGGTGCTGCGGAAGTTCCCGCCGCCGCCCACCGCCACCAGCAAGCCGGGCACCTCGTCCCGCAACCCGGTGCAGCCGGCGAAGACGGGCGGCCTGCTGGGCCGCACCAAGTCGGCCCCCCCGGCCCCGGCCAAGCCGGTCGCGCCGAAGGTCGCCGGCCCCAAGCCGGGCGCCAAGCCGGTCAACCCGAAGAAGGGCCCCGCCAAACGGCAGGGCTGAGAACGTCCGGGCCGCCGTCGGGAGACCGGCGGCGGCCCGTTCCGCACCGCGCAGCCGCCGTACGGCCGGCGCCGGGGCGGAACCGCCGCGCGCGGCGCGGCCACGGGCGAAACTGCCCTACGACAGACGTGCCCGTGGGCACCGGCGACCTCCCGCCGGCCCCGGGAAACCAGCGGACCCGACGGTCCGGCCGAGCGAGTACGGAGATGAGACCGTGACCGACACCAGCACCCCCCGCGCCGACGAGTCCCTGGACGAGGAGGGGACCGAGCCGACCGCGGTGAACGGCGAGACCGAGGAGACCGACGAGGAGTCGGGCACCCGGGAGAAGAAGGCCGTCGGCGAGAGCGAGCTGTTCCGGCAGAGCGAGATCGCGGCCGACTACGTCGAGGGCCTGCTCGACATCCTCGACTACGACGGCGACATCGACGAGTTGGTCTCGGCCGGTCGTCCCGTCGTCGAGGTGGTCGGCGGCCGGCTGCAGAACCTCGTCGGCCAGCGCGGCGCCACCCTGGAGGCGCTCCAGGAGCTCGCCCGGCTGGCCGTCTTCCGGCAGACCGGCACCCCGAGCCGGCTGCTGCTCGACGTCGGCGGCTACCGGGCGACCCGCCGCAAGGAACTCGCCGCCGTCGCCAAGAACGCCGTGGAGAAGGTCAAGGAGCACGGCGAGCCCGTGCGCCTGGAGCCGATGTCCGCGTTCGAGCGCAAGTGCGTGCACGACGTGGTCAACGCGATGAGCGGCGTGGAGAGCGAGTCCGAGGGTGTCGAGCCGAACCGGCGCATCATCGTCCGGCCGGCGGACTGACCCGGGTGACCCACGACGACACCACGGCCGGTGCCGTGGACGGCCCGGGTGGCACGCCGCCCGGGCCGTCGCCTGTCCGGCCCGAGCCGACCGTGACTTCCGACGCCGCGCCGTCGATCGACGCCCCTGAGGGCGCCCCGTCCTCGACCGTCGCCCCTGAGAACGCCCCGTCACCGACTGACACCTCCGAGGACGCCCTGTCCTCGGCCGTGACGGCGGAGGACGCTTCTCCGGCCGTGGCGGTGCTGCCGCCGGAGTTGGCCGCTGCGGCGCGCACCCTCTTCGGCGACCGCCTCGACCTGGCCGCCGCGTACGCCGAACTGCTCGCCACCGACGGCGTGGTCCGCGGCCTGATCGGCCCGCGCGAGGCGCCCCGGATCTGGGATCGCCACCTGCTCAACTGCGCGGCGGTCGCCGAGCGCATCCCGGAGGGCGTGACGGTGCTCGACGTCGGCTCCGGGGCCGGGCTGCCCGGCCTGGTGCTGGCCATCGCGCGACCCGACCTGACGGTGACCCTGATCGAACCGCTCTCCCGGCGCACCTCCTTCCTCATCGAGGCGGTGCAGCACCTCGGGTTGGCGAAGATG
This sequence comes from Micromonospora sp. NPDC007220, assembly GCF_040634035.1. NCBI lineage: Bacteria > Bacillati > Actinomycetota > Actinomycetes > Micromonosporales > Micromonosporaceae > Micromonospora > Micromonospora sp. NPDC007220. The sequence continues at coordinate 143,817 of NZ_JBEYEU010000007.1, read as the reverse complement.
GTCCGGGTGTTCCGGGGGCGCGCCGACGAGGCGGCGACCGGGTCGACCGGCATCGGTCCGCTGAGCGGGGACGTGGTCACCGCGCGCGCCGTCGCACCGCTCGACCGGCTCTCGACGTGGTGCCTGCCGCTGGCCGTGCGCGGCGGTCGGCTGATCGCGCTCAAGGGGGCGTCCGCTGCGGAGGAGATCGCCGAGCACGCGCAGACCGTGGCCCGACTCGGTGGCGGTGAGCCCGAGGTGCACCGCTGCGGCGAGGGAGTGATCGACCCGCCGACGACGGTGGTGGAGATCGTGCGGGAGCGGATGATCGGACCGGCCCGGCCGAAGGCCGCGAAGAGCGCTCGCGGCGGCCGCTCCCGGCGGCGGTGAGTCCCTCTCGGACACCCACGCGGGATGTCCGCCTACCGGCTTCCCGGCCGGCGGTTGCGTCGTTGAACCGGTACGGGTGGACGGAAGGATGAGAACCCGACGTGGACCGGTCGCGCCCGTGAGCCGTAGGCTGGCTGCGCGTCGATAGTGTGGAGCGGGCGGCAACGGACGTTCACCGGTCCCGCCGCTCCCGCCGGGCCGTACGCTCCGCGGTGCGATCGCGTACGGCCAGTTGACGGGGTGCGGACCGACCATCCGAAGCGGGCAGGGATGACAGGTGCATGACGACGGAAGGTACGACGATCCACGCGTGACGGGGCCAGCGGGCGACCCCGTTTCACGTGAAACCGACCACCCGAGCTGGTCGCCCGACGGGCCGACGAACCCGCCGCAGGACGGGGACGCGGCCGTTCGGTCGGGCGGCGCCGAGCCGGACGTGCCGGAGCCTCCGGCGATCCGCGCCACGGCCGACGTACCGCGGGCCGGCAATTCGGCCGGCGGCCGGGTGGTTGCCGTCCGGCGCAACCCGTCGGCCTCGGCGCGGTTCGAGTCCGCCGTGCCGCAGCAGCCCACCCCGGACTCCGTGCCGGACGCGACTCCCGAACCCGTTCCCGTCACCGACCCGTTCGCGCCCCCGGCCGGCTCCCCCGGAGCCACCGTCGCCGAGGCCGCGTACGTTTCACGTGAAACCCCGACGCGCGAAGAGGATGACCCACCGTTGGCTATGGAGGCGATGCGCGCCGTGCAGATCCTTAATCCGAGTGGCGAGGTGACGATGCCTCGCCCGAAACGGACCCGGGTCATGTGCGTCGCGAACCAGAAGGGCGGCGTGGGAAAGACCACGACCACGGTCAACCTTGCGGTGGCGCTAGCCCTGCACGGCAACCGGGTGCTGGTGGTCGACCTGGACCCGCAAGGTAACGCCTCCACCGGGCTGAACGTCCCGCACCACACCGGTGTGCCGGACGTCTACGACTGCCTCATCAACAGCGTGCCGCTGGAGGAGGTCGCCCAGGGCGTCGAGGGGATCCCCAACCTCTGGTGCGTACCGGCGACGATCGACCTCGCCGGCGCGGAGATCGAGCTGGTGTCGGTGGTGGCCCGCGAGTCCCGGCTGGCCCGGGCGATCGCCGCCTACCCCGGCCACTTCGACTACGTCTTCATCGACTGCCCGCCCTCGCTCGGCCTGCTCACGGTCAACGCGCTCGTGGCCGCGCAGGAGGTGCTCATCCCGATCCAGTGCGAGTACTACGCGCTGGAGGGGCTGAACCAGCTGATCAACAACATCAACCTGGTGCGCCAGCACCTGAACCCGAAGCTCGACGTCTCCACCATCCTGCTCACCATGTACGACCGGCGCACCCGGCTGGCCGACGCCGTCGAGCAGGACGTGCGGAACCACTTCGGCGACAAGGTGCTCCAGGCAGTCATCCCCCGCAACGTCCGCGTCTCGGAGGCACCCAGCTACGGCCAGTCGGTGATGACCTACGATCCGGGATCGCGGGGGGCGACGAGCTACTTCGAAGCCGCCCAGGAGATCGCCGAGCGTGGCGTCAAGGAGCCGGTGGGCCGGAATGCGTAGTGCGGAACAGTCGCTGGGAGGCGTGGCATGAAGAACCGTCCTCGGGGCGGTCTGGGGCGAGGCCTGGGGGCGCTCATCCCGACCGGGCCGGCGCCGACCGCCGTAGTTGAGCCGACCACCGCAGAGGAGTCGCCAGCTCCCGTGGAGGCGGCTGCTGACACTGCCGCGGCTGCGTCGGCGGGACCGATGCCGGCCGTGGCGATCCCACCGGTGGTGGCGCAGCCCGAGCCGCAGGCCGAGCTCAGCCCGGTGCCGGGTGCCCGGTTCGCCGAGATCCCGGTCGACGCCATCGTGCCGAACCCGAAGCAGCCGCGTCAGGTCTTCGACGAGGACGCCCTGGAGGAGCTGAAGACCTCCATCCAGGAGGTCGGCTTCCTCCAGCCGATCGTCGTACGACAGCTCGACGACGAGAAGTACGAGCTGGTCATGGGTGAGCGGCGCTGGCGTGCCGCGCAGGCCGTCGGGCGGGAGAACATCCCGGCGATCGTCCGGGACACCCACGACGACGCCATGCTCCGGGACGCGTTGCTGGAGAACATCCACCGGGCGAATCTGAACCCGCTGGAGGAGGCTGCCGCGTACCAGCAACTGCTGGACGAGTTCGGCGCCACCCACGAGGAGCTCGCCCGGCGCATCGGGCGGAGCCGGCCGCAGATCTCGAACACCATCCGGCTGCTCAATCTGCCCGCGCAGGTCCAGACCCGGGTCGCCGCAGGGATCCTCTCCGCCGGGCACGCCCGTGCGCTCCTGAGCCTCGACGAGGCCGAGGCGCAGGAGCAGCTGGCGCGCCGGATCGTCGCCGAGGGGATCTCGGTCCGCGCGACCGAGGAGATCGTCGCGCTGGCCCTGAGCGACGGTACGAGCAAGAAGGAGACGGCCAAGCGTCGTCCGAAGCCGCATGCTCCCGCACTGACGGATCTCGCCGACCGCCTCTCCGACCGGTTCGACACCCGCGTGAAGGTGGACATCGGCCGGAGCAAGGGCAAGATCACCATCGAGTTCGCAACGGTCGACGACCTGGAGCGGATCGTGGACCTCATCGGCGTCGGTCAGGAAGAGGAGCCGGAGGCCTGACCCCGGTCGGCGGTCCTGCGGGACAACGCCGCCGCGTTGCGCGACGGGGCTCGGCGTCACGATCGGGCCCAGCGTCGTTGCGAATGGCACCACTGCCGGCCGCGTGATCCCGGATCACGCGGCCGTTGCATGTGCTGCGGGTTGCGCATCCTCGATCAGCGCGTTCAGAGGATCCGGGCGGGTGGCGGCGTTTCACGTGAAACCCGGGATCGGGTCAGGGCGGTTCTTGAGCCGCCTCGACCGTTTCACGTGAAACCGGCCGGGCCTGCGATCTGCGAAGCGGTGGGTGGGCAACGGCGAGGGCGGGACCCTGAGCCCGGAGGAGCCTGACCGGATCCAGAACCTGCCGCGCCCCTCGGTGAGCCGGTGGCGGAAACGCCGCCGAGGAAACCACAGCCGAGTCACCGACGATCCTCAGTGCCTGCGCCAGCGCCCTCAGCGCGCGTTGAGGGCGCTGGCGCTGGTATCGGTACCCGCAGGGCTGGGCCCGCTCGACAGGGCCGCTCAGCGCCGCGAGAGGGCGGGGGGAGTCGACCCTCCCATCGCTACCAGGCCCGGCATCGGCACCTCCTCGCTGACGCGGGAGGTGCCCGCTCAGTGCCCTGCCCGGCCGGCCGGGTTGTCCTGGCCGTTCCGTTGCGTGGCTGACTCCTTGTCTCAGCGGTTCCAGGCTTCTCGGTCTCCCGGCCTCTTCACCCTCCCCGCCCGGCAGCCCGGACGCGTCCTGCGTCGAGTGTCAGCCGGCATCCATGTGGCCACGGCCGCTGCGGACACGCGTGGGTCGATGCTGCCGCCGTCCACCGCGTTCGGATGGTCGCTCGGCGGTTGCTGCCTGACCGATCAGGACTGGCCCGTCCCTACCTCCGTCCGTTCACCCCTCCGCTCCCAGGCCCCCTCCGGACAGGCTGCACACGATGCACCCTCCCACCGCACCGAACCGGCGTGGATGACAACCGGTCATGACGCTCGTCGAACTATGCGGGCACGCCGATGAGTGCCTTCCGCCGCCACACGCCGGCCCGCGCCTCCGATCGCCTGCCGCCCTGCGCGGGGCGCGGTCCGCGGGCGGCGCAGCACTGGCCGGGGTTCGGTGCATGTCGCGCTGCGGAAGCGGTGGACGGCCCAGGTCGTTCGCGTGGCGACGACCTGGGACAGCGGGGACAAGATCCTGAAGGCAACGGTGAGTCCGAACCACGGCGATGCCGACCACGGCGTCCAACGGCGGCGGGAGCGATGACGGAACCCACCCGACGTGCCTCCGTTTCACGTGGAACCGACGACTCCACCCCGGCGGAGGATCCGTGCTCCCGTGCCCGAAAGTTATCCACAGGGGTTATCCACAGGCGCCCTCGTTTCACGTGAAACCCCGCGTGAAATGGGGTGACAGCCTGTGGATGACGGCCTGTGTCCGGCGTCTCATCAACCTGTGGGCGCCTGTGGATACCTGTGGACAGAGCCACTCTCGGTCCTCCCGTCATGGCTGAACTGGGGCCGTCCGGCCGATCGTTCGGGTAGGGACAGCGGTGCCGAGACCGGTTAGTGTCAGCGTCGTGCACGACACCCCTCCCTCCGTTCCGGACTTCACCCAGTGGCCGTCCTTTCCCTTCGAGGGCGACCTTCGTGTCAAGCAACTCGATGACCCGGTCCCGGTCGAGCCGCCGCGCAAGGGCGAGGGAAACCGGGACTGCACCGCCTGCAACGCCCCCGACGACGCCTACATCTGGGTGGGTGAGCGATGGCGGGTACGCGCCATGGACCGCCCTACCGGGCTGCCGATGGTGCTGATCCTGGAATCCCGCTCGCATCTCGACCTCGGCGACCTGCCGAATCTGCTCGCCGCCGAACTGGGCGTGATGACCGTACGGCTGGAGCGGGCCATCCGGTCCCTCGACGGGGTCGCCCGGGTGCACGTCAACCGCTGGGGCGACGGCTCGGCGCACCTGCACATGTGGTTCCTCGCCCGGCCCTACGGTCAGCTCCAGCTGCGGGGGACCTTCCTCTCCCTGTGGGACTCGATCCTGCCGCCCATCTCCGAGGCGCGGTGGCGGGAGAACCTGGCCATGGTTGCCGCCTGGCTGGCGGAGTTCGGGGGCCGACCGCTGGCGGAGCCACCGCGCATCCAGTGGCAGGCGCCTTCCAGCTTCACCGGGCAGCCCCCGGCGGAAGACGCTCCGGCGGAGGGCGAAGCGGTGTCCGTGATCGAGTCCGCCGAGGAGACCCCGCCGGCGCAGGAGTCGGAGGGCGAGGCGTCCCCCGCGGACGCCGGACGGTCGGGCAGCCAGCCGTAGAACCGGCGCGGCCACCCGAGGAATTACCTCCGGGTGGCCGCGCAGCGGACAGCCCGGCCAGCGCGGCGAGCCAGGTGGTCACCGCCAGTCCGGACAGCGAGGCGGCGGACCGGACGGGGCGACGGCCGGCGGCGGCACCTCACCGCCGAACCCCCGTCCGGAAGGTGGGCCGGTGGACCGGTCGGTCAGGGGTGGCGGGCTGCGGCGCGGGCCACCAGGGTGCCGACCATCCTGCCGAAGTCGAGACCGGCGGCCTGGACCGCGAGCGGCAGCAGTGAGGTCTCCGTCATCCCCGGTGAGACGTTGACCTCCAGCACGTGCGGCTGGCCGGCTGAGTCCACGATCAGGTCGACGCGGCTCAGGTCGCGCAGCCCGAGCGCGGTGTGCGCGGCCAGCGCGACGTCGGCCACCGCACCGGCCACCGCCGGCTCCAGCCGGGCGGGGGTGTGCCAGGTCGTCCGGCCGGCGGTGTAGCGGGCGGCGTAGTCGTACACCCCGTTGCGGGGCACGATCTCCACCGCGGGCAGGGCGCGCGGCCCGTCGCCCAGGTCGACCACCGAGACCGCCACGTCCATGCCGGGCACGTACCGCTCGACCAGCGCCGTGGGGTCGTACGCGAAGCAGCCGACCATCGCGGCCGGCAGGGACGCGGCGTCCCGGACCACTGCGGCGCCCAGCCCCGAACCGCCCTGGGCGGGCTTCACCATGAGCGGCAGCCCCAGCCGCTCGACGATCCGGTCCAGCACTGCCACGGCGCCCAGCTCGGAGAACCGGTCGTGCGGGAGGGCGACCCAGTCCGGGGTCGGGATGCCCGCCTCGCGGAGCACCGCCTTGGCCGAGGGCTTGTCCCAGGCGAGCCGTGACGTGCGGGCGTCGCACCCCACGTACGGGACGCCGCAGAGGTCGAGCACGCCACGCAGCGATCCGTCCTCGCCGGTGGCGCCGTGCAGGGCGATCACGACGGCGTCCGGCGGATCGGCGCTCAGGGCCGGCAGCAGCGCCACGTCGGCGTCCCGCAGCTCGGCGTCCATCCCGACCGCGCGCAGCGCGTCGAGCACCCGGCGACCGGACCGCAGCGAGACGTCACGTTCGTAGGAGAGCCCGCCGGCGAGCACCAGCACCCGCAGGTCGGCGGTGACGGCGGAGTCGGTCACGACGGAACGGTCGGCAGCGGTGGGAACCATGCCGGAATCATGCCAAGTCGGGTCCCGGCGTGTCCGCGCCGGCCTGCCCGCGCCGCGCTCCGGGGCGGCCGACCGTGCCGAAGACCCGCCGCATGGCGATGTCCTGCTCCATCACGCCGGCCAGCCGGCGCACGCCCTCGCGGATCCGCTCCGGGGACGGGAACGAGAAGTTGAGCCGCATGTTGCCGGTGCCGGTGCCGTCGGCGTAGAAGCCGGTGCCCGGGACGTACGCCACCCGGGCGGCGATGGCCCGGGGCATCATCGCCTTGGAGTCGAGGCCGTCGGGCAGGGTCGCCCAGACGAAGAGGCCGCCGGCCGGCGTCGTCCACGTAGTGCCGGCGGGCATCAGGTCGTCCAGCGCGGCGAGCATCGCGTCGCGCCGTTCCCGGTAGACCTCGCGGTAGACCTTGAGCTGCTCGCGCCAGGGCATGGTGCCGAGGTAGGTGGAGACGGCGGCCTGCGCGTAGCCGCTCGGGCAGAGGATCTGCGCCTCGCTGGCGATGACCAGCTTGTCGCGGACGGCGTGCGGCGCGAGGATCCAGCCGACCCGCAGGCCCGGGGCGAAGGTCTTGGAGAAGGTGCTGAGGTAGAAGACCCCGTCGCGCCGCCGCGCGCGCAGCGGCGCCGGCGCGTCGCCCTCGAAACCCAGCTGACCGTACGGGTCGTCCTCGACCACCAGCAGGCCGGCGCGCTCGCAGATGTCGAGCACCCGCTCCCGCCGCTGCTCGGTCAGCGTCACGCCGGTCGGGTTCTGGTAGGTCGGGATGGTGTAGAGGAACTTGACCCGCCGGCCGGCGCGCGCCTGCTCGGCGATGGCCGCCTCCAGCGCCTCCGGGACCAGCCCGTCGTCGTCCATCGGCACGTGCACGACCTGCGCCTGGGCGGCCTGGAACACCCCGAGCGCGCCGACGTAGGTCGGGCCCTCGGCGAGCACCACGTCCCCGGGGTCGAGGAAGAGTCGGGCCACCAGGTCGAGGGCCTGCTGCCCGCCCACGGTGACCACCACGTCGTCCGGGGAGGCGCCGCAGGCGGCGTCGATGCCGGAGAGCGCCATCACCTCGCAGATCCGCTCGCGCAGCTCCAGGGTGCCCTGGCCGATGCCGTACTGGAGGGTGGTGGCGCCGTGTTCGGCGCCGAGCCGGCCGAGCATCTCGCCGACCGCGTCGAGCGGCAGCGCCGCGATGTAGGGGGCGCCACCGGCGAGCGAGACCACCTCCGGCCGACTGGCCACCGCGAAGAGCGCACGGATCTCCGAGGCGGTCATGCCCCGTACGCGGCGGGCGTACCGGTCGGTGTAGTCGTCGAGCGTCGTGCCGGTCATGACATCACCTCGATGGCTGCTCGGGTGGCTCCCGCCCCGGCGTACCCGGGACACCTGCGACCATGGCGACGCGGGACGCCGAGTGTCGATCCTAGTCGCCGTCTGCCAGGGGCGTAACCGCGAAGTGACCGGCGTCCACATCGCGGACCCCGGCCGGCGCCCCGGAAGGAGAGGCATTCGCGAGTCCCCTCCCGCAGCGTCCGTTTGCGGCGTACGATCGCTCGTCGGGGGCAGGTAGGCGGTGTTGTCGTTCCGTGCCGGTCTCACCTCCGAGCCTAATGTGGGGATACACCAATGTCGCGACGTCTGGTCAGCTTGACCCTCGACACCCTGGAGGACCTGCCCCGCCCGTGCCGGCAGTGCGTCTACTGGGAGCTTGATCCGGTCTCGGCGGACCGGGCCTGTGCCGCGGGCGACCCGGGGCTGGAGAAGGAGGCCTGGGTCTCGCAGACGCTGCTGGAGTGGGGCTCCTGCGGCAAGCTCGTCTACGTCGACGGCATGCCGGCCGGCTTCGTCCTGTACGCCCCGCCGGCCTACGTGCCCCGCTCGATGGCCTTCCCCACCTCCCCGGTCTCCGCCGACGCCGCGCTGCTGATGACGGCCAACGTGGTGCCCGCCTTCGCCGGCGGCGGGCTGGGCCGGATGCTGGTCCAGGGCGTCGCCCGGGACCTCACCAAGCGCGGCATCAAGGCGATCGAGGCCTTCGGCGACGCCAAGTTCGGCGACGCGGCCGACCCCGCCGGCGCCTGCGTCGCCCCGGCCGACTTCTTCCTCTCCGTGGGCTTCAAGACGGTCCGCCCGCATCCGCGCTTCCCCCGCCTGCGGCTGGAGTTGCGTACCGCGTTGAGCTGGAAGTCCGACGTCGAGTACGCGCTGGAGAAGCTGCTCGGCTCGATGAGCCCCGAGACGCTGCTCCGCCCGGTCCGTCCGGCCCCGGCCACCCGCTCGACGGCCGGCTGATCCCGCGCCGGCGCGTCCGGCCCCGGCGGCGGAGTCCGGTCGGGAGTCGGCAGGCGCCTCAGTCGACGACCGTGCCGGCGGCCACCACCGCCCGCAGTGCGCTCACGTCGATCGAGCCGGTGGGGACGTCGCGCTCGACGGGGAAGTACATGCGCTGCACGGCGGCGACGACGGCCTCCACCACCCTGTCCCGGAACCGGGGGTCGACCAGTCGGGCCCGGTCGGTGGGCGAGGTGAGGTAGCCGACCTCGACGCGTACGGCCGGCATCCGGGTCAGCCGGAGCAGGTCCCACGCCTTCGCGTGCGTACGACAGTCGCGCAGCCCGGTGCGGGCGACGATCTCCCGCTGCACCAACCCGGCCAGCCGCTCCCCGGTCGCCGAGGTCACCCCGTTGTCGGTGCCGTAGTGGTAGGTCGCCACCCCCTCGGCCTCCGGGTTGACGTGCTCGTCTACGTGCAGCGAGATGAACACGTCGGCGCCGAGCGAGTTGGCCAGCTCCGCCCGGTCGACGTCGGGCAGGCAGTCCTCCTGGGCCGGCCCACGGGTGAGCTGCACCCGGACGCCCGCGGCGGCGAGCCTGCCCTCCAACCGGCTGGCCAGGTCGTACACGAGATCCGCCTCGGTCCACCGCAGCGATCCGTCCGGCACCACCACGCCCGGGTCGGTGCCCCCGTGCCCGGGGTCGATGACGACGGTCCGGCCCACCAGCGCCGGGCCGGACTGCCGGATGGCGTCGGACTCGCGCAGCCACTGCGGCCGCCCGCCGACGACCTTGCGGCCGAGCCGGCGCAGCGCGTTCATGGTGTGCGGACCGCACGAGCCGTCGGGCGTCAGCCCGACCTCGCGCTGGAACTGGGCGACCGCCCGGGAGGTCCGTACGCCGTAGATGGCGTCCGCGCGCCCGACGTCGTACCCCATCTCCAGCAGCCGCTCCTGGAGCGAGCGGACGTCCTCACCGGTGAGCGGCTCCGGAACCGCGTGGTAGAGCGTGCGGGCGCCCAGCCGCCAGCGGGCGGCGTCCAGGGCCCGCCAGGTCTCCGCACCGACCCGGCCGTCCACGCTGAGCCCACGCGACTGCTGGAAGGCCCGCACGGCCCGTTCGGTGTGCGTGTCGAACTCGTCGGCGCCCGGTGCCGTCGGGACGAGCAGGTCGAGGCCGGTCAGCACCGTACGGATCTCGGTCACCGCGGGTCCACGGTCACCGGGTCGGATCGGACGCACGCACGACCCCCTCTGCACGGACGGTTGCTGGCCGGGCGGCCCCCGCTTGAGGCTATGCGTTCCGGGGGCTCCGGGTGCCCCACGTCGGGAAAAACGCGTCGACCCCGTGCCCGGCGGACCGGGTACGGGGTCGACGCGCGTCGGTGCTGCTCAGAGCGCCGATTCGATGAGCCTGACGAGCTCGCCCTTCGGCTTGGCGCCGGCGATCGACTGCACCGGCTCGCCGTTCTTGAAGACGGTGAGGGTGGGGACCGACATCACCCGGTAGGTGCGGGCGGTCTCCGGGTTCTCGTCGATGTTGAGCTTGACGATGGTGACCTGGTCGCCCATCTCGCCGGCGATCTCCTCCAGCAGCGGAGACACTTTGCGGCACGGGCCGCACCACTCGGCCCAGAAGTCCACCAGAACCGGCTTGTCGGACTTCAGCACGTCGGCGGCGAAACTCGCGTCGGTGACCGACTTCGTTGCTCCCACTATGACCCTCCTCCGGGATGTGTTTCGGTTGTTCAGCCCTGCAGCGTGGCGATGAAGCGCTCGGCGTCCAGCGCGGCGGCGCAGCCGGTGCCGGCGGCGGTGATCGCCTGCCGGTACGTGTGGTCCACCAGGTCGCCGGCGGCGAAGACCCCGGGCACGCTGGTCCGGGTGCTGGGCGCCTGGACCTTCACGTAGCCCTCGTCGTCCATCTCCACCTGCCCCCGGAAGAGCTCGCTGCGCGGGTCGTGACCGATGGCCACGAAGACGCCGGTGACGTCGAGGACCTTGGACTCGCCGGTGTGCGTGTTGCGTACCCGCACCCCGGAGACCTTGCCGTCGTCGCCGAGGATCTCCTCGACCGTGGTGTTCCACTCGACCTTGATCTTGTCGTTGCTCAGTGCCCGCTCGGCCATGATCTTGCTGGCCCGGAAGGAGTCCCGGCGGTGGATGATGGTGACCGAGTCGGCGAACCGGGTGAGGAAGCTGGCCTCCTCCATCGCCGAGTCACCGCCGCCCACGACCACGATGTGCTGGTTGCGGAAGAAGAAGCCGTCACAGGTCGCGCAGGACGAGACGCCGTGGCCCAGGTACTCCTGCTCGCCGGGCACGCCGAGCGGACGCCACGCGGAGCCGGTGGAGAGGATGACCGCCCTGGCCCGGTAGGCGGTCTGGCCCACCCAGACGGTGCTGACGGCGTCGGAGCCCACGCTGCCGGTGTCCTTCAGCTCGACCCGCGTCACGTCGTCGGTGAGGAACTCCGCGCCGAACCGCTCGGCCTGCTTGCGCATGTTGTCCATCAGCTCGGGGCCGAGGATGCCGTCGGCGAAACCGGGGAAGTTCTCCACCTCGGTGGTGGTCATCAGCGCACCGCCGGACTGCACGCCCTCGATGATGAGCGGCTTGAGGTTGGCGCGCGCCGCGTAGACCGCCGCCGTGTAACCGGCTGGCCCGGAGCCGATGATGATCAGGTTGCGGACCTCGTCCACTGCCGTCTCCCGATTGTGTTGTTCGCCATCGGCGCGCACCGATGCCGATCCGATGCCGACGCCGCTCGGTGCCGGCACTTCGATGTGCAGAACGTCATCGTACGAACCGGGGATTCCCGAGCCGGTCATCCGGTGGGTCAGGTCACGTGGACGGCCAAACGGCCGGTGACCGCGAATTCACCCTACCCGCGTGCGGTAGCGGCTGTCCGAGCCGGACCCGGGCACACCGCATTCCGGCCCGCTCGCCCAGGCCCAGTGCGCTCCCGTGGCGTCGGTGAAGCGCACGATCAGCGCCGGACGCCCCTGGAACCGGGCGTAGTCGACCACGTCGACCACCAGCGGACCGTTGCCGTGCTCGGCCTTGATCTCAGCGATGCAGGCGCCCAGCGCGGCGGGGTCGGTGAGCCGGTCGAGCCCGGTGACGGAGCCGGGCAGCCGCCCGCCCTCCGCCTGGACGCCGGGCTGCTCCCCGGGCGGGCCGCCGGTGAACGGCCGTGCCTTCGGCGACGACGGAAGGGCGGCCAGGGACTCCTGCGTGTAGTCCGTTCCGCTGCGCACCGACGGCTCGCCGGCGATCCGGAAGGGCGTGGCGGCGGGGGCGGCGTCCTCACGGTTCGTCGTCGCGGGCAACGCCGTGTCCGCGGCGCCGCCCATCTGCTGGTCCCTGGTGAGCTGGTCGACGCCGAGCCCGACCGCCGCGATCGACACGGCGGCCAGCGCGACCGGCCCGGCCAGCCGGGACCAGCGGCGCCGTCGTCGCCCGGGCCCGGTGGCCCCGCTGCGGCCCGGCTCCGACCGGGGTACGCCGGCAGGACGTCTCCCGGACCCGCCGAGCGGCTGTGCCGGCACCGCCCCGATGCCCGTTCTGACCGTTGGTTGACCCTCCGCCGGCCGTTCCTCGGCGGACGTCGCGTCGTCCCCCGCCCCCCGGCCGCCCGGCTCAACCCGGCCGGGCCCCGACCGGCCCGGCTCGGATCGGCCCGGACCTGCGGAGTCCGCAATGGCGAGGTCGGACGTGGTGCCGGGGTCGGACGCCGTGGCGTGGGCCAGGGCGGCAACGATCCGGTCGGTGACGTCGGCCGGCATCTCGGGTGCGGACGCGCCCCAGGTGGCCAGGTCCGCGTGGACGTCCGCCACGGCCGGGGCCAGCAGCGCGTACGCCTGCGCCCAGCCGGGGTCCTCGTCGACCAGTCGGGCGACGAGATCCTCGTCCGGGGTGCCGTCCAGCGCCCCGCCGAGGTAGTCGGCGAGCAGGTCGTGGTCGACCTCCCTGTACCCCCCGGCAGTCACGCGTCCTCCTGGTGGAGATCCCGCCGGGACCGTCCCGACCCCGATCGGACGCCCTCGGGCGACCGCGGGTTCCCTCGGGTGACGGCCGGCACGTTCGGGCCCGTCGCCGGGGCCGGCTCCGCCCGCTGCGGGGTGGCCTGCGGCTCCGTCTTCTGCCTGGCGGGGCGCAGGTGCCCGAGCTGTGTCGCCAGGCGGGCCCGGCCCCGGGCGCACCGGCTCTTGACCGTCCCCTCGGCCACGTCGAGGATCCGGGCCACCTCGGCCACGGGGTAACCCTGCACGTCGACCAGGATCAGCGCCGCCCGCTGCTCGGGCGGCAGATCGGCGAGTGCCTGCCGGACCACGAGCGCCGTGTCGTGGTCCTGGACGGGTGCCGCCGGCTCGACGCCCCCGGTGCCGGAATCGGTGTCCCGGACGCCGTCCGGCAGCGGCACCGTCGGGTGCGCCTGGCGGCGGCGGATCCGGTCCAGGCACGCGTTCACCACGATCCGGTGCAGCCAGGTGGTGACCGCCGAGTCGCCCCGGAACCGCCCGGCGGCGCGGTGGGCGGAGAGCAGGGCGTCCTGGAGGGCATCGGCGGCCTCCTCGCGGTCGCCAAGCGTACGCAGGGCCACCGCCCAGAGCCGGTCCCGGTGCCGGTGGAAGAGCTCGGCGAAGGCGTGCGGGTCGCCGGCCACGTGGGCGTGCAGGAGATCGAGGTCCGCCGGCCCGGACGGTGGCACCGACGACGAGACCGGCGGACCCGCCGGTCCACCGGTCACCCGTTCGCCGCGTACGCCCATCACCACGTCCGGCGGATGCGGTGCCCGGAGCGCGGTGGCCGCCTCACGACCCCTGGACCGTGATCTCCTGGACGCCGAGCTTGTAGCCGCCGTCGCTCGACGGCAGCTCGGTGATCCAGAACAGCAGGTAGCGGTACTTCTGGTCGGCGTTGAAGCCGTTGAAGGTCATCTTGGTGCCCTCGTGCTCCTCGAACGGCTGGCCGATCGCGGTCTTCCTGTAGTCCGCGAAGAGCTGGGCGTCCCCGGAGGACGACGACGGCCGGTCGGTGGTGCCGGCGTAGAGCTGGGCGGAGGCGCCCCGGGCGGACAGGAGCACCTGCACGGACTTGACCGTGTGCTCGCCGCCGAGATCGATCCAGACGCCCATGCCCTTCTTGAGGTTGCCGAAGTTGGCGCGCCCCCGGTAGGTCTGGGTCTCCCAGCCCTCGTCCTCGTCCCCGTCGTACACCTTGTCGGCGTTGCGGACCTCGGTCCGGTCGCCCTCCGGGTCGATGATCCGGGCGGTGCTGATCTTCAGCGGCCCGGCCGTGATGGCGGCCGGGGTGGCGTCGCCGGCGGGCGCGTTCGACGAGGGCGCCGCGACCGGGTTGGTCTGTGGGTCGTCGTCACCGCCGCCCAGGGCGGTGATGCCGATCAGCAGGCCGACCAGCGCGACCGCCAGCAGGCTGGCGATGCCGATCGCGACCTTGCGTCCGCCGGCGGCGGCGAGCGGCGACGGCTCCTCGCCGGTGTCGGCCGCGAAGCGCAGCGGGCCGGCGCTGTCGAGGAACTGCTCGTCGGCCGGCACGTCCAGCCGGGCCAGCTCGGCCGCGAGCACGTCCGACGAGGGCGGCTCGATCTCGGCGTCCAGCAGGTCCATGGTGAGGTCGTCGAGGTACGCCGGCACGCCCGCCCGCACCTGCCGGGGGGCGGCGATCGCGCCGGCCGCGTCGCGTACGGCGTCGGGGATGGCGGCCCGGCCGTGGCCGGCGGTGGCGCCACGCAGCGGGGCCTCGGCGTGCGGCCAGTGCCCGGTCAGGGCGAAGTAGAGGACCCCGCCGATCGCGCGGACGTCGCTCTGCTGGCTGTCGGCGCCGTCGGTGCGCGCGTCGGCCAGCACCACCCGGCCGTCGTCACTGATCATCACCGTGCCGGGGTGGACGTTGCCGTGCACCATGCCGGTGGCGTGCACGGCGGCGAGGGCGCTGGCGACCGCGTTGCCGATGGTGGTGGCGCGCGCCGGGTCCATCGGCCCGTCGGTGACCAGCTCGCGCAGCGACTGCCCGTCGACCCACTCCCGCACCACGTACGCCCGCTCGGCCTCGTCGATCGCGTCGTAGACGCCGACCAGGTTGGGGTGGATGACACGGCTGGCCGCGACGGCGCCCTGGAGCATCTCGGTGGCCGAGTCGCCACCCGGGTAGCGCAGCACGACCGCGACGGGACGGCGCAGGATGACGTCGACCCCGCGCCAGACCAGCCGACCCGCGCTGTCGTTGTTGATGTGCTCGACCAGCTCGTAACGCTCGGCGAGGATCTCACCGGCCGTGGGAGCACCGAAGGTCATGACCTGAGGAGCGCTCTCCTCCGCCTCCTGACCTTCGCCGACCTGGGTCACCCGTCCTCCCTCGGTGATCGTGTCGATCGATGGACCCGCGCTGCTGGGCATGTGGCTTCCCGCTCTGCCTTCGAAGGAACCGGCCGACCGGTGTCGACGCGGAGCGCCGGCGCCTGCCGTACCCGTCGAGAGCGACCTTACCCGGGTTGGCCGTCTCCCCGACATGTCATCTTCGCGCCGCTCCCGGGCCGAGCTGCCGGCAGGCGGCCGACTTGTCCGGTTGCTCCCGTTGTCAGCCACGTTGCTGGCACATGTACTGGCCAATCTAGAGGTTGGCCGCAAGCGTCCGCAGGGAGGGGGCCGGCCGTTGCGGCGACCGCGCCGACGCAGCCGGGTTCCCCCCGACCGGACCGCCATGCTCAGCCGTACGGCTGGTTATCCACAGGCCCTTTCGGTGCCTGAGCGGCGAATCGCGGAGTTATCCACAGGCGCATCCCCAGGCTGGTGATCCTCGTTCACAGAGAGTGCAGTCCGCCCGCAGCGTGTCGTCCGCCCCGAGAGACGGGTTTCGGTCAGCGGCCCAGCCGGCGGCGGACCATGCCCACGACCTCGGTGATCTCGCCGATCCGCAGGAGCATGGCCAGCCCGAGGTACGTCCCGCCGATCACCGCCCCACCGACCACGAGCTGGACGACGGCCTCCAGGCGGCTCGGCGTGTCGTCGCCGGGCAGCAGCTTGACCACGATCAGGCCGACCACCGCCGCGCCGAGCGCCGCGACCGCGACCCGCGCGCTGGTGCGCATGATCTCGCCGAGGCCGATCCGACCCACCCGGGGACGTAGCAGCCAGGCGGAGGCGATCGCGGCGGCCAGGTAGGAGACGGCGTTGCCGATCATCATGCCGGCGCCGGCGAAGCTTGCCGAGAAGACCGCGAAGAGCACGATCTGCACCCCGATGCGCAGCGCCACCACCGGAATGTTGATCAGCGCCGGGGTGCGGGTGTCCGGCAGGGCGTAGAAGGCGAACGTGAAGAGCTGGCTGACCGCGAACGGCACCAGGGCGAGCGCGGCGGCCAGCAGCACCACCGAGGTGGCGGTGGCGTTGCCCTCGTCGAAGGCGCCCCAGCGGAACAGGGTGAACGAGATCGGGGAGGCGAGCACGGCGTAGCAGACCGCGATCGGGGCGAGCACCGCGGTGACCGTCCGGGTGCCCCGGGACAGGTCGGCCGCCACGTCGGCGTACCGGCCGTCGGCGGCGGCCGCGCTCATCCGGGGCATCAGCGCGGTGATGATCGAGACGGCGATGATGCCGTGCGCCGTCATCAGCAGCAGGAAGACGTTGTTGTAGATTAGCGGGCCGGCGGCGTTCTCCCTGCCCGCCCGGTTCAGCAGGTTGAACAGCACGATCAGGCCGATCTGGCTGACCGCGACGTAGCAGAACATCCACGCCCCGAGCCGGCCCAGCTCGCGCAGGCCGAGCTTGCGGAAGTCGAAGCGCAGCTTCCAGCGGAAGCCGACCTTGCGCAGCGCCGGCAGCAGGCCGGCGGCCTGGATGGCGACGCCGAGCAGGGTGCCGCCGCCGATCAGCAGGATCCGCCCGGTCGTCATCTCGTCCGGCTTGATGATGTCCGCGCCGAAGATCGCGATGTAGAGGCCGGCGGTGGCGATCACCACCAGGTTGTTCAGGATCGGCGCCCACATCGGGGCGGCGAAGTGGCCCCGGGTGTTGAGCACCGCGCTGATCAGCGCGCTCAACCCGGAGAAGAAGATCATCGGCAGCATCAGGCGGGCCAGCCCCGTGACCAGCTTCGAATATTCGCCGGCCGACTCACCGCTGCCGTAGAGCATGGTCAACCACGATGCCGACAGCACTGCCAACAACGCGGCCACGCCGAGCGCCAGCACCGCCAGGGTGAGCAGCCGCTGGGCGTACGCCTGGCCGCCGTCCGCGTCCGACTTGCGCCGCCGTACCAGCACCGGGATCAGCACGCTGGTGAGTACGCCGCCGAGCAGGAACTCGTAGACCATCCCGGGCAGGATCTGCGCGGTGGTGTACGCGTCACCGACCAGCGCGCCGCCGAGCGCCGCCGCGATCACCAGGTTGCGCAGGAAGCCCGTACCGCGGCTGACCAGGCTGCCCATGGCCATCACCGCGCTGTTGGTCGCGGCGCTGGCCTCGGCCACCTGCTCCTGTGGCGGCGCGGTCGACTCCATGGCCGGCTGGTTGAGCGGCTCGGCGGAGATGAACGTGGCGCCGTCCGACGGCCCGCCGGGCGTCGCGCCGCCGGGTGCGCCGCCCTGTGCGGCGTTCGCGCTGCGGTAGAGACCGCCGCTCATCTTGTCGCCTCCAAGGCAGGGGAACGTCGGAGCCGGGCCCGGGCCCGCACGTCACAGACGATAGTCAACGGCCACCCGTTACCCGCGCCCGGCGGACCGCATCCCCGTCGGGACCGATAGTCTGGCGCTCCCATGTCCGAAGCCTCCGCTCCCCACGCCGCCGACCGCCGCGAACTCACCGCCGCACAGCGCAACGCCGTTGCCGAACTGCTCCGGGTCTCCCCGGTCGCCGACGAGTTGGGCCGCCGGTTCGCGCGGGCCGGCCACGAGCTGCACCTGGTGGGCGGTTCGGTACGCGACGCCCTGCTCGGCCGCCTCGGCGACGACCTCGACTTCTGCACCGACGCGCACCCCGACGAGACCCTGCGCATCGTGCGCGGCTGGGCCGAGTCGATCTGGGAGACCGGCCGGGAGTTCGGCACCATCGGGTGCCAGCGCGACGGGCTGCGGCTGGAGATCACCACCTTCCGTGCCGAGTCCTACGACCAGGTCAGCCGCAACCCGATCGTCGAGTACGGCACCGACCTCGCCGAGGACCTGCGGCGGCGCGACTTCACCATCAACGCGATGGCGGTCAGCCTGCCCGAGCACCGGTTCACCGACCCGCACGGTGGGCTGGACGACCTGGCCGCCAAGGTGATCCGCACCCCGGGCACCCCGGCGGAGTCGTTCGGCGACGACCCGCTGCGGATGCTGCGCGCGGCCCGCTTCGCCGCGCAGCTGCGCTTCGCGGTGCACCCCGACGCGTACGCGGCGATGACCCGGATGGCCGGCGACCTGGACCGGATCACGGCCGAGCGGATCCGCGACGAGTTCACCAAGCTGCTCTGCGGCGCGGACCCGATCACCGGGCTGCGGCTGCTGGTCGACACCGGGCTCGCCGAGCGCTTCCTGCCGGAGCTGACCGGGCTCAAGCTGGAGATCGACGAGCACGCCCAGCACAAGGACGTCTACGAGCACACCCTGACCGTGGTGAGCAACGCCGTCTCGTACGAGACGGAGGGGCCGGACTTCGTCCTGCGGATGGCCGCGCTGATGCACGACGTCGGTAAGCCGGCGACGAAGGCGGTGGGCTCGGACGGCCGGGTCAGCTTCCACCACCACGAGGTGGTCGGCGCCCGGCTCACCAAGGCCCGGCTGAAGGCGCTGCGCTACCCGAAGGAGATCACCTCCAAGGTGACCGCGCTGGTGGCGCTGCACCTGCGCTTCTACGGCTACGGCCGGGGCGAGTGGACCGACTCGGCGGTGCGCCGATACGTCGCCGACGCCGGTGACCTGCTGCCGCGGCTGCACAAGCTGACCCGGTCGGACTGCACCACCCGCAACCGCCGCAAGGCGGCCCAGCTCGCCGCCGACTACGACGCGCTGGAGGAGCGGATCGCCCGGATCGCCGCCGAGGAGGACCTGGCGCGGGTCCGGCCCGACCTGGACGGCAACGCCATCATGGAGCTGCTGGGCGTACCGCCGGGACCCGTCGTCGGACAGGCCTGGAAACACCTCAAGGAGCTGCGCCTGGAGCGCGGCCCGCTGGACCGCGACGAGGCCGAGGCGGAGCTGCTGCGCTGGGCCCGCGACGAGGGCATCGTCGAGTAGCCCGGCCAGGGCGCCACGGATCTGTCGGCCTTCAGGGAGCCGGTCCGACGCGGGCCACGCCCGGACGACACGAGAAGGGCGCCGCTCCCGGCCGGGGACGGCGCCCTGTCGCGCTCAGCGGATCCGACCGCTGCCGGATCGCGTCAGCGGGTCTCGACCGCCGTGCCGTCGACGGGCGGCTTGCCGTTGCCGGTGGTCGCCGCCGCTGAGCCGAGCTTGCCAAGCAGGCCGGCCAGGTCGATGCCGGTCAGGTCGCTGCCGAGCTGGAGCCCCTGGGCCACGTTGCCCGCCACCGACTTGGTCAGCGACGAGGCGCCGTCGGTGGAGATGACGGTCATCTTGTCGATCGCGCCGATCGGGGCGCTGGCCGCCTCGACGACCTGCGGCAGCACCTTGACCAGCAGGTCCAGCACGGCGGCTTCGCCGTACGCCGCGAAGGCCTCGGCCTTGCGGGCCATCGCGTCGGCCTCGGCCTGCCCCTTGGCCAGGATGGCCGCGGCCTCGGCCGCACCCTCCCGCTCGACCGCCTCGGCGATTGCGGAGCGGCGGCGCTGCTCGGCCTCACCCTCCTTGGCGCCTTCGATGGCGTTGGCCTCGGCCAGCGCGGCCCGGCGGGCCCGCTCGCCCTCACCGGTGAGCCGGGCCTGCTCGGCGGCGGCCTGGGCGGCGGCGATGACGGCCTGGCGCTGCGCGTCGGCGTTCAGTACGGCCGCGTTGCGGGACGCCTCGGCCTCCTGCTCCACCTTGTACCGGGCGGCGTCGGCCGGCTTGCGCACCTCCGTGTCGAGCTGACGCTGCTTGAGCTCGGCGTTGCGCTCGGCGACCTTCTGCTGCTCGGAGAGGATCGCCTGGTCCCGCTCGGCCTGGGCGAGCGGCCCGGCGGCGGCGGACTTCGCCTTGGCCGCGTCGATCTCCGCCTGGATGGCGGCCTGCTTCAGCGACAGGTTCCGGTTGGCCTCGGCGATGGCCTCCTCGGCGAGCAGCCGCTCCTGCTCGGCCTGCTGCCGGGCCCGCGCCTCGGCGATGGCCGCGTCCTTGAGCACCCGGGCCGCCTCCGGCCGACCCAGGTCCTGGAGGTAGGAGCCCTCGGCCAGGATGTCCTGGAGCTGGAAGGTGTCCAGCACCAGGCCCTGGTTGGTCATCGAGTGCTCGGCCTCCTCGGCGACCGCGCTGGCGAACGCCGCCCGGTCCCGGATGACCTCCTCGACGGTGAGCCGGCCGACGATCGAGCGCAGCGCGCCGGCCAGCACCTCGCGGGTGAAGTCCTCGATCTCGTCCTGCTGGTGCAGGAAGCGCTGCGCGGCGGCGCGGATGGCGTCCTCGGTGCCGCCGACCTTGACGATCGCGACGCCGTGCAGGTCGGCACGGATGCCCTGCTTGCTGACCGCGCCCTTGATGCCGACGTCGATCCGCCGGCTGGACAGGTCGAGCGACTGGAGCTTCTGCACCACGGGCAGGACGAAGACGGACGCGCCGAGCACGACCTTCTGCCCGGAGTTGTCGGTCGACCGGCCGCCGTCGGCGGTCTGCGTGGTGCGGCCCTTGCGGCCGGTGACGATGAACGCCTCGTTCGGCCCGGCCACCTTGATGCGGGAGAGCACGAAGAGCACGAGCACGAGGACGAGGAGGACCGCGCCGCCGATGGCGATGAGAAGGGGCATGTGACCGTCCTGTTTTCTATGAGGGGGTTCAGTAGGTCTCGACGTGCACGCTGGTCTCGCTGAGCGCCTCGACCACGAAGATCTGGGCGCCGACCGGGATCGGCCGGTCGGCGCGGGCGTTGAGCTTGACCGGCTGGCCGGCCACCCGGACCCGGACCTCGCCGTAGCCGTCGGCGGGCACGGGGGTGACCACCAGGCCGAGCGCGCCGACCAGGTGGTGGCGGGTGGGGGTGGGGTCGGTGCGCATGTCGCGGGCCGCCCGGCTCAGCCGGGCCGCGGCCCAGGCGGTGGGCACGGCCGCGACGACGCCGCCGGCCAGGGCCACGGCGATCATGCCGGGCGTACGCCCACCGACCAGCTCGTTGACGATCGCGGCGCCGAAGCCGAGCGCTCCGGTGAACCCGGCGACCGCCTCCACCGACACCGGACCGTCGAAGTCCGGGTTGCCGAAGTGGAGCAGCTCGCCGCCGAGCAGGGCGAGCGCCAGTACCGCGACGCCCGCGCCGCCGATGATGAGGAAGATCAGCGTCCCCGTGGCCACGGCCTGCACGGTATCGGTGCCCCGCAACGTCGGCCGGGACGCCGGCGGCTCAGCAGGGCCGCGACGTGGGCCGTTCAGCCGGGCGCGACGTGGGGCCGCTCAGCGGGGCGCGATCGCGAGGGTCAGGTTGACCTCCAGCGACGCGGGGAGGGCCTGCCGCGCCAGTTCCCGACCGTCGAGGTCGACCAGCACCATCTCGGCCGTCCAGCCGGCGCGGTGCAGCAGCCGGTCGTCGGCGACCCAGACGGCGTCCTCGGCGGGAGCCGGGCCGATCACCCGCCCGGTCGCCACCTCCGCCAGCTTCGGGCCGTCCTGGCCCTTGACGACCACGAGCCGCCCGTCCGGCGACCACGACCAGGGGCCGGCGGGGTCGCCCGGGACGGGCACGAACCGGGTCGGCCGGCCGTTCGTGGCGGAGAAGAACTGCACGCCCCGGCGCGCGTGCGGCCGGGACTCGGAGCGCGGGGCACCGGGATCGGTCTGCTGGAGCGCGACCTCCCGGCCGTCCCGGCTCCAGGTGAAGAAGCAGCGGTCGGTGCAGAAGTACCGGTCGGTGTCCACCGGGAAGGTGCGGTAGGCGCCGGTGGCCGCGTCGAGCACGCCGAGGGAGAAGCTGGCGCTCTCCTTGTCCAGCAGGGTCAGCGCCAACCGCCGCCCGTCCGGCGACCAGTGCGGGGTCATGATGTGGCTGCCGGTGCGGATCCAGCGGACCGTCCCCTGGCCCAGGTCGAGCAGGCCGATCCGGCCGGCGCGTTCGTAGTCGACGACGGCGGCGGTCCCGCCACGGGGCGCGGCCCACGTCTCCTCGTACCGGCGGTCGGCGGCGACGTACCGGCCGCTCTCGCGGTCCAGGGCGTACCCCTGCACGGCGGGAGTGCCGGTGGAGGTGGCGCCGGTCAGCACCCAGCCGCCGGGCAGCGTCACGACCACCCGCGTCCAGTCGCCGGTCGGCGCGGGGACGACGGACATCGTGCGCGGGGCGGCCGACACCGTCGCCACCGGGGTGACGACCGGTGCCCAGGTGGCGGTGTCCGGGGGTGCGCCGGGTCGCAGCCAGGCGTACGGCCCGACGAGGGCGACCAGCGCCGCTAGGGCGCCTCCGGCGGCGGTCGTGCGGCGACGGCGACGCAGCCGTCGGCCCCGGCGCAGGGCCCGGTCGGCGAGGTCGGGCGCCGCCCGGGCCTCGGCCGCGATCTCCCGTACGGCGGAACGCAGGACGTCCTCCCCGGAGCCGTTCATCGGACCTCCTCCGTGACGCTGTCGTCGAGGACGGGTACCAGTTGCCGCAGCCTGGCCAGTGCCTTCGAGGTCTGGCTGGCGACCGTGCCGGCCCGGCAGCCGAGCAGCGCGGCGGTCTGCTCGACGCTGAGGTCCTCCAGGTAGCGCAGGGTCAGCACGGCGCGTTGCCGGGGCGGCAGCGACAGCAACGCGTCGCGCAGCAGCATCCGCAGGTCGGCGTCCTGACCGCTGTCCCGGCTGCCCACCCGCTCGGGCAGCACCGCGACCGGCACCTCGGGCCGCCGGGACCGGCGCCGCCATCCGGAGACCTGGTCGTGGTAGAGGATCCGCCGCACGTACGGCTCGGCGTCGCCGCGGATCCGGGGCCACCGGGCGTACGCCTTGGCCAGCGCGTTCTGCAGCAGGTCCTCGGCGCCGCGCTGGTCGCCGGCCAGGGCGTATGCGATGCGCAGCAGGACGTTTCCCCGTTCGTTGACGAACGCGGTGAACTCCCCGTCGGTCCCTTCGGTCACCGCCCACCTCCGGTAGCTCTGACGCTCCCCGGCGTCCGAACTTTGCCGTCGCCCGCAATCCAGATGTTGACAAGATCCGGATCGGGCGCCGATCTCGACATCGACGAGAAGGAGCCACCCTTGTCCTCGGCAACCCCTGACCACCGTCGGCAGCTGACCGGCCCGGCCGCCTCTCGTCGGCGACCCGGATGCCCGGCGGCCCGTCCGGCGGCTCGGGCGGGAGGCACTGTCGGGGCACCGGGGACAATGGGGAGATGCGCTGGACCGTGCTCGACTCCCCGATCGGCGAGTTCTCCGTCGCCACCGACGGCACCCACGTGTGCCGGGCCCACTTCGGCCGGGTCGACGCAGCGACCGAGGAGCCGGGCGACGAGGCGGCCCGACAGGCGCTGGCGGAGCTGCGGGCGTACTTCGCGGGCGAGCTGACCGGGTTCGCGGTGCCGCTGGCCGCGCCGGGCGGGTCCGACTTCGAACGGGGCGTCTGGCGGGAGATGACCCGCATCCCGTACGGGGAGACGCTCACCTACGGCGAGGTGGCCCGCCGGCTCGGCGACCCGGGTGCCGCCCGCGCGGTCGGGGTGGCCTGCAACCGCAACCCGATCCCGGTGCTCGTGCCGTGCCACCGGATCGTCGGTGCCGGCGGCAAGCTGGTCGGTTTCGGCGGCGGCCTGGACCGGAAGGTGAAGCTGCTGGAGCTGGAGGCCGGGGTCGCCCTGCGCCGCGCCTGGTCCTGACGCGGTCCCGCCCGCACCCGCCCGGTTCAGCTCGGGGCGGGCAGACAGCCGCCGTCGGCGATGCGGGTGCCAATCTCCACCGTGACGTCGCCCGCCCGGACGCTGCCGAAGACGCACGCCCGGCCGGTCCAGCCCGCGAAGACCAGCCCGTCGACGGGGCCGAGGTCGAGCCGACCCGGTGGCCGCACGGTGACCCCGGTCAGCCCCGTCGCCACGATCGCCCGCCGGACGGCCTCCTGCCCGGGCTCGTCCCGGCCGCCGGCGGTCAGCAGCTTGAGGCTCTTCCTGACGTCCGCAGCGCAGGCCCGGGCGCCGCTGGCCGCCTCCTCGCCGAGCGTCCCACGCTGCCGGAAGGCGTCGTTGGCCGCCTGCTGGCGGCGGAACTCCTCCGCGCGGCGCTGCTCGTCGGTCAGCGGCTGTCGGGTGCCGGGTGGACGCGACGTGACGGCCGGGACCCCGCCACCGGACGGGGCGACCTGCCCGGGGCGCGCGACCGGCGTGCCCGCCCTGACGCAGTCGGCCTCGGGCGGCGCTGGGGAGGTGACTGGGCGGGCCGAGCCGACGCCGCCGTCCGGTGCCGTGCTGGCTGCCGGTGCCGTGCCACCGGCTGTCGTGGTGCCGTCGGCCGGTGCCACGCCGCCGGCCGGCGCGCTGGTCGGGTCGGATCCCGGTGCCGCGCAGCCGACGAGGACCGGAAGGAGCACCGCGACGGCGAAAGCCCCGACGACCCGTCGCGCGCCGCCATGAGGGAGGGACGTCACGTCGGTCAGCGTAACGGCGCGTCGCCGTCCCTTCGACCCCGTGTGCGGCCGGTGGCCGTTGCGCGTACGGCTGCGGAAGGGCTGGACGCGGCGAGGGCCGGGTCCGTGCGGACCCGGCCCTCGATGGTGCTGGTGTCGGCGCGTCAGCGCTCGGCGTCACCGGCGATGAACGCCTCGACGGCGGCGTGCGCGTCGTGGTCGGCGTACTGCACCGGCGGGGACTTCATGAAGTACGACGAGGCCGACAGGATCGGGCCGCCGATCTTCCGGTCCAGCGCGATCTTCGCGGCGCGGACGGCGTCGATGATGACACCGGCCGAGTTCGGCGAGTCCCACACCTCGAGCTTGAGCTCGGCGTTGAGCGGGGTGTCGCCGAAGGAGCGGCCCTCCAGGCGGATGTACGCCCACTTGCGGTCGTCCAGCCACGGCACGTGGTCCGACGGGCCGATGTGCACGTCGCTCTTGCTCATCTCGTGCGGGATCTGCGAGGTGACCGACTGGGTCTTCGAGATCTTCTTCGAGACCAGGCGGTTGCGCTCCAGCATGTTCATGAAGTCCATGTTGCCGCCGAAGTTGAGCTGGTACGTGCGCAGCAGTTCGACGCCACGGTCCTCGAACAGCTTCGCCAGCGCGCGGTGCACGATGGTGGCGCCGACCTGGCTCTTGATGTCGTCACCGACGATCGGCAGGCCCGCGTCCTCGAACTTCTTGGCCCACTCCGGGTCGGAGGCGATGAAGACCGGGAGCGCGTTGACGAACGCGCAACCGGCGTCGATCGCGGCCTGGGCGTAGAACTTGTCGGCCTGCTCGGAACCGACCGGCAGGTACGAGACCACGACGTCGACCTGCGCGTCGCGCAGCGCCTGGGCGACGTCGACCGGCTTGGCGTCGGACTCCTCGACGATCTCGCGGTAGTACTGGCCCAGACCGTCGAAGGTCGGACCGCGCTGCACGGTGACGCCGGTCGGCGGCACGTCGCAGAGCTTGATGGTGTTGTTCTCGCTGGCGACGATCGCCTCGGCGAGGTCCATGCCCACCTTCTTGGCGTCCACGTCGAACGCCGCGACGAACTGCACGTCCGAAACGTGGTAGTCGCCGAAGGTGACGTGCATGAGACCCGGGACGCGGTCGTTCGGGTCGGCGTTCCGGTAGTACTCCACGCCCTGTACGAGGGACGAGGCGCAGTTACCCACACCGACGATGGCGACGCGGACGGAGCCCATAGCGTCTGCCTCCTTCTTCTTCATCACGGCCGCTCTTTCCTGGACTCTCCAGGCGGAGGCGGGCTGTTGTCTTCTCGTCGGCCGCCGGCCGTCCCGGTTGACGGGACCGTCGGGGCACGGCCGGAGCGCTCGTTGGCGATGAGCTCCTCCAGCCAGCGGACCTCGCGCTCACAGGCGTCCAGGCCGTGGCGCTGCAGTTCCAGCGTGTAGGCGTCGAGCCGCTCGGCCGCCCTGCCGAGCACGTCGCGAAGCCCTTCACGGCGTTCCTCGATCTTTCGCCGGCGACCCTCGAGGATGCGGAGCCGGGTCGCCTGGTCGGTCCGGGCGAAGAACGCGAAGTGCACGCCGAAACCCGTGTCGTCGTACGTCTCCGGCCCGGTCTGCGCGATCAGTCGGGCGAAGCGTTCCTTGCCCTCCGCCGTGATCTCGTAGACCACCCGACCTCGTCGGCTGGTCAGCGCGGGAACCTCCTCGACCGTGGCGGGTGCCTCCGCGGCCTCGGTGATCCATCCCGCCGCCTGCAACCTGCGCAGCGTGGGATAGAGCGAGCCGTAGCTGATCGCCGCCCTGATCGCACCGAGCTTGGCGGTCAGCTCCTTGCGCAGCTCGTAGCCGTGCATCGGAGACTCCTGCAGGAGGCCGAGGATGGCGAGCTCGAGCACGGGCCATCCTCTCTGTACCCTCTACGCGGAGCGGTAACCGCCGCGATGTATCGGACCGATACATCGCACGCTAGCGGATCGCCGTGATCAGGGCAAACCTCCGCTCCGAGGTTCTCCGGTCACGCATCGTCACCGTGGTCGCCCCGTCCGACGAGACCGCGTACCCTTCTCCGCATGCGTACGCAGCGCCAGGTAGTCGACTACTCGCTCCGGAAGCGAGCGGTGCTGCGTGAGCTCCTCGCGGGCCGGGTCGGCACGTACGACGTCTGCGACGCCTCGCCCTACCTGAAGAACGCCGCCCGCTTCCACGGGGAGCCGACCGACGAGCGGTGTCCGATCTGCCGGAGCGAGAACCTGACCCACGTCCACTACATTTACGGCGACGAACTCAAGCAGTCAGCCGGCCAGGCCCGGACACTGGCCGAGTTGCCGGTGCTGGCGATGACGGTGCGTGAGTTCCAGGTCTTCGTGGTGGAGGTGTGCCTCGGCTGTGACTGGAACCATCTCGTCGAGCAGTACCTGCTCGGCCGGGACGGCCTGACCGGGAGTCCGGAGGGTGGGCAGGAGCAGGACGTGGTGGGCGGCGCGGCCGCCTCGGGCAACGGTGCGGGCAGTCGACGGAGGCGAGAGGCGCAACGGTGATCTTCGCTCGATCGGCCGACCCCGGCCAGCGTACGCACGCCTGGGGAGACCGACGGATCGTTGGTCTGATTGGCCCGATTGATTCGCAAGTGGCACCTGTCGACCGGCACGCACGTGCCGCCCTCGACAGGTGTCCCATCTCACGGCAAACCGGTGGCGGCGCAGTCGCGTCCCACCGCGACGGCAGGGTGTGAGGAATGAACTCGTACGGCGATTCCAGTTCCCCGCGCGGGCGGGCCCAGATTCCGGGCCAGCACGGCGACCCCGGCGGTGACGCCTCCGGGGGCGGCTGGTCGGCTGCACAGGACGGTACGGCACCCGCGGGCCGCGCCTCGGTCGCGCCCCGCGCCGCCGGCGGGCGGGCCTCGGTCGGCGGCTCGGACGCCGTTCCGCCGCGCGGCGGCTCCGTCTCCGGTTCGGCCTCCGCGGCCGTCCCGCCGCGCGCCGGAACAGCCTCGGTGGGCTCCGCCTCGGTGGGTTCGGCCTCGGTCGGTCGGGCGGCGCCCGGCCGGGCCGTGCCGGTCTCGCCTGCGCCCGGCGTCGGCCGGGCGGCGGGCTCGGGTCGCGCTTCGGTGCCGGTCTCCCCGGCCGGCGGGCCGGCGGGTCGCGCCTCGGTGGGTTCCGCCGCCGTCGGCGCCGCCCCGGCCGGACGGGCCAGCGTCGGATCGGCGGCGGTCGGCGGCGTCAGCGGACGTGCCTCGGCCCGGGCGAGCGTCTCCCCGGCGTCAGGCGGCCCTGGCAGTCCCGGCGGGCCGACCGGCCCCGGCCGGCGTGCGCGCGGGGCGGGTGATCCGGCCGGCGCGTCGCGGGCGAAGAAGCGCAAGCGGGTCAACATGCTGATCGCCGCCTTCGCCGTGTTCATCATGCTCGCCGGGCTCGGCGTTGTCGGCTTCACCTACTACTCGACCAACGTGGTCCTTCCGGAGGACACCACGCCGCCGCAGGCGACCACCCTCTACGCGTCCGACAACAAGACGATCATCGCCAAGGTCGGCACGCAGAACCGGACGCTGGTCACCATCGACCAGATCCCGACGCACGTGCAGGACGCGGTCGCGGCGGCCGAGGACCGGAACTTCTACCAACACTCGGGTGTGGACTACAAGGGCATCGTCCGGGCCGCGTGGAACAACGTCACCGGCGGCAGCAAGCAGGGCGCCTCGACGATCACCCAGCAGTACGCCCGCAACGCCTTCGACAGCCTCAACGAGGACACCTACGCCCGGAAGGTCAAGGAGGCAATCTTCGCCTCCAAGCTGAACGACGAGTACACCAAGCCGCAGATCATGCAGCACTACCTGAACATCATCTACTTCGGGCGGGGCGCGCACGGCATCGAGGCGGCGGCGCAGACGTACTACGGCAAGGCGGCGAACAAGCTGAGCGTGGCCGAGGGCGCGGTCCTCGCGGCGCTGATCAAGCAGCCGGAGGCCAGCGCGGGCCACAAGGGCTACGACCCGGCGGTCAACCTCGCCGACGCCAAGTCCCGCTGGGAGTACGTGATCGGCGGCATGGTCGCCGAGGGCTGGCTGAACGCCCCGGGCAAGCCGGCGGCGCCCACCCTGGCCGAGTACCCGATGCCCAAGAAGCCGAACCAGGGCGGCGCCGGCATCGACTTCGGCGTCAACACCCCGTACGGCAACGTGATCAACTACGTCAAGCAGGAGATGCGGGACAAGGGCATCTGCGTCGACAAGGAGGAGCAGATCACCGACGCCAAGCCGCTCTGTTCCCAGGCGCTCATGTCGGGTGGCTACAAGATCCGCACCACGATCGACACGAAGATCCAGGAGGCGGCGGTCGAGACCGCCCAGCGCAAGACCAAGGGATCTGAACTCGCAGGCCAGCCGCCGAACCTGATGGCGGCGGTGGTCGCCATCGAGCCGAAGAACGGTCGCGTGCTCGCCTACTACGGCGGCGACAACGGGACCGGCACCGACTACGCCGGCAGGAACATCGACTCCTCCGGCAACCCCTACGGCGGTCACCCGCCGGGCTCGAGTTTCAAGATCTACACGCTGGCGGCGGCGCTCAAGGAGCGCAAGGCCCTCGAGTCGCGCTGGAAGGGCAAGGCCTTCACGCCCGAAGGCACCAAGTTCAAGGTCAGCAACGCCGGCGTGGACAACCCCGAGTGCGGCAACTCCTGCACCCTGACGGTCTCCACCCTCAAGTCGCTGAACGTGCCGTTCTACCATGTCACCCAGGACATCGGCCCGGACAAGGTCGTCGACATGGCGGCCAAGGCCGGCGTCAGCATGATGTGGCGGTCGGACACCGACCCGCCGAAGGGCTACGACCTCACCAAGGAAGACCCGAAGAAGATCGCGCCGAACCCGTTCTTCCACGTCGTCGGCTACGGCCAGTATCCGATCACCGTCCTGGACCACGCCAACGGCGTCGCCACCTTCGCCAACCAGGGCCGCTACCACAAGGCCCACTTTCTCTTCTCCGTCGAGAAGAGGGACGAGGCCACCGGCAAGTGGAAGAAGATCGCCGACGAGGGTTCCCTCAAGGGTGAGCAGCGCATCGACAAGGACGTCGTGGCGGACGTGACCTCGGTGCTGGAGCAGTACCCGGCGCGGGTCAACCACAAGCTCGACGACGGCCGGAAGGCCGCTTCCAAGACCGGCACCTGGGAACTCAAGGCGGACAGCGACGACAACGGCGACGCCTGGATGATCGGCTACACCCCGCAGATCGCCACCGCCGTCTGGGTCGGCAACGTCAAGGACCGCAAGCCGCTCAAGCTGAAGAACGGCGACAAGATCAGTGGCGGCAACCTGCCGGGCACCATCTGGGAACGGTTCATGGACGAGGCACACAAGGTCAAGAAATGGGAGAAGAAGGACTTCCCGCCTGCGGCGAACGTCGGCGATCCGAACACCGGCAACGGTGAGGCACCCCCGCCCCCGCCGCCCCCCTCGGGCCAACCGACCTGCGACCCGCTGGGCCTGTTCTGCCCGGGCGGCAACAACGGTGGTGGGAACAACGGCGGTGGCAACCCCCCGGGCGGCCCTGGTGGCCCCGGTGGGCCCGGCGGGCCCACCACCCCGATCGATCCGCGCCCGGGCCGGGACGGCGGCGGCGGCGGGCTGCTACCGAGCCTGACACCCAGACCGGACAACGACTGATCGACGAACGCCGCCGGCGGCCGGAGCAACTCTCCGGCCGCCGGCGGCGTTTCGCGTACCGACGTTTCGCGAGTGGGAGGGGGACGCGGAGGCCCGATGTACGGCAGGATGCACCTTCATGAGCACGCAGTCGACGCGAGGCATCGACGACGCCGGTGCCCCTGACCATCCGTCCCGCTCCGACGGCTTCGTCCGGGGCCTCTCCGGCGCCATCGGCGGCCCGCTGGGCGACCACGCCGTCGCCCTGGACCGGCCCGCCGGGCGGGAGAACCGGTTCTGGACGGCGACCCGCATCGTCCTGGCCCTGGTCTGCCTGACCCTGGCGTTGCACTGGGTGCAGAAGTCGCCCTGCCAGGACGGCGCCTGGCAGAACAACGTGCAGTACACCCGGTTCTGCTACACCGACGTGCTGGCGCTCTACTACGCCGAGCGGCTCAACGAGGGCGCGGTGCCCTACCAGGACCACCCCGTCGAGTACCCGGTGCTCACCGGGTACTTCATGGGCGCCCTCGGCCTGCCCGTGCACGCCCTCGGCCAGAACGACCCGGGGCTCAACCAGGGCATGTGGTTCTACAACCTCAACGCGCTGGTGCTCGGCGCGCTGGCGGTCGCCACCGTGGCGATGCTCCTCGCCCTACGCCGCCGTCGACCATGGGACGCCGCGCTCTTCGCGCTCGCCCCCGCGCTGATGCTCACCGCCACGGTCAACTGGGACCTGCTCGCCATCGGCCTGGCCGCGTTCGGCCTCTTCGCCTGGGCCCGCAGCCGACCACTGGCGGCTGGCGTCCTACTCGGTCTCGCCGGGGCGGCCAAGATGTGGCCGCTGTTCATCCTCGGCCCGATCCTGGTGCTGGGACTGCGCGCCGGGCGGCTCCGCGCCGCCCTCACCGCCCTCGGCGCGGCCCTCGTCTCCCTGGTCCTCGTGAACCTTCCGGTGGCCATTCCCTACCGGGAAAACTGGGACCGCTTCTTCGAGCTGAACTCGACCCGGCCCATCGACTGGGGCACCCTCTGGTACATCGGCCGCTACGTGGACGGAAAGTTCGGCAACGCCAACCCCGCCGACCTCGGGCCGTTCGAGTGGCTCAACGCCAACATCCCGACGCTGAACACCCTGTCGTACGCCCTCTTCGGGCTGGCCTGCCTCGGGGTGGCCGCGCTGGGGCTGCTGGCCCCGCGCCGGCCCCGGCTCGCCCAGCTCGCGTTCCTGGTGGTCGCCGCCTTCCTGATCTTCAGCAAGGTGTGGTCGCAGCAGTTCGTGCTCTGGCTGCTGCCGCTGGTGGTGCTCGCCCGCCCGAAATGGGGTGCCTTCCTCGCCTGGCAGGTGGCCGAGGTCTGCTACTTCGTGGCGTTCTACGGCGAGCTGCTCGGCGCGGCGACCAGCAAGCCGGTCTTCCCGGAGGGGGTCTTCGTGCTGGCGTCGACGCTGCGCCTGGCCACCGTCGTGCTGCTCTGCGTGCTGGTCGTCCGGGAGATCCTGAACCCCGAACTGGACGCGGTCCGCAAGACCTATCCGGACGATCCAGACGGTGGCGTGTTCAACGGCACCAGGGACGCACCCTGGGTGGCTCGCTGGCGTCGACCAGCCCCGCCCTCGCCGCAACCGACGGAGTTGGCGGCCAGCTCGGCCGCGGCCGGCAGCGGGGGCGGGGGCGGGCGGACGGTGGCCGGCGAGTGACGTCCTGATGGCGCCCTGTCGGGGGTCCCTACCCCGTCGACCGGTGTGAGCGCCGTCGACGCGATCCTGCCCGCGCTGCTCGTCACGGTCTGGCTCGGCCTGGCCCTCGTCCGGCGGGCGTCCGGGTGGTTCTTCGGCCTGGGCGGCTGTGTCGCGCTGCTCTGCTTTCCTGCCGGAATCATCGCTGGCAGGTTCGAGCTCGGCGACACCGACTGCACACCGGGGAACCTGTGTTTCTCCGCCAACATGGTCGACTGGTGGTTGAACGGGCTGTTCGGTCTGTTCACGGTCGCGGTGTTGGCGATCCTCTCCGGTGCCCGCAAGCTCTTCGGGGGATCGGACGACCGGGAGGCTGCTGCGAGATCAACGCGAGGGTGATGAGGGTCACAGGCGGTAGATCACGATGTTCCCTACTTCCTCGCGGGTGATGCCGAGCCCGTCGACCGGCGCGTCCACGGTGACCTCCCACGGCGTGCCGACGATGTGGTCCCGCATCAGCAGCACGTTGCGTACGCCGAGGACGCGCAGGTAGTCGACGCTGGTCTGATCGGGGAAGGCCAGCGTCACCCGGCGTACGTCGTCGAGTTGGCGCGGGGTGAAGCCGCTGCCCCCGTTGACCACGTCCTGGAACTTGCTGGTGGACCAGAGCATCACCGGCTGGTCGAGGCTCTGGCTGCTCGGCAGCACCAGCAGCGGCCCGTCCACGGTGCGCATCGCGGCCGGCTGGGACGGCACGACCGGGTGCGGCGTGGCGTTCAGCCCTTCGCCGAGCACCAGCACCAGCGGCAGCAGAGTGGCCAGCCGCAGCCACGGGCTCGGCCAGGAGGGGATCCGCTCGGCGTAGACCTCCCGTACCCGGGTGGCGAACGCGCTGACCGCGCCCGCCGCGAGCAGCCCGAGCAGCAGCGTGGTCCAGAGCATCAGCCGGCCCGGGGTGCGGATGCCGTTCCAGCCGGGCAGGTGGTCGAACAGCGGCACGTAGGTGAAGGTGCCGTCGAAGAACCGGGTGCCCATGGCGAGCACCATCGTCACCACCACCCCGGCGAGCAGCAGCAGCCGGTGGCGCAGCTTCCACACCGAGAAGAAGAGCCCGCCGGCGGCGAGCGCGTAGAGCACGAAGCCGGGCAGCAGGGTCATCTCCGGGTGCCAGGGCAGCGCCGCCCGCGCGCCCTCGTGCAGGGCGCCCCAGACCCGCGACTCGGCGGGTGCCGTGAAGAAGCCGGCCGCCGGCGGCGAGTAGACGCCGATGTCGCCGATGGAACGCTCCGCCTGCGGGTGCGCCCCCGCCACCTTGAAGTACGGGATGGCCAGCAAGCCGCCGACACCGGCGAAGAACAGGCCGCCGACCAGGTCCGCGATCAGCAACCGGCGGCCGAACGGGCGCTTGACCGGCCGGACGACCCACCGCCGCAGGAACCAGGTGACGGCCGCGACCAGCACGGTCCCGGCGAGGAAGTACGCGAACGGCAGCCCGATGCCGAAGCCGAGACTGAGTTGCCAGGCCGCCACGAACCAGCCGGCGTAGACCCAGCCGTCGTGCCGGCGCTCGGGACGGTACCCGTGCCGCAACGACCAGCCGTGCCCCCGGGCGAGCATCGCCAACGCCAGCGGGATGCCGCCGTTGGAGATCACGTGCAGGTGCCCGGCCTGGGCCAGCAGCCACGGCGCGTACGCGAAGCTCGCCCCGGCCACCGCGGAGCCGATCCGGCCGGCGCCGAGCTGACGGGCCAGCGCGTACGCCCCGAGCATGGCGAGCGCGTGGGCCAGCACGAACATGATGTTGTAGCGGAGCACGGCGGCTTCGGGACCGGTGCCGATCATGCCCGCCGGGGCGTAGCCGAGCAGGGTGTCGGAGAAGGCGAAGCTCCAGGACTCCGGAAAGAAGGTGTTCGACTGCCACAGCTGCGCCGGGTTGGTCAGCAGGATGTGCCCCGACCAGGCCATCTGCCACGCCTGGAGGCTGGGGTCCCAGTAGTCCTGCGGCAGGGTGTGTCGCGGGTAGCGCAGCGTGGGCCAGGTCAGCAGCACGGCCAACGCCAGCGAGGCGAGCGTCGCGAGCGTCCACTCGTGGATCAGCCGGCGGCCCACCGCCCGCGCGGCGCGCCCGAGCCGGGAGGGCACCGGTTCGGGGGCGGACGCGAAGGCCTCCCACCGGTCCGGCTTGCCCTCCTTGTCACCCCCGTCCTGGCTCTTGCCGGCCGCCTTGTCGTCGCCCTTGCCCGCGCCCTCCTTGCCCGCGCCGTCGCCGACGGCCCCGGCCACACCGGCTGAGCCCGCCTTGACGTCGGGCTTGTCGGCCGCACCCGCCTTGGCGCCGTCCTTGCCCGCCTTGGTGTCCGTCTTGCTGGCTGCACCCGCCTTGGCGCCGTCTTTGTCGGTTCCGCCAGCCTTGGGCTCGGCCGCCCCGGCCTTGGATCGGGCCCCGCCGGTCCTGGGTTCGGCCCCGGCGGTCCTGGCGGCGGCCGGGCCGGTCGTGGCGCCGGTCGTGTCGGTCTTTCCGGCGGCTTCCGTCTTCCCGGCGGCGTCGGCCTTCTCGGCGGCGGAGTCGGGACGGGGGCTGCCGGAGGCGGACTGCTCGGTCGTCATGCCGCCGGGCTCCCCGTGCCCAGCCGGTCGCGTAGGAAGGCGATGTCGGCGCCCTGACCGTCGACCCCGCCCGGGGTCTCGACGATGACCGGTGCGCCGGCCGCGCG
The DNA here is from genome assembly GCF_040634035.1 of Micromonospora sp. NPDC007220. NCBI lineage: Bacteria > Bacillati > Actinomycetota > Actinomycetes > Micromonosporales > Micromonosporaceae > Micromonospora > Micromonospora sp. NPDC007220. The sequence continues at coordinate 109,342 of NZ_JBEYEU010000007.1, read as the reverse complement.
GATGACCGCCACCACCAGCTCCGGGTCGATCGTGCCGCCGTCGAGGTTGTCGTGCCGGTCCTGGCCGGAGTTGAACGCGCCCTTGGAGTTGTTGGCGTGCACCAGGTCGATCCGGCCGGTGATCGCCTTGACCCGGTCGACGAGCCCGAGCAGCTCCTCGCCGCCGGCGTGGGCGTGGCAGGTGTCCAGGCAGAAGCCCACCTCGTGATCGCCGACGGCGTCCCAGAGGCGGGCGAGCGCGTCGAGCCGCCGGGCGCAGGCGTTGTCACCGCCGGCGGTGTTCTCGATCAGGACGGGCACGCCGAAGCCGCCGGAGTCCGCCGCGTACGCGAAGGTCTTGCGCCAGTTGTCGAAGCCGACGGCCAGGTCGTCGCCGGCATTGACGTGCCCGCCGTGCACGATCAGCCCCTTGGCGCCGATGGCGGCGGCCGCCTGGGCGTGCCCGAGCAGCAGCTTGCGGCTGGGGATCCGGATCCGGTTGTTCAGGGTGGCGACGTTGATGACGTACGGCGCGTGCACGTAGAGGTCGACGCCCGCGGCCCGCAGCCGGTCCGCGTCCTCCCGCGGCTTCGGCGCCTTCCACCCCTGGGGGTCGGAGAGGAAGAACTGCACGGCCTCGGCCCCTCGGGCGGTCGCCTCCGCCACCGGGTCGGTCGAATCGACGTGGGCTCCGATACGCATGCACGGGAGCCTACGTCGCGTCGCCGACAGCCGGGATGACGGCGGTGGCGGACTCGCCGTTCCTCGCGTCACCTCCCAGCGGCGGCGGTCGTTGATGCGAGTGGGATCCACGGTTGCCGCAGCCGGCCCGGAACGGCCGCTGGTCGGCCCGTCCCGGAGGCGCGTCGAACCGCCCGAGAGCGGGGGCACCCCGTCGCGCGGCCCGGCGCGGCGGGGGCCCGCCCTGACGGAACCGGGCTCATCGGGAAATTTGTCGGAGAATTCCGCCATTTCCCCCGACAAGGGGCAAGAGCCGTTGTAACGTCAGGTAACAACACGATAAAGCTCCGCGGGGCGTCCCCGGTCCAACCTCATCGGTGTGGTCGTTCCTCCCCAGGTCCCACCCAAGGAATGCGGACGGGACGCCCCGCGGCCTCGTGTACGGGGGCTCGCATCGACAGCGACGTCGACGCGGGCCCCCGTCGCCTCGCCCGGTGGAAGGGCCCCGCCGACCACCCCGGGCATGATCGTCGGGACCGGGTATCCTGGTCCGGTTGTCCGCGTACGGCCGGGTTCCCCCGGAACCGGCGCGGGCCACGACGCACGACCTCCTGCCACGGAAGGACCGTGGCCGCTTAGCCCACAGGAGGTGAGCACGTCTTGCGTCATTACGAAGTCATGGTGATCCTCGACCCCAGCCTCGAGGAGCGCACCGTCGCCCCGTCCCTCGACACGTACCTGAACGTGATCCGGACTGCGGGTGGCTCGGTCGAGAAGACGGACGTGTGGGGCCGCCGGCGCCTCGCGTACGAGATCAACAAGAAGGCCGAAGGCATCTACGCCGTCATCGACCTGCAGGCGACGCCCGCAGCGGTGGCCGAGCTGGACCGTCAGCTGCGGCTCAACGAGTCCGTGCTGCGCACCAAGGTCATCCGGCCGGAGATGCGCTAAAGCATTCAACCCCGGTCCACCCGGATCAGCCTCATCGGCACTGTCGGAGGGCTCTGAGAGCCTGTACGGCAGAACTGATGAGTGCGCGAGGAGATGGTCATGGCAGGAGACACCACCATCACGGTCATCGGCAACCTGACCGATGACCCCGAGTTGCGGTTCACCCCGTCCGGTGCGGCGGTCGCCAAGTTCCGGGTCGCTTCGACGCCCCGGTTCATGGACAAGGCCTCCGGCGAATGGAAGGACGGCGAGCCGCTCTTCCTGGCGTGCACCGTGTGGCGGCAGGCGGCGGAGCACGTCGCCGAGTCGCTCCAGCGGGGCGCCCGCGTGATCGTCTCGGGCCGGCTGCGTCAGCGGTCGTACGAGACGCGCGAGGGCGAGAAGCGCACCGTCATCGAGCTCGAGGTCGACGAGATCGGCCCGTCGCTGCGCTACGCCACGGCGAAGGTGCAGAAGATGTCCCGCTCCGGCGGCGGTGGCGGCGGCTTCGGTGGCGGTGGTGGTGGAGGTGGCCAGGGCGGCGGCGGAGGCAACTTCGACGACCCCTGGGCCTCGGCTGCACCGGCACCCTCGCGCGGTGGTTCGGGTGGCGGCAACTTCGACGAGGAGCCCCCGTTCTAATGGCGCCGAGCGCCCGCGATCGCAAACCAGGAGCACGAGCAATGGCCAAGGCCGCTGCACTTCGCAAACCGAAGAAGAAGGTGAACCCGCTCGACAAGGACGGGATCACCTATATCGATTACAAGGACACCGCGCTGCTGCGCAAGTTCATCTCCGACCGCGGCAAGATCCGCGCTCGGCGGGTGACCGGCGTGACCTCGCAGCAGCAGCGGCAGATCGCCCGTGCGGTCAAGAACGCCCGTGAGATGGCGCTCCTGCCGTACACGGCCACGGCCCGCTGAGAGGAGGCACCGATATGAAGATCATCCTGACTCAGGAGGTGTCCGGCCTCGGTGCCCCGGGCGACATCGTCGAGGTCAAGAACGGCTACGGCCGTAACTACCTGCTGCCGCAGGGCTTCGCGATCGCCTGGACCAAGGGTGCGGAGAAGCAGGTCACGGTCATCAAGCGGGCCCGTTCGGCCCGTGAGATCCGCGACCTCGGTCACGCCAACGAGGTCAAGGGCCAGCTCGAGGGCCTCAAGGTCAGCCTGAAGGCCCGCGCCGGCGACGGCGGTCGGCTCTTCGGCTCGGTCACCCCGGCCGAGATCGTCGACGCCGTCAAGGCCGCCGGTGGTCCGGTCCTCGACCGTCGTCGGCTGGAACTGTCCGGTCCGATCAAGTCGACCGGCTCCTACCCGGTGCAGATCAAGCTGCACCCCGAGGTGAGCGCCAAGTTCGACCTCAACGTCGTCCAGGGCTGACACCTCACCCGAGCACCACGACAGGGCCCGCACCGACCGGTGCGGGCCCTGTTCGTGTACGGCCTGCGGCGTACGCTCCCGCTCGCGCGGTCGGCCAGCTCGTCGCGGTGCGGGCCGACCAGGGCGGCGGTGCGTCAGCCACCGGCCGGCCACGCTGATCACCAGCCAGTGCCTTCGGCTAGCAGCGGCAGCATGGTCGTGTCGTCGCGCTGATCGTCAGCCGATCGGCTGGCCCGTCACCGCGCTGATCATCACCGTCGAGAGACCGCCGCCGACCACGGCCGCCGCCAGCGCGACGCTGGCCGAACGCCACGTCGTACCGACCCGGCGCAGCAGCAGCGCCACGACCAGGCTGCTGGCCAGCGCCAACCCGAAGCGCGGCAGGCCCGCTGCCAGCGAGCCAAGCGCCCGCGCCCGAGGCGAGTCGCAACCCCCTCCGCTGATGTCGGTGACACACCCCGCCGGCACCTGTCCGTCCAGGGTCAGCAACCAGACGAAGATCAGCGCCGCCGGCACCAGATAGCACGCGACCGTGTAGAGCAGCGACCGCCACGGACCGCCAGGATCGGGATCGAGCAGGTCGTCCTCGATACGACGGCCCCACGCCCCCGCCCCGGCGGTCCCGGCCCTACGGCGTACGGCCGACGCCGTCGCGGCACCGACCGGCTCGGCTACGCGCCGACGCGGCGCGGGACGCGGCCGCGGCGCGGAGTAGGGCACCACGGGTGACCGGGGCGCCGACGCCGGCGGGTCCATCCAGCGGGGATCGTCGCCCGCCAGCCGGGTGCCCGACCAGAAACCCTCGCTCCGGTCGTCCTGCCCCGGCCAGGACCATTCCTGCACGGCGCCCCCGCCGGAGCCCGGCGCGGTCCTGTCCCACCCGCCGTCGTCGGAACATCGCTCCCACGCGCCGGTGTCGTCGGACCGGCGCCACTCACCGGTGCCGTCGGTCCGGTCCCACCGACCCGTGCCGTCGCTCCGGTCCCAGCTGCCGGTGTCGTCGGCCCGGTCCCACCGGCCGGTGTCGGCGTGGTCCCAGCGGTCGACCTCACCGGCCGGGTGCCACGCGTGCACACCCGACGCGTCCCACGCGTCCACCGCCGGAGGGGAGGGTGGGCTCTCGGACGCGGCGAGGTGCGACTCCCGGTCCCAGGGATCGACGGCGGGGCGGTCCTCCGCCGCCCGCCGGCCCCGGCGGGCCGGCCGCTCGGCCTCCCGATCCGGTACGGACCCGGACGCGTCCGCCTCCTCCAGGCCGGACCAGACGACCTGCGGGCGTTGCGACGGCAGGCGCCTCGGCCGGCTCGGCGGCGCCGAGCCCGAGACGGGGTCGTCCTCGGCCCGCCGCCGCCCGGAGTATCCCCGCTCCTGCGGACGGTCGAACGTCCACTCCCCGGTGTGCTCCGACTGCTGGGCAGCGCCGAACGTCCACTCTCCGGTGTGCTCCGACTGCGGAACAGCGTCGATCGCCGGGGTCTCGCGCCAGCTCGTCTCGCTGACCCGGTGCCAGCTGTTCGTGGTCTCCGTGGCCCGCCAGGCACCGGAGTGCGGTTGGTGGGCCTCGATCCCCACCTCGTCGTCGGGCGCGGCGTGACGGCCACCGCCGTCGGCGCTGCGGATCCCCGACTCCAGGGCCCAACGCGGCAGGTAGCTGTCGACCGGCTCCTGCTGCCCGCGCTCGACAGCCCGGCGCCGGCTCGGCGTGCGGTGCCGCGCGGGAGCGTGCTCGTACGGATCGACCGGTGCCGGGTCGGCGGGATCGTCCCAGGAGGCGACCGACTCGCGCGGACCGCCCTCTCCGCGTCCCCAGTCCCGGTTACTCACGGCCGGAGCGTGACCCTTCTCAACCGATTGCGCAATCCGCTGTGCAGGTGTAGCCGTTCGCTGGAGATAGTACGGGACGTTCGACCGCGCAGTTCGACCGAAAACTTGCCGTCCACAGGCTGGGGATTGTGTTTCCGCAGGTCAGCACCTTGCAGCGGAGAATTCCCCAGCCGTTGTCCACAGGCTGTGCACACCCTGCGCACATGCTTGTCCCCCGGCGTCCACAGGTTGTCCCGAGGCTCGTCCACCGACGTGGTTGAGGGGCTGACCTCGGGTTCCGTATGGTTGGCCCCCGACCGGTCGTGCGATGACCCCCGATCGACCGGCAGGTCGAGGTTGTCCATCCCGGCGACAGGGCTGGATCCAGATCCGACGCAGTGGAGGGGGGACCCGTGTCGGTCACCGACGACATGCGGGCGGACTCGCGATCGGGCGGGGGGCACGCGTCCCCGCCGCCGCAGCGCGACGGCCAGTTCGACAAGACCCCGCCCCAGGACATCGCCGCCGAGCAGTGCGTCCTCGGCGGCATGCTGCTGTCCAAGGACGCCGTCGCTGACGTCGTGGAGATCCTCAAGACCAACGACTTCTACCGGCCGGTGCACGCCACCATCTTCGACACCATCCTGGAGATCTACGGCCGGGGCGAGCCGGCCGACTCCATCACTGTGGCGGCGGCCCTGGCCAACTCCGGCGATCTCGTCCGGATCGGCGGCGCCCCCTACCTGCATACGCTGATCGCCAGCGTGCCGACCGCCGCGAACGCGGCCTACTACGCCCGCATCGTCAGCGAGCGGGCGGTCCTGCGGCGTCTGGTCGAGGCCGGCACCAAGATCGTGCAGCTGGGCTACGGCACGGCTCAGGGCGGCAGCCGCGACGTCGACGACGTCGTCGACCTCGCCCAGCAGGCGGTCTACGACATCACCGAGCGCCGCGTCAGCGAGGACTTCGCCGTACTCGCCGACATGCTCCAGCCGACACTGGACGAGATCGAGGCGGTGGGCGCCCAGGGCGGCATGATGACCGGCGTCCCCACCGGCTTCACCGACCTGGACCGCCTGCTCAACGGCCTGCACGCGGGGCAGTTGGTGATCGTTGCCGGACGCCCTGGGTTGGGCAAATCGACAGCAAGTATGGATTTCGCCCGAAACGCTGCAATTCGGGCAAATCAAGCGTCGGCCATCTTCTCGCTGGAAATGAGCAAGGTCGAGATCGTCATGCGGTTGCTGTCGGCCGAGGCGCGCGTGCCCCTGCACGTCCTGCGCAGCGGCCAGCTTTCCGACGACGACTGGACCAAGCTCGCCCGCTGCATGGGCGAGATCAGTGAGGCGCCGCTCTTCGTCGACGACACGCCGAGCATGAACCTGATGGAGATCCGGGCCAAGGCGCGCCGGCTCAAGCAGCGGCACGACCTCAAGCTGATCGTGGTCGACTATCTCCAGCTGATGACCTCTCCGAAGCGCACCGAGAGCCGGCAGCAGGAGGTCGCGGACCTCTCCCGTGGCCTCAAGCTGCTCGCCAAGGAGGTGGAGTGCCCGGTGATCGCGGTCAGTCAGCTGAACCGTGGCCCGGAGCAGCGCACCGACAAGCGACCGCAGCTGTCCGACTTGCGTGAATCGGGCTGCCTGACGGCGGAGACCCGGCTGATCCGGGCCGACAACAACTCCGAAGTGACCCTCGGCGAGTTGCTCGCCGACGGAACCAAGGACGTCCCGGTATGGGCGCTGGACGAGACACTGCGCTACACCCCGCGAACGATGACCCACGTCTTCCCGAGCGGCAATCGGGAGGTGTTCCGCATGAAGCTGGCCTCGGGTAAGCAGATTGACGCGACGTCGAACCATCCGTTCCTCACCTTCGCCGGATGGTTGCCGCTCGGGGAGTTGGCGCCGGGAGCGCGTCTCGCCACCCCCCGGCACGTTCCGCCTCCACTCACGATCCGACCGTGGGCGGAGCCGGAGGTCGTCCTGCTGGCGCACCTGCTAGGCGACGGCTCGTTCGTGCGCCGGCAGCCCATTCGGTACGCGAGCCGCGACGAAGGCAACCTGCAGGCTGTGGCGGAGGCCGCCAAACATTTCGGCATCACCGCCATCCGTGACAACTACGAGGCGGCCAGGGTCACCACCCTGAGGCTTCCCGCTCCCTACCCTCTCGCTCGCGGCCGGCGCAATCCGATCGCCGAGTGGTTGGACGGTCTGGGACTGTTCGGCCTGCGGTCGCATGAGAAGTTCATCCCGGCGGCGATCTTCGGCATGCCGAAGGAGCAGATCACACTTTTCCTCCGGCACCTGTGGGCCACGGACGGCTCGGTGACCGTGAACAAGTCCGGCCGCGGTGGCCGCATCTACTTCTCGTCGACAAGCCGCCGGATGCTAGAGGACATATCCCGGCTGCTGCTGCGATACGGCATCACCGCTCGGATCAAAGTGGTGCCGGTCGAACGTCACCGACCTCAGTACACGCTTGACGTTTCCGGACGGGATGACCAGTTGCGGTTCCTCCGGGAGATCGGCGTGCACGGAGACAGGGCGCTCAACTGCGTCGAGCTGCTCACATCGCTCACGGCGATGCGCAGCAACACCAACGTCGACACGGTGCCGCGCGAGGTGTGGGGCCGGGTCCGGGAGATCCTGGCGGAGAACGGCATGACCCACCGCGAGTTCGCCGCAGCGATCGACTCCCAGTTCTGTGGCAGCACGTTGTGGAAGCACGCACCAAGTCGATCCAGGCTTGCGAAGATCGCATCGGTCCTCGAAGCCGCCGACCTCGACCTGCACGCCACGAACGACATCTTCTGGGATGAGATCGTGTCGATCGAGTCACTCGGCAGCCACGACGTCTTCGACGCCACCGTCCTCGGTACCCACAACTTCATCGCCAACGGCATCGCCACCCACAACTCGATCGAACAGGATGCAGACGTCGTCATCCTGTTGCACCGCGACGACTACTACGACAAGGAGTCGCCGCGTGCCGGGGAGGCGGATTTCATTGTTGCCAAGCACAGAAATGGCCCCACCGACACGGTGACGGTGGCCGCGCAGCTCCACCTGTCGCGCTTCGTGGACATGGCCATCGTCTGAGGGCGGCCGCGCCGGTCAGCCCAACAGGGGGAACCAGCCGGCGACCTCGCCGAGTTCGAGCTGGTCGCGGTCGGTGAGCGGCAGTCGGCCGGTGGCCTTGAGCAGGTAATCCGCGTCGCTCCACGCGGCCGGCCGGACGGCGTCGTCGCTGAGCAGGCCGTCCATGGTGGTCACGGCGACCCGCGTGGCCAGCACTCCGGGCAGGGGCGCGTCGGGCAGGTCGAGGACCAGGTCCAGGTGGTGCACGACGGCCTCGGTGGTCAGGGTGGCGAGCAGGTCCGGCACCCGCAGCACGTGCCCCTGGGTGGTCACGTGGCCGTCGGGGTCGGCCGCGCCCGCGGCGCGTACGGCGGCGGGTGCGGTGTTGGTCCAGAGCCGGACGATCCCGCCGGGGCGGTCGAAGGCGGCTGCGGAGCGGCGGGCCCACCAGGCGTGCCGCGCGCCGTCACCGTCCCTCTCGGCCGGGAACGCGCGCCAGTAGGTCACGTCGTCCACGTCGGGCGGGCCCTCGGCGGGGCTGGCCAGCGCGACCAGCGCACGCTGGGCGTCGCAGAGCACGTGGAACAGCAGATCCGCGACGAGCCAGCCCCGGCACCGGGTGGGCCGTTGCAGGTCCGCGTCGTCGAGGTCGGTGACGACGCGGGTGATCCCGTCGTACGCCTGCGCCAGCGCGAGGTGTCGTCCGCGGTGCGTCATGGAGCGCAGCGTCGCACGGCCGCCGCCGCTCGGCACGGCGAACGGCGGCGGAACGGGGCGTGGCACCAGACCACGGGTGACCGGGCCGGTCGAGGCGCCGGCCCGGTCGACGGAGTGGCTCAGCCGAACATCTCGTCCAGGAAGCTCTTGTGCTTCTTGCGCTTGTAGTGGCCGTGGTAGCCGTGGTGCTGCTGGCCGTAGGCGGGGGCCGGCGGGTAGCCGTGCACCGGCGGGGGCGGCGGCGGGACGGCGCCGTAGCCCGGCTGGTGCGGAGCGGGTGCGGGCGGCGGGGGCGGCGGGGGCGGGTAACCGCCCTGCTGGTGGCTCGGCTGGCCGGGGTAGCCGCCCTGCTGGTGGGCGGGCTGTGCCGGGGCCGCGCCCTGCTGGCGACTCCAGTTGGCCTCCGCCTCGAACAGCTTCTCCAGCTCACCGCGATCGAGGAAGATCCCCCGGCATTCGCCGCACTGGTCGATGGTGACGCCGCTGCGCTCGTACTGGCGCATCTCTCCGTGACACTTGGGACAGGTCAGGCTCATCCTCCGACCGTACCCGGTCAGGTCACGCAGTCGCTGTCAGCGCTTCCGTGACTTCGGAGTCGGCGACCTCGTGGAAGTCCTCGTAGTAGGTGCTCACCGCCATGAACTCCGGCGGGTGCTGGGCGCAGACGACCTGGTCGGACTCGGCGGCCAGCATCTCGTACGCCTCCTGGGAGCCGACCGGGACGGCCACCACGACCCGGCGGGCGCCGAGGTGACGGGCGACCTGGACGGCGGCGCGGGCGGTGGCCCCCGTGGCCAGGCCGTCGTCGACGATCACGGCGGTGCGCCCGGTCAGGTCGAGCGGCGGCCGACCGGCGCGGTAGAGCCGTTCCCGCCGTTCCAACTCGGCCTCCTCGCGGCGGACGACCTCGGCGACGTCGTCCTGCGTCAGCCGACTGGCGACGACGTCGTTGAGGACCCGCACGCCGCCGGGGCCGAGCGCGCCGAAGGCCACCTCGGGCGCCCACGGCATGCCGAGTTTCCGGACGACCAGCACGTCGAGGGGGGCGCCGAGACGCTCGGCGACCACCCGGGCCACGGGCACGCCGCCGCGTACCAGCCCGAGGACGATGACGTCCGGTGCACCGATGAGTGCGGTGAGCCGTTCGGCGAGCGTCCGGCCCGCCTCTTCGCGGTCGCGGTAGGTGGTCATGCCTCAGGTCTACGCCGTGTCGCCGGCCTCCGCCCGCCGGTTCGCGGAAACCGGGGGGTGCAGGGCGGGGGCCCACGCGAGGAGGGCGAGCGGGTAGAGCAGGTAGCCGAAGCGGGTCGTGGGCATCAGCAGGATCGCGGCGAGCAGGCCGTACCCGCAGATCAGGGCGGTGGCGGCGGCGGTGCGGGGCGGGCGGCGGGCGAGCCGGACGGCGATGGCCAGCCCGGCGGCGAGCAGGAGGGCGACGGCGACGGCGCGGCCGGCGGGCAGCGCGGTGGCGATCAGGTGACCGGGGAACGGCGACTGGGCGGGGCTGGTCACCAGGCCGTGCCCGAGCGGGAAGCGGAGCACGTTCTCGACCAGCGCGTCGCGGTCGACGAGCAGGGCCGGCAGCAGCGCGGCGGCGGGCACGCCGATCGCGCCCGCGGCGACCCGCAGGCCGGCCCGCCGGGTCAGCCCCCAGATGATCAGCACGAGGGCGACCGGCCAGGCGAAGAGCTTCAGCGCCCCGGCCAGGCCGACCGCGAGACCGGCCCGGCCCGGCCGGCCGGCGGCGGCGAGGGCGAGGGCGAGCAGGCAGAGCGCGAGTACGGGCAGGTCGTCGCCGCCGGTGGCGAGGGTGAGCGCGCAGATCGGGAGGACGGTGGCGGCCTGTACGCCCCGGAGCAGGGCGGCGCCGGTGTGGTCGTCCGCCCTCCGGCGTGCGCCGCGGGTGAGGGCGCGGACGGCCAGGGCGAGCGCCAGCGCGGTCCCGACGGCGAACCAGACGCGGGCGTCGGTCCACCAGGCGTCGACGGCCGCCCGGGGCAGCCCGAACAGTGCCATTCCCGGCTGGTAGGGGGTGTAGCCGAGCAGTTGTTCGCCGGGTGGCAGGGCGGCGATGGCGTCGTGCCCGAGGTACGGCGTGCCGGTGTCGACGAGCCGCCGGCCGGACTCCTCGACGACCAGCACCTCCTCCTGCGCCCGGTCGGTGCGTCCGCCGGCCCGTTGGAGGCTCTGCCAGGCCAGCGGCAGCAGGGCGGTGGCGAACCAGGCGAACCCGGTGACCGCCCAGCGGGCCCGCAGCCCGGCCGGCGGCGATGCGGGGTCGCGCCGCCGCAGCAGGAGCTGGCCGGTCGCGGCGAGGGCCGCGAGGAGGTATCCGACGGCGGCGACGGCGCCCCAGGCCCGGTGCGGGAGCAGGGTGGACGTGGCGGCGGTGATCGCGGCGAACGCCGCCGACCCGGCGTACAGGCCGAGGTCGAGGGCGAGGCCGCCGGCGGCGGAGTCGAGGCGCTGCCAGCCACGGCGGCGGGCGGTCGGGGCGGCGGTCACGCGGGCCAGTCTGGCAGCAGGTGCGCGTCGCCGCGTCAGGCGGGCAGTTGGCGCCTGCCGCCGCGTCAGGCGGGCAGGTGGCGGTCGGTGCGGCCACGCCCGCCCGGCCGGCGGCCCGGGGCGAGCCGGATCACGGCGCCAGCGTCGTGCAGTGGAGGGGCGAGGGTGCCGGGGCTGCCCCCGGAGCCGCGCCGGAACGCCGCGAGGAGCGTGCCGGCGGGCACCGGCCGGGCGAAGAGGTGCCCCTGGCCGGCCGTGCAGCCCAGCTCCCAGAGGGCCCGGCGCTGCGGCTCGCTCTCCACGCCCTCGGCCACCACGTCGAGCCCGAGGCTGCGGCCCAGGTCGAGGGTGGAGCGGATGACGGCGGCGGCCTCGGCGGAGGTCTCCATGGCGGTCACGAAGCTGCGGTCGATCTTCAGCTCGTGCACGGGGATGCGGGAGAGCAGCGACAGGGAGGAGTAGCCGGTGCCGAAGTCGTCGAGCGCCAGCCGGACCCCTTCGTCGCGCAGCCGGCTGAGCACCCGATCGACCACGTCGAGCTGGCTGAGGGTGAGCGTCTCGGTCAGCTCCAGCACCAGCCGGTCGGGGGGCAGGTCGTGGGCCCGCAGCCGGGCGAGCACGGAGCCGGGGAAGCGGGCGTCGAGGAGGCTGCGCGGCGACACGTTGACCGCCACGGGCACGTCGAAGCCGGCGTCCCGCCAGCTGCCCGCCGCGATCAGGGCCTGGTCGAGGATCGCCTCGGCGAAGGCGGGGAGCAGGCCCGAGCGTTCCACCGCCTCCAGGAAGCGCAGCGGGTCGATCATTCCGTGGGTGGGGTGGTGCCAGCGGGCGAGGGCCTCCGCGCCGGTGACCCGGCCGGTGCCCAGGTCGACGATGGGTTGGAAGTTGACGGTGAACTCGTGGTCGGCGACGGCGCGCGGCAGTTCGCCGCCGAGGGTGAGCCGGCCGAGGTCGGCGGTGTCGCGGGTCGGTGCGTACGTCGAGGTCCGCTGACCGGCCCGTTTGGCCTGGTACATCGCGACGTCCGCGCGGCGCAGCAGCTCCGGCATGCCGCCGGTGGCGGGTGCGGCGGCGATCCCGCCGCTCGCCTCGACGCTGATCCGCATGCCGTCGAGGTCGAACGGCTCGTGCAGCGTGGCGAGCAGGGTCTCCGCGCGGTGCGCGGCCACCGCGGGGGCCGGCAGACCCCGCAGGAGTACGGCGAACTCGTCGCCGCCGAGCCGGGCCACCAGGTCCCCCTCCTGGGCGGCGTCGCGCAGCCGCTCGGCGACCTGCACCAGGACGTGGTCCCCGGCGGCGTGCCCGAGGGTGTCGTTGACCTCCTTGAAGTGGTTGAGGTCGATCAGCACCAGCGCGGTCACCCCGTCGGCGTGCCGGGTGTCGAGCTGTTCGGTGCCCTGGTCGAGCAGGTGCCGGCGGTTGGCCAGCCCGGTCAGCGCGTCGTGGGTGGCGGCGTACGCGTGCTCGTCGGCGACCCGGGCCAGCTCGGCGTACGCCTGCGCGTTGCGTACCGCCGTGCAGAGCGCCGAGGCGAAGGTGCGCAGCGTGTACTGCTCCCGTTCGGAGAGCTGCACGGGCCCCCGGAACCGCAGCCGCAGTACGCCCACGTCGACCGTCCGGTCGTGCCCCTCCAGGGCGGCGGGGACCACGGTGCCGTCCACGGCGGTCGGTTCGCCGGCCGGCCCGTCGTACGTGATGGCGACGGCACCGCCGCGTACTGTCCGGCCACCGTCGCGCAGCTCGATCTCCACCTCGTCGGCGGAGAACAGCTCGGCGGCCTGGGTGACCGCGGTGGTGAGGACCTTGTCCAGGTCGACGACGTTGAGCGCGTCGGTGGTGCGGGCCAGCCGCTGCCACGCCTGCTGCTCGGTGCGGGCCTTGACCCGGTTGGAGTAGAGCAGGTGGAGGCTGAGTACGAGGGGCGGCACCGCCAGCAGGAGCCGGGGATCCCCATGGAGGATGAACAACGTGGTGACGATGAGGACGAAGCGCGCCAGCGCGCTCGTCAGGCGCAGCCCGAGGTCCTCGCGGAAGAGTTGCCTGAGCCGGGTGCCCGTGGCGAGTGCGATGACCGGGAGGGTCAGCAATTCGTCGAGGACCACCGTGACGGCGTAGGCGACCCCGATCGGGCCGAGGGCCGGCCACAGGTCGGTGATCGGTGGCGATCCTCCGGCCGCGTGGAGGGCTGCTCCGCCGCCCACCGCCAGCAGCATGGTCTTGGCCACGCCGAAGGCGGCCTTCAAGGGCGGGAGCTTGGCGAGGTACTGGGCTATCGCCACCCCGATGCCGGTGGTCAGGATCACCAGCGGAGTTGGCGCAACCGCCAGGCTCAGGATGATCGCTGTCTCACTCCAGGAGATCGCGTGGACCGTCGCGCGAATCCGGATCCGCCACTTGATCGTCATGGCGAGGAAAGCCAGACAGATCAGAGTGAGCGAGAGCGTCAGGTGGTTGCGTGACCAGCCCAGCTGGGTCAGCTCGCGGAGACACAGGGCGGCCGCGATGGCGGCCGCAACGCAGACGAGGCCGACGTGCAGCGTGAGCCGCCGCTCGGCCTCTGTCTTGCCCACGTTCAGTCGTGTCACGGCATCCCGACTGCTTCCGGCTGCAAAGCACGCCAAGATTACCCGCGGTCACGCGCCAGCCACAATGCTCAGTTCCACTCGTGTGCCGACATCGCTATCCCTCCCCGGTTTCGCGTTGGCCCTTGCGCGGCTGTGTTCCGCGACGCCGACAGCCTAAGTGCGGTTCGGCCAATTATGGAGGGATATATGTGACTATGGGCAATGGATGAGAACCGTGCCCTGCGACGTGACTTTCTGCTTCTGGCCGGGAACTCAGTGCTGTGTTTCTGCCGACTTCCGGTTAACGCTAGATAATGAACCGGTGGCGGCGTCGGCGCATCGGACACGACGGTGCAGTTTGCAGCGGCCGACAGCGTGGCACCGGGTCGTGGCCCGTGTCCTGGGCACATCGCGTGGTCGGGGCCACCGCTTCCGTGCCGGTGCGCCCATCCGCCCGGGTGGTTCCGTCAGCGCTCACCGCCTGCCGCCGCTCCCGGCGAGGTCACGGAACGACCGGAGCAAGATGCACTCCGTATGTTGCCCGTTGCCGCCCCGATCGATACGGCCGGAAGATTCTCCCGATGGTGATGATCGCTTCCGTGGCGTTGCGGAGTCAATGACGTCCGTCGTTCGAGGACGGCATGCCGGGCCACCGTCCACCGGGAAGGGAGGGCTATCGGCCCGGTCCATGAAGTGGGATGGAAACGGCCGCGGGACAACGGGCCGGAAACGCGTTCCGAATTCGCGACAGGGGTGGCCCACTCGCCCGGAGTCGCGGCCGTCGCGCGATCGAAAGGCACGTCGGTTCAGCCGGTGCGGGGCCCATCGTCGCCCGGCGCCGCGACGCTGCGTGCCCGCGCCGGTGATCCCCTGCACCCGTACCGGAAAGATAGGCTCGCGGGCGTGACCGATCCCGCGCAGCTCACCCACGTCGATCCGGCGGGCGCGGCCCGCATGGTCGACGTCTCCGCGAAGGCGGTCACCGGCCGCCTGGCCGTCGCCGCCGGCCGGCTCCGCACCACACCAGAGGTCGTCGAGCTGCTGCGCCGCGACGGGCTGCCCAAGGGCGACGCGTTGGCGGTCGGTCGCCTCGCCGGCATCATGGGCGCGAAGCGCACCCCCGACCTGATCCCGCTCTGCCATCCCATCGCCCTGCACGGCGTCACGGTCGACCTGACGCTCACCCACGACACCGTCGAGATCACCGCCACCGCGCGGACGGCGGACCGCACCGGCGTGGAGATGGAGGCGCTGACCGCGGTGGCCGTCGCCGGGCTGGCGCTCGTCGACATGGTCAAGGCGGTCGACCCGGCGGCCAGCGTCGACGCGGTCCGGGTGCTGCGCAAGGAGGGCGGCAAGACCGGCCTGTGGGTCCGCCCGCAGGAGCGGCCGTGATCCGGGCCCGGGTCGTCGTGGCGTCCAACCGGGCCGCGGCGGGGGTCTACGCGGACACCAGCGGTCCCCTGCTCGTCGCGGGCCTGCGCGACCTCGGCTGCGAGGTGGACGGGCCCGTGGTGGTGCCCGACGGCGAACCCGTGGGCGAGGCGCTGCGCGCCGCCCTGGCCGACGGGATCGACGTGGTGCTGACCAGCGGCGGTACGGGGATCAACCCCTCCGACCGCACCCCGGAGGTGACGCGGGCGCTGCTCGATCACGAGATCCCCGGCATCGCCGAGGCGATCCGGGCGCACAGCCGCGACAAGGTCCCCACCGCCGCGCTCTCCCGGGGGCTCGCCGGCGTCGTCGGCCGGATGCTGGTGGTCAACCTGCCCGGGTCGACCGGCGGGGCCAGGGACGGCCTCGCCGTGCTCGGGCCGATCCTCCGTCACGCCGTCGACCAGCTCCGCGGCGGCGACCACTGACGACGCGGGAGGGCCGCGACCAACCGGTGGGCGCGGCGCCGCTGACGGCGCGGCCGGCATGCCGCACCGTTAGGCTCGGCCGGTGAGCACGGAAACCGCCCCGGCCGCCGAGCCGGCCACCGCGCCCCCGCCCGCCGGCTGGGAGGAGGCCCGGTCCCGGGTGTACGCGGTCGGCCTGGCCGCCGCGCTCCCCGCCGTCAGCCGGCCGCTCGCCGAGATCGACGGGCACACCCTCGCCGAGCCGCTGGCCACCCGCACGGACCTGCCCGCCTTCCCCACCTCCAGCGTCGACGGCTGGGCCGTGCGCGGCACCGGGCCGTGGCGGCCGGTCGGGCGGGTGCTGGCGGGCGGCACCCCGGCCCCGCTGACCGACGACGGGACGACCGTCGAGATCGCCACCGGCGCGATGGTGCCGGAGGGCACCACGGCCGTGCTGCGGGTGGAGGAGTCCCGTCGTACGCCGGAGGGCCTCGTCGACGGCACGCCGCGGCCGGCGCCGGAGTGGCGCGAGCCGGGCGAGGAGGCCTACGCCGGGGAGGAACTGGTCCCCGCCGGCACGCCGGTGGACCCGGCGCTGATCGGCCTGGCCGCCTCCTGCGGGCACGACAGCCTGCTGGTGCGGCGGCAGCCCCGCGCCGCGCTGCTGGTCTTCGGCGACGAGCTGCTGACCGCCGGCCCGCCCGGCGCCGGACGGGTGCGCGACGCGCTCGGGCCGGCGGTGCCGGCCTGGCTGCGCCGGTACGGCTGCCTGGTCCGCCCGTCGGACATCGTCGGACCGGTGGCGGACACGCTCCCCGCGCACGTGGCCGCCCTGCGCGCGGCGCTGAGCACCGCCGACCTCGTGTGCACCACCGGCGGCACGATGCACGGGCCGGTCGACCACCTGCATCCCACGCTGGAGGCGCTCGGCGCGGACTACGTGGTCAACACGGTGGCGGTGCGGCCCGGTTTCCCGATGCTGCTGGCGCGGCTGGTCGACGCCGACGGCCGGGTCCGGTTCGTCGCCGGGCTGCCCGGCAACCCGCAGTCCGCCATCGTCGCCCTGGTCTCGCTGGTCGCCCCGCTGCTGGCCGGCCTGGCGGGCCGCCCGATGCCGGTGCTGCCGCACGTCACGCTCGCCGAGCCGGTGCGCGGCCGGGGCGCGTACACCCACCTGGCGCTGGTCCGGTTGGACCGGACCGCCGGCACCGCCCACCCGGTCCGGCACGTCGGCTCGGCGATGCTGCGCGGGCTGGCGGGCGCCGACGGGTTCGCCGTCATCCGCCCCGGCACCTCCGGCGAGCCGGGGGACCGGGTGCCGGTCGTACCGCTGCCGCTGCTGCCCGGGGAGCGTGCGTGGTGACCACGCCGACGACCGACGCGTCGGGCCGGCCCGCGACGTTCGGCGAGGTCACCGACCGGCCGCTCGACCTCGCCGCGCACGAGGCGGCGGTCGCCGACCGCCGGGCCGGCGCGGTGGTCTCGTTCCAGGGGGTGGTCCGCGACCACGACCACGGCCGCGCGGTGACCAGCCTGGAGTACGAGGGCCACCCGAGCGCCGGGCGGATCCTGCGCGAGGTCGCGGCCGAGATAGCCGCCGACCCGGACGTGTACGCGGTTGCCGTGTCGCACCGGGTGGGCCCGCTCGACATCGGCGACGCGGC
Organism: Micromonospora sp. NPDC007220; assembly: GCF_040634035.1. Lineage (NCBI taxonomy): Bacteria > Bacillati > Actinomycetota > Actinomycetes > Micromonosporales > Micromonosporaceae > Micromonospora > Micromonospora sp. NPDC007220. Next base: position 92,194 of record NZ_JBEYEU010000007.1, on the reverse strand, counting down.
CCTGGTGGCGGCCGTCAGCACCGCCCACCGGGCCGCCGCGTTCGCGGCCTGCGCCCGACTGGTCGACGAGGTCAAGGCGCGGCTGCCGATCTGGAAGCGACAGGTCTTCGCCGACGGCACCGAGGAGTGGGTGAACTGCCCCTGAGGGGCGGCCCACCCGGTCAGCGGCGCAGGCTCGGCGCGGCCTGCCGGCCGAACCGGTCGGCGTAGAAGGCCGGCTCGGCGCCAGGGCGCCACGGCAGGGCGGCGACCAGCAGGATCAGGGCCAGCGCCAGGGAGTTCTCCATCAGGGCGCCGAAGAGGCCGTCCTGGTAGTGCGACACCTCGGGGAGCTGGTGCTCGTACGGCCAGATCGGGGAGACCAGGAAGAGCAGGTAGAGCCCGACGGCGGCGACGCCGTGCCGGAGCCCGGTCAGCGTCGGGTACCAGATCGGCGGGCGCAGCCCCGTCACCCCCGGCGGCCCGCCGTACCCGCCCTGGCCGGCCCGCTGCGCCAACCCGCGGCTGGCCTCGCGGCGGCGTACGGCGGCGTCGGCCAGCACGATGATCGCCGGGATCACCCAGACCAGGTGGTGCGTCCAGGAGATCGGGCTGATCACGTTGGCGGTGAGGCCGACCAGCGTGAACGCGGTCAGCTCGTCGCCGTCGGCGCGGGCGTTGACGGCGCGGGAGAGACCGACCGCCAGCATCAGCACCGAGAACGCCAGCCAGAGCAGGCCGGGCGTCTCGATCGAGTCGTACAGCCGGGCCAGCAGCCCCGCCAGCGACTGGTTGGGCGTCATGTCGGCGGCCCCGACGCGCTCGGTCTGCCAGAGCACGCCGCCGAAGTAGGCCCGCGACTCGGTGCCGACGACCGCGAAGGAACCGACGGTCACCGCGATCACCGTGCCGATCGCGGTGGTCGCGGCACGCCACTGCCGCGTGATCATCAGGTAGGCGATGAACAGCGCCGGGGTCAGCTTGACGGCGGTGGCCAGGCCGATGCCCACGCCGGCCCACGCCCCGCTGTAGACGAAGCGCAGCAGCGGGCCGTCGGTCGGGGGGATGTGGGTGCCCCGGCGGGCCCGCCAGCGCAGGCCGATCAGGTCGGCCATGATCAGTGCGAAGAGGAGCAGGTTCACCTGGCCGTAGCCGAGGGTCTCCCGGGCCGGCTCGACGGCGACCGCCAGCGGCGTCGCGATCCCCACGGTGAACCAGAGGGGCCAGCCGAGCCGGTCGACGATCGGGCGGAGCAGCCCGGCCAGCACGACGGCCAGGGCGGCGATGCTGGCGAGCGCGTTGACCATCCCGGCCAGCTCGACCGGCAGGTGCGCCATCGGCAGCATCACCAGACCACCGAACGGCGGGTAGGTGAAACCCAGGGTGGTGCCGGGTGCGATGAACTCGTAGAGCTCGTGACCGCTCGCCCACCACACCACCGCGCCGTGGTAGATCTTCATGTCGAAGAAGTTGTACGGCCGCCCGAAAGCACCGATGGCGAGCCATGCGGCATAGGCGACGGCGGCCACGATGCCAGCCCGTACGACTGTCCTACGATCGATCCCACGCGTTACGCGACGGACTGGGGCGAGGCGGTCCACCCGTCTTCCGACGGTCGCCGGCATGGCGTGGCCACCCCCGTACCAAGGTCGTCCTACCCGTCCAGGTCCTGCACGGAGCCTAGAACGGCGCCTCACGTTAATGCCTCCCGCGTTATGCGACCGTGTCCGATCCCACACATGTTTTTGACATTTCCACCGCGTTAACGCCTGTCGGGTGGTTCAGGTGATTCGCGGCGTTGACACGTGAAGGCCCGGGCGGGGGGAGGTATCGACGCAGGTCAGCCAGGCAGTCGACGGGCCGTCGCTGCCGATCGTACGGCGATCCGGGCCTCCCTGCGGGCGGTACGGACGGCTCGCTGCACGGAACGTCGGGAGTGGCCGATCCGGTGACCGGTCCGCCACCGCAGCCCCGGCCTGCCGCCGGTGTCGGCGGCGGCGAGCAGCAGCCCGCCGAAGAGGCCGAGGTTCTTCAGGAAGTGGATCTGGTTGTTGCGCCGTGCCGCCGGGTCGTCGTTGTTCCAGAAGGGATGCCCGGCGAGGGTCACCGGGACCAGCGTGCCGGCCAGGACCAGCGCCGCCGGCCGGGCGAACCGTCCGGTGGCGAGCATCAGCCCGGCGCCGACCTGCACCGCCGAGTTGACGCGGATCAGCGTCTCGGTGTCGGTGGGGATGCGGGGATCGGCCTTCTCCAGCAGCGGAGTCACCCGGTCCGTCACGGGCTTCGCGGCCGGGACCAGCCGCCCGGGGTTCCGGAGGTTGGTGAACCCGCTGACCACGAAGATGCCGCTCAGCATGGCGCGGGCGAGGGAACGTACGGGTTTCATGGGTCAGTCATACCCCGTCGTCGGCCCGGCTACCCCCGCAACCGCCGATCCGGATCGGCGGACGTGCACCTCGCGCCACGCCGATTCGAGCGACCGTCGCTGATGGACGGCCTGTGAGGGGTAACGTGCCCCGCGTGACGACGCTACGGCTGCGACCCGAGGACCCGGCCGACACCGGCGCGGTCCGGCGGGTGCTGGCCGGCGCGTTCGCCCGCCCCGACGTGACCGCGCCGCCCGAGGTGGGGCTGGTCCAGGAGCTGCGGGACAGCGACGCCTGGCTGCCGGAGCTGGCGATGGTCGCCGAGTACGGCGGCGAGGTCGTCGGCTACGCCCTGCTCACCCGGGTCCGGGTGAAGTCCGACGACCACACCGCGCCGGCGCTGGCGCTCGGCCCCGTGGCGGTCGCGCCGCACCGGCGGCGGATCGGCCTCGGCACGGCGGTGGTGCAGGCCGCCATCGAGGCGGCCACGGAGTTGGGCGAGCGGCTGGTGGTGGTGCTCGGCGACCCGGGCTACTACCACCGGTTCGGCTTCGGCCGGGCCGACCGGATGGGCCTGACCAGCCCTTGGTCGGGTCTCGGCGATCCCTGGCAGGCGCTGGTGCTGCCGCCGACCACGAGCGGCGAGGGTCCGCCGCCGCGCGGCGAGGTGCTCTTCCCGCCGCCCTGGTCCAAGGTCTGACGCCCGGCGCGGTCCGTGGTGGCCGGTCAGGCCGGTTGGGTACGCAGGTAGCGGCCGAAGTGCGGGACGGTGAAGGCGACCGTGCCGCGTTCACCGGAGTAGATCAAGCCCTTCTTGATCAGCGCGTCCCGGGCCGGGGAGAGGCTGGCCGGCTTGCGCCCGAGGGCCCGGGCGATCTCCGCCGTCGGCACGGCGGCGTCCATGTCGTCGCGTCCCCCGCCGTCCGCCTCGCCCTCCACCAGGGACAGCGTGGCCATGGCCCGCATGTACTCGCGTTCGGCCGGGGTGGCCCGTTCGAAGCGGGAGCCGAAGAAGCCCACGGCCAGCTCGGCCTCGGCCTCGGGCGCGGCGACCCGTACGTCGGCGGAGGTGATCGGCGAGCGGGGCGCGTGGTCCCAGGTCGCCTTCCCGTACGCCTGGACGAAGTAGGGATAGCCGCCGGACTTCTCGTAGAGCAGGTCGAGCGCCTTCTGCTCGTACTCGACCTCCTCGCGCTCGGCCGGCGCGCAGAGCGCCTGGTCGGCGGCGATCCGGTCGAGCCGGTCGATGCGCTGGTAGCGGAAGAGCCGCTCCGAGTACGACTTGGCCGCACTGAGCACGGCGGGCAGGTGCGGCAGCCCGGCGCCCACCACGATCAGCGGCGCGCCGAGCTGGGACAGCTCGTGGCAGGCGGCGCAGAGCGCGGAGACGTCCTCCGGGCCGAGGTCCTGCATCTCGTCGATGAAGATCGCGATGCCGGTGCCGACGTCGGCGGCCACCGCGGCGGCGTCGGTGAGCAGCTCGACCAGGTCGATCTCGATGTCGCCGGAGTCGGCGCGGCCGGTGGCGGCGGGCACGTCGATGCCCGGCTGCCACCGGTCGCGCAGCTTCGGGGCGGCGGTGCCGCGGCCGGTCGGCGCGGTCCGCTGGGCGAACGCCCTGAGCACGCCGAGGAAGGCGTCGATCCGGTCGGGCGCGCGGTGCCGGGGCGCCAGCTCCCGGACGGCCATGTGCAGCGCGGCGGCGATCGGGCGGCGTAGCGACTGGTCCGGTCGGGCCTCGATCTTGCCGCTGCCCCAGAGGTGGTTGATCGCCTGGGAGCGGAGGGTGTTGAGCAGCACCGTCTTGCCGACCCCGCGCAGGCCGGTGAGCATCAGGCTGCGTTCCGGCCGGCCCCGGGCGATGCGCTCCAGCACGACGTCGAAGACGTCCAGCTCGCGCCCCCGCCCGGCGAGTTCGGGGGGACGCTGACCGGCTCCCGGGGCGTACGGGTTGCGGACCGGATCCACGCATCGCACAGTATCGGGCCGTCTAGCTGGGGGACTAGACATCCGTAGATGGGGCAACCGGCGTGTCGGGTCACCGGGATCGGTCTCGACACAAAACTAGGGCTGTCTAGCGTCCATGCTAGACAGCCCTAGTTTTGGCAATCAGCGCTTCTTCAGGCAGAGCACGTAGTCGAGGAAGTCGATCGAGTTGTCGTGCACGTAGTTCGCGGTCGCCTCCGGGGCCCGGGTCTTGCACCGGTCGCCGTCCGCCGTGCCCGGGATCCGCAGGAGCACCTCGTACGTGTTGGGACCGCAGGGCACCTTACGCAGCTCGGCCTTGCTGGCCGTGCCGTCGTTGACCACGCAGTCGCCCTTGGCGAACTCCTTCCTGCTGGGGCTCGGTGCGGCGGTGGTCGGCTCCGCGCTGGGCTCGTCCGTGGGCTCGCTCGTCGGCTGGGCCGTCGGCTGGCTCGTCGGCTGGCCCGTCGGGCCGGCGGTGGCGTTCCCCGTCGGGGCCGCGACCGGGTCGTCGTCGCCGGCCTGCCAGAATCCCCAGCCGGCGAGGCCGAGGCACGGGCAGAGCAGGAGCACCGCCACCAGACCGATGATCAGCGCGACCTTGCCACCGCTCTTGTTCGCGGGCGGAGCGGCCGGCGGCATCGCGTACCCGCCGGGCCCCGGCGGCGGGGCGCCCCACTGGTTGCCCGGCGTGGGTGCCGGCCCGGCCGGCGGATACGGACCCGCCTGCGGGTATCCCCCCTGGCCCGCCGGCGGCTGCACCCCGGGCGGCGGCGGATAGCCGGCCCCGGAGGAGGGCGGCGGGTATCCGGCTCCGGACGTGGGCGGCGGGTATCCGGCCCCGGAGGTCGGCGGCGGGTATCCGGCTCCGGACGTGGGCGGCGGGTACCCGGCCCCGGAGGAGGGCGGCGGGGGGTAGCCCGGTTCCGGGGCCGGCGGCTGCGCGGGCTGGTTCCACGCCGGGTCCTGCTGGCCCCACTGCGGGGTGGCCGGCGCTTCACCCCCGTACGGCGGCTGGCCCCACTGCGGTTCGCCGCCGGGCTGCGGCTGGCCCCACTGCGCGGCTGCCGGCGGCTGCCCCCACTCCGGCAGGGTCGGGTCGATGGGGGGCGGGCCGCCCGGGGTGCCGGGCGGGCGCTGGTAGGGGTCGTCCGGCTGTGCGGGTGATCCGTAGGTCGTCATCTCTTCCTCAGGGGTGCGGTGGCTCAGCGCTGCTTCAGGCAGAGCACGAAGTCGAGGGTGTCCAGCTCGCTGTCGAAGAAGTACCAGTTGGTGTAGCCGTCAACCTTGGCGCACTTCGCCGCGGCGTCCTTCTCGCCGCTGGTCGCCCCGTCGATCCGGCGCAGCACCTCGTAGGTCTGCGGCGCGCACTCGCTGATCAGCAGCTTGGGCTTGCCGCCGGCCGGCCCGTCGTTGCGGACGCACTGGCCGGCCTTGACGAAGCGCGGATCGGTGGAGGACTCGGGGGCGGGTGTGCTCGGCGCGGCGGCCGTCGCGCCCGCCGGGGATTCCGGCGGGTCGGTCCGGGCCGCGGGCGCGGGCCCGCTCGGCGTGGCGACGGGCTTCCTGTCGTCCTGGTCGAGCAGGTAGAGCACCGCGGCCCCGCCGACCAGCACCAGCAACGTCACCGTGGCCAGCACCGCGACGACCGGGGCCGCCCGCCCGCGCCGGCGTCGCGGTGGCGGGGCGGGACCTTCCGCGTACGGGGAGGGGCCGGCGGTGCCGTCGCTCCGGGCGGCGTACGGCACCGGGCCGTGCCCCGGCGTGGGCGGGCCGTACGCGTCCGCCCAGGGCTCCTGCCCCGCAGACCCGGCCGACGGACCGTACGACTCGTCGGGGTACCGCCCGTGCCACGGGTCCGGGTTGCCGCGACCCGGTGGTCCGTAGTTCGCCATGCACGCCTCCCGTGCGAGTGGTGAGAGGCCGGCCACCAACCGGGGACGCCGACGCCGACGTCACCGTAGCGTGTCCACCGATGAGCCCACCTCCACCGAGTGCGCAGCCGCCCGTCGACGCAGGTACCCGGCCCGGCCCGGCCGCCGGGGCGGGTCGTCCGGCTGCTGCCACGCCGGCCCTGCTCTGGACCGCGCTGCTGCTGGTCTACGTCCTGTGGGGCTCCACCTACCTGGGCATCAAGATCGTGGTGGAGTCCATGCCGCCGCTCGGCTCGGCGGCCGCCCGGTTCGCCGCCGCCGGCCTGGTGCTGGCGGTCGTGCTGCGGGCACGGCGGGGGCGGGGCGCGCTGCGGGTGGACCGGCGACAGCTCGCCTCGGCCGCGCTGGTCGGGATCCTCCTGCTGGCCTGCGGCAACGGGTTGGTGGTGCTCGCCGAGTCCGGTCCGGTGGGGGTGGCGGTGCCGTCCGGGGTCGCCGCCCTGCTGGTGGCGACCGTTCCGCTGCTGGTGGTGCTGCTGCGTACGGTCACCGGCGACCGGCCCCGGTCGTGGACGCTGGCGGGGGTGACGCTGGGCTTCGTCGGCCTGGTGCTGCTGGTGCTGCCGACCGGCGGGGCGGACGCCGTGCCGCTCGCCGGGGCGCTGACCGTGGTCGCGGCGGCCACCTGCTGGTCGGTCGGCTCCTTCCTCTCCGGGCGGATCCGGATGCCCGCCGATCCGTTCGTCGCCACCGTCTACGAGATGTTCGCCGGGGCGGCGGCGTTGGCCCTCCTCTCGGTGGGCCGGGGCGAGCTGCGCGGCTTCGACCTGGGCGCGGTGACCACCCGGTCGTGGCTCGCGCTCGCGTACCTGATGGTGGCCGGCTCGCTGGTCGCCTTCACCGCGTACGTCTGGCTGCTGCACCACGCCCCGATCTCGCTGGCCTCCACGTACGCCTACGTCAACCCGGTGGTCGCGGTGGCGCTCGGCGCGTTGTTCGCCGCCGAGCCGGTCACCGCGCGGGTGGTGCTCGGCGGCGCGGTCATCGTCGCCGGGGTGGCCCTCGTGGTGAGCACCGAGAGACCCCGACGTCCCGTCCGGGGGGCCGCGCCGGAGCCGTCGCGCCGGTAGCGTCCGCCCGTGTCGACCGGGCTGCTGGCATGCGTGGCGCTGCTCGGCGCCCTGGCCGGCCTCGCCGCACCCCGGGTCGCCCGCCACTTCACCGCCCCGCTCGCACCCCGAGTCGCCGGCGCCGCTTCGAACGCGGTGCGGGACGCCGGGTCCACGCCGCGCGTCGTCGAGGCCGCGCCGGGCGTGGTGCGCGTGGCCGGGACGGTGCCGTCCGCCGGGTGGGGCGCGACGGCGGGTGCGGTCGCCTTCGCCGGGCTCGCGGCGGCCCTGGGGGCGGATCCGGTCCTGCCGGTCCTCCTCGTGCTGGCCGCCGTCGGGCTGGTGCTCGCCCTGGTCGACCTGGCCTGCCTGCGGCTGCCCGACCCGCTGGTCGGTGCCGCCGCGCTGGTCGCCGCCGGCGGGCTGACCGGCGCGGCGGCGACGGCCGGTAGCCCCGGGCGCCTGCTCGGCGCGGTGGCGGGGGCGGCGCTCTGCTTCGCCTGCCACGTGGTGCTGGCGGTGCTGCCCGGCTCCCGGCTGGGCTTCGGCGACGTGAAGCTCGCCGCCGTCCTGGGCCTGCCGCTCGGCTGGCTCGGCGGGTCGTCCCTGGCGCTCGGGCTGATCCTGCCGCACCTGCTGCACGGTGTGCTGGTGCTCGTCCTGCTGGTGTCCGGCAGGGTGCGTCGCGACACCCCGCTCCCGCTGGGCCCGGCCCTGCTCACCGGCGCCTGGCTGGCCGCCCTGGCCGCCTGACGAGGCGACCGGCGGTCAGCCCCAGCCCGATCCACCAGAGCCAGCCGAAGCCGACCAGCGCCGCGGCCGCGACGACCACCGGCGGGCTGCCGGCGGGGCCGGTCAGATGAGGCGGAGCTGACGGTCGCGGGGGCGGCGGGGTTCGGCCTCGCCGAAGCGCTCGAAGAGGCCCGGGTCGATGACGTCGAGGAACGGCGACGGGGCGCACTCGCGTTCCGTGCCGTGCCGGCTGCGGCGGGCCGCGTGGGTCACGTACAGCCGGTCCTGGGCCCGGGTCAGCCCGACGAAGAAGAGCCGCCGTTCCTCGGCGATCGCGTCGTCATCGGGGGTGCTGCCGGGCCAGCGCAGCGGGAGCAGCCCGTCCTCGGCGCCGACCAGGAAGACCACCGGGAACTCCAGCCCCTTGGCGGCGTGCAGGGTGAGCAGGGTGACCGCCTCGGCGCGCGGGTCGAGCGCGTCCACCTCCGCCCCGGTGGCGAGCTGGGACAGGAACAGCGGCAGGTCGTCGCCGCAGCGGCGGGCCAGCGGGGTGAGCAGGTCGACGGCCGAGCGGACGTCCTCCGGGCGTACCGCGCCGGCACCGTCCAACGTGGGCACCGCGAAGCGCTCCGCCAGCACCTGCCCGGCCAACCGGACCCGGGCGGCCAGCGAGCCGTCGAGCCCGTCGGCGTGGCGCAGCTCGCGGGCGATGGCGGACACCCCGGGCCGGTCCCGCAGCCGGTCGTGCGAGCGCTTCTGCACCGGGATGTTCGCCCGCGCGAGCGCGTCCACGATCGGTGCGGCCTGCGCGTCGGTGCGGTAGAGCACCGCGATGTCCGAGAACGAGAGCGAGGTGGACCGGCCGTCGATCCGCCCCGAGTCCAGCGACCGGTGGGAGAGGCCGCCGACCAGCTCGTCGATGGTGCGTACGACGAAGTCGGCCTCGTCGGCGACGGAGGCCGCCGGGTAGCGACCCACCAGCGGGGCCTCCGGGTCGAGCCGGGCCGGGTCGAGTCGGCGGCCCCGGACCAGCGACGACGGCGCGATGGCCTGCACGGCGGCGGCCAGGATGGGCGCGGAGGAGCGGTAGTTGCGGTTCAGCCGCACCAGCCGGGCGTCGGTGAAGTCCTGCGAGAAGCGCAGGAAGTAGCCGACGTCGGCGCCCCGGAAGGAGTAGATCGCCTGGTCCGGGTCGCCGATCGCGCAGAGGTTGCCGTCGGCGGGGCTGAGCAGGCGCAGCAGCTCGTACTGCACCTCGTCGACGTCCTGGTACTCGTCGACGAAGATCCAGCGCCAGCGCTCCCGGTAGTGCCGTACCAGCTTCTTGTCGGCCCTCAGCAGCGCGACCGGCAGGGTCAGCAGCTCGTCCAGGTCCACCAGGTCCTGCTTGCGCAGCAGCGCCGCGTAGCCGGCCTCGTCGTCGCCGGCCTCGGCGCGGGCCTCCGCCCGCTGGGCGTCGTCGGCGATCCGGAAGTCCGCCGGCAGGCCGACGGCGTCGGCGTTCTCCCGCAGGATGGTCAGGCCCAGCGAGTGGAAGGTGCCGACGGTGACGTCCTCGGCGACCGGGCCGAGCAGGCTGTCGAGGCGGTGCCGCAGTTCCTCGGCGGCCCGTCGGGTGAACGTGATCGCCAGGCACTGCTCCGGGAAGACGTTCAGCTCCGCGCAGAGGTAGGCGATCCGGTGGGTCAGCGTCCGGGTCTTGCCGGTGCCCGGCCCGGCGACGATGAGCAGCGGCCCGCCCGGCGCGGAGGCGGCCACCCGCTGCATGGCGTCCAGGCGGTCCAGCAGGCCGGTGCCGACCTCCTCCATGCCGGCGAGCATCGGCTCGAACGGCTCGTGCGGCGAGGGCGTCGGCGCGATCGGGGGCGGGGGCGCGGCCGGCGCGGCCTTGCGCTTCGGTTCGGGCTTGGCCGCCGCCGGGCGCTTGGCCCGGGGCTTCGGCGCCGGCTCCGCCGGGGTGCGCTGCGCCGGCACGGGTACGTCGAAGAGCGTCTCCTGGGCCCCGCCGGCGTTGCCGCCCAGCTCGGCCGGGTCGAAGAGGGTGATGACGCCGTACTCGCCGTCGTAGCCGGGGACCCGGCGGACGTCGCCCCGGCGCAGCCGGCCGATGCCCTCGGCGAGCAGTTCCCCGCCGACCCGGCCGATCTCGTCGAGCGGCGTGCTGGTGAGGATCTCCAGCTCCGGGCCGAGGGCGGCGATCAGCTCGTGGAGCTTCCCCTCGACCCGCTTGGACCGGGCGCCCACCTTGTTGATCTCGCCGAGGATCTCGGCCAGCGGCACCAGGTGGGTGACGTCGGGGGCGTGCGTGGGCCGGTGCCCCGACGGCCGGTCGGCCAGCTCCTCGATCCGGCTGAGTACGCCCACGGTCAGCGGCTTGCCGCACTCCGGGCAGCGGCCGTCGGCGGCCCGGGTCCGCTCGGGCGACCAGTTGATCCCGCAGAGCCGGTGCCCGTCCCCGTGGTACTTGCCCTCCTCGGGGAAGAACTCGATGGTCCCGGCGAGCCCGTCACCGGTACGCAGGGCGTCCCGGATCGCGAAGTAGTCGCGGGCGGTGGCGAAGACGGTCGCCTCCCGGGCCAGTGCCGGCGGCGAGTGCGCGTCGGAGTTCGACACCAGCCGGTAGCCGTCCAGGCTGCCGACGCGCCAGTTCATGTCGGGGTCGGAGGAGAGGCCGGTCTCCACGGCGAAGATGTGCTCGGCCAGGTCGGCGTAGCAGTCGGCGATCGCGTCGAAGCCCGACTTGGAGCCCAGCGCGGAGAACCACGGCGTCCAGATGTGCGCCGGCACCAGGTAGCCGTCGGCGCTGGCCTCCAGGGTGATCTCCAGCAGGTCCCGGGAGTCCAGGCCGAGGATCGGCCGGCCGTCCGAGCCGAGGTTGCCGATCCGCCCGAGCGCCGTGTTGAACCGGGCCACCGCGTCCAGATCGGGCAGGTAGATCAGGTGGTGCACCTTGCGGGTGCGGTCGTCCCGCTTGTAGATCGTGGAGATCTCCACGCTGAGCATGAACCGGACCGGGTCCGCCTCCGCCTCGCTCGCCAGCCGGGGCGGCAGCCGGCGGGCGATGTCCCGCTCCGCCTCCGGGCTGAGCCGGTGCAGGCCGGGCTCGGCCGGGTGCAGCGTCTCGCGGAGGTGGTCGTACCAGGCGGGGTGGGTGAAGTCGCCGGTGCCGAGCACCCCGATGCCCTTGCGCCGCGCCCACCAGCCGAGGTTGGGCAGGGTGAGGTCGCGGCTGCACGCGCGCGAGTACTTCGAGTGGATGTGCAGATCCGCGACGAACGGCGGGACGCCGCCGGGGGGTGCGGGACTGAACGGAGGCACGCCGCATCCTGTCACGCCCGCGCCATTACCCACCCGTCGCCACGCACACCCGTGACCTGAGCATCCGGTGCTGGACAACGCCGGCCGCCCGCGCTATGGGTCAGCGGGAGCGCAGCTCCACCAGGGTGATCTGCGGCTCGGCGCCGACGCGGACCGGCGGGCCCCAGAAGCCGGCACCGTTGGTGACGTAGACCTTGGTGCCGTCCACCTCGCCGAGGCCGGAGACCACCGGCTGCTGGAGCTTCACCAACAGGTTGAACGGGACCATCTGGCCGCCGTGGGTGTGCCCGGAGAGCTGGAGGTCGACGCCGAACTTCGCCGCCTCCGTCGCCGCGACCGGCTGGTGGGCGAGCAGCACCACCGGGCGGTTCGGGTCGCGGTCGCCGAGCGCCGCCGCGTAGTCCGCCGGGGCCGCCAGACCGGTGCCGGCGGCGGTGACGTCGTTCACCCCGGCCAGGTCGAGCACGCCGCCCCGGGCCTGGATCTCCGTCCGCTCGTTCTGCATGACCCGCAGGCCGAGCCGGTCCAGTTCCTGCACCCACTCCTCGACACCGGAGTAGTACTCGTGGTTGCCGGTGACGAAGTAGCTGCCGTGCCGGGAGCGCAGGCCGCGCAGCGGCTCGGCCGCCTCGCCCAGCTCGGCCACCGAGCCGTCGACCAGGTCGCCGACGACGGCGACGATGTCGGCGTCCAGGCGGTTGATCGCGGCGACGATCCGCTCGGTGTGCGCCCGTCCGCGCAGCGGACCGAGGTGGATGTCGGAGACCGTGGCGATCCGCAGGCCGTCCATGCTGCGGGGGAGCTTGGCCAGCGGGATCTGCACCCGGTCGAGCTGCGGCGGGCCGAGGGCGGTGCGGATGCCGTACCCGGTGAGGCCGGTGGCGGTGAGCCCGGCGAAGATCGCCGTCCCGCGGGCGAGCAGCAACCGGCGGGAAGGGTCGTGGTCGGGCTGCGCGACGGCGTCGGCGGCCGGCGGGTCCGCCGGACCCGCCGCGCCGACCATGGCGGGCTCGGGCGCGGCGGCGGTGGGCTCCGCGGCGGCGACCCGGCGGCGCAGCACGAGCTTCGCCACCGCCATCGGCACTTCCAGCGCCACGAGCAGGACCAGCAGGTAGAACATGACGGCGAGCCAGAGGTAGCCCGGCCACGCGAGCCAGTAGAGGCCCGCCTGGGTGCCGGCCATGGTCGCCGGTACGAGCAGCGCGAGCACCAGGGCGGTGATCCCGCCGATCCGCCGCCACCGGCCCGGGGCAGTGGTGTCCCGCACCAGGCGCTTCCACAGGTAGAGGTGGATCAGGCCGGTGACCAGCGCGATGGTGGCGACGAACGCCAGTGCCGCCAGCATGTGTGCGCCTCCCTCAGCCGCCCGCGAAGGGCGGCAGGACGTCGATCGTGGCCCCGGCCGGTAGCGGTGCCCGCCGATCATGACAGGTCACGCCGTCGACCAGGAAACTCGCCGCCTTCAGGACGACGGCGAGCCGCTCACCGTGCCGGGCGGTCAGCTCCACGACGAGTTCGTCCAGGGACCGCCCGGCGGATGCGGTCTCCTCGGTCCGGCCGGCGGCGGCCCGCGCCCCGGCGAAGTAGCGGACGGTCACCGGCGCCCCGGCGTCGGCGGCCTGGGCGGGCGGCCCGTTGACCGTCGCGCGTGCCTGGGCGGGTGGCCCGGGGTCAGCCGGGCGTGCCTGGGCCGGTGGTCCGGTGTCAGCCGGGCGCGTCGGTTCTGCCACGGTCAGCCTCCGATCGCGGACATCGGCCGGGCGGGCTGGAGGAAGGCCGGGTCGTCGATGCCGTGCCCGGCCCGCTTGCCCCACATCGCGGCCCGCCAGCGCCGGGCCAGCTCGTCGTCGTCCGCCCCGGCCCGCAGGGCGCCGCGCAGGTCGGACTCCTCGGTGGCGAAGAGGCAGGCGCGCACCTGCCCGTCGGCGGTGAGCCGGGTGCGGTCGCAGTCGCCGCAGAACGGCCGGGTGACGCTGGCGATCACGCCGACCCGGGCGGGGCCGCCGTCGACCAGCCAGGTCTCGGCCGGTGCCGCGCCACGCTCCGCCGGGTCGGGGACCAGGTCGAACTCCCCGCGCAGGGCGGCCAGGATCCCGTCGGCGGTGACCATGGTGGCCCGGTCCCAGCCGTGCTGGGCGTCCAGCGGCATCTGCTCGATGAACCGCAGCTCGTAGCCGTGGTCGAGGGCGAAGCGGAGCAGTCGGGGCGCCTCGTCGTCGTTGATGCCCCGCATCAGCACCGAATTGATCTTCACGGGGGTGAGTCCGGCCTCGGCGGCCCCGGCCAGCCCGGCCAGCACGTCCGCCAGGCGCGGGCGGCGGGTCAGCCGGACGAACCGCTCCGGATCCAGCGTGTCCAACGACACGTTCACCCGGTCCAGCCCGGCGGTGCGCAGCCCGGGGGCGAGCCGGTCCAGCCCGATGCCGTTGGTGGTGAGCGAGATGCGGGGGCGCGGCTCCAGCGCCGCCACGGCGGCCACGATGTCGGCCAGGCCGGGCCGGATCAGCGGCTCCCCGCCGGTGAACCGGACCTCGGTCACGCCGAGCAGGCGCACCGCGACCCCGACCAGCCGGACGATCTCGTCGTCGTCGAGCAGTTGCGGGCCGGGCAGCCAGGCCAGCCCTTCGGCCGGCATGCAGTAGGTGCAGCGCAGGTTGCACTTGTCGGTGAGGGAGACCCGCAGGTCCCGGGCGACGCGGCCGTACCGGTCGGCGAGGGCGCCGTCGGTCGGCGGGGCGGCGGTCACCCGTCGACGGTAGCGCGCCCGAGCCCGGCCAGGGCCGACCGGGCGGTACGGGCGACCGCATCCCGATACGCCGCGCCGAACAGTGCGGTGTGCACCAGCATCAGATGGAGCTGGTGCAGCGGCACCCGCTCCCGCCACCCGTCGGCCAACGGCCACTGCTCCGCGTACGCGGCGAGGATCCGGTCGAGGTGCGGCGCGCCGCCGAAGAGGGCCAACTGCGCCAGATCGGTCTCGCGGTGACCGCCGTGCGCCGCCGGGTCGACCAGCCAGACCCGGTCGTCCGCGCCCCAGAGCACGTTGCCCGGCCAGAGGTCCCCGTGGATCCGGGCCGGCGGCTCGTCACCGCCGAACTCGCCGATCCGCTCGACGACCTGCTCGACCAGACCGGCCTCGGCGCCGGTGAGCGCGCCGCCGTCGACCGACATCCGGAGGTACGGGACGAGCCGGGCCCGCGCGAACCAACCCGACCAGGGGCCGTCATCGGGCGTGTTGTCCGCCGGGAGCGCCCCGATGAAGCCGTTCCACCCGGCCCCGAAGGCCGACGCCCCGGCCCGGTGCAGCCCGGCCAGCTCCCGACCGAACCGCTCGGCCACCTCGGGCGTCGGCTCGCCGGGCTCGATCCACTCCAGCGCCAGCAGCCCGGGCAGCGCCACCACCACCTCCGGTACGGCGACCGTCCCGGCCTCGCGCAGCCAGCGCAGGCCGGCCGCCTCGGCGGCGAAGAAGCCCTCCGGCGCGGGCCTTCCGGCGGCCTCCGGCCAGGTCTTGGCGAACACCGAGTGCCCGTCGTCCAGCGTCAGCCGGGACGCGGCACAGATGTCGCCGCCGGCGACCGGCGTCTCCCGGATCCGCTGGTGGGTCAGGAAGGTCGGCAGGTGCTCCGGGTGCGCCCGCAGGTACGCCAGATCCATCTGCGCAAGGTAACCCCTCCCGCCGGCCGTACGGGTGCCGGCCGCACAGTGTCGGCGGCTCAGCCCGCCGGCTGCGCCCGGTCGCGTGGCACCGCCGTCACCACATGTCGGCGCCCATCCCCGGATCGCGCGACCTCAGTCGTCGGCGCGGGCGGGCCCGGGGGCGGTGCGCCGCCCCCGGGCGGCCAGCAGCGCCAGCACCCCGGCGGCCTGGATCGCCGTGAGCACCACCAGGGCGGTACGGAAGCCGGCCAGCCCGCCCCCGGCGACGGTCCAGCACAGCGCGGCGACCGCCGGCGCGAGCGTCGTTGCGATCATCCGGACGGTGCCGCCGACGCCGCCGGCGGCACCGGTCGAGCCGGTGGGCGCCGTCGCCATGACCGCCGCGATGACCGGGGTGTTGAACAGGCCGAATCCGACGCCGATCAGCGCGACCTGCCAGCCGAGGTGCACCAGCCCGGCGTCGGCGGAGAGGGTGACCGGCAGCAGCGTGGCCCCGGCGGTCAGCCCGGCGCCCGTCGCCGCCGTCGGCAGCGCGCCGACCCGGTCGGCGAGCCAGCCGGCGACGGGCGAGGTGACCGTCATGGCGCCGATCTGGACCAGCAGCAGCATCCCGGCCACCTCGGGGCCCTCGTGCAGCACGTCGGCGACGAAGTACGGCAGCAGGAAGACCGTCACCGCGACGTTGAAGCACACCAGGAACAGCCCGAGGGTGGTGAACCCGAAACGGCGGGCGCGGACCAGCGCGACGACCGGCCGTGAGGCGGGCAACCGCGCCCAGGTCAGGCCGAGTCCCACGGACAGCGCGCCGAGCCCGGCGGCCAGCACCGGCCGGGCCGTGATCTCGTCGACGGCGACGAGCACCGCGGCGACCGTGCCGCCCAGCAGCACCGCCTCGCGCAGCAGCGGCAGCCCCGGGGCGGGCAGCCCCCGGCCGTCGCGGGGCAACGCCCGCAGGCCCAGCCAGAGCGCGACCGCGACGAGAGGCAGCTTCAGCAGGAACACCGCGCGCCAACCGACGGCGCCGGCGACCAGCCCGCCTGACGAGGTGCCGGCCATCCCGCCGACGGTCATGATCGTCACCACCGCGCCGATCACGCGGGCCCGCTGGTCCGCCCGCACGGTCGCGGCGATGACCGGCAGGTAGACCGCCAGGGTGAGCCCGCCCGCGACGCCCTGGAGCAGCCGTACGGCCAGCAGCACCCACAGCGCCGGGGCGAGGGCGGCGAGCACGCTGGTGACCCCGACACCGGCCATGGACACGGCGAGGATCAGCCGGGGATCCGCCCGGTCGGCCCAGCGGCCGGCCGGGATGGCGATAGCGGCCATCGGCAGCGCGTACGCGAGCAGCACCCAGGTCGTGGCGGCCGGGTCGGCGCCCAGGTCGGCGCCGATCGAGGGCAGTACGACGCCGGCCATGCTCATCTCGGAGGTCGCCACGAGCATGGCGAGGGCGACCGCCACGACCGGGGCCCAGCGGGTGCGGACGGCCGGAGCCGACGACTGCGGTGCGGGTGCGGTGGTCATGGGCACCGACGGTAGGGACGCGAACCCTCGTCGGGCATCTGTCGAACGACCGTACCGGCCACCGGGGCCGGGCCGGGCCGGTCGACCGGTCAGTTGACAGATGGCGGGGCCCCGCCGGCTGCCTAGCGTGGTCGGCACACCCACCCCGAACGCACTGGGAGAGCACCATGACCACGCAGAAGCTGCGGCTCGCCGTCATCGTCGGCAGCACCCGGGCGGGCCGGTTCGGCCCGGTCGTGGCCGACTGGTTCGTCGACCGGGCGCGCCGGCACGACGGCTTCGAGATCGACGTGGTCGACCTGGCCGAGGTCGACCTGCCGCCGACGCTCACCGCGTTCGGCGCCCCGCAGCCGGCGGCGGTGGACGCGCTCGCGCCACGGCTGGCCGCCGCCGACGCCTTCGTGGTGGTGACACCCGAGTACAACCACAGCTACCCGGCCTCGATCAAGACCGCGATCGACTGGTACCGCGACGAGTGGCGCGCCAAGCCCGTCGGCTTCGTCTCCTACGGCGGGGTCTCCGGCGGGCTGCGCGCGGTGGAGCATCTGCGCCCGGTCTTCGCCGAGGTGCACGCGACGACGGTGCGGGACACCGTCAGCTTCCACGGCTGCTGGGACAGGTTCGACGAGGCGGGGGCGCCGGTGGAACCGCAGGGCTGCGACAACGCCGCCAAGACCGTCCTGGACCAGCTCGGCTGGTGGGGGCGGGCACTGCGGGAGGCCCGCCAGCGCGTCCCGTACGCGGCCTGAGGTCCGCGCGGGAGAGCGTTGCCGGACAGCGCGCGGTACGTGTCGACGGGCCCGGTGGCCGCGTAGCGTTGACCCCCGTGCTACACGGCCGAAGCGAGGAGACCGCCCGGATCGACGCCCTGCTCCGGCAGGCGCGGGCCGGGCGCAGCGGTGTGCTCGTCCTGCGGGGCGAGGCCGGCATCGGCAAGTCTGCGCTGCTCGGCGACGCCGCGGACCGCGCCGACGACATGCGGGTGCTGCGCACCGACGGCATCGAGTCGGAGGCGGGCTTCCCGTTCGCCGGGCTGCACCTGCTCCTGGGCCGCGAGATCGACCGGATCGACGCCCTGCCCGCCCCGCAGGCCCGGGCGTTGCGGGTGGCGCTCGGTCAGGAGGCCGGCGGCGACGTCGACCGCTACCTGGTCGGGCTGGCCGTGCTGACCCTGCTGGCCGAGCTGGCCGAGGAACGCCCGCTGCTCTGCCTGGTCGACGACGCGCACTGGCTCGACCCGGCCTCGGCGCAGGCGCTGCTCTTCGCCGTCCGACGGCTCGACGCCGAGCCGGTCGCGGTGATCGTCGCGGTCCGCACCGACGAGGTGTCCCCGTTCGACCCGGCCGGTCTGCCGGAGCTGCCGGTCGGGCCGTTGGGCGAGTCGGCCGCCGCCGAGGTGCTGGCGCAGCGGTCGGAGCCGGTACCCGGCCACCTCCGGCCCGATCTGCTCACCGAGGCGCAGGGCAATCCGCTCGCCCTGCTGGAGTTGCCGGTCGACGGCATGCCGCGCCGGCTGCCGTCCTCGCGCTACCAGCGACTCCACGAGGTCTTCGCCGAGCGGGTGCGGCGGCTGCCCGAGGCGACCCGGCGGCTGCTCGGCGTCGCCGCCGACGCGTCCTCCGCCGACGCCTCCGTGGTGTTCCCGGCCGCCGAGCGCCTCGGCTGCACCCGGGACGACCTGGCCCCCGCCGAGCAGGCACAGCTCGTGCGGCTGGTGGACGGCCGGCTGGTGTTCCGTCACCCGCTGGTGTTCTCGGCACTGCGGGACACCGTGGAGGCCGGCAGCCGGATGGCGGCGCACGAGGCGCTCGCGGCGGTCTACGCGGCCCGGGGCGACGTCTGCTCGTACGCCTGGCACCGGTCGGCGATGGCGACCGGGCCGGACGAGGAGGCGGCGGCCGCACTGGAGACCGCCGCGCGGAGCGGGTCGGCGCGGGGAAGCGCCGTGGTCTCGGCGATGTACGAACGGGCCGCCGGGCTCACCGCGGACCGGGCCCGGCGCGGGCGGCGGCTGACCGTCGCGGCGGAGGCGGCGGCCGACACCGGCCAGCTGGACCGGGCCGCGACGCTGGCCGACCAGGCCGCCGACCACGTCACCGATCCCGTGCGACTGGCCGACATCGCCCTGGTCCGCGCCATGGTGCTGGACTCGGTGGACCGTCCCAGGGAGGCCCACCGCCTGCTCTCCGAGGCCGCCGTGGCGGTGGCCGCCCTCGACCCGAGCCTGGCCGGTCACCTGCTCTTCCGCGCGGGCCGGGCGGCCGCCCACGCGGGCGACTTCGACGCGCTGGACCGCACCGCCGCCCGGGCCGAGGAACTCGGCGTGCCCAGCGCCCACCTGGTCACCGCGCTGTCGCGTGCGTTCGCCGCGCAGAACGCCCTCACCGACGCCGCCGTCGCACCGCTGCGGGTCCTGGTCGAGGAGACGACCGGCTGCGACCGGCACCTCGAACTGCTCGACATCGGGTGGTGGCACATCATGCTGGCCGACCTGGAGAGCGCGGACGACGTCGCGGCGCGGCTGGCCGCCGTGGCCCGTCAGCAGGGTGCCGCCGGCCTGCTGGCCTCGGTGCTGCCGCTGCTCGCCCGCGCCCAGCTCATGCGGGGCCGGCACGACGACGCGGAGGCCAACGCGACGGAGGGGCTGCGGATCGCCGCCGACACCGGGCAGCGCCGGCACGCCGTCTACCTGACCACCGTGCTCGCCGGCCTGGCCGCCATCCGGGGTGAGGAACAGCGGTGCGTCGAGCTTGCGGCGGCACCGATCGCGCGGGGCGTGACGCCGGGCAACGTCCACGCGGCCGGCGCGCTGAGCCTGCTCGACCTGGGCCTCGGCCGGTACGAGTCGGCCTTCGGCCGACTCTCCGGCCTGCTGGGCGCGCGGCACCGGGGCGGCGCGATGGCCAGCCTTCCCGACCTGGTGGAGGCCGCGATCCGGGTGGACCGGCGGGAGGACGGGCTGGCCGCCGCCCGGCAGTACGCCGAATGGGCCGGGCGCGTCCGGCAGCCGTGGACGGGGGCGGTCGCACTGCGCTGCCAGGCGCTGCTGGACGGCAACGCCGACGGCCAGTACGCCCGGGCGGTGGCCCTGCACCGGGAGGGCGGCACCCCGTTCGAGCAGGCCCGCACGGAGCTGCTGTACGGCGAGTGGCTGCGCCGGGCACGCCGGATCAGCGAGGCCCGGATCGTGCTGCACTCGGCGCTGGAGATCTTCGACCGGCTCCAGGCCCACCCCTGGAGCGCGCGGGCGCGTGCCGAGCTGCGCGCCGCCGGGGAGAGCGTGCGGGCCGCCGACCCGGGCGTCGTGCAGCGGTTGACCCCGCAGGAACACCAGGTGGTGCAGTTGGCGGCCCGCGGGCTGAGCAACCGGGAGATCGGCGCGCAGCTCTTCCTCAGCCCCCGGACGGTCGGCTACCACCTCTACAAGGCGTATCCCAAGCTGGGCGTCGGATCCCGCAGCGAGCTGGCATCCCTGGTGGCGGCCCGGCCCGATCACCCTGCCCGCGTCGAGGCGTAAGCCTCCGAGCTGGGGAAACACGTTCCGTGACTGTGGATAACCCGCATGTCATCCACAGGGGTCACTGACGGTGCCGACTGCGTTGCAGGCTGCCAGTCATGACCCCGACCGACCGCCCCCGGCTCGCCGTCCGTTCCCCCGCCGACCTGATCGCCGCCGTGCCCTTCCTGCTCGGCTTCCACCCGACCGACAGCGTCGTCGTGGTGGCGATGCGGGGCCGCCGGATCACCTTCGCCGCCCGCGCGGACCTGCCCGACCTCGCCGACCCGCGCGACCCCGCCGGGCACCTCGCCGGCGTCGTGGCCCGGCAGCACGCCGAGACCGCCACGGTCCTCGGCTACGGCCCGGCGCCGCTGGTCACCCCGGCGGTCGACGCCGTGCGCGCCGCGCTCACCGCCGCCGGGCTCCCCGTGCTCGACGCCCTGCGCGTCACCGAGGGCCGCTACTGGTCGTACCTCTGCACCGAGCCGGCGTGCTGCCCGCCCGACGGCACCCCCTACGACGTCGGCGCCAGCGAGGTCAGCGCGGCGGCCGTCTTCGCCGGCCAGGTCGCCCTGCCCGACCGGGCCGCCCTGGTCGCGCAGGTCGCCCCGGTGACCGGTCAGGCCCGTTCGGCCGTACGCCGGGCCACCGCCCGCGCCGAGCGACGCCTCGCGGACCTGCTCGACCGGGCGCCCGCGACCGACCCGCGCGGCGAGCGGACGCTGCGCTCCGCGGGAGCGGCGGCGGTACGCACCACGCTGCGTCGGCACCGGCGGGGTCAGCGGCTCACCGACGACGAGGTCGCCTGGCTGAGCGTGCTGCTGACCCACGTGCCCGTCCGCGACCACGCCTGGGAGCGCACCGACGGGCGGGACGAGGACATCGCGCTCTGGACCGACGTGCTGCGCCGGGCCGAGCCGGAGCTGATCGCCGTGCCGGCCGCGCTGCTGGCGTTCGCGGCCTGGCGGGCGGGGCAGGGCGCGCTGGCGGCCGTGGCCCTGGAACGGGCCCTGGCCGAGCATCCCGGCCACTCGATGGCGCTGCTCCTCGACGACCTGCTGCGCCGGGGCGTTCCGCCGTCGGAGCTGGACGGCTGGCCGGCGGTGGGATCGCCCGGAGTGCTACGCCGCCGGCGCAGCCGACGCGGCCCCCGCTGACCCCCTCAGAGCATCCCGAGCGCGGCGCCGATGACGGCCTGAGCCGTACGGCTGAGCTCCTCACCCTTGGCGTCGGTCGCGGTGATCGAGTACTGCATCCTGAACCGGCCGTCGCGGGTGGCCGCCACGCCGGTCAGGTAGCCGAACCGGGAGCCCGTCTTGATCCACAGGACTTCGCCTCCGGGCAGCGGGAACGCGGTGAGCCCGGCGCTGTACCGGGCCGGACCACCGGCGACGTCGGAGACCGCGGGCAGGGTGAACATCTCGGCCAACTGGGCCGGCGGCACGACCCGGCCGGCGAAGAGCGCGGCGACGAACGTGTCCAGGTCGGCGAGGCTGGAGATGACGTTGCCGGAAGCCGGCGTGAAGGTCTGGCTCCACGTCGTGGCGTCCACCAGTTCGGTGGCCCCGTCGCGTACGACGGCCTGGTACCCGCGTGCGTGCGGACCGAGGATGCGCGGGTCGTCGCCGGGGGCGTACGTGTCCCGCAGATGGAGCGGGCGGGCGATCCGCCGGTCCAGCTCCCGCGCGTACGGGTGGCCGGTGACCTTCTCCACCAGCAGGCCGGCGACGATGTAGCCCATGTTGGTGTAGTGCTGCTTCGTCCCGGGCTCGAACTTCCGGGGGTTGCGCAGGCCGAGTCGCACGATCTGCTCCGGGGTCCACCGGTCGTACCGGTGGGCGAGCTGCCACTCGATGCCGTCCGGCATGGTCGGGCTGGGGATGCCGTTGGTGTGGTCGAGCAGCTGACGGACGGTGACGGTCGGGTAGTCGGCGGGCAGCAGCCCGGGCAGGTGACGCTGGACCGGGTCGGCCAGGTCGATGCGGCCCTCGGCGACCAGTTGCAGCACCAGTGCGGCGGTGAAGACCTTGGTGACGCTGCCGATCCGGAAGCGTGCGTGCGGCGGCACGGGGGCCTGACTGCGCAGGTCCCGGACGCCGGTGGCGCCGGTCCAGCAGCCGTCCGGGGTGGTGATCCGGACCTGGGCGCTGGTGGCGTCGGAGTTGGGTAGTCCGGCGATCGCCTGCCGGAGTGGGCCGGGGTCGAGGGTGCCGGGGCGGCAGTCGACGGCGGAACGGGCCGGGGATGCGGCGGTGACCGCGCCGGGGGCCACGACGGTCAGCACGGTGGCGAGCGCCGTCGCCACGAGGGCGGTCCGGCTGTTCATGATTCTCATGACATCGAGCCTTGTCTCCCGGCGCCGGTCGGGACATCGGGGAGATTCCCCTGGCGCCCCCGGACCGGAAGACCGGGGAGAACCCCGCCAGGAAGGGGGCCGGCCGGCCCCCTTCCCCACCTCCACACGCGTCGGCGCAACGTGGCTGGCCGGGCGAGCCTGCGGCAGGTCAGGCCCGGCGACGTCCTGTTGCGACCCGGCTCAGCCCGCGTAGATCGTGGTCCACCCGGTGGCCCAGGCGAAGCAGGAACCGTTCTTGCCCAGGCCCTCGCGGGCGCGGATCTTGGTCACGTTGATGGCGAAACTGTAGTGGCCCGCACCGATCGGAGCGCTCTTGCCGCTTCCTTTGCTCATGTAGTCGATCTCGGTGCGGCCCGGATTCGAGGAGTAGCTGTAGTAGGCCTCGGTCTGCAGGCAGGCCGAGTAGCCGTCGGCGGCGGTGTCCTCCAGCGTGCCGCGCAGAATGACGCGTCCGTCCTCGACGCCGACAGACCCCGCCGCGTGCGCCCCCGCCACATCTCCGTTGGTGTGGTAGAGCGACCAGTTGGCGACGGCCAACGCCGGCGATGCCGTGAAAGCGAGGACGGCTGCGGTCGTCGCCGCACAGATGGTGAACCTACGGCCCGTGATGCGCATTGATCGCCTTTCCGGCTAGAAGGCCAGTGACTTGTAGCCGGACGCGTAGACGCACGTCCCGCTGCTGTTCGTGATGCCCTCGCGGGCCTTGATCGTGCTTACGTTGCTGGCAAAGCTGTAATATCCGGCGCTGCCCAGGCTCTTGCTGTTGCCGTAGCCGCCCACCCGGTCGTACTCCCTGCGGGTGCCGCCGTCCGAGTAGGTCGCGAAGAACTCCAGGCAGGCGGACTTCCCATCGCTCTTGGTGTCCTCCAAGGTGCCGAACACGCACACCCGACCAAGGCCGTCGCACTGGGTGGTGGTGTATCCGTCGGCGTGCGCACCGACGACATCCCCGTCGCTGTGGTACAGCGTCCAGCACTTGCCGAACAGGATGTCGCAGTCGGCTGCGGCAGCCGGGCTGGCGACGACCGCCGTCGACACGGCCAGCCCCACGGCAACTGCCAGCAGTAGTCGTACTGGTTTCATCAGGGCTCCCTTTCCATGGGAATCGAGCGATCTCCCTTGGGCGACCGCAGAGTGCTCTCGTGCGGATCAGGTCAGCATTGGTGGGAAGCGGGCGGGTGCGGCAGGATCCAACCGTTGCTGCGCAGGAAGGATTCGGAGATGTAGCCCTGCTGCTGGGTGCCGGCCTTACGTACGTGCCACCAGAGCGGGCTCGTGACCCCGTGGGCGGTGATCTTCTCACCGACTCGGTAACAGTGCAGATAGACGTCAGATCCGCTGTTCCAGGTGCCGTTCGAACTGCAACTACGCCACGGGCCGCTGCGATAGTTGACGTCGTCGCCGACGGTTACGGCTGTCCAATTGCTCGGATTGGACCACGGATAACTGCAGGCGGCGGAAGCCGTGGGCGTCCCGGCGACAACGCCAGCGGCACCCGAAACGAGGACGAAGATCGATGCCAACAATCTGCGCATGGCGCGTAGTGGACCATGGCCTTCGATCGTCCAACAAGCACAGTTGGCAGAAATACCGCGAAGGTCCACGGACGTGTACCGCGGAAGTTTAGGGGCGAATACCGCGAGAGTTTACGGCGAACCTACGACCCGTCCTCCTCGCCCGTGACCCGCTGCCGGTAACTGTTCAGGGAGAGGCCGAGCACCGACCGGAACTCGTTGGCGAGGTGGGCGTGATCGCTGTAGCCGAGGTCGGCCGCGACCGCGGCCAGGGTCGTGTCCGGGTCGGTACGCAGGCGTTCGGCCGCCTCCTGTAGCCGACGCCTGCGGATCATCGTCGACGGCGGCAGCCCGACGTACCGTCCCGCGAGCCGCTGCAACGAGCGGGTGGACAGTCGTACGCGTACGGCGGCATCCTCGACCGTCCGGATCGCCGGATCCGTGTCGATGGCCTCGGCCATGGCGTTGGCCAGCAGCGCCTCGTCGTTCGGCGGTGGGATCGCCTCGCTGAGCCACCCCGCGAAGGCGTCGACGGCCCGGCGGTGCCGGGCCCGCCGGTCGCCCGGCCCGGTCATCTCGCGGTGCACCCGCGCGTGCAGGTCGGGCAGGTCCACGGCCTCGTAGCGGTCCCGCAGGGCCGCCGGATCCGCGACGAGGTGGGGTACGGCCGCCGGCCGCAGCAGGGCGCCGACGGCCCAGCCCGTTCCGGTGAGGTCACGGTGCGAACTGCCGGTCGTCGGTCCGGAGATGCCGACCGCGTCCGGTTCGACGACGAGGTTGCAGGCGGGGAAGGCGATCAGGTGCTGCCGGGAGGACCGCCCCGGCTGGATCTGCCACTCCGGGATCCAGAACCACCGCACCAACTGCCGCACCGCGTCCGGCGGCGGGAGCCGGTCGAACGTGGGCAGCCGCGCCGGATAGAGGACACCCCGTGGGCTCGCCCCACCCGGGTCGGGAACCTGGCGCGAATCTTCAAGCCGGCCCACGCCCGCCGTTCCTACGATCGGTCACATGACTGCAACGACCCGAGCCGCCGACGGTGAGCACACCACGAACGGTACGCCGCACGGCGCCACCAGCCTGACCCCCTTCCTGGCGATCCCCGACGCCCGCGGCGCCATCGACTTCTACCGGGAGATCTTCGGTGCCCGGGTGGTCGACGTGACCGAGATGGGCGGGGTCGTGGCCCACGCCGTTCTCGACTTCGGCCACGGGCTGCTGCAACTCGGCGAGCCGATGCCCGACTACGGGCTCGTCGCGGCCCCCGAAGGGGACCAGGACTGCTACTCGATGGGCCTCTACTGCCCCGACGTGGACGCCGTCGTCGCCCGGGCCGAGGCGGCCGGCGCCGTCGTCCGTGAGGCGCCGTCCACGTTCGTGTCCGGCGACCGGTTCGCCAGCATCAGGGACCCCTTCGGCGTACGGTGGTCGGTCATGACCCGGGTGGAGGACCTCTCCGAGAAGGAGAGCGCGCGACGGGTCGCCGAATGGGCCGAGCAGCAGAACCAGGCGAGCTGACACGGGGCGACAGCGCCGGCCGCTCGCGTGATGCCCAGCCGTCCGCGGCTGCGTGAACGAAGGTCACTTTCCCAGCGTGCGCACCGCGGTCGAGGACACCGCAGCCAGTTCGGGCTGCGCAGGCAGGAACACCGTGGGGACACCGAGCGACTCGTTCATCGCGGCGAGCCGGTACTCGCTCTGCAGGTCGGTGGTGTTCCGCAAGCCGCGGACGATCACCCCTGCTTCGTGGCGACGGCAGTAGTCGGAGGTCAACCCGCTCCAGGCCGCAACGCTCACGGAGGTCCATTCGACCGGCAGAATGGCCCGGACAGCGGCCGCTCGCGCCTCTTCGTCGGTGCACGGATTCTTGAGGCTGTTGACCGCGACGAGCACGACCACTTCGTCGAAGAGGCGGCGTGCCCGGTCCACCACATCCAAATGCCCGGGAGTGAAGGGATCGAAGCTGCCGGGGTAGACCGCCCGCACGCCTCTGCCGGTGCTCATGGCCCGACTGTAGGTATCGGCTGTCGGATCCGCTCGCCCCTCGCCGTGGGCGGTACGTCACAGCCACAGGGACTCGCCCTGCCCGACGCAAGCAGCGACACCCTGGCCATGCCCTGAGCAGAATCGCTCGCTTCCCGGTCTGCTTCCCCGGCAGGCTGTCGAGATGAGAGCGAGCTTCAGCGGTGAGGTGGCGACGTACTACGCGAGGCACCGGCGTGGTTACCCGCCCGAGGTGCTCGATGCCCTCGTGGGAGCGTTCGGCCTCAGCGCCGAGGACGCGGTGGTCGACCTCGGCTGCGGCACCGGCCAGTTGAGCCTCCCGCTCGCCGCCCGGGTCGGGACCGTCATCGGCGTGGACCCGGAGCCGGACATGCTGGTTCTGGCCCGCCAGGCCGCCCTCGACGCCGCAACGGTCAACGCCTTGTGGATGCTCGGCACTGACAACGACCTGCCCGCACTGGGTCGGCTACTCGGCGGACGGACGATCGGCGCGCTGACCGCCGCCGTCGCCATCCACTTCATGGACCGCGACGCGCTGTTCAGGGCCGCCCGGCCGCTGCTGCGTCCCGGCGGTGGCGTCGCCGTCGTCACCAACGGAGCGCCGCTGTGGCTCCAGGACGCCGATTGGTCCAGGGCACTGCGCGATTGCCTGGAACGGCTGCTCGGGCACCCCGTCACAGCTGCCTGCCAAACCGACGACGCCGGCCGCCTACGCAACCAGGACGCCCTCGTTCGCGCCGGCTACCGGTACGCGGAGTCGTCGGTGCGGTACGACGCACCGCTCACCGTCGATGACATGGTCGGCGGCGTCTTCTCCGCCCTGTCGGCCGACCAGCTGCCTTCCACGCAGGGACGAGCCACGTTTGCCGCAGAGGTGCGCGACGCCCTCGGCGGACGCGACGAGGTCACCGAGGGGGTCCGCGTCTGGCTCCAGTTCGGTACGCCCGACTGAGAGAGGCCGCACCTCGCCCAGCTAAGCCTTCCACCTCCATGGCCCGCCGGCATCGGAGCGCGCCCCGGATGGTCAGGCCCGCTCGGCCAACTCGACCACGAACGCGTGCCACGCCGCCACGTCATCGAACTGTGGGGAGCCGCCGGTCCAGCCAGGCGAGCAGGATCTGTGCGTACTGCGGGCTGATGCCGGCCAGGTTCTCGGCCTCGTGCAGGGTGGGCGCATGGTCGCAGCCGGCCAGCCGGCCAGCCGGGCGATGGTCAGGTCTGCCGCAACGGCCGCCCGGCGCCACACCGTCAGGCTCTCCTCGATCGGGATCCAGGCGTCGGTGTCGCCGTAGCAGAGCAGCACCGGGCAGGTCAGCGCCGCGAATACCGGTTCCGGATCGAAGTCCATGTCGGCCCAGGCGCCGGGCTCCGGCACCTCGCGCGGCAGGAACGCCAGCGGGAACCAGGGCCGCTCGCCGGCGGCGTCCAACTCCGCCTGGGCGACCGCCCGGGACAGCCCGCCGCGAAGGTACGCCTCTGTGACCCCACGCAGCCGGTCCAACTCGGCGAGGTCGGCGTCGCCGTACCCGTGGCGGCGAAGTTGCTCGGCGGTGCCGTACCGCATCTGCCGGGCCGGGCTGACCCCGCTGCACCCGACGAGCACGAGGAGGTCGACCGGGTGGCGGCTGGCGGTCAGCGCCGCCGCCCAGGCCCCCTGGCTGAACCCCCACAGTCCGACCGGGACATCACCGACCTGCCGGCGCAGCACGTCCAGGGCCGCCGCCGCGTCGTCGGCCTGGGCGTTCATCGGCACGTCGCGTCCGTCGATCCGGGGGCGCCGGTCGTAGCGCAGCACCGCGATGCCGGCAGGCGGCAGCAGCCGGGCCAGGTGCTCATAGAGGAAGTACGACCGGTTGTCGGCGTGGGAGCCGTGCAGCACGGCGAGGGCGCCCCGGGCCGGCCCGGCCGGCAGGTTCAGGGTGGCGGGGAGTTGCTGCTCGCCGACGCTCAGCTCCATGCAGGGCAGTCAAACACCGACCGGGCGTCTCCGTCTCGCCGGTGAGGAGCTGGCGGCGCGCCGATGCGGTCCACCGCCAGGATCGGGCGGCCCTTGCGGCTCGCGTGGGACTGTCGAGCTGATGTCGCAGACGATTCACCGCCATCTGGTGTCGCAGCGAACCAGGCATCGCCTGATGTCACAGACGACTCAGCTCGACAGCGTCGCGCGACCTGTTTGCCCGCGGGCGGGCTCCGTCACCGCCGCAGGAGGCGCGAATCATCCGGTCGAGGCTGCGTGACGAGGCGCCAGCTCGACTGCTGGCGGTCACGAGCCGTCTCCCGCGCGGCGCTCGGGTTTGGCTGGGTGTCCGCGATCCTGCTCGCCCGCGCCGGGCCCGACGTGCGCTTCGGACGTCAGGCCCGCTCGGCCAGTTCGGCGACGAACGCGCGCCAGGCCGCCGGTGTGAAGGCGAGCGCCGGACCGGCCGGGTCCTTCGAGTCAGGGACGGCGACGACGCCGTTCAGAGGGCGAACTGCCGGGCCACCTGGTCGGCGACCTCGTCTTCGCACATCCCGGGGACCAACCGTATCGCCCGCACACCGAGCCGGTCGGTCTCGACGATCAGGCGCTCGGTGAACAACCGGTCGCGTTCGCTCAGATTCTGCCTCGCCCGTTCCGGATCACTGGTCTTCGCCGGGATCTGCCAGGTCGACCCTCGCTCGGCGAGGGCGGCGTCGCGGAAGTCCGCCGTCGGCAGCAGCCACACCGCGCGATCGACCTCGGCGAGCAGTGGCTTGACCAGGTGCGGGAGGAGCCGGAAGCCCTCGGCCACCACGCGAGTGCCTGCCGGCAGGCTCAGCAGGTCGTCCACGATCAGGTGGAACGCCTCGCCGTGGAACCAGTGGAACGTGTCCAGCATGATCTCCGGGGAACGGGTGAGCCAGCGCTCGTCCATGTCCATCGCCTTGAACCGGTCCAGGCAAGGCGCTTCCTCGGCGGTAACACGGTCGGCGTGGTCACCCATGACATCGTCGGTGGCGTACAGATGCAAGCCGTACCGGTTGGCGAGCCGACGCGCGATCGTCGACTTACCGCTCGCAGGTCCACCGCCGATCCAGAACACGTTGCCAAGGCCCTCACGTATGGCATCCGTCGTCAGGTCAGCCTGTCGGGTGTGCATCCCCTCGGCCATGGCTCCGCTTGCGCAGGTGCCGAGGTGCCCTTGAAGGTGGTCCACACACCATGTGTAGCGGATACGCCATCCGACGGGAGGACTGCCGGGCGGTCATCGTCGGTGCGGCCTCGCCTGTTTCGCGGTCCCCATGAGATTGGCGGTCCGTAGGCGTGACTGACGTTGTGGCAGGCCGAGAAGCCGACCGCGGCCCAGTCGCTTTCCCGTCTCCAGCGGAAGAGTTCGGGGGCCTGGCGAGGGGCGGGAGGAGGGCTCGCGTCCTCCGCGTCAGCCGGTCTGGGGGAAGGGCGTGACCGGGTCCCGGGTGTTCAGGCCCGCTCGGCCAGCTCGGCGACGAACGCGCGCCAGGCCGCCGGTGTGAAGGTGAGTGCCGGGCCGGCCGGGTCCTTCGAGTCACGGACGCCGACGACGCCGGGAAGATTGTCGGCGACCTCGACGCAGTTGCCGCCGTTCGAGCTGCTGCGGGTGCTCTTGCGCCACTGCGCGCCGATCAGGTCAGCCATGATCTTGCCTCAAGGAAGTCGATGGATTGGTCTCGCGGAAGCGCGAGCGATCTCACGGTATCCCACACGGCCCAGAGCGGAGCAACGTCATTTGTGATGCGGCCGGTGGCCTGATCGTCGAGGTAGCCGACGTCCTCCCCGTCGCTCGTCGTGGCGATGACGAACGGTCCGGCCTGCCCCGGGTGGAAGCCCGCCTTCAACGGCAGGACATGCACCATGACGTTTGGTCGTGCGGCCACCTCAGCCAAGTGGTCGAGCTGGGGCACCATGACTGCCGGCGTGCCTCGCCGCAACGCCGCCTCATCGATCACGAAGACTGAGAGGGGCGGGCGGGGCCGCTCGAATACCGCAGCCTGCCGTCGCAGCCGCGTTTCGACGTAGCCGGCTGCGTCGGCTACGAGGGGGCCGCTGGCGAGTACCGCGCGGGCGTACTCCTCGGTCTGAAGTAGCCCGGGAATGACAGTGGATTCGTAGCAGCGCAGGCCGGCTGCCTCGCGCTCGATGTCCGTCCATGGCTGGAACCACGCTGGCTCTCTTCGCTTCAGTGCGTCCGGCCAGAGCTCTTCTATGTCCTTGTTCAGGATCTCGGCGACCCGGGCACGGTGACGGGTCTGCGGGATTCGTCCCTGGCTCACCCAGCGTGCCGCCGTCTTCGGATCGACGCCGATCTGAGCTGCGAGGCTCTCCGCAGTCTCGCCGGCCTTCGCCATCGCTACCTGAACCGCCCGGTTCATCCCCGCTCCTCGCCTGAACGTCCTGAATATCCCCGGTACAGACTGCTACGCGGTGTGATCGGCTGGCAACCCTCGGCAGGGTGCCAAGTGGACGGCGCGAGCCGGTGGAGGCATCCCGAGGCCCGCCGGTCGTGCCGCGAGGGGGTCGCCGCCGGGCGAGCATCCGTGGCGGCCCCCTCCTCCACACCGACGGACGAGGGGAAAGACCTTGCCGGAGCGCCAGCCGGACCCGAAGCCCGACCCGAAGCCCGCGCTGCGGCAGATCAGGTCGGGTGACGTCCTGCACCTGACCCGGTCCGCGAGCCCGCAGTTCGTCCGCCCGATCTCCGTGCGCGTGATTCGCGTCCTGACCGACTGGCACACGTACCACGGTTGGTGCTGGATCGACGTCTACCAGCTGGGCGCGCGCGGCGACGCCGTGGACCGGCGCTCGCTCTACGTGTGGTGCGAGGGGGTCCGCTGGCGTACCGCAGCTCCGGCCTCGTCGGCGCAGGCCCACCGCCGTCCCGTGACCCGCCGCCGGGTCACAGCGTGACCCGGCGCCGCGACCACCTGCCCACCCGGCCCACCTGGCGCTGCGCGGCCTGCGGCATCGCCTGGCCGTGCTCGGCGGCGAAGCTGCGGCTGCTCGCCGAGTACCGGACGGACCGGCCGGCCCTGCTGATGCACCTGGCGACCCTTCAGGCCGAGGCGGGCGAACAGCTCGCCGCGCTGGACCACGCCACGACGCCGGCCGGCCTGACCGCCCGCTTCACCGCCTGGGCCCGCCCGCGCTGACCGCGCCATCGGAAGCACCGGCACGGCAGACAGCGGCACGGCAGACAGCGGCACGGCAGACAGCGGCACGGCAGACAGCGGCACGGCAGGCACCGGCAATGCTGGTCTCCGTCGAAAGATGTAGTGGACGTTCGTTCCGTAGGGCGAGTCGACAGGATCGACGCCGGCACAGAATGGGTCCGTGCCCCAACCCACCGCAAGCACCGCATGAGCGTCGGACTGCTGCTGACGCTCGCCGGCCTGGCCCTGGTCGACAGCACGAGCATCGGCACGCTCTTCATCCCCGTCTGGCTGCTGCTCGCTCCCGGGCCGGTCAACGCCCGACGGATCCTCGTCTACCTCGGCACGATCGCCGTCTTCTACTTCGGCGTCGGGCTGCTGCTCGCCCTCGGCGGCAGCCGGCTGGCCGACGTCCTCGGCGGGGCGATGGACAACCGACCGGTGCTCTGGGCACAGCTCGTCCTCGGGGTCGGGCTGTTCCTGCTCAGCTTCCGCTACGACAGCAAGCGGCGTCCGCGCAGCGGCGGGGTGCTGCGCTGGCGGGACCGGGCCACCGCCGGCGACTCCTCCGCGCGGTGGCTGGTGGGGCTGGCGCTGCTCGCCGCGCTCGCGGAGGTGGCGACGATGCTGCCGTACCTCGGCGCGGTCGGCCTGCTGACCACCTCGGGTCTCGGCGCGGCCGAGATGGTGGGGCTGCTCGCCGGCTACTGCCTGGTCATGATCCTGCCGGCGGTGCTGCTGCTGGCGGCCCGGATGGCGCTGCCGAGGCTGGTCGAGCCGGTGCTGGCCCGGCTCAACGCCTGGATCATGCGAACCTCGGGCAGCATGCTCGGCTGGATCCTCGGCATCGCCGGCTTCCTGGTGGCCCGCGACGCCGCGGTCCGGTTGGGGCTGTTCGGCTAGGCCGACGGATCAGGTGGTGATCCGGTCGGGGCGGGCGTAGACGTTCATCGCCTCGCCGCGCAGGAAGCCGACCAGCGTCAGCCCGGCCTCCTCGGCCAGCTCCACCGCCAGGGTGCTCGGCGCGGAGACCGCCGCGAGCAGCGGCACCCCCGCCATCCACGCCTTCTGGGTCAGCTCGAAGCTCGCCCGCCCGGAGACCAGCAGGACGTGCCCGGCCAGCGGCAGCCGCCGCTCGCGGACCGCCCAGCCGATGACCTTGTCGACGGCGTTGTGCCGGCCCACGTCCTCGCGCAGCACCACCAGGTCGCCGTCGGCGGTGAACAGGCCCGCCGCGTGCAGGCCGCCCGTGCGGTCGAAGCCGCGCTGAGCCGCGCGCAGCCGGTCCGGCAGCGCGGTCAGGACCGCCGCCGGCACGGTCAGCGGGTCGTCGCCCACCGCGAAGACCGATCGGGTACGCACGGCGTCGATGCTCGCCTTGCCGCACACCCCGCAGGAGCTGGTGGTGTAGAAGTTCCGGGCCGGATCGACGGCGGGTTCGGGCACACCGGGCGCCAGCACCACGTCCACCACGTTGTACGTGTTGGGTGTCTCCGCGCCGGCGCAGAGCTGCGCGGTGCGTACGTCGTCGGCGGAGCGGATCAGCCCCTCGGTCAGCAGGAAGCCGATCGCCAGGTCGAGGTCGTCGCCCGGCGTACGCATGGTCACCGCGAGCGGCCGTCGCCGGCCGGGACCGGCCGCACCGACCCGGATCTCCAGCGGTTCCTCCACGGCGAGGCTGTCCTGCCGGCGTACCGAGGTGCGGCCGGTCGCCGCGTCGAGGTCGATGCGGAGCACGCCGCGCCGGTCAGTCGCCCGTCCCATCCCGCCATCCTGCACCCCCGGGCCGGGACACCGCGCGGCGACGACCCGTCCGTACCCGCGATGTACGCGACCTGTACGCCGCCCGCCGTACGGTGTGACCGTCCGCAGGAGGAAGTCCGGAGAGGGTGGGCCATGACCGTCAGGGTCGCTGTCGTGGACGACGGGTCGCTGACCTTTCGGGGGGTCGCCGACGCCCTCGGGCGGGCTCCAGGGGTGACCGTGGTCGGCGTGTTCCCCTCGGTCGAGCCGGTCGCCGCCCTGCGGGACGCGCCGCAGGTCGTCGTCGCCGACCGCTGCGGGGAGTCGAACGCCGGCCCGTGGTGGCCCGACGGGCCGGCGTTCGTCGTCCTCGCCACGTGCCAGGACGCGGTACGGGTGCGGGCTGCCCTGGACGCGGGCGCGCTCGCCTACCTGGGGCGGGACGTCGACGAGGCCACCCTGCTGCGGGCGGTCCACGCCGTCGGGCGGGGCGACCTGTACCTCGACGGCGCGGCGCGGGTCGCCCTGCTGCCCGACGCCGTCGCCGATGTCTGCGACGGCGGTCCGCCCATGCTGACTGCCCGGGAACGGGACGTGTTGCGGCTCGTCGCCGAGGGCCTCACCCACCAGCAGATCGCCCGCAGGCTCTGCCTGTCCAAGTCGACGGTCGACACCTACACACATCGCCTGCGACAGAAGACGGGCGCGGTGAACAAGGCGGGACTGACGCGGATCGCGATGGCGTTCGAGGTGGACCCCGCCGCCTAGGACCGATGGACCGGCACGTCAGCCCCGGGTCTGCACGAGGAACGAGTAGCCGATCTTCTTCGTGCCGTTCCAGTTGTACATCGGGTAGCAAGGCCCCGGCGACGTCCACGAGCTGACGTACGCCGGCCGGGCCGCGTTGCACGCCTTGAGCGTGGAGTAGAGCGGGCTGTTGTAGGCCGCCTGGGCGGGCGCGGCCAGGCCGAGCACCGTACCGCCGGCCACGGCTGCGACCGCGATGAGGCTGCGGACGCGCGGGCGGCGCGGAGTCTTCGCCATCGTTGCTCCTTTCTTCGCTTCGGCCGTCAGGGGCCGAGGGTGTACCGGTTGGAGAATCGGGGTGGGACCGGCGGTCGCCACCCCCGTGGGCCGTCTCTGATGGGCACGGCAGAACCGGACCCGAGATCTGCCGTGCCCCGTCCCTCGCCGAGCCCGTCGCTCGGGAGGGCCGCGTTACAGGACCAGGCTGCACCGGCGGCCGTCCACGATCACGTCCCACTTCTGTGTAGGCCGCCGCTCCACACGGGAGAGCCGGGCAACCTCTCGCCCGTTGCCTCGCATCTCCCGGCGAGGCGTCGGGCGGATACCGTGGCCCGGTGGACGCGTACGCGGCGGTGGTGCTGGCGGGTGGGGCCGCGCGCCGGATGGGGGGCGTCGACAAGCCCGCCCGGACGGTCGGCGGCCGGCCCATGCGGGACCGGGTGCTCGCCGCGGTCGCCGACGCCGCACCGCGCATCCTGGTCGGCCCGGCCGGACCGGTGCCCGCCGGGGTGCGGGTGACCCGGGAGGAACCGCCGGGCGGCGGCCCCGTCGCCGCCGCCGCGGCCGGGCTGGCCCTGCTCGACGCCGGTACGCCGGTGGTCGCCCTGCTCGCCGCCGACCTGCCCCTGCTCACCCGCGCGGCGGTCGGGGAGTTGCTCGGCCACCTCGACGCCGGTCACGACGGCGCCTGCTACGTCGACGGCGACGGGCGGCGGCAGACCCTCTGCGGCGTGTGGCGGGTGGCCCCGCTGCGCGCCGCCCTGGACCGCCTCGCCGCCGAGCGCGCCAGCGGGCAGCCCGACGGGTCCGCCGCGTCGCTGGCGGGGGCGCCGATCAGGGCGCTGCTCGCCGCGCTGCGGGTACGCGAGGTGCCGTGGGCCGGTGCCGGCCCGCCGCCCTGGTTCGACTGCGACACTGACGAGGACGTACGCCGGGCGGAGGAGTGGGCGCGATGACGGTCATGGACGACTGGGTGACGGCGGCCTGTGCCGAGCTGGACCTGGATCCCGCCCAGGTGCCGGTGCCGGCCGTGCTCGACCTGGCCAAGGACGTGGCGCACCAGGTGCTGCGGCCGGGCGCGCCCGTCACCGCGTACCTGCTGGGGCTGGCGGTCGGGCGGGGCGCGGACCCGGCCGGCGCCGCGGCCCGGCTCAGCGCGCTTGCCGCGGACTGGCCGGTCGGGCTCGGCGCCGAACGCCCGGGCGGGACACCCGCCTGACCTCCGCTGTCCGATCACGGTCGGGCTGATTCGCCTCCCCCGTTCCGTGGGTAGGGTGACCGTGACGGACGGAGGCGATCATGACGGCGGACCACCCCTCGGCGCCGGGCGGCGACTCGCCCGGCACCCTGCCGGCGCACCACGAGCCGATCCTGCTCGACGAGCCCAGCACGGCCGACCTGCGGGCCAAGGTCACCCAGGCCTGGCACGAGTTCGCCCGGGCACTCGCCGAGCGGTTGGCGGCGCTGCCCACGGGCACGCACGTGGAGCTGACCCTCGACCCGACGGCCTCCGGCACCGGCGACGCGGTCTACTCGGTCAGCATCGACGTCGGCGAGGAGGGCCGGCTGGCCGCCCGCGCGGTCGGCAACGCCACCCTGCCGGAGGGCTACCGGCTGGACCGGGCCGCCGTGGCGGACATGATCGCGCTCGGCTGGTCGCCGCCCGGCGTGGTGCCGGGCTCCGGCGAGCACTTCGGGCTGGACAGCGGCACCGCCGAGGCCGCCCGGCTGGCCGCCCTGCTCACCCGGACGCTGCGCGACGTCTACGGCGCCCCCCACCCCGCCTTCCTCGTCTACCTCATCCACGACGCCGAGGGCGAAGCGCTGCCGGTGGAGCCGCTGGGCACCGCGCGCAGCGAGTTCGGCCCCGACCGCAACGTGGAGGCCGACCTGGACGAGGCGCTCGCGGCGGCTGCCGCCGCCCAGGCGCCCGAGCACGACACGGCCGCGCTCGCCGAGCAGGTCCGCACGGTCGTCTCGACCATGCTCAAGTCGGAGCCGGACCGGTTGCAGGTCGACTCCGACGGCGACATCAACATCCGCGCCGGTTCGGCGATGGTCTTCGTCCGGGTCCGCGACAACCCGCCGCTGGTGGACGTCTTCTCCCCGGTGCTGACCGAGGTCGAGCCGACCGAGCGGCTCTACGTGAAGCTCTCCGAGCTGACCAACCGGATGCCCATCGGCCGGCTCTACTGCGCCGACGACACCGTGTGGGCGTCCATCCCCGTCTTCGGCCGCAACTTCCAGGCCACCCACCTCATGCTCGCGGTCCAGGTGATGACCGGGCTCGCGGACGAGCTGGACGACCGCCTGCACGGCGAGTTCGGCGGGAAGCGGTTCTTCGGCGAGGGCGACAAGCCGGTCAAGCGGGACCAGGAGGAACACCGCACCGGCATGTACCTCTGATCCACACCCCACCACCGGCAGGCGGCGAGGTGGAGCACGGACCGGTGGTGGCGGGTGGAGCCCGGAAACCCCGAGAAACCGGGCCCCACCCGCCGGGGAGGGAGGATCAGGTCACGGGGAGCCAGTCGAGGCTCCGGGCGGTGGTCGGATCGGTGGCCCGCAGGCCGGCGGCGGAGACGGTCCAGAGCACGTCCCCGACCAGCAGCGACCGCAGGACCGGGCCCGCCGGGCCGGTGTGGGAGACCGTGCCGACCTCGCCGATGTCGGTCCCGGACACCCGCAGCAGGCGTACGTCGTCGCCGACCGGCAGGGCGACCAGGCCCGTCTCCGGGTGATGCAGGAAGGCGTGCGTGTCGTGCTCCAGCGCGGAGTACGCCTTCGGCACGTGCCACTGGTCGAGCCGGCTCGGCCGGGCGGGGTCGCGTACGTCGAACAGCGAGACCTGGAGCCCCTGCGCCCGTCCCCGCCGGTCGGCCTCCTGGCCCACCCCGAGCAGCCGGCCCTCCGGCAGCGGGTGCAGGTACGCCGAGTAGCCGGTGATCTTCAGTTCCCCGGTGACCCGGGGCGCGGCCGGGTCGGTCAGGTCGACCGCGTAGAGCGGATCGGTGAGCCGGAACGTGACCACGTACGCGGAGCCGCCGAGGAAGCGCACGGAGTAGATCCGCTCGCCCGGGCCGAGGCCGGTGACCGCGCCCGTCCGGACCAGCGTGTGCCCGTCGGGACGCAGCACGTGGACGGCGGACTCCGAGTTCGGCCGGGTGCCCCAGGCGTCGCCCGTGGTGGTGGCCACCCGCAGGTGCCCCTGCCACTCGGAGAGGGCGTACTGGTTGATGAGCGACCCGGGCACCGAACCGGAGGCCACGTAGCGGGGACGACCGGGCGCGCCGGTGTCGAACCGGTGGATCTCGGTGACCTGCGGGCCCGGCCGCCGGACGTCCCCACGGAACGAGCCGGGCCTGGGCGGCACCGGCCGTTCCCCGGCGAGGTAGAGACTGCTCCCGGTGCCGTAGACGGTGGTGGCGTCGGCGGCGACGCTGACCGGGTCGCCGTCGCCGAGACGGTCGCCGGCGAGGTCGAAGCTCAGCACGGTCAGCATCGACGTGCCGGACCAGGCGGGCGGCCGGCTCAACCGGTCGCAGCCGACCCGGCCGGTGTGCCGTTCCGCCCCGGCCGTCCACTCGTACGCCGGCAGCCACGCCTCCACTCCGGCGGCGGCGATCACCGCGCGGTTGGCGGCGGTCCGCGTCGCGTCGGTGCCCCGTTCGGCGTACGGGAAGACCAGTTGGGGGCGGCTGCGGACCACGACCCGGGCGGTGGCCCCGGTCTGCCGGGCGTCGACGAGGCTGCCGTCCATCCGGTAGGTGCCGAGCACCCGCGGCGTGCCCGCGAGGTCGACCAGGATCAGGCGCGGCGCGGTGCGGGCCCGCGCGGCGCGGGTCGTCGACTGGAGTTCCGCGCCGATCTGGGTCAGCACCAGCGCCCGGTCGCCGTGCAACAGCAGGGTCGCCTGCTCACCCCACGTCAGCTCCGGCAGCGTCCGCGTGAGGTCGAGGCGGCCCGTCTCCCGGCGGGCGGCCGGGTCCACCACCCGCAGCACGCCCCGGGTGACGGTCACGATCCGCCGCCCGTCGGTCTTGACCAGGTCGGGTTCGTCCGCGCCGGCCTCGTGCACGTTGGTCGTGGAGTGCTCCTGGGCGGGCTGGGCGGACTGGGCTGACGCCCGGGACCCGGACGCGTCCTTGGCCACGTCGCCGAAGGCGGCCCCGGTGCGCCAGCCGTTGCCGAAGCCCCACGGGCCCACGGACGCGTCGGCGGCGGCACGGAGCCCGCCCAGCGCCTGGGCGCAGGAGTCGTAGGAGACCAGCACGGGCGCGGTCGTCGGCTGCCTCGGGCCCGGTGGGTCGGGCGGCGCCGCCGGGATCGCGCTGCCGCCGAGCAGGGTGAGCGCGGCCAGCGTGCCGACCGCGAAGATGTGGGCTCCCCGTGTCATGGCCGGTTCGACGCGCCCGGCCGGCGGGTGGTTCCGGCCCTCCGCCGACCTTCCGCGCCGCGTTTCCCGCCGGGCCTGCCCCGGTCAGCGGGGCGAGGGGCCGACGCCGGGGGAGTCCACGAGCCGGGAGAGCACGATGGTGCTCCGGGTCGAGGTCACGAAGGACTCGGCCCGCAGCCGTTCCAGCGCCGCCTCCAGGTGCCCGATGTCGGCGGCCCGCAGGTGTACGAGCGCGTCGGCCTCGCCCGAGACGGTGTACGCGCCGACCACCTCGGGGTGCCGGCGGGTGGCGACCCCGATCTGGGCCGGGGTGGTCCGGCCGGCGCAGAACAGCTCGACGAACGCCTCGGTGGTCCAGCCGACGGCGGCGGGGTCGACGACGGCGGTGAAGCCCCGGATCACGCCGGCCGCCCGCAGCCGGTCCACCCGCCGTTTGACCGCCGGAGCGGAGAGCGACACCCGCTGACCGATGTCGGCGTACGAGGCGCGGGCGTCCGCGACGAGCAACGCAATGATCCGCTGGTCCACGTCATCTATCTGCAACGTTCCGCCTCTGGGAAGCAACGGTTGTGGCTGTTACCAAAGTTCGAGGGTACCTACCCTTGGTCATCGTGAACCAGCAGCGAGTCGCGCGAAAGCGGACATATCTCATGTGCTCGCCCGAGCACTTCGCGGTCGAGTACGCGATCAATCCGTGGATGGACGTGACCACCCCGGTCGACTCGCAGCTTGCGGTCAAGCAGTGGGACCGGCTGCGGGAGAGCCTGGTCGGTCTCGGCCACGAGGTGCACCTGCTGACCCCCGAACGGGGCCTGCCCGACATGGTCTACGCGGCCAACGGGGCGTTCGTGGTCGACGGCACGGTCTACGGCGCGCAGTTCAAGCACGAGCAGCGGGCCGCCGAGGCCGCCGCGCACCGGGCGTTCTACGAGTCGCAGGGCTGGCGGTTCATCGCGCCGATCGAGACCAACGAGGGCGAGGGCGACTTCGCGTACCTGCCGGAGGCACACGGCGGGCTGATCCTCGCCGGGCACGGCTTCCGCACCGAGCTGCCGGCGCACGCCGAGGCGCAGGAGGCGCTCGGCCGGCCCGTGGTGTCGCTGCGCCTGGTCGACCCGCGCTTCTACCACCTGGACGTCGCGCTCGCCTCGATCGACGACGAGAACGTCGTCTACTACCCGGGCGCCTTCTCCGCCGCCAGCCAGCGGGTGCTCACGCAGCTCTTCCCCGACGCGGTGGTCGCCGACGCCGAGGACGCCCTGGCCTTCGGCCTCAACCTGGTCAGCGACGGGCTCAACGTCGTGCTGAACAGCGAGGCGACCCGCCTGGCCGGGAAGCTGAAGGCGGCCGGCTACCACCCGGTCCCGGTCGAGCTGGCCGAGCTGAAGAAGGGCGGCGGCAGCGTGAAGTGCTGCATCGCCGAACTCCGCCACTGACCCGCCGCTCCGCCGCCCCACCGCCACCGGACGCGTGGGGGTGGGGCGGGGTGGTGGTTCAGCCGAGCGTGGCCAGCTCGGTCACCAGGACGTTGGACAGCACCTGGCCGTCGAGCTGGACCTCGCGCAGGTACCACCGCTGCTGCGGCGTACGGGGCTGGTTGAACTGCCACAGCCCGCGCGGACTGTCGATCTGGCCGATCTTGCCGAGGGCCAGGTTGACCTGCTGCGGGGTGGGTGACCCGCCGGCGATCCGGATCGCCTGGTCGAGCACCTGCGCGGCGTCGTACGAGGCCATCGCGTAGGTGGTCGGCGAGGTGCCGTGCTTCTTGCGGTACGCCGAGGCGAACCGGCGGTTGGCCGTGTTGTTCAGGTCGGACGAGTAGTTCAGCGCCGTCTGGATGCCCAGCGCGTCCTCGGCCTTGACGCTGCTCAGCACGGCGCCCTCGGTCAGGAAGCCGGGGGCGTAGACCTTGCCGGTGAACCCCTCGATGCGCAACTGCTTGATGAACTCGACGGCGGCCGGCCCGGCGAAGAAGCAGAACACCGCCGTCGGGTTCCGGCCCAGCGCCTTGCGGATGTCGGCCCGGTACGCGGACTTCGACGGGTTGGTGAAGACCTCCGTCGAGACCACCGCGTCCTTGATCCGGGGGTCGGACTCGCCGAACTCCTGCCGGAAGCCCCGCACCACGTCCTGGCTGCCGACGCTGTCCGGCGCGATGATCGCCAACCGCGCCGACGGCTCCAGCTGTTCGCGCAGGTAGCGGCCCAGCGCCCGGCCGGCCTCGTCGAGCACGTACGACGTCCGCCAGATGTAGACGACGCTCTGGAGGCTGGACGGCGAGGCGTTGGAACCGATCAGGGGCACCCGGGCCTGTTCGACGGTGTCCCGGATGCCGGACATGACGTTCGCGTCGACCACGCCGGTGAGGGCGAGCACGCCCTGCTTCAGCAGCCCCTCGACGGCGGCCTTGCCGGTCTTGACGCTCTCGCCCTCGTCGGCGGTGAGCAGGGTGGTGGGGTGCCCGCCCAGCAGCTTGTCGTTGAGATCGAGGAAGAGCTGGAAGCCGTTGGTGATCTCGTCGCCGATCGCCTTGAGGCCGCCGCTGGTCGGCGCCACGAGGCCGATCTTGATCGGGCTTCCCGTGCCCGCCTCGCCGTCGGCGTCGTCGGTGCCGCACCCGGCGACCAGTCCGGCCGTACCGAGAGCGGCCAGCAGTTGGAGGGCCCGCCTGCGGTTCATCTGCGACACCGAGTTCCTTCCGGGGAGCGTTGCAGGGCGGATCACGCCCCCTCGGCGTTCTACCCGGTCAGCGACGCTGCGTCAATGCTTAGCGATCTTTCCGCAGCGATCGGAAAGCAGCCGTGATCTCTGGCCATGCGGCGGACTCCGGATCGATGAGCCCGAAATGCTCGCATTCCGGCAGCTCAACGAGGTGAACGTCGCCGCCCGCCGCCCGGCCGGCGGCGACGAACTCCCGACTCATCCCGACCGGGACGTGCTCATCGAGTGAGCCATGCGCAACTACTGTCCGTGTCGGAATGGGCACCAATGAACGTGGATCCGCTGCGGCGTACCGCTCGGGGTGGTCCGCCGGGCCGCCGCCCAGCAGCGCGGCCACCGCCCCCTCGTCCAGATCCAGCCGGTACGCCTCCGCGAGGTTCGACACCGGGGCCAGCGCCAGCACGCCGCCGACGGCGTCCGGGGCGGTCGCCGCCACGTACAGCGCCAGGTGTCCCCCCGCCGAGTGGCCCACCAGCAGCGGCGGCCCGGCGGCGACCCGGCCGGGCAGCGCCTCGGCCGCGAGCCGGGGCAGCTCCGTCACGCCGGCCAGCACGTCGGTCAGCGTCGCGGGCCAGCCGCCACCCGGCTGCCCCGTCCGGCGGTACTCCACCTGCGCCACCGGGTGGCCCAGCTCGGCCAGCGCGGCGGCCAGCGGGTCGGTGTGCCGCCGGTCGTACCCGGCCCGCCAGAAGCCGCCGTGCACCACGACGACCAGCTGCCGGGCCGGGCCCGACCCGGCGGGGACGCGCAGGTCGGCGAGCTGGTCCGGGTGGTCGCCGTAGGAGACGGTGACGTCGGGGGCCGGAGCGGGGCGGCTGAGCACGTCGCGGGGGTCGGCGGGCATGGCGCGACCGTAGCGCGGATCACGCGCGGATCCGCCGCCGGGATCGGTCCCCGGGCGCATGGGCGCTCGCGGCTGGGTAAAGATGGGTCCCATGACCGAAGCGCACTCCGCTGGACAGAACGACGAGCCGGGCCAGGATGGCACCGGTCACTCCGGAACGGTGGTGGTGGTCGGCCCGGACGGGCGGCCCGTCGGCACCGTGCAGACCGACGAGGCACACGGCGAGGACCCGACCCGACTGGTCGAGCAGCCGGCCAAGGTGATGCGGATCGGCAGCATGATCAAGCAGCTGCTCGAGGAGGTCAAGGCCGCCCCGCTCGACGACGCCAGCCGGCACCGGATGCGGGAGATCCACCAGCGGTCGATCGTCGAGCTGAAGGAGGGGCTCGCCCCCGAGCTGCGCGAGGAGCTGGAACGCATCTCGCTGCCCTTCACCGAGGAGAAGGCGCCCAGCGAGGGCGAGCTGCGCATCGCGCACGCCCAGCTCGTCGGCTGGCTGGAGGGCCTGTTCCACGGCATCCAGGCGGCCCTGGTCGCCCAGCAGATGGCCGCCCGGGTGCAGCTGGAGCAGATGCGCTCCGGCCGGCAGGCGCTGCCCAGCGGCCCCGGCGCCGGAATGCTGCCGGGCATGCCGGGGATGGGCCAGCCGCCGCAGGGCGGCGAGGGGCACAGCACCGGCCAGTACCTCTGACCGCGCGGCCGGCCGGGGACGCCGGCCGGCCGCTCACCCCACCCCGAAGACCTTCTCCAGGTACGCCGCCACGCCGTCCGCCGAGTTCGCCGCCGTGACCTCGTCGGCGATCTCCAGGACGGCGCGGTGCGCGTTCGCCACCGCCACTCCCCGCCCGGCCCAGGTCAGCATCGGCACGTCGTTCGGCATGTCGCCGAAGGCGAGCACGTCCCGGGCGTCGATGCCGAGCCGCGCGCAGTACCACGCCAGCCCGGCCGCCTTGGTCACGCCGGCGGCGGAGATCTCCACCAGCCCCGAGTACGACGAGTGGGTCGCCTCGGCCAGCCCTTCGAGGGCCGCGGCCACCAGCGCGACGAACGCGTCCGGGTCCTGCTCGGCGGACCGGGCCAACAGCTTCACCGCCGGTGCCGCCAGCAGCTCCTCGGGGGTCTCGACCGCCCGGATCGCGTCGTGGTCGGCGTCCCAGCGCAGCGGGTAGTGCGCCTCGTGCCGCATCTGCCGGCTGTCGACGATCTCCACCGCGAAGCTGATCTCCGGCACCTCGGCGCGCAGCCGCCGGGCCACCTCGGCGAGCAGTTCCGGGGCGAGCGGGTCGGCCCGCTGCACCTCGTCGGCGACCGGGTCGTAGACCACCGCGCCGTTGGCGCAGATCGCCGGCAGCGGCTCGGCGAGCTGCTCGTACACCATCTTCAGCCAGCGGATGGGGCGGCCGGTGACCAGCACGACGGGCGTGCCCCGCGCGGACAGCCGGGCCAGCACGTCGGCGGTGTGCGGGCTGAGCGTGCGGTCGTCCCGGAGCAGGGTGCCGTCGATGTCGGTGGCGATCAGCCGTGGTGCCTCTCCCATCAGCGGGACAGTAGCCGATCGAGGTACACCGCCACCCCGTCGTCGTCGTTGCGCAGGGTCACCTCGTCCGCGGCGGCGCGGACCATCGGGTGGGCGTTGGAGACCGCGACCCGGGCCCAGCCGGCCCACTCGAACATCGGCAGGTCGTTGGGCATGTCGCCGAAGACCAGGACGTCGGCCGGGTCGACGCCGAGGCGCTGCGCCACCACGGTCAGCCCGGTTGACTTGTCGACCCCCGGCGGGCAGATCTCGACGAAGCCCAGCCCCGCCTGGGTGAGCGTGGCGACCTCCGGCGCGACGATCCGCCGGGCGACCGCGAGCAGTTCGTCGACGTGGTGGTCGGCGGTCCGGACGAACGCCTTGATCACGTCGCACGAGAGGCACTCGTCGCGACTGCGCGCCTCGAACTCGTGCTGGTAGGGCCAGCTCGGGTGGTAGTCGCCCCAGAGCGGGGCGCCGTGCTCGTCCGACGCCTCGACCATCACGGTCAGCGGCCCGACGGCCGCCTCCAGGTCGGCCAGCAGCGCGGTCAGCACCTCGGCGGAGAGGCGCTCGTCGCGCAGCACCACCGGCCCGGCCGGGTCGCTCTGGTCGACGACCCGGCCGCCGCCGGCCATCACCAGGAAGTCCGCGGCCCGGATGTCGTTGCGGGTCATTCCGGCCAGCCGGGGCCCGCGACCGGTAGCGCCGACCACCGGGATACCGGCGGCCCGCACCCGGTCGAGCACCGCGTGCGTGTACGCCGAGACGGTGTCGTCGCTGCGGACGAGCGTCCCGTCGAGATCCGTGGCGATCAGCTTGGGCAGGCCCGGGCGGGTCATCGTTCCTCCTTCGCCCGCCGCCGTCGCAGCCAGCCGTCTCGGTCCTCGGTGCCTCGACCCTGAGTGACGGCGGGCAGCAAACGTACCTCGCGCAACGGGCCCCCACCATGGCGTTGCGGCGAATGCCG
Source organism: Micromonospora sp. NPDC007220 (assembly GCF_040634035.1). NCBI lineage: Bacteria > Bacillati > Actinomycetota > Actinomycetes > Micromonosporales > Micromonosporaceae > Micromonospora > Micromonospora sp. NPDC007220. The sequence goes on along the minus strand of NZ_JBEYEU010000007.1, from coordinate 47,933 downwards.
TGCCAACGGTCGACGGCCCGCCGGTGTCCCCCTCCGGGGCCCTGCCGCGGGCCGTAGGGTGGGACGGGTGGGAGAGCGCGACTGGCCGGTGGCGGAGGCCGTCGACACCGAGCGGCTGCTGCTGGAGCCGCTCCGCGTCGACCACGCCGAGGAACTCGCCCCCCTCCTGGACGACCCGGCCCTGCACGAGTACATCGGGGGCAGCCCGGCCACCCCGGAGCAGCTCCGGGAGCGGTACCGCCGGCAGACGGTCGGGCGGTCGCCGGACGGCCGGGAGGGCTGGCTCAACTGGGTCGTCCGGCACCGGGACAGCGGCGAAGCGGTCGGCACCGTGCAGGCCACCGTGCGGCTCGACGGTGACCGGCCGGTCGCCGAGCTGGCCTGGGTTGTCCTGACGCCGCACCAGGGCCGCGGCTACGCCGGCGAGGCCGCCGCCGGCCTGGTCGGCTGGCTGGCGGAGCGCGACATCCGGGCGCTGGTCGCGCACGTGCACCCCGACCATCGGGCCTCCGCCCGGGTGGCCGAGCGGCTCGGCCTGCGGGCCACCGACGAGCGAGCGGACGGCGAGGTCCGCTGGGTGGCCCCCTGAGGGACGCCGGGAGCCCCGGCGATCGGGCACGGGAGGTGCCGAGGTCGTCCTCGTCGAGCCGGCGGGCTGACGTTCGTCACCCTGGTCGTCGGCGAACTGGCCCCAAGAGCGGTCAGTCCGGGAGTTCGGGGCGGGCGAAGGGGGCGGCCGGCCCGACGGTGAGGTCGGCCGGCGCGGGCGGCCCGTCGTCCGTGAGGTCCCGCGACCTGCGGCGGCGCCAGCCCACCGGCTCCGTCCCGGCTCCGCCGTCGGCCCCGGCTCCGCCGCCGGCCTCGGTCCCGCCGTCCGCTTCGGCTCCGCCGTCCGCCTCGGTCCCGCCGGCGGCCTTCCCGGCGAGCCGGGCCGTGCCGGCCGGGGCCAGCTTCAGCGCCGCCGCGAAGAGCGCACAGGCCAGGAACGCCGTCACCAGGCCCCGGCCGTACTCGACCTGGAACCCGTCGTCCGTCGAGTAGAAGAAGACGCGTTGGGCGGCCTCGTCGAGCGAGGCGGTGGCCGCGACCAGCAGCCCCAGCAGCGCCCCGGCCACGGCCAGCCCGGCGAGCCGGGCGTTCGGACGCACCGCGGGAGTGCCGCGCAGCGCGAGCACCACCGCGCAGACCAGGGCGAACAGCCCGACCAGGTAGCCCACCCCGAACCCGCCGACGTCGGACACCCCGCCCGGCACCCGCAGCGGCGTGTTGCCCTGCGGGCCGCCGTTGGGGATGGTCATCACCTGCCACTCGCCGAGCATCGAGGCGAGGGCGGCCACCGCGCCGAGCGCCGCGAGCAGCACGGGGAGCCGGGGGTCCCGGCGCAGCCCGGAGAACGTACGCCCGAACCGCCCCGGCCTGTCCGGCTGCGCGGTGCCCCACTCCAGGACGGCGGCACCGTCGGACCGGTGTTCCTGCCGGGGAATGGGGGAACTCTGGGACATCGGCCACCCTTCCGCGTTCGCGGGCCTGCCCCGAATCATGACACAGTACGCACCCGGTGACGCGGAGCGTGAACGGTCGCCGGAGGGTGCCCGTTGGGCTAGCGTCGGGTGCATGCCTATCCGTACCGCTTCCGCACAATGGCAGGGCAACCTCACCGAGGGGTCCGGCACGATCCGCACCGGCAAGGGCGGGCTGGAGGGGAACTACTCCTTCAAGTCCCGTTTCGAGGAGGGTGAGGGCACCAACCCCGAGGAGCTGATCGGCGCGGCCCACGCCGGCTGCTTCTCGATGGCGTTCTCCAAGGCACTCGCCGAGGCCGGCTCGCCGCCCACCTCCGTGGAGACCACCGCCAAGGTCCACCTCGACAAGACCGACGCCGGGATGGCGGTGACCCGGATCGAGCTGGACACCGTCGGCCAGGTGCCCGGCATCGACGAGGCGCAGTTCACCAAGCTCGCGGAGACCGCCAAGGAGAACTGCCCGATCTCCCGCCTGCTCGCCCCGGGCGCCCAGATCAGCCTGACCGCGCGCCTCGCCTCCTGACCGTCCCCGTCGTCGGCGTCGACCGCCACGGGGATCACGCTCCCCGTGGCGGCCCGCCGAGCCGGACCGGCGGCCCGACCGGCGCGGGCGGGCCGTGTCGTCGGGCAGAATGGGCGGGGTGCCGGTGGAGATGAGTCGCGAGCGCTTCGAGGAGCTGGTCGGCGACGCGCTCGACGAGGTGCCCGAGGAACTCCTCGCCCTGATGAGCAACGTCGTGATCCTGGTGGAGGACGACCCGCCCCCCGGCGAGGACCTGCTCGGCCTCTACGAGGGGCACGCCCTCACCGACCGCGGCTGGGACTACGCCGGCGTGCTGCCGGACCGCATCCTGATCTACCGCAATCCCATCCTGCGCATCTGCGACGACGACGAGGACGTCGTCGACGAGGTGGCGGTGACGGTGGTGCACGAGATCGCCCACCACTTCGGCATCGACGACGCCCGCCTGCACGAGCTGGGCTGGGGCTAGCGGGCGGCGGTTGCCCCGGTCGCCTACCGTCGGTCCAGGTACCGCGAACTCAGGAGGCACTTCCAATGCGCAGCGAGCTGTTCTCGGCGGAGAACCTTGAGAAGGAGTCCGCGCAGCCCGGCATGCGGCTGCAGAACTCCAAGATGTTGAAGGTCGAACTCAACGGCGAGATGATGGCCCGGGTCGGGTCGATGGTCGCCTACCAGGGGCAGGTGCAGTTCCAGGCGCTCGGCTCCGGCGGGCTCGGCAAGTTCCTCAAGCAGAAGCTGACCGGCGAGGGCGTCCCGCTGATGAAGGTCTCGGGCCGGGGTGACGTCTTCCTCGCCGACTTCGCCAAGGACGTGCACATCATCGACCTGGAGCCCGGCGACGCGCTCTCCATCAACGGCTCCAGCGTGCTGGCCTTCGACTCCACCCTGCAGTACGACATCCGGATGGTCGGCGGGGCCGGCATGGCGTCCTCGTCGGGCCTGTTCAACTGCGTCTTCAGCGGTTACGGCCGGATCGCCATCACCACCAAGGGCACTCCGGTGGTGCTCAGCGTCGACGCCCCCACCTACGTCGACCCGCAGGCGGCGGTCTGCTGGTCGGCCAACCTCCAGACCGGCTACCACCGTGCCGAGCAGCTCGGCCTCGGCACGCTGCTGGGCCGGAGCACCGGCGAGGCGTTCACGATGAGCTTCGCCGGCCAGGGCTTCGTCGTCGTCCAGCCCTCCGAGGAGCCGCCCGTCATGGGCAGCGGCTCCCAGGAGCAGCAGGGCGGTCTCCTCGGCGGCCTGCTCAGCTGATTCACGCCCCGCACCACCTCGCACCGCCCCCGCCCGCGTCGACCGGCCCCGCCGGATCCGACGCCGGTCGGGGGCGGTGCCGTTGCGGGGCCCGCAGTCGGCTCCGGGCCTGCCGTCAGCCGAGGTCGCCGGCGCGCAGGCGGGCCAGCCAGGCGGCCGCGTCGGCGTAGTCGGCGTCCGAGAGGCCGGCGGGGGCCGGGATCGGGCGGTCGCCCGTCCCGGGGAACCGGTGCCGGGGGTACGAGCCCAGGAAGCGCACGTCGGCGCAGACCCGGCGCAGCCCCTGCAACGCCTCGCCGAGGCGTACGTCCGCCACGTGCCCGGCGCAGTCGAGGAAGAAGACGTAGCGGCCGAGCGCCTCGCCCGTCGGGCGGGACTCGATCCGGCTCATGTTGACCCCGCGGACGGCCAGCTCCATCAGCACCGACAGCAGCGCGCCCACCCGGTCGTGCGCGATGTAGACCGCCAGGGACGTCACGTCGTCGCCCGTCGGCGGCGGGGGCGGCCCGGGGCGGGACACCAGCGCGAAGCGGGTCACCGCGTCCGGGTGGTCGGCGATCTTGTCGGCGAGCACGTCGAGCCGGTGCCGCCCGGCCCCGATCGGGGCGCAGATCGCCGCGTCGTACTCGCCGGTGGCGGCTCCGGCGGCGGCGGCGCCGTTGGAGAGCACGTCGACCACGACGGCGTCGGGCAGGTGCGCGCGCAGCCAACCCCGGCACTGGGTGGACGCCTGCGGGTGGGCGGCGACGCTGCGCACGTGCGGGAGGGTCGTGCCAGGCCGCGCGGCGAGCACGAACTCGACCGGCAGGACCACCTCGCGGGTGATCACCAGGGGTTCGCCCTCGGCGAGCTCGTCCAGGGTCACCCCGACGGCGCCGCCGATCGAGTTCTCCAGCGGCACCAGGGCCGCGTCGGCCTCCCCGGTCCGTACGCCCTCCAGCGCCTCCGGGACGCTGCGGGCCGGCGTGCGGCTGCCCCGCTCGGCGGCGGGGATGCTCTTCAACGCCTGCTCGGCGAAGGTGCCCTCCGGCCCGAGATAGACGAAGCGCGTCGGCGGTGTTCCCGGCATGGCGACAGCCTACGCACCCGGTACGCCGAGCGACCCGCCCTCGCAGACGCGCGTCCGGATACCGGGCGGCCCGGCGGCACGGACCTCGGCGGTGCAGACGTCGGTGCCGGCGGTGACCAGTCGCGGGGCGCCCGGCCGGCCCTGGGTGATCACCTGGAGCGTCTCGTGCCCGGTCACGTCGAGCACCGTGTAGTGCCACTCGCCGGCGCAGAGCGGCCCGGTCCGCACCCGGACCCGGACGCCGTTCGGCAGCACGCCACCCCGGCCCCGCACCAGGTCGACGATCCGCGCTCCCGAGGGGCCGTCCGGGCACGGGACCGCGACCAGGCCGGGGTCGACCGTGGGGGTGTTCCCTCCGGCGCCGGGCAGGCCGGTGGTGGGCGGGGGCGTCAGCGCGGCGCTGGGCGTGGCGGGGAGCACGGTGCGGGTCGGGGCGGTGGTCGGGGCGGGGCGGCGTAGCTCCGGTGGGGTGCCGCAGCCGGCGAGGGGCAGCGCGGCCAGCAGCACGACGGCTGCGAGGCGGCGGGCGTACGCCGGCGGGGCCGGGCGGGACGAGGCCCGTACGGGCGGCAGGGGCGGAGCAGACAGGGCGCACGGGCGAACCGCTCCGGGCCGGGCCGCGGGGCCGGGCGGTCGGGCGGGCGTGGCGGGGCGCGAGGGGGTGGGCGGCACGGCCGATCCTCGGGACATCGGGGAGCGTCACTGCGGCCGGGAGGCCGAGCCCATCCTAGGAGGAACCGGCGGGCGGGTGAAGATCAGCCGAGGACGCGATGGCCGGCACGCTCCAGCGCGGCGGTCGCCTCGCGGAGCCGCACGGCGGGAACCAGCAGGTAGTCGGTGTCGTAGGTGGAGAAGGCGACCACGCTGACCCGGGCTGCGGCGAGAGGGTCCACCAGCGCGGCGAGGGTGCCGCTGACCGCCAGGTCGAGCGGTTCGGCGACTCGCAGGCAGCGCCAGGCGGTCTCGCCGACGGCCTGCTCGGGCGCCCGGTCGGCCGGGCAGATCAGCGAGATCCCGTCGGCCGTCCAGCTCACCGTGACGACGTCGCCGTTGCTCAACCCGCCCGACAACTCGGGCGGCAGGGCGGAGCCGGCGGCCAGGCGGCACACGGCGTACTTCCCCGGCAGCAGAGCGATATCGAGCATGAGGGCACCTTACGGCCTCGGTGCGGGCCCGCCCCAGATTCGCCGCGTGCGGCGAACGCCACATCCCGCCGCTGGTCAGACCGGGGAGAAGAACGTGAGCGAACCGGCGACCGTCCCGCTGGTGAACACCGGGGTGGAGATCGCGTCGACGGTCGAGTCCGGCGAGTCGGTCGACGCGGCCTGGACCCGGAGCAGCCCTCGGGCCAGGCGCCCGGAGGAGAGCGCCAGCAGCGGCGGGATCTTGTCGATCTCGGGCTCGGTCAGCTCGCAGCGGTTGGCGGTGAAGTCGAGCAGCCGTAGCCCGCCGTCGAGCAGCGGCAGCCCGGTCACGTCCTCCGGGTCGCCCAGGAAGAGCAGCTCGCAGCCAGCGACGGAGACGGCGACGACCCTCGTCCCGGCGTCGATGAGCAGGCACGGCTCGTCGGCGTGGGAGACGGTCGACGACCACCGACCGAGGTTGTCGAACTCCTGCCCTGTCGGTGTTCCCGCCGCCGGCACGAACACGTCAGAGAGCGAGAGTTCGACGTGGGCCACCGCGCCTCCTATGTACACCGACGGTCCGTCCACGCTAGCCGGTCGTCGCGGGTGACGCCGACCGCGCGTGGTCGCCGGGCCGCCGGTGGGTGAGGGATGCCCTGACCAGACGGCCGGCGACGGCGCGACCGACGGGTGCCGACCGGCACCCGGGTGCGTGGCGTCGCCGGTGACGTTACCGTCGGTTGGCCGGCTTGTCAGCGGCCGTTCGGCCGCCCTCGTACCACCGGTAGTCCGCGGCCGGCCGGTACGCGCCGTTCACCCAGGTCTCCGGGTGCTGCGCGACCCGCGAGAGCTTCTCGGCCGTGGCCGGACTGATCCGGCTGCCCCCGGCGACGAGCAGGCGGTCCAGCTCGCGGTGGGTGGCCATGAGGCAGTCCTTCGGCAGGCCGTAGACGCTGATGACGCCGGAGCCGACGAAGGTCAGCACCGGCGTCACCGGGATCGGCAGTCCCACGGCGTCGGAGAGGGCCTTGCTGGCCCGCTTGGCGTCGCGGCGGGCCTCGGCCACGTAGGGCGGGCGCTTGCCGTTGATCTGGACCACGTCGCCGGCCACCAGCACCCGGGCCCGGCCGTGGTCGGCGATGGTGACCGCGAAGAGCCCGCTCGGCCCGATGGCGAGGAAGCCGGCGCGTTCGTCGCGCTCGTGGTCGAGCAGGAGATCGGCGGCGTCCGTGCGGGGCCACTCGATGACGTGCCACGCGGGCCCGAGATGGTCGAGCCGGCCGAGCGCCCGTGCCCCGGCCGCCTCCAGCCGCCGGGCGCCCCGCTCCGCCCTGCGGCGGCGGGCCCACTCCAACGGGGACGGACGGACGGGTGCGAGCACCCCCGGGGACTCCACGCGGGGGTGTGGCACCGCCGCGGGCGGCAGTGCCCGGGCGGACGGTACGGCTTGACGAGCGGGAAAGACAGTCATCGCGACCTCCGGCAAAAGGTCCCTCGAAGTTATGTCCTCACTACCCTACGTTGCCAGTCCCCTGTGTCGGCAAGTTGGAACGCCGGAGTGAGTGTGGATGAATGCCATATTCATCCACCCCTGTTTTATCGGATGCCGCCAAACCCTGCCCTACGCTGCGAGGGTGACCCACTACGTGGACAGCGAAGTCGGTCGGCTCGGGACGGTGCTGCTGCACCGCCCCGGTCCTGAGTTGGCCCGGCTCACCCCCCGGAACAACGACTCGCTCCTCTTCGACGCCATCCCATGGGTCGGACGGGCCCAGGAGGAGCACGACGCCTTCGCCGCCGCCCTGCGCGAGCGCGGCGTCGAGGTGCTCTACCTTGCCACCCTCCTCGCCGAGACGCTCGCCGTCGCCGACGCGCGGGCCGAGCTCACCGGGGAGGTGCTCCGTTCGCCCAGGCTCGGCGACTCGCTGCGCGCCCGGGTCGCCGACCACCTCGCGTACCTCGATCCCGTCGCGCTCGCCGACGTGCTCATCGCCGGGCTGGCCCACGAGGAGCTCCGGGTCAGCCGGGAGCGCCCGGGCGGCCTCGTCTACACCCTGATGGACCGGCACGACTTCGTCATCGACCCGCTGCCCAACCTGCTGTTCACCCGGGACTCCTCGTTCTGGGTCGGCGACCGGGTCGGGGTGACCAGCCTGGCGATGCCGGCGCGGCGACGGGAGACCACGCTGACCGACGCCATCTACCGGCACCATCCGCGCTTCGCCGGCACCGAGCTCGTCTACCAGCCCGGCCTGGAGCACCTGGAGGGCGGCGACGTGCTGCTGCTCGCGCCGGGGGTGCTGGCCGTGGGGGTGGGCGAGCGGACCACGCCCGCCGGCGCGGAACGCCTCGCCCGGCAGGTCTTCGCCGCCGGGCTCGCGCACACCATCCTCGTCGTCCCGATCGCCCAGGAACGGGCGACCATGCACCTCGACACCGTCTGCACGATGGTGGACGTCGACGCCGTGCTGATGTACCCGAACATCGCCCACACGCTGTCGGCGTACACGGTGATCGCCGGGGCGGACGGTGAGGACCCGCGGGTGGACGGCCCGGCGCCGTTCCTGCGGGCCGCCGCCGACGCGATGGACCTGCCCCAGCTCCGGGTCATCGACACCGGCCTGGACCCGGTGACCGCGGAACGCGAGCAGTGGGACGACGGCAACAACACCCTGGCCATCGCGCCCCGGCTCTGCGTGGGCTACGAGCGCAACACGGAGACCAACGCGCAGCTGGAGCGGGCCGGCATCGAGGTGATTCCGATCGCCAGCTCAGAGCTGGGCTCGGGCCGGGGCGGACCACGCTGCATGTCCTGCCCGCTGGTCCGCGAGCCGCTGGGCGCACCGGGGGAAGGAAGGGCCCCTTCCTGACGTGTCCGGTCCAGGAGGTCCCATTCTCACATCGCAGCCGCCGCGCGAGGCGGCTGCGATGTGAGGGCGGAGGGTGAGCGGGGCGTCCGGCTCAGCGCAGGGTGAGTTGGCGGCCGAGCAGGCCGTGGCGGGCCCGCCGGCCGGCGGCGTCCAGGGGGGTGGGCTCGGCGAGCGCCTCCGCGTAGCGCTTGGCGAAGTCGGCGACCGGCTGCTCCCAGTCGGCGGCCGGGACGTCCTCCGGCAGGTCCCAGACGGGCACCAGCCGGCCGTGGGCCCGGAACATGCCCGCGAAGCGGGTGTTCTCGCCGAGCACCAGCGTGCCGGCGACGCTCAGCCGGGACAGCGCGTCCAGCGCGGCGTCCTCGTCGTCGGGCAGCACCCAGCGCACGTGGGCCTTCTCCGGCACCTGGCACCAGTACGCGGCCCGGGCGGCGGCGAGCCGTACGGTGGGGTAGATCGCGGCGTTCGCCCGCTCCAGGGACGCCTGCACGTTCGGGTCGTCGCCGGCCCCCGGGTCGAGCCAGAACTCGAACCCGTCGTGCATGCCGACCTCCAGCGGGCCGTCGGCGAGGACGTTCTGCAACCGGGGGCCGGGGCCGGGCAGCGGCGGCACGGGCACCGGGCGGCCCGGCTCGGCCCGCAGCGCGCAGAGCAGCGCCTCGGCCAGGTCCCGGGAGACGTCGCCCGACTGGAGGTGACGCTGGAGCCCGATGAGGACCCGCCCGTCCGGCTTGGTCATGGCCGGGGTGGCCATCGGCAGCACGGTGGCCAGGGTGACCTCCCGGTCGCCGAACTCCTCGACCAGGGCGGGGGCCAGCCGCAGCGGCGCGGAGGCGGCCGGCACCAGTTCCCGCAGGGCGATCCACTCCGGCTCGTCGGTCAGCCCCTCGAACGGTCGGGGCACGAAGATGTCCCGTACCTTCTCCCGCTTGGGGGTGGCTTCGGCGGCCCGCTGGCTCTTTCGACGCTTGCTCACGGCGAGACAGCCTAGAGGCCCCGGCGGCCCGGCGGGGCGGGACCCGCCCTCGCGGTCGGTCAGCCGGCCACGGCAAGGTCCGACCGGGTGACGTCGGCAGGGTCGAACTCGGCCCACACGCTCTGGCCCAGGCCGTCCCGCTCGACGCCCCAGCGGTCGGCCAGCCCCGAGATGATGTGCAGCCCCCGGCCGTCGACGGCGTCGGTGTCGGTGATCCGCATCGTGGGGCCCGCGGCGGCGCCGCCGTCGGTCACCCGGAGCTGCACCTGCTGGCCGCCGGACGAGTCGCGCAGCCGCCAGGCCACCCGGACCACTCCGCCGGGCAGCGGGTCGGCGTGCCGGACCGCGTTGCCGACCAGTTCGGCGAGGACCGCGACGAGGTCGGCCAGGAGCGGCGGGGGTACGACGTCGGCCAGCTCCTCGGCGAGGCGTCGCCGCGCCACCCGCGCCCCAGCGGCGTGGTGGGGGACCACCACGCACCATGCCCGATCGGCAGCTCCCGTCGACACCTTCGTCCCTTTCACGCCCCCGTTGCCCGTCGCCGGTCACCCGCGGGGCAGCCGCACCTCTGCGACCGTACCGCCACCGGCCCTCGGCCGTAGGGATACCCATCCATTCTGCTGTTCAACGATCCGACGGACGAGATAGAGGCCGAGTCCGGCCCCGGCGTAGCGGCGGCGGTCGCCCGACTCGCCCTGCCAGAACCGGTCGAAGGCCCGCTCCACGTGCTCCGGCCGGATGCCGATGCCCTGGTCGCGTACCTGGAAGGAGACCGTCGACCCGTCCGCGTCGGCGGTGATCTCGATCAGCGAACCGGGCGGGGAGTACTTGCCGGCGTTCGTGCACAGCTCCGTGAGCACGGTGGCGAGGCTCAGCCGGTGGCCGAGCGCCTTGGGCAGGTCCGCGGGGAGGCGGAGGACGAGCCGCTGCCGCAGCTCCGCCGGGAGGTCGACCGCCGCCGCGCGCAGCGCGTCACCGAGGTCGTACGGGGCGGGAGGCTGGTCGCCCGGCCCCGCCTCGGCGGCGGAGGAGAGCAGCCGGTCCACCAGCCGGGCCAGCTCGTTGGCGCGTTGCCCGATCACGCGGGCGGCCTGCCGCCGGTCGGTCTCGGTCAGCGACTCCCAGTGGTCGGTGAGCGTGTCCGCATAGCCCTTGATCACGGTCACCGGCGTACGCAGCTCGTGGCTGGTCACCGCCACGAAGAGATCACGGTCGTGGTCGCGGCGCTGCTGGTCGGTGATGTCCCGGAAGGTGACCACCCGCAGGGTGCCGGGGCCGGGCAGCTCCCCGGAGGTGATCGTGAGCCAGCGGCCGTCCGGCATCCGGTGGTCACGCACCTGCCCGGACGGGGGCAGCGGGAAGGGCAACGGCTGGTTGAGCGCCTGGGCCACGGAACGGCCGGTGACCCGGGCGGCGGCCGGATTCCAGAGCCGGACGTGGTTGTCCCGGTCGACCACGGCCAGGCCGTCCGCCAGCGCCGCCACCACCGGCCCGTCGCCGTGCACGGGCAGCCCGGTCTGGTCGCCGTACATGTGGGCGATGCAGGAGGCCAGGTAGCCCGCGACGGCGTGCTGCTCGGCGTCGGGCGGGTCGTCGCCGTCGGGGTAGAGCACGTGCAGGCTGCCGACCGTCAGCCCGCCGATCTCCGCGCGGGAGACCACCATCCGGAGCAGGCCCCGTTCGGCGAGTTCGGCGCAGAGCCTGCCGGTCAGCTCGTCCGTGCGGACCTGGCGCACCCGCGCGCCGGAGAGCAGGCAGACGGTGGCGGGGTCGTCGGCCGGCACGGGGTGGCCGACGGCCCACTCGGCGGCGCCGGTCGCGGCGATCACCCGGCCGCCGGTCGGCGCGAACTCGACGAACGCCGTGCCCGCCGCGCCGAGCGCCGACCGGGCCACGCGGAGCAGGTGGGTGAGCACCGGAAGGCCGGTGCCGCCCGAGTTGATCATTTCGATCACCGTGGTGTGGCCGGCGATGAGAGCGGAGAGGTCGGTGCGCTCCGGCATCCTCCGAGTGTGCCCCGCCGGCCAGTCCGGGGACACCCCTGCCCGACCGGGCCTCCGCGCGCTGCCACCCCGGTCAGCGGCCCAGGCTGGCCAGCGTGTGCGCCGGCCGGTCGGTGATGATGCCGTCCACCCCGGCGGCCAGGACGAGGTCCAGGTCCGCCGGCTCGTTCACGGTCCACACGAAGACCTGGTTGCCCGCCGCCCGCAGGGCGGGCACCAACTGCGGGCGGGCACGCACCAGGGCGACGCCGGGGCCGGCGATCCGGATGCCGAACGGCAGCCGCCCCAGCCGCACCCAGCGCGGCAGCACATCCAGCAGCAGCACCGTGGGCAGCGCGGGGGCCAACCCCCGGACCCGGCGTACGGCCAGCGGCGAGAACGACATGACGGTGACCCGTACCGGATCGTCCGGTTTCGGCTCGGTCAGGCCGTACCTCCGCAGCATCGCGACGAGCCGGCGCTCGACGTTCCCGCCGTGGCGGGAGGGGTGCTTGGTCTCCACCAGTAGCCGCACCGGCCTGCCCGCGGCCAGCACCGCGTCCAGCAGCCGCTCCAGGGTCAGCAGCCGCGTGTGCGACTCGTCCAGCACCTCGTCGCCGTCGGCGGGCGCGCAGCCGGGGTGCCAGGAGCCGAAGTCCAGCGCCTCCAGCTCCGCGAGGGTACGGGCGCTGACCAGTCCCTGGCCGTTGCTGGTGCGGTCGAGCCGGCGGTCGTGCACGCAGACCAGGTGGCCGTCCCGGGTCAGCCGGACGTCGCACTCCAGCCCGTCCGCGCCCTCGTCGAGGGCCCGCAGGTAGGCCGCGAGGGTGTGCTCGGGCAGGTCGTGGGAGGAACCGCGGTGCGCGAAGACGAGAGGGGCGTCCATCCCGATCGTCCTAGAGGACCCGGCCCGGCTGCCCGTCCTCGCGGACCACTCCTCGCCCGGCGGCGGCCCACTCGCCCATCCCGCCCTCGACGTTGCGCACCTGGTCCCAGCCGTTGCGCATCAGGTAGGCGACGACCTGCGCGGAGCGCCCGCCGGAGCGGCAGATGACGGCGACGTCGCGGTCGGTCGGCACCTCGGCGATCCGGGCCGGCAGCTCCATCATCGGCAGGTGGTGCGCGCCGGGAGCGTGGCCGGCGTTCCACTCGTCGTCCTCCCGGACGTCGAGCAGGTACGCGTCGTCGGCGATCTCGGTCACGGTCACGGTGGGAACCTGGGATCCGAACACGGGCCAAGCCTAGATCCTCGCCCGGGCGGCCGGCGGCGGGCCGCCCCCGGGCGTCACAGCCGGGTGACCCACCGCGGGTTGGCGCGCGCCCAGTCCGGCACGCGGGTGCCGCGTACCGCCTCGAAGAGGCCGTTCCCGCCGTTGTCGAGCACCACGTACGACACCTGGTCGATGGTCTGGGGGTGGGAGGGGACCTGCACGCCGCGCAGCGCGTCCGCCGGCAGGTCGCGCAGCGCGAGGACCAGGTCCTCCAGCCGTACGCCGTTGGTGTCCACGGTCAACGAGCCGCCCACTGCGCGGATCACCTGGTCCAGCTTGACCGGGTTGGTCCGCAGCGACGTCTCGCTCGTGCGCTCCAGCACCGCCCGGAGCAGTTGCTGCTGGTGGGTCTGCCGGTCGTAGTCGCCGCCCGGCAGGTCGTAGCGCTGGCGGACGTAGTCCAGCGCCTGGCCGCCGTCCATCTGCTGGCAGCCGGGCGCGAAGACGCGGTCGGTGTGGATCGAGCGGACCTCGGTGTCCACGCACATGCGTACGCCGCCGAGCAGGTCGATGACCTTGCGGAAGCCGGAGAAGTCGATCAGGGCCGCGCCGTCGAAGCGGATGCCGGTCAACCGGGACAGGGTGGCCGAGAGCAGGCGGGTGCCCGGCTGGCCGCCGCCGCCGTGCTCGTACGCCGCATTGATCTTGTCCTGGCCGCCGCCGTAGCCGTTGCCGGCGGGGATGGCCACGAGCAGGTCCCGGGGGACGGAGACCAGGTACGCCTCGCGCCCGCCGGCGGGGACGTGCACGATGAGGATGGTGTCCGAGCGTCGGTCCGCGGCGCTGCCGCTCTGCCAGCGGTCGGTTCCCACCAGCAGGTAGTTCAGCGGCCCGTCGGGGTCGGTGCGCTTCTGGCGGGCGGTGGGGTCGAGCAGTTGCTCCCGGACGACGCTGCCCTCGTACCGGTCGCTCAGCACCTCCAGGCCCGCCACGGCGAGCCCGGCCAGCAGCACCAGGGCCAGGCCCAGGCCGAGCAGCAGCCGGGGCCAGCGGACGCGGGGCGGCCGGGCGGGCCGGGTGTCGGTCCCGGCCCGGCCCCGACCGTCGCCCGTCGATCTGGACGTGACGCCTCCCCGCGACCCGTACGTGAATCCCTCTCACGTCAGGTTACGAGTCGACCACGGCGGTCCGGGCCGCTTCGCCGACATCGCCCGGCGGGCCGCCCCGGCCGGCGCTACTCGCGGCTGGAGACCACCTCGGGGTTGGCGAAGACGAATTCGGCCAGCTTGTCCTGTTTCACCGCGCGGAACATGTCAATCGTCTGGGCGCTGAGCGTCTCGCGGCTGCCGTCGCTGTGGAAGGTGCCGCCGTTCGTCTTCAGCATCACGAGGTCGTTGCCGGTCACCCCGCGCATGGTGAAGACGAAGTCGGGGACCGGCACGCCGGCGGTGTCGAGAATGAATGCCTTGCCGGCCGCGTCGATCAGCTTGTTCAGCTTGATCGGGTTGGTCAGCGTCCCGTCCTGGGTGGCCTTCTTCGCCATCGCCTTGATCAGCTGCTGCTGGTTCTGCTGCCGGTCGTAGTCGCCGTTCTTGAGGCTCTTGCGCTGCCGGGAGTAGTCCAGCGCCGCCCAGCCCTCCATCTCGCGGCAGCCCTTCTTGTGCACCACGGGCGTCCGCTGCTTGCCGGTCTTCTTCGCGTCCGCGTTCCACATCGGCTTGCCGTCCACGTACGACATGTGGATCGACTCGACCTCCTGCTTGACGCAGATGCGCACCGTGCCGAGGGCTTCGATGACGTTCTTGAATCCGCCGAAGTTGATGATGGCCGCGCCGTCGAAGCTGATCCCGGTCATCTTCTTGATCGTCTGCGCCATCAGCTGGGCGCCGCCCTCCCAGCCGCCGCCGTTGCCGGCGCCCGCCTGGAACGCCGCGTTGATCTTGTCGACGCCGCCCTTGTAGCCGCTCGGCTTGAAGGCCGGGATCTGGGCCTCGGTGTCCCGCGGGATCGAGATCAGGTACGCCTGGTCGTGCGTCGCCGGGATGTGCAGCACGATGATGCTGTCGGCCCGCACGTTGTCGGCGGCCCACCGCTCCCGGGCGTCCACGCCGAGCAGCAGCATGTCGATCGGGCCGTCCAGGCTGGCGCCACCCTCGGCGTCGGTCTTGCCCGCGTCGCCGAGGAGGTTGCGTTGGGCGATGTTGCCGGTGGCGCTGCTGATCAGCGCCTTGCTGCCGACGATGGCCGCACCGCTGGCCACCATCAGCACGGCGCCGAAGATCAGGGTGAGTCGGGCCCAGAGCGGGTCCTTGCGGCGCGACCGCTTCTTCGCGGACCCGCCACCGGGCTTGCCGCCCTTGACGGGCTGCTTCGGGATGCTCGTGGAGGCCCGGACCGGGCCACGGGGGGACTCCAGCGCCGGAGGGCGACGGCTGGTCTGAACCGGCATGCGTGCTCCAGCTCGCGTTTGTCAGGGGGGCGGGATCACTTTACGGACGCTTTCCCGTCCTGGCGAGGTCGTCCGACCGTCAAATGCCGTTCGTACGGCCGTCATGCAGGAAAACTGACCGAACGGACAGATCGATACGGCTGGTCGGCGGTTGGCTCACAGGAAGCGGTCGGCCGGCCCTCCGAATCGTGATGACGTTCGTCGATCACGGGAGGGCCGGCCGGCGGAGCTGGTCAGTTTCCGGTGCCGTCCTTCTTCTTCTGGTTGGCCTCGACCCATGCCGTCATGGTGTCGGCCGACATCGCCTTGTACATGGCCAGCGCCTTCTCCTTGTCCGACACCACCACCGACTCACCGTCGATGGTCTGGCTGCCGACGTGCGGGCTGGTCACGAAGGTGAGGTTCTCGCCGCGCAGGTTGCGGAACTGGACCCCCATGTCGACAAGCGAGAAGCTCTGGTCGACGGTGACCGCGGCGGTGACCGACTTGAGGAAGTCGTTCAGCTTCTTCGGATTGGTCAGCGTGCCCGTGCTCGCCGCCTTGTCCATCAGGGCGCGGAGGAAGTCCTGCTGGTGCCGCATCCGGGCGAAGTCGCCGTCCGGGAACTGCTTGCGCTGCCGGATCCAGTCCAGCGCCTCGGCGCCGTCCATGTGGTTGGTGCCCTTCGTGAACGTCCGGTACGGCTTGTGGATCGAGGTGACGGTCCGCTCGACCTTCAGGTCGACGCCGCCGAGGGCGTCGGTGACCTGCTTGAAGCCGGCGAAGTCGATCGCCATCACGTGGTCGAGCCGCACGTCGGTGAAGCACTCCACCGTCCGGACGGCCAGCGGCAGCCCGCCGAAGGCGAAGGCGGCGTTGATCTTCCCCCGCTGCCCGCTGCCGCAGTCGGCGTTGGCGCCCTCCGGGATCGGCACGTAGAGGTCACGGGGGATGGAGACCAGATAGGCCTTCTGGTGGTCCGACGGGATGTGCATCACGATGATCGTGTCGGCCCGCCACTTGCTGGACTTGTCCACCGGGGCGTCCGGGTCCCGGGAGTCGCTGCCCACCAGCAGGATGTTCAGGGCGCCGTCCACCGCCTTGGCCGGGCGGCCCCCCGTGATCTCCGAGAACGGGTCGGTGCGGGCCAGGTCGTCGTCGAGGCCGCGGGCGTAGAACCAGGCGCCCACCCCGCCGAGCAGCGCGAGCACCAGCACGGCCACGCCGGCCACCAGGGCGATCCGGCCCCAGCGAGGGCGGACGCCGCCCCGGCCCGGCCGGTCCGGTCCGGTCGGTCCGCCTGGCCCGGCCGGTCCGCCCGGACCCGCGGGACCGCCCGGGCCGCCGGCCCGTGGCTCGTCCGCTGCCGGGGACCAGTGGGCCTCGGCCGGCCGGGCGCGTCCGGCGTCCCGGCCGGGGCCGGGCACCGAGGCGCGCCCGGCGCTGCGGTGCAGGTGCGGGAGTGGAACTCCGGCGGGCATGGTCGCTGACATGTAACTCAGGGTACGTACGCGTAGCCACTGTCGCCCTGTGGCGCCGCCGACGTGTGCGCCGGCGGCGGGCGTTCGCTAGACCATCCGCTCGCGGAAGTACTCGATCGTGCGGCGGAGGCCGTCCTCGGGCGCCACGGTCGGCTCGTATCCGAGCAGCTCCCGGGCGAGGGTCAGGTCCGGGCGGCGCATCTCCGGGTCGTCGGCGCTGCGGGTGATGTAGGTCACCTCGGAGCTGCTCCCGGTGAGCGCCACGATCGTCTCAGCCAGCTGCCGCATGCTCATCTCGTGCTCGGTGCCGCAGTTGATCGGCCCCGTCTCGCGGGAGTCGAGGAGCAGCAGGATGCCGTGCACCAGGTCGGACACGTAGCAGATCGAACGGGTCTGGTTGCCGGTGCCGTGCACGGTGATCGGCTCGCCGCGCAGCGCCTGCGAGATGAAGGTCGGGATGGCCCGGCCGTCGTCCGGGCGCATCCGCGGGCCGTACGTGTTGAAGATCCGGACGATGGCCGTGTCGAGCCCCCGGCTCCGGTGGTAGGCCATGGTGGCCGCCTCGGAGAAGCGCTTCGCCTCGTCGTAGACGGCGCGGATGCCGATCGGGTTGACGTTGCCCCAGTACGACTCGGGCTGCGGGTGCTCCTTCGGGTCCCCGTACGCCTCGGAGGTGGAGGCCATCAGGAAGCGGGCGCCGTCGGCGACCGCGCGCTCCAGCAGGTGCAGGGTGGCCACCGAGCCGACGCGGAGGATCTCCACCGGCAGCTTCTCGAAGTCGGTCGGGCTCGCCGGCGAGGCCATGTGCAGGATGGCGTCGAACCGCTCGGCCATCGCCGGGTGGTGGGTCGGCAGGCCGTCGGAGATGTCGGCCTCGACCAGGGTGAAGTTCGGCTCGTCCAGCAGGTGGGCGACGTTCTCCTTCGACCCGGTGATGAAGTTGTCGAGCGCGACCACGGTGCAGCCGCGAGCGATCAGGGAGTCCACCAGGTGCGACGGTACGAAGCCGGCGCCGCCCGTGACGAGGATGCGGTGACCGGGTCCGAAGCGGGCAACAGCGTTCATGCCGGTCAGCCTACCCACTGTCCCGAGTCGCCCTGACGCAAGGAAGGGTCCCTCGTCGCCCGGCGACGACGAGGGACCCTGCCCCGCATCTGTGGGAGGCCCGTCAGTGGGCGCCGGCGCCGGTGACGGAACGCACCTCCAGCTCCGCGTACTTCGCCTCGTCGTGCTCCTTGGAGATCACGGTGCCGATCCACCCGCACAGGAAACCGAACGGGATGGACAGGATGCCCGGGTTGGACAGCGGGAACCACTGCCAGTCGTGCTCGGGGAACATCGAGGTGGCCGCTCCGGAGACCACCGGCGAGAAGAACACCAGCAGTACGGCGGAGAGGAGGCCGCCGTAGATGGCCCACACCGCGCCCGAGGTGTTGAACCGCCGCCAGAACAGGCTGTAGAGGATCGCCGGCAGGTTGCCGGAGGCGGCCACCGCGAACGCCAACGCCACCAGGAAGGCCACGTTCAGGTTCTGTGCGTAGATCGACAGCACGATCGAGATCGCGCCGATCACCAGGGCGGAGACCCGGGCGACCCTGACCTCCTGCCGCTCGGACGCCTTACCGTCCTTGATCACGTTGGCGTAGAAGTCGTGCGCCAGGCTGGACGAGGAGGCCAGCGTCAGGCCGGCCACCACGGCCAGGATCGTGGCGAAGGCGACCGCCGCGATGACCGCGAGCAGGGTCGCCCCGCCGAGATCGCCGCCGAGGAATTCGATGCCGAGCGCCTCGGCGAGCTGCGGCGCGGCCGTGTTGCCGGCCTTGTCCTGCGCGGTGATCGCCTCGCTGCCGACCAGCGCCGCCGCGCCGAAGCCGAGGGCCAGGGTGAGCAGGTAGAAGGTGCCGATGATGCCGATCGCCCAGAGCACGCTCTTGCGGGCCGTCTTCGCCGTCGGCACGGTGTAGAAGCGGATCAGGATGTGCGGCAGGCCGGCGGTGCCGAGCACCAGCGCGATGCCGAGCGACAGCAGGTCCATCTTGTTGTAGAAGGTCTGCGTCGCGTCGCCGGCCACCTCGACCCCGTAGCGCAACCCCGGTCCGAGGAGCGCGTCGCCCTTGCCGGAGGAGGCCGCGGCGGCGCCGAGCAGCTCCGACAGGTTGAAGTTGTACTTCGCCAGCACCAGCACCGTCATGATTGTCGCGCCGCCCATCAGCAGGAACGCCTTGACGATCTGCACGTAGGTGGTGCCCTTCATGCCGCCCACCGTGACGTAGACGATCATGAGCGCGCCGACCATGATGATGGTGGCGACCTTGGCGGTGTCGGCGTCCATGCCGAGGAACGTCGTACCCGGCTTGATGCCGAGCAGCAGGGCGACCAGCGCGCCCGCGCCGACCATCTGCGCCAGCAGGTAGAAGATCGACACCGTGATGGTGGAGACGGCCGCGGCGGTCCGCACCGGGCGCTGGCGCATCCGGAAGGCCAGCACGTCGGCCATCGTGTACCGGCCGGAGTTGCGCAGCAGCTCCGCGACCAGCAGCAGCGCCACCAGCCAGGCGACCAGGAAGCCGATGGAGTAGAGGAAGCCGTCGTAGCCGTAGAGGGCGATCATGCCGGCGATGCCGAGGAACGAGGCGGCCGACATGTAGTCGCCGCCGATGGCCATGCCGTTCTGGAAACCGGAGAAGGACCGGCCACCGGCGTAGAAGTCGGTGGCGGTCTTGGTCTGCCGGCTGGCCCAGATGGTGATGGCCAGGGTCACCGCAACGAAGACCAGGAAGAGCGTGATGGTGAGGTTGCGGGCGGTGGTGCTGCCCGCCTCAGCCGCGAGGACCGTGTTCATTGCCCACCTCCCCGATCTCGGCGCGGATCCGGTCGGCGACCGGGTCGATCTTCCGGTCGGCGAACCGCGAGTAGAGCCAGGCGATGAGGAAGGTCGAGACGAACTGGAGCAGGCCGAAGACGAGGGCGATGTTGATGTTGCTGCCGAAGAGCTTCGTGCCCATGAAGTCCCGCGCGTACGCGGACAGGATGACGTAGAGCGCGTACCACAGGAAGAACGCGACGGTCATCGGGAAGATGAAGCCGCGCAGCGTGCGCCGCAACCCGGCGAACTCGTCCGACCGCTGCACGGTCAGGTACCGGTCCGCCGCCGAGGTCGACGGCGTGGACGCGGGTGTGTCCGTGGACATTCGTGGATCACCACCTTCACAGGCGTGGGGAGTTTCGCGCACGGTAGAAAGCGCGCTCCCCGCCGGGGAAGGGCGAGATCGACGCCGGTCGGCGGCTGCGCCGAACGGCACGGTGGCTGCGCCGAGTGACGCAGCTCACTCCGTTCACCGGTCGTCGATGTGGCCCCGGGTGGGCCGGACGGTCGCCGTCGACGCCGCCGGTGACGGTCGTCAGGTCAGCTCGCGGTAGCGGCCCCGGTAGTGCAGCAGCGGATCCGTCTCCCCGGTCAGCTCGACGGCCTCGATGGTGGCCTCCACCAGCAGGCCCCAGCCGTACTCGCGGGCGGAGTCGAGCCGGCACCCCGCCCAGCCGCCCGCGTCGGCCGGCACCGGGCCGTAGGGGGTGTCGGTCCACACGCCGGTGGCGAACAGGCCGCCGGGGGACGGGAAGAGGCCCGCGAACCGGTCGGCGAGCTGCCGGTGCGCCGGGCCCAGCGGCGCCACCGCGAAGCGGCCGGCGGACTCGACCGCCGCCCACAGGTCGGACTCCGGGTCGACCAGGCCGAGCAGCCGGTCCGGCTCGCCCTCCGCGACCAGCGTCGAGGAGACCGTCAGGCCCGCCGGCTCCGGCGCCGTCCAGAGCGTCACCGGCGACGCCAGCCGACCCCGCAGCCGGCGTACGGGCGAGCGTTGGTCGGCGGGCACGGCGAACGGGTCGATGTGGTGGATCTCGGCGCCCGGCTCATGATTCACGTGAAACATTGTGCGGCCTGCCCCGCCCCGACGGGCCCGGATGTGGCCCCTGGCGTCGTCAGACGGCGCGCCGCCGCTGTTGCCGGCGCGTCGGTGATGCGGTGCGGTGAGTGCCCGCCCTCGCGGCCCACGTCATCAGATCACATGATCTCAGCGGGCTTGATGTGCAGGTTCAGCAGCATGTCCTCGAAGGCCTCGGGGCCGAATCGCGCCGCCACCATGTGCACCGGTGAGCAGATCATGTCCAGTGTCGCGACGCCCACGGGGCGCCTCTCGACGCCGGTCACCACCAGGGTCGTCCCCCGTACGGTGACGTCCTCGATCGTGACGTCGTAGCCCAGCACGGGGCGGGTCCCCACCGAGAGCATGATGACCGTCTCACGTGCGAGGTCCACCAGCGGCGGTGGCGGGACAGGCTGCACTCCCCGATTGACCGATGCCCGGTGCTGCGCCCACGACCCTGATCGGCGGATCAGAAACAGGCCGTAACTCGAGCCGGCACCGGATGCCTGCCCGTGGTACAGGGTGCGGAAGTTCGCGCGGCTCACCCGCTGACCCTACCGGCACCGACCCTCGGTGCAGCCGTCGAGATCTTGGACGTTCTGCGCCCCTCCAGGGGCCGTTCCCTGCCAAGATCTCGGCAGGGTGCGCGTACCGCTGGGGGTCAGTCGTCGGCGGTCAGTGACCGGCGGGCGGCGGCCAGCACCTCCGGGTCGGTGCAGCCGGCGGCGTACCCGGCGATCCGGCGGCGGATGTCGCGGCCGAGCAGCCAGGAGCCGATCCGGTCCGCGACCGGGCGGAGGAACGCGGGCCGGCAGCGGAAGCTGTACCGCCAGGTGGCGATGGCGTGGCCGGGCTCCGGGGCCGGCGCGAACCGCCAGCCGCCGGCGAACATCTCGAAGAACCACGGCCCGCGCACCATCTTCATCCCGACGTGGCTCGGTGGGGCCCAGGAGACGTACTCGCTGACCATCGCCAGGCCGTGCCGGGACCGGGTGAAGGTCCGCACGCCCTTGCCGGGCCGGGTCGCCCCGTCGGTGAAGTGCTGCTCCCGCACGAACGGGTCCCACCGGTAGCGCACGGGCGCCGTGGTCTGGGAGACCGCGAAGGCCAGTTCGGGTGGGACCGGCACGGTGATCACCGCTTCGACGACGGGCATCAGGCCATTGTCCTGTTCGATCGTCAGCGGCGCGGGGTGACCGTGGCGAGCAGTTCCGGCATCCGGCGGTCCAGCACGTCGCCGGCCAGGTACGCGCCGAGCAGCGCCGCCCCCAGGCCGTACGCGGCCCCGAGCGGCAGGGCCAGCCAGAGCCAGACGTCGCCGAGCAGCCCGGCGGCCACCACCATCGGCACCGCCGCCACCGCGGTGGCGAGCATCGCCAGCAGGGTGAGGAAGCTCTTCGCGATCCCGGCACCGGTGTTCAGCGCGAACGGGTTGCTCGTCTCCGGCAGCGAGTACGCCCCGAGCACCGAGACGAAGCAGTTCACCGCCAGCCCCGCGCCGTACGTGCCGAACAGCGTGCCCGCCATCAGCCCGATCCAGCCGGGCTCGCCGATGACCACCGCGACGACCACGGAGATCACCGCCAGCATCGGCAGGACGTAGAGCGAGAACGCGGCCATCCGGGCGCGCAGCTCCTGCTGGCCGGAGACGCCCGCGACCACGTTCGCCGCGTACGCGCTGCCGTCGAAGCCGAACTGGTTGGCCAGGGTGACGGCGGCGAGCAGCCCGACGAAGAGCATCGACAGGCTGGACAGCACCGGGGACGGGTCGGAGCTGGCCGTGAACCCCTCCGCGCCGTCGATCGTGAAGCCCGAGCCGCCCAGGTTGACCATGACCGGCACGAAGAGACCGACGACCGCGACGGTGATCAGGTTGGCCCGGCGTCGGGCGTCCCGCCACCAGTAGCGGGCCTCCCGGGCGACGAGAGCGCCGAACCGGTCCCGCCGGGCCCAGCCGAGGACCCTCGGGAAGAGCTGGGCGACCGCCCCGCCGGTCGTACCACGCTGGGCGCGGGCCGGCCCGGCACTGGCCGTGCCCACCATCGCGGACTCGAGCGAGCGGGACCACCAGGCCAGCAGCGCGACGATCGTCGCCGCCGTGATCAGCAGCTTCACCGGCGCGGCCCAGACGCGGCCCTCGGCCACGTCGATGCCGGCCGTCCAGGGAGCGCCGAACGGGGTCCAGGCGACCACCTCTGCCACCCCCTGGAGGCGGTCCCAGTCGGCGTCGGAGAGGGCGGCGATGCCCAGGAGCTGCAACGGCCCGAGCAGCGCGGCGAGTACGGCGAGCAGCACGGCGGCGAGGTCGCGGACCCGGCGGGACCGCAGCGCGGTGGCGAAGGCGCTGGTCACCGCGCGAGCCGCGGCGACGCAGAGCAGCAGCCCGCCGACCACCCCGACGAAGGCGACCGCGGCGGCCGACCAGCCGCCCAGCGCCCCGGCGGTGACCACCAGCCCGCACAGGGCCAGCAGCACCGAGATCGTGGGGACGCTGACGAAGGCGGCGGCGAAGAGCCCGGTGACGAGCGTGCGGCGGGGCAGCGGCAGCAGCGCGAACCTCGCCGGGTCCAGCGTCTCGTCCACCCCGAAGAAGACCAGCGGCAGCAGCAGCCAGCCGAGCACCGTCAGGCCACCGCCGAAGGCAGCCACCATCAGCGCGTAGCGGCTTGAGTCGGCCAGGCCGGGCGCGGCGAAGAGGAAGAAGCCGGTGCCGGCGAACCAGAGCCCGAACACCGCGCCGCCCACGAAGAGGGCGACCCGCCAGCCCTGACCCCGGAAGTTGTTGCCCATCACCCGCAGCTTGAGCCGGACGAAGTGCCGGGCGGAGACCCGCCGGGCGGGCTGGGCGGAGACGGTCGGTCCGGTCACTGCGACAGCCACGCCAACTCCTCGCCGGTCGCCGTACGGCCGCCGACCACCTCGACGAAGACCTGCTCCAGCGAGCGGCCGCCGCGCACCTCGTCGATGGGACCGACCCGCTTGATGGTGCCGGCCGCCAGGATCGCCACGTGCGAGCAGAGCCGCTCGACGACCTCCATCACGTGGCTGGAGAAGACGACGGTGCCACCCCCGGTCACGTACCGGTGCAGGATGTCCCGGATCAGCGCGGCCGACACCGGGTCGACCGCCTCGAAGGGCTCGTCCAGCACCAGCAGCCGGGGCCCGTGCAGCAACGCACAGGCCAGCCCGATCTTCTTCTTCATGCCCGCCGAGTAGTCGACCACCAGCGTCCGGCCGGCGTCGCCGAGCGCGAGCACGTCCAGCAGCTCCGCCGCCCGCTGGTCGACCACCGCCGGGTCCATCCCCCGCAGCAGGCCGTGGTACGCGAGCAGCTCCGCGCCGCTGAGCCGGTCGAAGAGCCGTACGCCGTCGGGCATCACGCCGAGCAGCTGCTTCGCCCGCACCGGGTCGGCCCAGACGTCGTGACCGAGCACCCGGGCACCGCCGGCGTCCGGCCGGAGCAGCCCGACCGCCATCGACAGGGTGGTGGTCTTCCCCGCGCCGTTCGGGCCGAGCAGGCCGTAGAAGGAACCGGCCGGCACGTCGAGGTCGACACCGGCGACGGCGACCTTGCCGTCGAAGTGTTTCGCCAGGCCACGCAGGGAGAGCGCCGGGTGCTCAGCAGTCATGCGTCGACCGTATCCGGCCCGGACCAGCGGCTGCTCCGGCCGCAGGATGATCCCCGGTCATCCCCGAGTCGGACCCGGGCTTCCCCACCGGCGGAGCGTCGACCGCCGGCACCGGACCCGCTGCAACCCGTCGCCCCGCTGCGGGGTGACCAGAGGGCAGGATCGCGACGGGGAGGGACATTGCAACCGGACGACGGCTTCGAGGAGTTCTACCGCACCACCAGACACCGGATCGTCACCGTGCTGTACGCGCTGAGCGGCGACCTCGGCGAGGCGCAGGACGCGGCCCAGGAGGCGTACGTGCGGGCCTGGCAGCGCTGGCGCCTGGTCGGCGGGTACGGCGACCCCGAGGCGTGGGTCCGCACCGTGGGCTACCGGCTCCTCGTCAACCGGTGGCGCAAGATCCGTAACGGGATCACCGCCTACCGCCGGCACGGTCCGGTCCCCACGGTCGGGCCACCCTCGGAGAACACGGTCGCCCTGGTGGCGGCGCTGCGGCAGTTACCGGCGGAACAGCGGCAGGCGATCGTCCTGCACCACCTGGCCGACCTCTCGGTCGCCGACATCGCGACGCAGACGAACACCCCGACCGGCACCGTGAAGGCCCGCCTCGCCCGGGGTCGCAAGGCTCTCGCCGCCCTGCTCGACACCACCCTCCCCGAGGAGGTCAGCAATGCCTGATCAACCCTTCACCGACCTGTACCGCGACACCGAGAACCTGACCTGGGCGCCGGTCGAGCAGGTCCGCCGGCGCGGCCGGCAGCGCACCCTGCGTACCCGGGCCGCGGCGACCCTGTCGACGGTCGTGGCCGTGGCCGCGGTCGCCACCGGCGCGGCGGTCCTCGCCGACGGTCGGGACGCGACACCGCCTCTCCCGCCCGCCACCGGCGCGCCGACCCCGACGCCCCCGGCCACCCCGACCCCCGCCTCCTCCCCGGCCCCGACGGAAGACGCGACGTCCGAGTCTCCGGCGTCCGGGCCCGCGGGCCCCGCGAGCCGGGAGGTCCCGCCGGCCGCCCTGCTCGCGGCGGGGGACCTGCCCGACGGTTTCCGGAAGGTGCCCTGGACCGACGGCGACTGGTCCCTCGATGCAACCTCCACGCGCTGTCGCAACGCGGCGCCCCCGCTGACCGTCAGGAAACAGGCCGAGCGGGGCGCGGCCTTCCGGGCGGCTCCCGAGGAGGCGGTCGTCGAGCGGGTGAGGCGCTACGCGTCGGAGGACGCGAAGGTGACCATGGATCGGGCGCGCCGGCTGGTGACGGGCTGCCGGCCCCACGATCCGGAGCAGTCGCTGGCGATCGTCGACTCGGGCTTCGCCGGGGACGAGTCGCTCCTGGTCGCTGCGACCGGCGACGGCACGCCGAGCCGCTGGCTCCTGGTCCGGCGGGGCGACCTGGTCGCGGAGGTCTGGCTGAAGGGCGAGGACGATCCGGCCGAGGCGCGGCGGATCGCGCAACGGGTGGCCGAGCGGCTCTGCGCCGGCACCGAAGCCTGCTGAACGGCCGGATCGTCCGTCGGGAGGGCATTTCCCGCACCGCGCGTGACGGCGCGGGCCCCTCCTCACAGCCGCAGCGCCTCCGGGGCGTGCAGGCGGAGCATGGTGGCGCCGACGTCGGCCGGCGCCCGGCGGCGGGTCGCCATCGAGACCGCCACCATCACGGCGAAGGCGAGCGGCACCGTCCAGGCGGCCGGCTGCGCGGTGAGCGTGGCCGGCCAGCCGGACAGCGGCGGGCCGAGCACCGTGACCAGCACCGCCCCGACCGCCGCGCCGCCGCCGACCAGGATCCCGGCGGCGGCGCCGAGGTCGGTCAGGCCCCGCCACCAGATGCCGAGCACCAGCAGGGGGCAGAAGCTGGACGCGGCGACCGCGAAGGCCAGCCCGACGACCTGGGACACGT
Organism: Micromonospora sp. NPDC007220; assembly: GCF_040634035.1. Lineage (NCBI taxonomy): Bacteria > Bacillati > Actinomycetota > Actinomycetes > Micromonosporales > Micromonosporaceae > Micromonospora > Micromonospora sp. NPDC007220. The sequence goes on along the minus strand of NZ_JBEYEU010000007.1, from coordinate 22,036 downwards.
CCAGCCCGGCGAGGTTGAGCGCGAGCACCGTCGGCACGGCTCCGGCGATCACCGTGGCGAGCCGGAAGCCGCGTACCGAGCCGCGCCCCAGCACGTCCGTGGAGATCACCCCGGCGACGCTGGTGAGAAGCCCCGACGAGGTGGAGAGGAAGGCCGCGAACGCGCCGGCCGCGACCAGCGCGGCGAGCAGCCGGCCGGCGGTGCCGTCGCCGAGCGCCGCGCCGGGCAGCAGCACCACCACCGCGTCGGTCTGCCCGCTGAGCAGCAGTTGCGGGGTGTAGATCCGGCCGAGCACCCCGTAGATGGTGGGCAGCAGGTAGAACGCCCCGACCAGGGCGAGCACCACCAGCGTGGTGCGGCGGGCGGCGGCGCCGTCGGGGTTGGTGTAGAAGCGGACCAGCACGTGCGGCAGGCCCATCGTGCCGAGGAACGTCGCCAGGATCAGCGAGTAGGTGGCGAACAGTCCCCGGTCGTCGTCCCCGGCGGCGCTGGGCAGCAGCCAGTCGGCGGCGTCCGTGGCCACCCCGGACACCTCCGGCACCGCGTCGCCGGCGGCGAAGGACAGCTCGTCGCCGGGGCGTACCTCCTGGATCCGGCCGTCGGGGTGGGTGAGGGTCGCGCGGTGCTCGACCACGACGGTGGTCGCGGTCCGGAACGCCGGTCCGTCGGGCGGGGTCACCGCCGGGCGGGCGTCGGCCTGCCACTGCAACGCCAGGAAGATCGCCGGTACGGCCAGCGCGGTCAGCTTCAGCCAGTACTGGAAGGCCTGCACGAAGGTGATCGCGCGCATGCCGCCGAGCGCGACGTTCGCGGTGACCACCACGGCCACCAGCAGGGCCCCCAACGGGTACGGCGAGCCGGTCACCGTGGCCAGCGTCAGCCCCGCCCCCTGGAGCTGCGGCACCAGGTAGAGCCAGCCGATGAAGATCACGAAGACGGTGGCGAGGGTGCGCAGCCGGCGCGACCCGAGCCGCAGCTCGCAGAAGTCCGGCAGGGTGAACGCGCCGGAGCGGCGCAGCGGCGCGGCCACGAAGAGCAGCAGTGCGAGGTAGCCGGCGGCGAAGCCGACGGGATACCAGAGCACGTCGACGCCGTACTTGAGGATCAGCCCGGCGACCCCGAGGAAGCTCGCCGCCGACAGGTACTCCCCGCCGATCGCGGCGGCGTTCCAGGTGGGGCTGATCGCCCGCGAGGCGACCAGGAAGTCGGAGGTGGTCCGCGCCAGCCGCAGCCCGTAGAAGCCGATGCCGACGGTGACCAGGGTGACCGCCACGATCGCCGGTACGACGTAACCGTTGCCCACCTCAGCGCTCCGGCCGCTGGACCAGGTCGGTGAAGTCCTGCTCGTTGCGTTCGGCCAGCCGCACGTACGCCCAGCCGACGGCGATCAGGAACGGGAACGACGCCACCCCGAGCAGCAGCCAGGGCAGGTTGACGCCGAGCACGGTGACCCGGCCGACGGCGGGCGCGACGGCGAAGAGCCACGGCAGCCCGCCGAGCCCGATCGCCACCACCAGGGAGAGCCGCAGGGCCAGCGCGAACTGGGCCCGGACCAGCCCCCGTACGAGCGCGTCGCCGACCCGGGTCTGCTGGGCCAGCTCGGCGCGGGTGCGTTCCGCCCGGTCCTCGCGGCGGGACACCTCGGCCAGCACGATCCGGGTCCGGGGCTGGGGTGGCGTGGGCCGCCCCGGCACCCCGGGCCGGCCCGCGTGCCCGGGCGTCCGGCTCGCGTGCTCGGGCGTCCCAGACCCGCCCTGCCGGGGCGCGGGGACGGGATCGTCGGCAGCGGCCACCCCGGCAGTCTCGCCCGATCGCCGCGAATGTCAAGGGCAGTCGTCGGCGTCACGCCCGCCCGGGCCGGCTCGGGCGAAGCCGTCCACACCGGGCTGTGGACAACCTGTGGAGAACGGGTCACGCCTGTGGATAACTCGTGGCGGGCGCGGCGGGGCAGCCGGTGGTCGGTCACCCCACCGCGCGGCACTCACTTCGTGTCGACGTGCTCCAGGCCGACGCGCTCCGGGCGGGCGGAGGCGGAGCCGAGCCAGGTGTGCGGGTTGCCGTACCAGCACCAGCCGAGCTTCGGCGCGCCCTGGCTGATCCAGAGCGCCGGCACCCGCTTGTCGCCGCAGCGGGAGCCGACCAGCGAGAAGCACTTGTTCTTCGCCAGCGCCTCCGGGTACAGGGTGACGAAGGCGAGCCCCTCGTCGATGGTGAGCGGCAGCCGGTCCTGGCCGGTGATCACCTCCATGGCGACGGCGGGCGCGAGATTCAGCGTCTCCTCGCCCCGGTCGACGTCGAAGAGCAGGTACGCCGGCCCGGCCGGCACCTCCAGCTCCTTGATCGGGTCGAACTTCGGCAGGTCGCCCTCGGCGTAGTGCCGGTCGACGATCCCCGGCTTCCGCTTGCCGGCGAGGGTGGTGAGCGCGACGCGCTCCTCCACCGGCACCAGGTCGCGGGTGACCACCAGGAGGAAGGGCACCCGCCCCTCGGCCGGGGCGGGCAGGTCGGCCGCCCCGGCGACGGCCGCCGCGCGCAGCGGCGCGACCAGGTCACGGAAGGCGTCCTCGGTCAGCTCGGCCAGGGCCGGATAGCCCAGCTCCACCAGCCGGTCGAGCTGGCGGTCGAATTCGGTCGCGGCGTCGAACAAGGCGGCCTCCAATTGTCGTACGGAGTACCGTACAGCGTACGCCGAAGCGCGCGTATTCCCGACCCGCGAAGAAGATCGGGGTCAGCGGTTCCAGTCCTGCTTCGCCGCGCGGACCAGCTTGTCCTTCAGCTCGCGGGTGTGCCGACGGCTGACCGGCAGCTCCGCCGAATCGACCACCACGACGTAGCCGGAGTTGACCAGCCGCAGCTCCGCGATCAGCTTGAGCTGCACCAGGTAGGACCGGTGGATGCGGACGAACCCGGCGTCCGCCCAGCGCTCCGCGAGGGTCGCCAGCGACACCCGGACCAGGTGCGAGCCGTCGGCGGTGTGCAGGCGGGCGTAGTCGCCCTGCGCCTCCACCCAGCGCACCGCCGAGCGGGGCAGCATCCGCGTCGTACCGGCCAGCTCGATGGGGATGGTCGGGTCCTCCTCCGCCCGGGCCAGCGCCGCCGGGTGCGACGGCACCACCCGCGCGCCGATCACCCGGCGCAGGGACTCGGCGAGCCGCTCGGCGCGTACGGGCTTGCGGACGTAGTCGGTGGCGCCCAGGTCGAACGCGTCCACCGCCCCGTCGTCGTACGCGGTGACGAAGACGATCGCCGGTGGCCGGGCGAACCGGCGCAGCACCCGGGCCAGCTCCATGCCGTCCAGCCCGGGCATCCGGATGTCGAGGAAGACCACGTCCACGTCGCCGTCGCGGAGCACCCGCAGCGCCTCCGTCGCGTCCCCCGCCGTGTGCAGCCGGGCCACCCGGGGGTCGGCCCGCAGGTGGTACGCCAACTCGTCCAGCGCCGGCGGCTCGTCGTCGACCGCCAGCACCCGCAGGAACCCGGCCGCCCCCACCTCCGCGGCCCGCTCGATCACGAGCCGGCCCGTACGCCGGGATGGAACTTCGGCACCCGCATGCTCACCTTCGTGCCCGAGCCGAGGCCCGTCTCGACGACGAGGCCGAAGCCGTCCCCGAAGACCGACCGGAGCCGCTCGTCGACGTTGGAGAGCCCGACGTGCTGGCCCGGGTCGTCCCCCACGCCGGCCAGCGCGGCGTCGCCCGGGTCCCCGGCGGCGCCGGCCAGCTCGGCGATGCCGGCGGTCAGCGTGCTCGGATCCATCCCCACTCCGTCGTCCTCCACGGTGATGTGGCACTCGGTGCCCGCGTCCCGGGCCTCGATGCTCACCATGCCCGTGCCCGGCTTGCGGGACAACCCGTGCCGGACGGCGTTCTCCACCAGCGGTTGCAGGCAGAGGAAGGGCAGCGTCACGGGCAGCACCTCCGGGGCGATCTGGAGGCGCACCTGGAGCCGGTCGCCGAACCGGGCCCGCTCGATGGTCAGGTAGCGGTCGATCGAGCGCAGCTCCTCGGCCAGCGTGGTGAACTCGCCGTGCGCCCGGAACGAGTACCGCGTGAACTCGGCGAACTCCAGGATCAGCTCCCGGGCCCGGTCCGGGTCGGTGCGGACGAACGAGCCGATCGCGGTCAGCGCGTTGTAGATGAAGTGCGGGCTGATCTGCGCGCGCAGGGCGCGTACCTCGGCGCGGGCCAGCCGCTCCCGCGAGGAGTCCAGCTCGGCCAGGGCGAGCTGGTTGCCGGCCCAGTGTGCCGTCTCCAGGGTGGCCTGCACCAGGCCCGGCTCCGGCTGGCCGTCGGCGACCGCGACCAGCACCCCGACCCTGCGCCCGTCCGCGCCGGTCAGCGGGGCGACCACCGCGCCGCGTACCGGGCAGTCGACCCGGTCGCAGTGCAGCTCCGGCTCGCCGAGGACGGTCGAGCGGCCCGTTGCCACCGCCCGCCGGGCCGCCGCGACCAGTTGCGCGTGGTGGTGCCCGCCCCGCCCGTCGAGGGCGAGCAGGCTCTCCCGGTCCGTCAGCGCCAGCCCGGCCGCACCCACCAGCGCCCGCAGATGGCGTACGGCCTTCGCCGCGTTCGCGGCGCTCAGTCCCGCGCGCAGCTGCTCGGCGGCCAACCCGGCGGTGTGCAGCACCTCGTACGTGGCCCGCTGGGTGGCCGTGGCGATGCCCCGCCGCGCGCGCAGCCGGACCACCGCGAACAGGGCCGCACCCAGCGCGGCGAGCAGCGAGACGACGCCGAAGACGCCCGAGAGGTTGCCACCCACGCAGCGATCCTGGCCCCTGCCGGCCCGTACGCCAAGGGTCAGTACGCGCCCTTGCGGGCGAGCACCACCCCGACGGTGCGCCACAGGATGCTCAGGTCGTACGCCAGCGACCAGTTGTCGACGTAGTAGAGGTCGAGCCGGACCGCCTCGTCCCAGGACAGGTCGGAGCGGCCGGAGACCTGCCACAGCCCCGTCATGCCCGGCCGGACCAGCAGGCGGCGGCGCACGTCGCCGAGGAAGTCGCCGTCGTCGGCGGGCAGCGGGCGCGGCCCGACCAGCGACATCTCGCCCTTCAATACGTTGATCAACTGCGGCAGCTCGTCCAGCGAGGAGGCGCGCAGGAAGCGGCCCACCGGGAAGACCCGGGGATCCTCCTTCATCTTGAACAGCATGCCGTCGGTCTCGTTCCGGTCGACCAGGCTGGCCAGCCGGTCCTCCGCGTTCACGTACATGGTGCGGAACTTCCAGACCCGGAAGGTGCGGCCCTCGTGGCCCACCCGGGGCTGGCGGAAGAAGACCGGGCCCGGGTCGGAGATCCGGATCGCGACCGCGATGAACAGGAAGACCGGGGCCAGCAGCAGCAGGCCGAACCCGGCGGCCACCCGGTCCATCAGGTTCTTGGCCAGCAGCGCCGGCCCGGAGAGGGTCGGCTCCTCGACGTGCAGCAGCGGCAGGCCCTCGATCGGCCGGATGTGCACCCGGGGGCCGGCGATGTCGGTCAGCTGCGGGGCGACGACCAGGTCGACGCCCGAGCCCTCCAACTGCCAGGCCAGCCGGCGCAGCTCGCCCGGCTCGGAGCTCGCCGAGCCGCAGACCGCGATCGTGTCGCCGCCGACCTCCCGGACGAGGGCGAGGACGTCGCGGCCCGCGTACACGGGGACCGGGGTCTCGATGCCCTTGGCCGCCGCGTAGCCGTCGGTGATGTGGATGGCGACCGGCATCAGCCCGGCGGCCGGGTTGCGGGTGACCGCCGTGTAGACCTCCAGGCACTCCGGCAGGGTGCCGATCAGCACCATCCGGTGGCCCGCCTGGCTGATGTTGCGCCGGACCACGTGCAGCACGAACCGGCAGAGCATCCGGTTCAGCAGGATCAGCAGCAGCGCCGCGAGCAGGGCGGTGCCGACCGTGTAGCGGGACAGGTCGGTCTTGGTGGCGAAGGCGAGGAAGGACACCGTCGCGGCGACGGCGACTCCGGCCCGGATCACCCGCTTGTACTCGTCGGGGCCCAGCCCGAGGTAGCGCCGGTCGTAGGCCCGGTTGGCCCAGAGGCTGACGAGCCAGCCGAGCGGCAGGAGCCCGAACGCCACCGTGTGGAACCACGTCGGGTCCTGCTCGGCGTTGTAGAAGCCCGCCCGCGACTGGTCGAACGTCTCGATGGCGATCAGGCTGGCGACCGCGGCGGCTGCGAAGTCGAGCAGCAGCAGGAGCGTGATGTAGGGGCGGTGCCAGCGGGACACGCGACGGCGCGCCCGAGCCCACGCGGACCGGGGTACGCCGTTGTGGGACGGCGGTGCCGGCGGCTGGATCTCGAAGCTGTCGACGTGCCGCACGAGTTTGCTCCGGCCTGTGTTGGTTACCGGGCGCTGGAGGCTTGTCGTCACCTCACCCATGTCCTCCCGCATGACACGAGCCGCTCACTCACCGTGAGGGCCCGGTCGCCCACCGTCCCAGTCTCCCACGCGGGCACCGACCCGTGCGCTGACCCGAGGGACAACGCGCCGGGTGTGGTGCCGCCGGGCGTCTGGCCGGCTCCGCGCCATTTCAGAAGCCGGGGACCGAGCCACTATACCGATGGATGACGGGCCCGGTAGAGCCGCAACTCAGACCTTCGGCGCGGGATGGCCGATTCCGTTCCGTAGTCGGCAGTGTCGTCACTCACCGTACGAGCCGCGACAACCGGCGGTCAGCGAGCGGCTTGCCGCCGGTCTGGCAGGTCGCGCAGTACTGGAGGCTGGAATCGGCGAACGAGACCTCGCGGACGGTGTCCCCGCAGACCGGGCAGGGCTGCCCCGTCCGGGCGTGCACCTTCAGCCCCGAGCGCTTCTCGCCCTTCAGCTCGGCCGCCTTCTGCCCGACCGACCGGCGCACCGCGTCGCCGAGCACCTCCCGCGTCGCCCCGTGCAGGGTCGCCAACTGGTCGTCGGTCAGCCGGCTGGTGATCGCGAACGGGGACAGCTTCGCCGCGTGCAGGATCTCGTCGGAGTACGCGTTGCCGACGCCGGCCAGCACCGTCTGGTCGGTGAGCACCCCCTTGACCTGGCCCTTGCGGCTGCGCATCCGCTCGGTGAAGGTGGCCAGGTCGGCGGCGAACGCGTCGGGGCCGAGCCGGGCCACCCCGGGCACCGCCTGCGGGTCGGTGACCAGGTAGACGGCGAGGCTCTTCTGGGTGCCGGCCTCGGTCAGGTCGAAGCCGGAACCGTCGTCGAGGCGTACCCGCAGCGCGATCGGGCCCTTGCCGGGGCGCAGCGGGGCGGCGGACGGAAACGCCTCCCGGTAGTGCAGCCAGCCCGCCCGGGCCAGGTGGACCACCAGGTGCAGGTCGCCGTCGAGCACCACGTCGAGGAACTTGCCGTGCCGGCGGGCGTCCGTCACGGTCCGCCCGGCGGCGGCGGTCGGCGCCGGGTCGTACGTCTTCAGGGCGCTGATCGCGGCGACCTCCAACCGGTCGACCCGCCGCCCCACCGCGCGCTCACGCAGGTAGTCCGTGAGCGCCTCAACCTCCGGTAGTTCGGGCACCAGCCAACGGTAGCCTTCTTTCCCGTGAGCGCGAGGAATGAGCTTGCGAGTCCCGCAGTCGCGAACGAAAGGCAAGCTGCGTGAGAATCGTGGTGGCGCACAACCGGTACCGGGAGGCTCAGCCCTCCGGTGAGAACACGATCGTCGACGCGGAGATCGCCCAGCTCACCGCAGCCGGGGTGGAGGTGCTGCCGTTCATCCGCAGCTCGGACGAGATCCCGACGATGTCGAAGTCGGCCAAGGCGCTGCTGCCGATCTCGCCGATCTGGGCGCCCCGCGCGCAGGAGGACCTGAGCCGGCTCATCACGGAGCACCGGCCAGACGTGCTGCACCTGCACAACCCGTACCCCCTGATCTCGCCCTGGATCGTGCGGACCGCGCACCGGCACGGCGTGCCGGTGGTGCAGACGGTGCACAACTACCGCCAGGTCTGCTCCTCGGGGCTCTACTTCCGGGACGGGATGATCTGCCAGGACTGCCGGGGCCGGGCCCTGGGGGTGCCGGCGATCGTGCACCGCTGCTACCGGGGCTCGCGGGCGCAGAGCGCCCTGATGGCGACCACGCTGGCTGTGCACCGGGGCACCTGGCGCTCGGTCGACCGCTTCGTCGCGCTCACCTCGGCGGTCGCCGACCACCTGCGCGACTACGGCATCCCCGCCGAGCGGATCGTGGTGAAGCCGAACGGCATCCCCGACCCGGGAACGCCCGCGCCGCTCGGCGACGGCTTCCTCTACATGGCCCGGCTCTCCCCAGAGAAGGGGCTGGACCTGCTGCTGGACGCCTGGCGGCGGCACCCGGACGGGGCGCTCGGCCCGCTGCGCATCGCGGGCGACGGCGAGCTGCGCCCGCTGGCCGAGGCTGCCGCCGCCGAGCGCGCCGACGTGACCTACCTCGGGCCGCTGGACCGCGCCGGGGTGCGCGCCGCGGTCGAGGCCAGCGCGGTGATCATCGCGGCCTCCACCTGGCACGACGTGCTGCCCACCGTGATCATCGAGGCGTTCGCCGCCGGCCGCCCGGTGCTCGGCACCGCGCTCGGCGGCATCCCGTACCTCGTCGGCGCCGACGCGCCCCGGGAGCCGGCCGGCACCGGCCCGGCCGCCGTCGCCACGGCCGTGCCGGGAGAGGGCCGCGTCGCGCTGCCCGCCGGCGTGCAGGCGGGCGAGGCGGGCTGGGTGGTCCCCCCGGAGCCGGCCGCCATGGCCGCCGCCCTGCCGGTGGCCCGGGCGGGGGCCGCGACGCTGGCCCCGGCGGCGCGCGCCCGCTACGAGCGCACGTTCCACCCCGACGTGGTCACCAAGCGCCTCCTTGACGTGTACGCGGGCGTCGCCCGCCGCCACTGACCGACGCCCGCGGGCAGAGCGATCGCCGTGCTGCTGCGGGGTTCGGGGCCTGACCAGAAGCCGCTCCTGCCCTCCGGGAGCCCCGTCCCAATCCTTAGGACCTCCGGAGATCTTGGTAGCTAGCGGCCCCTATAAGGGCCATTGCGTACCAAGATCTCCCGTTGGCCGGAGGACGGCGCGGCCAACGTGCCGGTGATCAGCACGAGGGTGATGGAGCGGCTACGACATCGGCTCGACAGCGTGCCGCGTGCGGACCCTCGGCTGGCCGGAGACGCCTTGGCGGATCGTGACGGCTAGGCGCTAGCGGAGGGAGGCGCGGGCGGAGAAGGCGATGCTGGCCAGCAGGAAACCGCCGTTGACGATCGTGAACGCGACCATCACCCAGAGGACGAGGGCGGGGGCGAAGGCCAGCACCAGGCCGGCGGCGAAGATGACCGCACCGTAGTCGCGGACCAGCTTCACCAGGCGTACGGGCAGCGAGGTCGAGGTGACCATGCTGGCGGCGTTCGGGCCGGCCTGCATCACGGAGGTCACCAGGTTGACCATCCAGGTGCCGGCGAAGACCGCGACCAGCCAGCTCGGCGTCGACGGCTCCTGCGCCACGGCCGTCGCCGACAGGGCGGCGACCAGGGCGATCTGGGCGGCCACGTCGCAGAGCACGTCGACGCGGGCGCCCGCCGCGCTGCCCTGCCCCGTCACCCGGGCGAGCTGACCGTCGGCGCAGTCCAGGCAGTACGCCACCTGCCAGCCGACCAGCGCGAGTAGGCCGACCGCCCAGGCCGGCACGTCGCCGGCGGCGACCCGCCCGGCGAGCGCGACCACGGTGATCGAGGTGGCCAGGCCGAGCACCAGGTTGGCGATGGTCAGCGCGGTCGGGCGCAGCCCGAGGCGCTGGGCGACGAGCGCGAAGACCGCGCCCAGCCACTGGCTGATCGATTCGCTGAACAGGCCGCCGCCCCGGTTCACCCGGTGGAAGTCGGCGACGGTGGGACGGGGCTCAGCCAAGGTGGTCGCGGATTGCACCGGCGTAGTCTGCCAGTCGCTCCCGCGTCTCGGTAGGCGACATCGCCAGGTGTTCGAGGATCGTGTAGCGGTCCGGTCGGGTCCGGGGCGCGAACTGCACGGCATCGACGAACTGCTCGTCGGTCAGGCCCAGGTCGCCAGGCGTGGTGGCGAGGCCGTGCCGGTGCAGGCAGTGGGCGAGCCGGCCGAACCGGTCGGTGTCGCCGCGCAGGAACGTGCAGAAGAGGGCGCCGAGCCCCACCTGCTCGCCGTGGGCGGCGGTGCCGGGGTGCAGCCGGTCGATCGCGTGGGAGATCTCGTGGTCGCCGCCGCTGGCGGGGCGCGTCGACCCGCACACCGAGCTGGCGATGCCGCCCATGATCAGCGCCTCGGCCAGCGTGGTGAGGAAGGCGTCGTCGGTGATCTTGCCGGGATGGTTGAGCAGCGCCTCGGCGCCCGTCCTGGCCAAAGTCACCGCGAGCCCGTCGATGGGCTCGCCGCGTACCTCGTGGGCCAGCTCCCAGTCGGCGCAGGCGTTCAGGTTGCTCACCGCGTCGCCGATGCCGGCCTGGGTCTGCCGGTCCGGGCCGTTCTCCACGAAGTCGAGGTCGACGATGACCGCGATCGGGATGTGCACCCCGTAGGAGCCCTTGCCGCCCTCGTGGTCGAGCGAGGCGGTGGGGGAGGCGATGCCGTCGTTCGCCAGGCTCGTCGCCACCGTCACCATCGGGATCCCGTAGCGGGTGGCGGCGTACTTGGCGGTGTCGATGGTCTTGCCGCCGCCGATGCCCACCACGGCGTCGTAGTGGCGGCGGCGCAGCCGGTCACCGAGGTCGTTCGCCGCGTCGATGGTGCCGCCGGCGACGGTGAAGACGTCGGCCGCGCCGAGCGACGGCCGGCACAGCTCGACGATCCGTTCACCCTGCCCGGGGCCGACCACGACGGCCACGTCCCCGCCGGCCGAGATCCGCCGGTCGGCCAGCAGCGGCCCGAGGTCGGCCACCGCACCCCGCCGGACCTCGATCACCAGCGGGGTGTTGACCGTACGGGCTAGTAGTGGCACGCGATCTCCCGCGCCCGGGCCAGGTCGGCGTGGTTGTCGACCTCGACCCAGGAGACGTCGCCGATCGGCGCCGCCCGCACCTCGCCACCCCGGTCGGCGAACTCCTGGTAGCCGTCCTCGTAGTAGAGGTTCGGGTCACGTCGCCACGTCGCCTCCAGCGCGTCGGCGAGGGCGTCGGCCACCTGCGGCTCGATCAGCGTCGCGCCGATGTACTCCCCGTACGCCTCGCCCGGGTCCATGATCTTGGTAATCCGGGTGAGCTGGCCGGCGGCGTCGAAGGTGGTCTTCATCTCCTCCTCGGCCAGCGGCTTGATGGTGTCGACGGCGAGCAGGATGCCCGGGCCGCGCTCGGCCAGCAGGGTCTTCTCCACGCTCACCGGGTGCACGGTGTCGCCGTTGACCAGCAGCACTCCCCGGGCGAAGTGCTCCCGGGCCAGCCAGAGGGAGTACGCGTTGTTCCACTCCTCGGCCTTGTCGTTGTGCACGAGGGTGAGCGTGACGCCGTACCGCTTCTCCAGGTCGGCCTGGCGGGAGACGACCGCGTCGGCGGCGTAGCCGACCACGATCACGATGTCGGTGAGCCCCACCTCGGCCAGGTTGCGCAGCGCGATGTCCAGGATGGTGGTGTCGCCGTCCACCGGCACCAACGCCTTGGGCAGGGTGTCGGTGTACGGGCGCAGCCGGCGCCCCGCCCCGGCTGCGAGCACCATCCCGATCATTGAGGCGTCCTCCCTCGTACGACTCCCGGTCACCGCTGGAGGATAGCCCCGCGCGGCGGCACCCCTGCGGCCAACCGGGTCAGCCGGGCAGCGCCGCCAGGTCGGCCAGCACCGCCAGCCGCTCCTCGGCGGTCAGCACGGCGTACGGGGCGGCGGCCCGCCGGTCGGTCTCCAGCTCGATGGCGAGCTGCTCGGGGCCGGGCGGCAGGGCGGCGGCGCTCGCCGCGCTGTGCCCGGCGGCCGTCCACGCGGCGGCGTGCGCGTCGGCCCGGTGGTAGCGCATCGTGCCGAGCCGGTTCAGCAGCAGCACGCCGGTCGTGGTGCCGTCCGGCTCGTAGGGCGGCGCCGTCGCGGCGAACGCGGCGCCCGCGTCGGCGCCCTCCTCGTCGGCCAGCACCAGCGCGCACGTGAGTACCCGGCCGAACGCCTCGACCAGCCGCAGCACCCGCTCCTCGTGCCCCGCCCAGAGCTCCTCGGTGACCTCCGCGTGCACCTGCCAGATCTCGGCGAGGAAGGCCAGCCCGCGCTCGGTGGCGGTGAGCCCGCCCTCGGGGCTGCGGTGGATCATCCCGTACGCGACCTGCTTGTCCAGGGCCCGCCGGCACTCGACCGGGTCCCGGTAGCGGGTGACCGCGGCGAAGCCGGCCTCGTCGACCGTCCCGCCCGGCGCCGCGAGGCGGGTGCGGAACTCCAGCAGGAAGCCGGTGGCCGCCGGCCCGCCGTACCGCTGGCTCAGCTCGGCGCCGCCGCCGTCGCGGCCGGCGAGGATGCCGGCGACGAACGCACGGTCCACCGCCGGGGCGACCAGGCCGGCGAACCGGTGCGGCGCCAGCTCGACGGTGTCGTTCACAGACCGATCGAACGCAGGGCGGCGAAGCCTTCGGCCGCGATCCGGCGGATGAGGCCGTCGTTGACGTCGCGGTGCTCGTCGAGCAGGTCCAGCTCGTCGGCGGCGAGCCACCGGAACTCGGTGTGCTTGCCCGCCTCCAGCGTCGGCCGGGCCAGGTCGCCGTCGACCCGGACCAGCCAGTCGCGCTCGACGCGGGCCAGGCCGTCGTCGGCGACGTAGCGGTACTCCCCGACGTGGCCGAGCACGTGCGACACCGTCCAGCCGGTCTCCTCGGTCACCTCCCGGCGCAGCGCGTCCATCCAGTCCTCGCCCGGTTCCAGATGGCCGCCGACGATGTCCCAGCAGTTGGGAAAGATGCGCCGGTGGGGAGACCGTCGCTGGACGAAGAGTCGACCGTCGTCGTCGACGATCAGCGCGCCGGCGCAGCGTAGAGGCTCGGTGGACACGCCACGACAGTAGCGAGCGGTGGCCCCCTCCGGCGACGCCCGGCCTCGTCGCCGGTGCGTGGGCGGCCCCGATGGCCGGGCCGGCCGGAACGCCGGCACGCGCGATGGTGTGGCGGGCCGATCGACGGGTAAGGATTCCGTGCGGGCACGGACGGGCCGTGACCCGCGACGGAGGTCCTCATGCGTGGCGCGGATCGGCTGGTCGAGCAGCAGTACGCGATGCTCCTGCGGCGGGACGTGGCCCGGCTGCCGGACCTCTACGCGGCCGACGCCTTCTACTCGATGCCCGGTGTCACGGTGCGTCCGATCGAGTTGCCCGCCCTGCTGCGCACCTGGACCGGGGCGTTCCCGGACCTGTTCGTCGACCCGCTCGGGTCGGTGCAGACGGCCGGCGGCGCTGCCGTCGAGCAGCGGCTGACCGGCACCCACACGGGGGTGTTGCACACCCCGTTCGGCACCGTCGCGCCGACCGGCCGGCTGGTGAGCTGGGACGTGGTCGACGTCGTCCGGGTCCGGCGCGGACGGATCGCGGCCTGGCGGTCCTACTTCGACTGGGGGCAGCTCATCGCGGCGCTCGGCCTGCACGTGGACGGGCTCTCCCGGGAAGCGCAGCACGACCCGCTCGGCCTTCCGGTCTGACCTGTCGCCGACCGGTCGACGCCGGTCACCCGTCCCGGTGGCTCAGGATGCGGACATCGCCGTGCCTTCCGCGCGCACCCCGTCGCCTTCCGTACGCTGAACAGCCATGACCGCCGAGCAGCTGATCTCCTTCGCCCGTGGCGCTCCCTCCCTGGACATCGTCGATGTCGAGGGGCTCAAGGCCGCCGCCGTCCGCGCGTTCGACGCCGACCCCGCCGGGGTGACCGCGTACGGCACCTCCGTCGGCTACCTCCCGCTGCGGAAGTGGATCGCCGAGAAGCACGGGGTCTCCGCCGACCAGGTGCTGATCACCAACGGGTCGTTGCAGGCGGACGCGTTCCTCTTCGACCACCTGGTCCGCCCCGGCGACGCGGTGGTGGTGGAGCGTCCGACGTACGACCGGACGCTGCTCAACCTCCAGCGGATGGGCAGCGAGCTGCACGGCGTCTCCATCCAGCCGGACGGACTCGACACCGCCGAGCTGCGCAAGCTGCTGGAGTCCGGGGTGCGTCCCCGGCTGGCGCACGTCATCCCGAACTACCAGAACCCGGCCGGCGTGACGCTGAGCCTGGAGAAGCGCCGGGAGCTGCTCGACCTCGCCGCCGAGTACGAGTTCACGATCTTCGAGGACGACCCGTACGCCGACATCCGGTTCCGGGGCGAGGCGCTGCCGTCGATGCTCTCGCTGGACACCCGCAACGTGGTGGTGCACGCCTCCAGCTTCACCAAGACGGTCTGCCCGGGCGTACGGGTCGGCTACCTGGTGGGTCCGGCGGACCTGATCGGCGACATCGCGAAGAAGGCGACCAGCCTCTACATCTCGCCGGGCATGGTCTCCGAGGCGATCGTGCACCAGTTCTGCGTCTCCGGCGACATCGAGCGCTCCATCGAGACCGTGCGCGCCGCGCTCGGCGAGCGGGCCCGGGTGCTGGCCGAGTCCCTGCGCCGGCACATCCCGGAGGCCCGGTTCGTGGAGCCGGACGGCGGCTACTTCCTCTGGGTCGAGTTGCCCGAGGACGTCGAGGTCGACAGGCTCGCGCCGGCCGCCGCCGAGCGCGGGGTCGCCGTGGTCAAGGGCAGCGACTTCGTCGTCGACGGCGGGCGGCACGCCCTGCGGCTGGCGTACTCGGCGGTGACCGCCGACCGCATCGACGAGGGCGTACGGCGCCTGGCGGAGGCCATGGCGGCCGTACGGAGCTGAATTTCTGTCAGATTCCTGACAGTTGGACGATCGTGGCCGCCCCGGGACTCCCGCCGGGGCGGCCGACGGCCCACAATGCTGCGAGCGTCACTCACCACGTGTAGCGGAACTCACCGCCCGGTGCCGGCCCCCGCCGCGCCCGGCGACCGGACCGGGCCAGCCCGACCGGCGGCACGTGGGGCGGCGCGACCAGCACAACCCCCGCCCCCAAAGGGCGCCGGGTGGGCCGTGTCGTCCCCTCACCCCCCTGAAGCGACCCGGCCCACCCGGCGCCACCCTCCCGCCGGTCGTCACCGGCGGTGATCATCGACGGCGGCGTACTGTTCACCGGCGGCAGCGCGTGGGGAGGGGGCGTGATGACGGACCGGGAGCGGACGACCGCGTCGAACGGCGGACGGGTGCTCAGGCCCCGGGACTGGGTGGCGCCGGTGCGGGCGATGACCCGCCGGCTCAACTCCGACACCCCCCAGCAGGCGTCCCCGCCGACCGGCCCGCAGCGCAGCGCGGTGGTCGACTGCGCCCTCTACGTGGACGGCCGCCGGCAGCCCGGCGACTGGCGGTACGCCGAGGCGCTCGCCGCGGCCCGCCGCGAGGAGCACGGCTTCGTCTGGCTCGGTCTGCACGAGCCGGAGCTGGTTGAGATGACCGCCATCGCCGCCACGTACGGGCTGCACGAACTGGCCGTCGAGGACGCGGTGAAGGCGCAGCAGCGCCCCAAGCTGGAGCAGTTCGGCGAGGTCAGCTTCCTGGTGCTGCGGACCGCCCGGTACTGCGAGCACGCCGAGCTGACCGAGCACTCCGAGGTCGTCGAGACCGGCCAGGTGATGCTCTTCATCGGCCCGAACTTCCTGATCAGCGTGCGGCACGGGGACGCCTGCCGGCTGGCCCCCGTCCGCGCCGACCTGGAGACGAAGCAGGACCTGCTGCTCCAGGGGCCCTGGGCGGTGGCGTACGCGGTGACCGACCGGGTGGTGGACATCTACCTGGAGGTCGCCGACCGGCTGGAGGACGACCTCGACACGCTGGAGGCCGACGTGTTCGACCGCCAGTCCACCGGCCGGATCCAGCGGATCTACCAGATGAAGCGGGAACTGGTGGAGTTCAAGCGGGCGGTCATGCCGTTGCAACGCCCGCTGATGACGCTCACCGCGCAGATGAACCGCGACGTGCCGAAGGAGATCCGCCGCTACTTCCGCGACGTGCAGGACCACCTGAGCCGCACCGTCGAGCAGGTCAACTCCTACGACGACCTGCTCAACTCGATCCTCCAGGCGCGGCTGGCCCAGGTCACGGTCGACCAGAACAACGACATGCGCAAGATCGCCGCGTGGGCCGCCATCGCCGCCGTGTGGACCGCCATCGCCGGCATCTACGGGATGAACTTCGAGGTCATGCCCGAGCTGCGGATGACGTACGGCTATCCGGTCGTGCTCGCCCTGATGCTCGCGATCTCGCTGGCCCTCTACCGCTGGTTCCGCCGCAACGGCTGGCTCTGACGGTCCGGGCCTGACGCGCAGCCGCCGCCGGGCGCGGACCGGGCGCCGTGGCCCCGCCGGGCGCGGAAGCGCCGGCGGTGCGGCGGGGAGCCGCTTCGCCGGCGCTTTCCGGAACCGACAGGGGTGTCAGCGGCGGCCGTTCTTGGCGCCGCCCTTGCCGAGCGCCTCGGTCAGGTCGTCCGCCGGGCGGCCCGAGGTGTCCTTGGCGCCCTCGGCCACCGACGGGACCTTGTCCGTCGCGTGGACCGTCGGCTGCTTGCCGGGGGTGGTGGTGGAGGCGCTGTCGCCGCCGGCCACCGCCGAGCTGCCGGCGCCGGTCGGGCCGCCGGCCACGCCCGAACCGCTCGACACCGTCGAGGCGTCGGTCACCGGGGTCCGGATCTCCATGGTCTCCACCTCGTCGCGCATCGGCTCCAGGGTGCGGGTCGGGTCGTACTCGGCCCACTCCTGCTGCTCCCGGCGCCGCCGCATCGCCACCGCGGCGACCCCGGCCACCGCGCCGGCCGCGAGCAGACCGGTCATCATGGACCCGCCCCGCCGGGAGCTCTTCTTCCGGGAAGCCTTCATGTTCTTCGCCTTGACCTTCCTGCCGGCCGCGACCTGCTTGGCTGCCAGGGCCTTCCTGCCGGTGACCGCCTTGCCCGCCGCCTCGGCCTGCGCCTTGCGGACGGCCAGGGCCAGCGGCGCGAGCGCGGCGACCGTGGACGCGAGGCCGCTGGACGCGCGGTCGCGCACGATGACGGCCGTCGGCGCGACGGCGCCCCGGGCCGCCTGGACCCGCGGGGCGACGGTGGCGCCGGCACCCCTTGCGGCGTACGTCGCGGCCTGCCTCAGGTGACCGAGGCCCTGGTTCAGCTCCACCTTGGCCAGCTGCCCCTGGGTCTTACGCCGCCCGATTCCAAACACGGTCCCACCTCCTGGGAGTTGTTCCTTCGTCATCCTCCACCTTCGGATGCCTCCGCACTGCCAGATCGGGCACATGGGAGGATCCGCATGGAACTGACCAACGAGTGAGGAGTACCCGTGGCCGAGGCTGTCTACGCCACCTTGCACACCAACGCTGGCCCGATCCGGCTGGAGCTCTTCCAGAACCACGCCCCGAAGACCGTGAAGAACTTCGTCGAGCTGGCGGAGGGCAACCGCGAATACATCGACCCGCGTACGGGTCAGCCGGGCAACGGGCCGTACTACGACGGCACGATCTCGCACCGGGTGATCAGCGGCTTCATGATCCAGATGGGCGACCCGACCGGCACCGGGCGCGGTGGCCCGGGCTACAAGTTCGGTGACGAGTTTCACCCGGAGCTGCGCTTCGACCAGCCGTACCTGCTGGCGATGGCGAACGCCGGGCCGGGCACCAACGGCTCGCAGTTCTTCATCACCGTGTCGCCGACGCCGCACCTGAACAACCGGCACACCATCTTCGGGAAGGTGGCCGACGAGCAGTCCGTGAAGGTCGTCGACGCGATCGCCAACACCCCGACCGGTCCGAACGACCGGCCGCTGCAGGACGTCGTCATCGAGCGGGTCGAGATCGAGCGGACCGCTGCCTGAGCGGTCCGCGAGGTACCTTTGCCGACATGACTGAGCGCTCCGAGGGCCGGAACCGGTTGGTGGTCCGCGCGATCCGCGACGGCGGGCTGGCGTGGTGAGCGAGTCACCACCCACCACCCCGGTCTGCTACCGGCACCCCGATCGGGAGACGTACGTCCGTTGCACCCGCTGCGACCGGCCGATCTGCCCGGACTGCATGCGGGAGGCGTCGGTCGGATTCCAGTGCCCGGAGTGCGTGGCGGAGGGACGTCGTAGCGTGCGGCCGGCGCGTACCGCCTTCGGTGGCGGTGCCGCCGGCCGCCACGGCTACGTCACCAAGGCGCTGATCGCGCTCAACGTGCTGATGATGCTGCTCTCCATCGCCTCCGACCGGGGCGGGGACGCGGCGGTCGGCGGCTCCGGCTTCGGCGGTCTGATGGGCGGCAGCACGCCGCTGACCGACTGGGGCTCGGTGCTCGGCGGCGCGCTCTTCCCGGACGGCACTGTCGGCGGCATCGCCGAGGGCGAGTGGTACCGCCTGGTCACCGCGATGTTCCTGCACTACGGCGTGGTCCACCTGCTGCTGAACATGTGGGCACTGTGGGTGCTCGGCCGGTCGCTGGAGGCCAGCCTCGGGCCGCTGCGGTTCCTGACGCTCTACCTGGTCGCCGGGCTGGGCGGGAACGTCGCCGCCTACCTGTTCAGCGCCGAGAACCAACTCACCGCCGGCGCCTCCACGTCGATCTTCGGCCTGTTCGCCGCGCTGGTGGTCATCGAACGGAAGATGGGGCGGGACATCTCCCAGGTGCTCCCCGTCCTGGTGATCAACCTGGTCTTCACGTTCACCGTGCCGGGCATCTCGATTCCCGGGCACCTGGGCGGCCTGGTGGTCGGCGCGCTGCTGGCGCTCGTGTTCGCGTACGCCCCACGGTCGCGCCGGACGCTGGTGCAGTTCGCGGGCGGCGCGTTGATCGTGGTGGCGTTGATCGGCCTGGCCATGGTCCGTACCGCGGCCATCGTCGGCGGCTGACCCTCCGCCCGGATGCGCGGGCCCGCTCAGTGCGGGCGGGCCTCGCGCAGGGCCTCGGCCACCTCGGCGGGATCCGCGCCGAGGTCGTGGCGGCCGAAGAGGTGCAGCGAATCCCCCGCGTCGATCTCCAGCAGCTCGCTGGTCAGGCCCCGCCGCGCGCGGCGGTCCACGGTCACCTTCTCGACGGCCGACCAGGGCAGCCGCCGGTGTCCCGCGAAGCCCCGGACGACCGTGATCCCGTCCGGGTCGACCGCGAGCCGGACGGGCGCGACCAGGTCGCGCGCGGCCCAGCCGGCGAGCGCGGCGGCCGTGAGCACGGCCAGCGCCAGCCGGATCGGGTCGCTCCCGTCGAGGAGCAGGGCCAGCGCGAGCAGCGCGACCGCGCCGGTCAGCTTGAGCGCCGGCAGGGTGGGCGGCACCCGCCACTGCCGGGTCGGGGCCGGGTGTGCAGCCATCCGTTCAGCATGCCAGGGCACCGGGGGAGGACGCCCGACCCGCCGACGACGTAGGATCGGGGCCGGCCCAAGTTACCGGGGAGTAGTCATGAGTGACGCAGTCATCGTCGGCGCGGTACGCACCCCGGTGGGGCGGCGCAAGGGCAGCCTGGCCGCCGTGCACCCGGTCGACCTCTCGGCGCACGTGCTACGTGCCCTCGCCGAGCGCACCGGCATCGATCCGGCGCAGGTCGACGACGTGGTCTGGGGCTGCGTCTCCCAGGTCGGCGACCAGTCGTGGAACGTCGCCCGCAACGGCGTGCTCGCCGCCGGCTGGCCCGAGTCGGTGCCCGGCACCACGCTCGACCGGCAGTGCGGCTCCAGCCAGCAGGCCCTGCACTTCGCCGCCGCCACCGTCCTCGCCGGCCAGGCCGACCTGGTCGTCGCCGGTGGCGTCGAGTCGATGACCCGGGTCGCGATGGGCTCCAGCGTGGCCGGCGGGTCGCCCTTCAGCGACCAGCTGCGCGACCGCTACCGCGGCGTCGAGGGCTTCGCCGACGACGCGCCGCTGCCGTTCAACCAGGGCGTCGGGGCGGAGCTGATCGCCGAGCGCTGGCGCTTCTCCCGCGCGCAGCTCGACGAGTTCGCCCTCGCCAGCCACGAGAAGGCCGCCGCCGCGCAGGACGCCGGCGCCTTCGAGGCCGAGATCGCCCCGGTCGCCTTGGCGGACGGCGGCAAGTTCGCCGCCGACGAGGGCATCCGGCGGGACACCTCGCTGGAGAAGCTCGGCGAGCTGGCCACCCCGTTCCGCCCCGACGGCGTCGTCACCGCCGGCTCCGCGTCGCAGATCTCCGACGGCGCGGCGGCGCTCGCCGTCACCACCAGCGAGTGGGCCAGCCGGCACGGCCTGCGCCCGCTGGCCCGCGTGCACACCGCCGTCGTCGCCGCCGACGACCCCGTCACCATGCTCACCGCGCCCATCCCGGCCACCGCGAAGGCGCTGCGCCGCGCCGGGCTGGGCATCGAGGAGATCGGGGTGTACGAGGTGAACGAGGCGTTCGCGCCGGTGCCGCTGGCCTGGCTGGCGGAGACCGAGGCGGACCCGGAGCGGCTCAACCCGCGCGGCGGCGCGATCGCC
Organism: Micromonospora sp. NPDC007220; assembly: GCF_040634035.1. Classification (NCBI taxonomy): domain Bacteria; kingdom Bacillati; phylum Actinomycetota; class Actinomycetes; order Micromonosporales; family Micromonosporaceae; genus Micromonospora; species Micromonospora sp. NPDC007220. Next base: position 1,651 of record NZ_JBEYEU010000007.1, on the reverse strand, counting down.
CTCGGCCACCCGCTCGGCGGATCCGGCGCCCGGATCATGACCACCATGCTCGCCCACATGCGGGACAATGACATCCGCTACGGCCTCCAGACGATGTGCGAGGGCGGCGGCATGGCCAACGCGACCATCGTCGAGCTGCTGTAGGGCGCACCGTCGAGCTGCCGTGGGGCAACGGGAAAACCCGTGGTCCCGCGGCACGGGCGGCGGCTAGGTTGCCCGGCGTGACTGAGTTGCCCGGCGTGACTGACGCCACCACGCCGCCCGCCGACCGGGCGACCACGCCGCCCGCCGACCGGGCGACCACGCCGCCCGCCGACCGGGCGACCACGCCACGCGCCGACCGGGCGACCACACCACCTGTCGACTGGGCGGACCCGCACTGGCGGGATGCCGCGCTCGGCTGGGTCGGCGACCAGCTCGGCCGGCTCGGGCGGCGGATCGTCGGGCCGGTCGAGCCGCGGGTCCGACCCTGGTCGCTGGTCTGGCGGGTGCCGACCGACGCCGGCGACGTCTGGTTCAAGGCGAACAACCCCGGCACCCGGTACGAGGCGGCGCTGCTGGCCGCGTTGGCCCGGCTCGCCCCCGGCCGGGTGCTCGACCCGGTCGCCGTGGACGCCGAGCGCGGCTGGTCCCTGCTGCCCGACGGCGGCCGGACGTTGCGCGACGCGCTGGGTGGCGACCGGAGCCTGCTGAGCCGCTGGGAACGGGTCCTGCCCGAGTACGCCGACCTTCAGCGCGTGGTTGCGCCCGGGGCCGGCGAACTGCTCGCCCTCGGCGTGCCCGACTACCGGCCGGAGATGCTGCCGGAGCTGTTCGAGGCGTTGCTGGACGACGAGGAGTCGCTGCTGCTCGGGGCGGCGGACGGGCTCACCGCCGAGGCGTACGGGCGGCTGCGCGCCCACCGGCCCGCCTTCGCCGAGGACTGCCGGCGGCTGGCCGCGTCGGGCCTCACGCCGACCGTCCAGCACGACGACCTGCACGACGGCAACGTGTTCGTGGCCGGCGACGGGCACCGCTTCTTCGACTGGGGCGACGCCTCCGTGGCCCATCCGTTCGGCACCCTGCTGGTGACGCTCAACTCGGTCGCGGACGCGTTCGGGCTGCCCGAGGGCGACCCGGCGCTGACGCGGCTGCGCGACGCCTACCTGGAGCCGTGGTCGGACGGGCACGACCGGCCGACGCTGCGCGAGGCGGCCCGCCTGGCCGTCCGCGTCACCCGGGTCAGCCGGGCGCTCTCCTGGCGCCGCGCCCTCCGCAGCGCCGACCCGACCCGGGCGGAGTACGCGGCCGCGGTGCCCGGCTGGTTGCAGGAGCTGTTCGCGCCGGATCCGGTCTGAGCCGACGCGGACGTCGGCGGGTGCGGGTGTCGGACGTGCCGGTGTCGGCGCGACGCCGGCCGACCGGCCCTCCTGCGGCCGGCGCTCAGGCCGCACAGGCGGTGCGTCGGGTGGTTTTGGTGCGTGGGGTGGTGTGGTGGCGTCGAGTGGTGTGGTGGCGTCGAGTGGTGGTGGTGCATGTGTTGTGGTGCGTCGAGTGGTGTGGTGCGTGGGGTGGTGTGGTGCGTCGGGTGGTTGTGGTGCGTCGTGGTGGGGGTGTGGCCCGCCGTGCCCGGCTCCGGGCGGTCAGGCTTGATCCCTGCGCCGGGCACGGC
>NZ_JBEYEU010000006.1:0-342696 GCF_040634035.1 Micromonospora sp. NPDC007220 | reverse complement strand
GCTCGGCCCCCCGACCCGGCGGCTCGGCCCCCCGACCCGGCGGCTCGGCCCCCCGACCCGGCGGCCCGATCCCCGACCCCGCGGCTCGGCCCCCGACTCCGCGGCTCGGCCCCTCCCCGGCCCCAACCTGCGCGGCCCCGCCGCCCCGCCGACCGCTCGCAACTCGCTTGCCGCTCGGAATCTTGGACAGTTACGGTGCGCACCGCACGGTAACTGTCCAAGATCAGCTGGGTGCGCCTCCAGCACGGCCCGGAGTCGCATCGCATCGCGGGGAGGGGACGGGGAGGCATGGGGGACGCGATTCGCCGCCGCGACGGGCAGGTGCTCGTCTTCGACGCCGACGACACGCTCTGGGAGAACAACGTCCTGTTCGAACGGGTGATCGACGACTTCCTGGAGTGGCTGGACCATCCGACCCTCGACCGGGCCGAGACCCGGGCCATCCTGGACGACATCGAGCGGGCCAACGCGGTGGCGCACGGCTACGGCAGCAAGGTGTTCCTGCGCAGCCTGGGGGAGTGCCTGGAGCGACTGCGGCAGCGGCCCGCGACCGAGGCGGAGCGGCGCGAGATCGAGGGGCTGGCGGCGGCCCTGGTCGCGCACCAGGTGGAGTTGATGCCCGGGGTGGCCGAGGCGCTGGACGTCCTGGCCGTCCGGCACCACCTGCTGCTGCTGACCAAGGGCGAACGCGAGGAGCAGCAGCGCAAGCTCGACGCCTGCGGTCTGTTGCACCACTTCCGGGCCGCGCACATCGTGCCGGAGAAGGACGTCGACACCTACCGGTGGCTGGTCCGGGAACACGGCGTCGACCCCGCTGTCACGTGGATGATCGGCAACTCCCCGAAGTCCGACATCCTGCCCGCCCGCGCCGCCGGGCTGAACGCCGTGTTCATCCCGAACGACAACACCTGGGTGCTGGAGCACGACGAGCTGGACCCGGCCGACCCGGGCGTGCTGCGGCTGTCCGCGTTCCCCGATCTGCTGCGCCACTTCTGAGCCGCAGCCGGGCCGCCGGGGAGCCACAGCCGGGCTGCCGGGAAGCGGCGGCGGCGCACCGGACACAATGGTCGCCTCGACGGGAAACAGCGTTGGCCCCGAGGGGTGTGTTACGTCGACATGCCGCTTTTCCGCCTTGACATCAATCACGCCGCCTCGGCCCCGGCTCGTCCTTGTCCGGGCCCCGGCGGCACGCCTAGCCTGATTCGGCGCTCACGGCCCTTCGGGGTGGGCCGGGAGCGTGCCGAAGTCCGGTTGCCGGGCACACGGAGCTGAGTGCAGGCGGCAGGCTCGCCGCGTCGAGCCCGGCGTGGGCGGCGTGCCACGCCCACGTGCTCACGCGGTGCGTCCGTTACGACGCCGGACGGCTGGGGGCAGGACCGGGGAGTTGCGGCCCCGGTCCTGACACCCTCGGCGGATCGCCTCTCCGTCGCGTCGCCTGACGGCGGAAGACCCGCCGTCGCAGAGCGCCGCCCGACGACGGAAAATCCCCCCGTCGCAGAGCGCCACCGTGGGCATCACCATTCGATTCGGTGACCGGTGCGTCGGCGGGCCGGCGGGTGGGCCCACTGGTCGCCTGACTGCGCCGGCGGATCACCGTCGCGGGCCGCTGCGGCCGAGCCCTGCGGAGGGCGGCAGGGCACGGGCTACTCCCGCCGGCTCGGCCCGGGACGTGGCGGCCCGGCCGGTAACGAGCGTTGCCGGGCACGTCACGGGGCGTCGACGACCTCGCGTCCGAGGGGCCAGATCGCGGCGGGAACGAGCTTGAAGTTGGCGATTCCGAACGGAATGCCGATGACCGTGAGGCACAGCGCGACACCGGCCAGGACGTGGGACAGGGCCAGCCACCAGCCCGCGAGCACCACCCAGAGGACGTTGGCCAGCCCGGAGGCGATCCCGGCGCCGGGCTTGGGCACGACGGTGCGCCCGAACGGCCACAGCGAGTAGACCGCGAGCCGGAGCGACGCGACGCCGAACGGGATCGTGACCACCAGGACGAAGCAGATCAGCGCGGCGATGCCGTAGCCGGCGGCGAGGACGATGCCGCCGCCGAAGACGAGCCACAGCACGTTGAGCACAAATCGGATCATGTCTTCGAGCATGACCGACCGGTACCACCCGGTGCCGGCCGTCCGGCCCGTCGGGCGCCCTGCAGCGTGGGACCGCCCGCCACCGGACCCGGGGCGGGCGGGAGCGGCGGGAGCGGCGGGAGTACGTCTCAGGAGACCTCGCCGCGCACGATCGCCACCGCCACCCGGCAGAACTCGTCCATGTCGGGATTGAATCCGGCGGCGATGTCCGGGTGCAGCCCTGAGCGCGTCTCGTCGAGCAGCCGCTGGCAGACCTGCTCCACCGGCTCACCGGCGTAGCTGGCGCTGATCCGTTCCGTGGCGGCCTGCAACGCCGAGGTCAGCTGGTCCTCCAGCGGGCCCTGCAGCTTCTGCTGCACGGGATCGAGCCCGCGAGGGTCCAGCGTGACATGTGGCTCCGACATCGGCGCTCCCTTCGTCGGCGTCCGCGGTACCCCACCGCGGCCATCGGTCAAACCACGTGCGGTACGGCGGCCACCCGCACCCGGTACGAGAAGTTCTCGGCCGGCTCCTGCGCGTACGACAGCCGGCGGATCTGCCGGTCGTCGTCGTAGAGGGCGACGTCCACCAGGACGCCGAGGTGGGCCAGGCCGATGCTGGCCACCCGCTTCTTGTCCTGGAGCACCCCACACACCCCGCCCAGCAGGGCGCTGGCGTCGGAGGTGCGGTGCCCGGGCGGGCAGCGCAGCACGAGGTCCACCTCGATCGGCCCCGACAGCGGCGTCCAGCCGGTGCGCTGGGCCGCTTCGCAGGCCGCCTCGAGCAGGGCGCGGACCCTCGTCGCCTGCCGGTGCCCGGCGGCGAAGACGGACAGCGCCTCGGTCCTGACCGGTGGCAGGCCACTCACCTCGAACGTCAGGGCGAGAGCGCGCGTGTCCTGCACGACGGCACCTCCTCGTTGGCAACGATCCTGCCCAACGCAGCCGGCGGCGGCGGAGGATCCCGCGAGAACCCACCGATCGGGGCGGACCGACCGGCCCGGGGCGCCCGACGCCGATCATGAGGTTGGTCGCGACGAAACGGACGAATCGCCACGCCAACGTCATGATCAACGAGGCAGGGGAGGGGTGGGGGGATCTTGTTACGGTGTGGTCGTGGCGGATGGAGCGGCTGGTTGGGGGAGGAAGGTCCTGCTCTGGGCCGGGCTTCCCTTCCTCGCCCTTCTCGGGCTGGCCCTCGGTGTACCCGACGTCGCCCCGGCCTGGCAGGCGAAGTCCGGTGGCGGCACGGCGGGCACGTTCACCGCACTGCACGAGAAGTGCAGCCGCTACTGCGTCTGGTACGGCGACTTCGTCCCGGACGAGGGCGGGACGCCGCGTCACGACGTCATCGTCTACGACGGGCCGGACCGGCTGACCCAGGGGACCACCGTGGCGGCCCGCGACACCGGCGCCCGCAGGGGCGTCTTCGCCGTCCAGGGCGGCGACACCTGGCTGCTCTTCTCCGGGCTGGCGGGGGCCGGCGCGCTCGCCGCGATCGGCTGGGTGGTGCTGCTGGTGCGCGCGATCACCAACCGGCGCCGCGTCGGGCCCTGACCGGGCCAGCCAGCCACGCCTCCCCGAGCGGGCAAGGCGCCTCGACCGGGGAGGCCCGAGCAGGCGACGCCGCAGGCCCCGGGAGGGCAAACGGCCGTAGGCCCGGGAAGGCGACGGCGCCGCAGGCCCGGGTAGGCGACGGCCGCAGGCCCGGGCGAGCGATTGCCGTAGGCCCGGGCAGCCGACTGCCGCAGGCCCCGGCAGGCGACGCCGCAGGTCAGTGGCGGGCGCGCTTGACCTCGTGGAAGGCGGGCATCCGGATCAGGGGTAGCAGCGAGTCCCAGATCGTCAGGGCGTCGTCGGTGCCGGGGACCTCGGTCAGGATCGGGCCGTGGATGCCCCGCTCGGCGCCCGGGACCATGAGCACAGGCGCGCCGATGTCCGGGCCGGCCGAGGCGTACGCCAGGGCGTGCGACTCGCGTACCGCCTCGTCCCAGCGGTCGTCGTCGAGTGCCGGCGCAGCCTCTCGCAGGCCCGCCGCCTCGACGGCCGCGTCCACGATCTTCGCCGACAGCGGGTTGCCCGCGTCGTGGCTGCGGGCGCCGACCTCGGCGTAGAACCGGGCGACGTCGTCGTGACGGCCCTCGGCGCGCAGCGCCTCCACCAGCCGCAGCGCCCGGCTGGAGGCGGTCATCGCGTCGGCGTACTCCGGCGGCACCCCGCCCGAGTTGAGGATGGCCAGGCTGAATGCCCGCCACTCGATGTGCAGGCCCCGGGCGTCGGCGACCGCGACGAGCCAGCGGGAGGTGCGCCAGGTCCACGGGCAGGCCGGGTCGAGGAAGAAGGTGGCGTCCATCGGCCGAGCCTACGGGCGACCGGGCCGGCCCGCACGGCGGTGATCCGCGCCACAGCCGGTGCCTCCGGCGCCGTCCCAGCAGCGTCAGGTTTCGCAACTTCGCAGGTCGGGCAGTGTTGGGGCCACGAAACGTCCGGGCGACGCAACCGCTGGTCAGACGGCCCGAACGGCTCGCCGTGCGCCGGGGCGCGGAGCCTCTCCCCGGCCTTGGCCGACACGAGGGGAGGGGTGATGAGCGACCCTGAAAAGGCCGGACGCCGACGGCGGCCACGCGTGCGCGCGGTGGCTGCCGCCGCGGCGTTGACGCTGGTGGCACCGATGGCGGCCGCCTGCGGTTCCGACGGGGACGGCGGCACACCCACGATCAACCTGTACTACCCGCCGGAGCAGAACCTGCAGAAGGTTGTTGACGACTGCAACGCGCAGGCCCAGGGGCGCTACAAGATCGCCTACCGGGTGCTGCCCCGGCAGGCCGACGACCAACGGGTGCAGATGGTCCGCCGGCTGGCGGCACAGGACAGCGGCATGGACGTCCTCGGCCTCGACGTGACCTGGACCCAGGAGTTCGCCAGCGCCGACTGGATCAGGGAGTGGACCGGGCAGGACCGGGCCGAGGTCGAGCAGGGCACCCTCGCCGGCCCGCTGGAGACGGCGCGCTACGAGGACAAGCTCTACGGCGCGCCGAAGAACACCAACGTCCAGCTGCTCTGGTACCGCAAGGACCTGGTGCCGCAGCCGCCGAAGACGTGGGACCAGATGATCTCCACCGCCCAGGAGCTGAAGCAGCAGGGCAAGCCGCACCAGGTGCTCACCATGGGCGCCCAGTACGAGGGCCTCGTCGTCCTCTACAACACCCTCGCCGAGAGCGCCGGCGGCAAGATCCTCAGCGACGACGGCAAGAAGGCGGTCATGGACGAGGGCACCGTGCGGGCACTGGAGCAGCTCCAGCGCTTCGCCACGTCGGGCGTGACGTCGCCATCGTTCAGCAACGCCACCGAGGACCCGGTCCGGCTGGAGTTCCAGTCCGGCGACGGCGCGTTCCAGGTCAACTGGCCGTTCGTCTACCCGGCGCTGCAGGAGGCCGACCCGGAGCTGGCGAAGCAGGTCGGTTGGGCCCGTGTCCCGGGCGTCGACGAGAACACCCCGAGCAAGGTCACCATCGGCGGGATCAACATGGCGGTCAGCGCCTACTCGAAGTACCCCGAGGAGTCCTTCGAGGCGGCCCGCTGCATCCGCAACGAGAAGAACCAGAAGTTCTCCGCGGTCAACGACGGCGTGCCGCCGACCATCGAGAAGGTCTACGCCGATCCGGAGATGGCCGAGGCGTACCCGATGCGGGACACCATCCTCGAAGAGCTCAAGGAGCCGGCGGTCCGGCCTTTGACCCCGGCGTACCAGAGCATTTCCACCGTCATGTCGGCGATCCTGTCGCCGCCGTCGGCGATCCGGCCCGAGCAGACCGCCGACGAGCTGCGCGACGCCATCGCCGACGCCCTCGAATCGAAGGGGGTCCTGCCGTGAGCCAGCGCACCCGGCGACTCGACGCCGACCGCCCGGAGGTGGCGGCATGAGCGTCAACGCCACGCCGGCCGGCGCCGACGTGGCCGCCGACGAGACGGCCGCCCGGCCCGGCCGGGACGCCAAGGTGCCGGCCCAGCGCGCCGGTCGGGGCCGCAAGGCCCCGCTGAGCGAGAACAAGAAGGCCGAGCGCCGGCTGGGCTGGCTGCTCTGCGCACCCGCCGCGCTGGTCATGGTGCTGGTGACCGCGTACCCGATCATCTACTCGGTCTGGCTGTCCCTCCAGCGCTACGACCTGCGTTTTCCCGCCGAGCGCCAGTTCGTCGGGCTGGAGAACTACGCCACCGTGCTGACCAACGAGTTCTGGTGGACGGCCTTCGGGGTCACCGCGTTGATCACGGTGGTCACCGTCGCCGTCGAGCTGGCGCTCGGCATGGGACTGGCGCTGATCATGCACCGTACGCTGGTCGGCCGGGGCATCGTGCGGACCGCCGCCCTGATCCCGTACGGCATCGTCACGGTCGTCGCGGCCTTCTCCTGGCGGTACGCGTGGACGCCGGGCACGGGCTACCTGGCCAACCTGTTCAGCGACGGCGCGCCCCTGACCGAGCGGGCCAGCTCGCTGGCGATCATCATGCTGGCCGAGATCTGGAAGACCACGCCGTTCATGGCGCTGCTGCTCATGGCCGGCCTCGCCCTGGTGCCGGAGGACCTGCTCAAGGCCGCCTCCACCGACGGCGCCACCTCCTGGCAGCGCTTCACCAAGGTGATGCTGCCGGTGATGAAGCCGGCGATCCTGGTCGCGCTGCTGTTCCGCACCCTCGACGCGTTCCGGGTGTTCGACAACATCTTCGTGCTGACCGCGGGCGGCAACGAGACCTCATCGGTGTCGATGCTCGCCTACAACAACCTGATCCGGGGCCTGAACCTCGGCATCGGGTCGACGATGTCGGTGCTGATCTTCCTCACCGTGGCGATCATCGCCTTCGTCTTCGTGAAGCTGTTCGGTACCGCTGCCCCCGGCAGCGACGACGGGGAGAGGCGTTGAGATGGCTGACACCACCACCCGGGCCAAGCTGCGCTGGGGCCTGCTGGACGCCATCGTGGTCGTCTTCGCGCTGGTGCCGGTGCTCTGGATCATGTCGTTGTCGTTCAAGACGCCGGCGACCCTGACCGACGGGAAGTTCATCCCGCAGGAGTGGACGCTCGACAACTACCGGACGATCTTCCAGACCGACCAGTTCGTCCGGGCCCTGGTCAACTCGATCGGCATCGCGCTGATCGCCACCGTGATCGCCGTGGTGCTGGGCGCCATGGCCGCGTACGCGATCTCCCGGCTGGACTTTCCCGGCAAGCGGCTGCTGGTCGGGGTCTCCCTGCTGATCGCGATGTTCCCGCAGGTGTCCCTGGTGTCGCCGCTGTTCGAGATCGAGCGGCAGCTCGGCCTCTTCGACACCTGGCCGGGCCTGATCCTGCCGTACATCACCTTCGCGCTGCCGCTGGCGATCTACACGCTGTCGGCGTTCTTCAAGCAGATCCCGTGGGACCTGGAGAAGGCGGCGAAGATGGACGGCGCGACGCAGGCCCAGGCGTTCCGGCGGGTCATCGCCCCGCTCGCCGCGCCGGGACTGTTCACCACGGCGATCCTGGTCTTCATCTTCTGCTGGAACGACTTCCTCTTCGCGATCACGCTGACCTCCACCGAGCGGGCGCGCACGGTGCCGGTGGCGCTGTCGTTCTTCACCGGCGAGTCGCAGTTCGAGGACCCCACCGGGGCGATCTGCGCCGCCGCCGTGGTGATCACCGTTCCGATCATCCTGTTCGTCCTCTTCTTCCAGCGCCGCATCGTCTCCGGCCTGACCTCCGGCGCAGTCAAGGGATAGGTGGTACTCATGGCTGACATCGTGCTCGACAAGGTGAGCAAGAAGTTCCCGGACGGGACCGTCGCGGTGGCCGACGTCGACCTGGAGATCGCCGACGGCGAGTTCGTCATCCTGGTCGGCCCGTCCGGCTGCGGGAAGTCCACCACCCTCAACATGATCGCGGGCCTGGAGGACATCAGCTCCGGCGAGCTGCGCATCGGCGGCCAGCGGGTCAACGACAAGGCGCCCCGGGACCGGGACATCGCGATGGTGTTCCAGTCCTACGCCCTCTACCCGAACATGACCGTGCGGGAGAACATGGCGTTCCCGCTGCGGTTGGCGAAGCTGGACAAGGAGACGATCAACCGGAAGGTCGAGGAGGCGGCGAAGGTCCTGGAGCTGTCCGCGCTGCTGGACCGCAAGCCGGCCAACCTCTCCGGCGGTCAGCGCCAGCGGGTCGCGATGGGCCGCGCGATCGTCCGGCAGCCCAAGGCGTTCCTGATGGACGAGCCGCTGTCCAACCTGGACGCCAAGCTGCGGGTGCAGATGCGCACCGTCGTGTCGCGCCTGCAGAAGAAGCTGGGCACCACCACCGTCTACGTGACCCACGACCAGACCGAGGCGATGACCCTCGGCGACCGCGTGGTGATCATGCGGGGCGGCGCCGTGCAGCAGGTCGGCCCGCCGCAGGAGCTGTACGACCACCCGCGCAACCTCTTCGTCGCCGGCTTCATCGGCTCGCCGTCGATGAACTTCCTGCACGCCGCGGTCGAGGACGGCAAGCTGCGTACGGCGCTGGGCGACGTGCCGATCGGCGAGCGGATCCGGCGCGAGCTGGAGGGGGCCGACGCCCCGCGCGAGCTGATCCTCGGTATCCGGCCGGAGCACTTCGAGGACGCCGCGCTGATCGACGACGACACCCGCCGCCGGGGCGCGGAGTTCGAGGCGCCGGTCGACATCGTCGAGTCCATGGGCTCCGACAAGTACGTCTACTTCAGCGTCGAGGGGGAGCGGGCCAGCGCCGCCGAACTGGAGGAGCTGGCGGCCGATGCGGGCGCCGACTTCAGTGGCGGTGGGGCCAGCCTGGTGACGCGGCTCTCCGCCGAGTCCCCGGTCGAGGAGGGACAGACCCGGCGCGTCTGGTTCAACCTGGAGAAGATCCACCTGTTCGACCCGTCCGACGGGCGCAACCTGACCCTGCACGAGGGACGGGCGGCGGGCGCGCTCGCCGACTGACGTACGCCGAGACGGGCGGGTGGGTCGAACCGACCCACCCGCCCGTCGCCGTGTCAGCGGTCAGCGACGTCGCCGACTGCGTTCCGGGATGTCCGCGTCCACCCGCTCCCGGCGGATCCGGTCGTCGATGGGCTGCTCCTCGACGACCTCGTCCTTGGCCAGGTGGACCCGCTCGACGGGCACCGTCTCCTTGCCGACCACCGGCCGCTCGGCCCGCAGGGTCATCTCCTGCTCGGCCTCGCCGATGTCGGCGCGCATGCCGCGTGCGTCGCGGGCGGCGATGGGCTCCCGCTCCACGTGCACCTCGTCGTGCTCGACCGGCACGGTGGTGTGCACGTCCTCGGTGACCACGTACTTGCGCAGCCGTGCCGTGCCGGCGGGCTGGCTCTCCGTGCCGACCCGCATCCGCTCCTCGGACCGGATCATGTCCTCGCCGGCGGCGGGCTTCCGTCCCCGGTCGGGGGCTTGCGGCGCCTGCGGCGTCAGGCGGTAGTGGCCGTAGAGCTGCTGGATCTGCGTCGTGTCCAGCGGCTGTTCGGTGCCGGCGTCCACGGCCGGGGCGTCCTTCACGGTCGACTTGTCGTAGTCGACGGTGAGTCCGCCGTCGGTGATCCGGGCCTTGTCCAGCGGGGCCATCGACTCCTTGCGGCCCATCAGGCCCGTCTGCACGCTGACCCACGTGGGCTCGCCGGCGGCGTCGGCCCAGATCTGGCCCACGCTTCCGATCTTCGAACCCGAGCGGTCCTTGACGTCCTGTCCGTACAGCGAGTTGGCCTGCTGTGCACTCAGCTTCATCGGTCGTCGACCTCCCTCTCGTGTCACGGGCCGGATACCCGGCCGGCCGGCACGGATTCGTCGACGGCCGGCCGGATAGGAGCAGCACCGGCCTTCGGGCGGGCGCGGCGGGCGAGGCGGTCCGCCGGGGCCAGTGGGGCCGATGGGATCCGTGGGATAGGTCGCGCCTTCGGCCTGGCGGTCAGTCGGGCCAGACGATCCGTAGCGGCAGGCCCAGGAAGTCGGCGTAACGGCCCAGCGCCACCGCCACCCGGGCCCGGGTCCCCTCCTCGAAGGGCACCAGCGGGAACACCGTGACCGTCACCCGGTTTCTGCCGACCGCGCGCTTCCACGTGCCCACGACCCGCCCGTCCCGGACGACCGTGGCCTGGAACACGCCGTTGCGCCCCGGCACGATCGCCTCGGCGTGGGCGGGGTCCAGCATCAGCGAGCGGTCCTTGAAGCCCAGCAGGTACTCGTCGAAGCCGGGCAGCACCAGCAGGTCGTCGACCGGCTCGCGGGGCGCGTCGAGCAGGGCCGCGTCGACGAGCGCCTCCTGCCCGTCGACCCGCACCACGGTCAGGGCGTCGCCGGCCGCCGCGAAGCCCCGGCGCGCGTCGGTGAGCGTCAGCCCCGTCCAGCCGGCGAACTCCCGGGCGGTGACGGGCCCGTGCCCCCGGACGTAGCGGTGGGCGAGCATCGCCAGGGCCTCGTCCCGCTCGGGCCGGCGAGCCTCGGGCGCCCACTCGGCGAGCAGGGCGAAGGTCTGCTCGGTGCCGACGTTGGGCGCGAGGCAGGTGACGCCGCGGACGCTGGCGTACCAGAGCAGGTGGTAGCCGCGCTGGTCGCCGGTGTCGATGCCGGCCGCCTCCAGCGTGGCCAGGCACCGCGCCCGGGTGAGCCGGCCGCCGCCGGCCAGCGCGGCGCCGAGCACGTCGAGCGCGCGGTCCGCGTCGGTCTCGGTGAGCCCGAGCTGCGCGCGGCGGGTGGCGGCGCCGGCCAGCGAGCGTACGCCGGTCAGCTCCAGCATCCAGCGGGCGTCGCGGGGCGGCACGAGGTGCACGGTGCCCCGCATCGGCCAGGTGCGCAGCGCCTCCCGGCGTTCCAGCGCGGCGTGCACGTCGGCGTGGCCGAGCGCGGGCAGCCGCACCCCGAGCGACCACATGCCGCTGGCCAGGTCCTGCGCCTGCATGGCCCCGAACCACCCCACCACGCCCTCGACCCCGCCCACCGCCGCCGTGGGATGCGGGCGGAGCAGCAGGCCGGTCATCCGCAGCGCGAGCGCCTCGCGCCCGGTCAGCTCCGCTGGCATGGGGGCTCCTCCGCTCGGGTGGGGCACCAGACTAGGGCCGACCTCCGACATCCGACGCATGACCGCCGTCGCGGCGGGAAAGCGGCCGGCCAGCAGGCGCGCCGTCCGCGCGCCCGGAGGGAGCGACATGACCGCGTCCAGCGAGCCGGCCCGGGGCGCCGGCACACCGACCCGCGCCGGCCGAGGCGGCCCGGCCGCCAAGACCAGCGCCGCCGCCTTCGCACTGGTCTTCGGGGTGGCCGCGCTGATCAGCGTGCTGACCGTGATCCTGTCCTGGATCGGCCTGCTGCTCGGCATCATCGGCGTGATCCTGGGCATCGTCGGGCTCAGGATGGCCGGTCGGCCCGGGGTGACCGGCCGGGGCGTGGCGATCGGCGGCCTGGTGCTCAGCGCCCTGGCGGTGCTGATCGGGCTGGCCTTCGCCGCCGGGATCACCACCGTCCTCAACAACGAGGACGCCGTGAACCGGATCCAACAGGAGGTCGACGACCTGCGCGACCGCCTCGACACCTGACCCGGCGGCCCCTGCCGCGGCAGGCCGGGGCGCGTCGGCTCCCCTGATCGCGCTTCGCCGGCGACGCTGCCGGCGCAGCGCGATCCCCCGTTCAGGGTGGCCGGTGCCGGGCGGTTGCCGGTCCGCCGGCGCCGTGGCACCAGCATTCCCGGCCGGCGGTCGGACCGGCACCGGAACGGATCGAAACTTGCGGACATCTTGAGCTACCGACGGCAGCGGGGCCGTCACAGTGGGCGGTGCATGACGGGCAGGTCCACGAAGCCCCGGGCCGGGCGCGCGACCCCGGGTGACCGTTTGACGGCGCAAACATCGGGTAGTCGCGGGAGCTGACCCGACATGAGGAGGGAACACCCGATGGCTGCCCAGACCAAGGTCGCGGTGATCTACTACAGCGCCACCGGCATCACGTACCAGATGGCGCAGGCGGCGTGCGAAGGCGCCGGTGAGGCGGGCGCCGAGGTGCGGCTGCGCAAGGTGCGCGAGCTGGCGCCGGACGAGGCGATCCGTTCCAACTCGGGCTGGCACGCGCACCAGATGGAGACCCAGGACGTCCCCGAGGCACAGCTGGACGACCTGTCGTGGGCCGACGTGGTGATCTTCGGGACCCCGACCCGGTACGGCGTGATGGCCGCCCAGCTCAAGCAGTTCATGGACACCACAGGGCCGCTGTGGTCGCAGGGCGCCCTGGCGGACAAGGTCTATTCCGCGTTCTGCTCGACGGCCACCTCGCACGGCGGGCAGGAGGCCACCCTGCTGTCGATGTTCAACGTCTTCTACCACTGGGGCGGAGTCGTGGTGACCCCCGGCTACACCGACCCGAGCCAGTTCGTCGCCGGCAACCCCTACGGCGCCTCGCACACCAGCAACAACGGCGAGACGGCGCCGGACGACATCGCGCTCGGCGCCACCGCGTTGACCGCCAAGCGCGCGGTGCGGATCGGTGCGGCGCTGAAGGCGGGCCTGGCCGGCTGACCCGGCGTCGCCGGTTCACCGGCTGGACCGGCGCTGCCAGCGGGTCGGCTGTACCGGCGCGACCGGCGGCCCGGGCGGGGGCTCTCGACCCGTCCGGGCCGCCGGTCGCAGCACCCCTACCCCCGATCGGGGCGGCTATGCACGCTCGGCCGCTCCCGACAACCCGCCGTGCGCCGTCGACGGATGTCCCGTCGGCGCCGGCAGCAGCGCGCCCACCAGATCGGCGAGGACGGCCACGCCGTCGGGGCTGAGCACCGACTCCGGATGGAACTGCACCCCCGCGAACCCGCGCCCGCGCAGGGCGTGCACCGCGCCGTCCGCCGCGTCCCGGGCCAGCTCCACCGGGCCGTACGGGGTGTCCAGCCGGTCGGCGTCGGCGCGCGCCGTGAAGGTGGCGTAGAAGCCGACCCGGCGGCGCGTGCCGAAGATGTCCACCTCCCGCTGGAGCCCCTGGTAGGGCGCGTCCCGACGGTGCGGCGCCAGCCCGAGCAGGCCGGCGAGCAGTTGGTGGCCCAGGCAGACGGCCAGGGTCGGCCGGCCCTCGGCGAGCAACCCGGCGAGCAGCCCCCGCATCGTGCGCATCTTCGGCTCGGTGGTGCTGCCCGGGTCGCCCGGACCGGGGCCGACCACCACCAGGTCGTGGCCGTCCACCGGACCGGCGGCGTGCCACGGCCGCACTGTCACGGCCAGGCCGAGCGCGCGCAGCTGGTGGGCCAGCATGCCGGTGAAGGTGTCCTCGCCGTCGACGATCAGCGCCCGCCGGCCGGCCAGCCCGGGCAGGCCACCGGCATCCGGCGACCGCTGGTCGAGCCAGAACCGGGCCAGCGGCGCGTTGCGTGCGGCCAGCGCGGCCCGCACCTGCGGGTCGTCGGCGAGGCGTACGGCGGGCTCCGGGCCACCGGCGGGCGCCTGCGGGCCGAGGCCGAGCGCGGCCAGCACGCCGGCCGCCTTGGCGTGCGTCTCGGCCACCTCGCCCTCGGCGGTCGAGTGCCGCACCAGGGTGGCCCCGACCGGCACCCGCAGCTCGCCCTCGGGGGAGATCTCGGCGGTACGGATCAGGATCGGCGCGTCCAGGCTCTGCCGGCCGGCGTCGTCGTGGCCGAGCAGCGCCAGCACCCCGGCGTAGTAGCGCCGCCCGGTGCCCTCGTGCCGGGCGATGACCCGGCAGGCGTTCTCCATCGGGCTGCCGGTGACCGTGGGCGCGAACATCGTCTCCCGCAGCACCTCCCGCACGTCCTTCGTGCCCCGGCCGGCGAGCAGGTACTCCGTGTGGGCCAGGTGGGACATCTCCTTGAGGTGGGGCCCGACCACCTGGCCGCCGTGCTCGGCGACCGTGGCCATCATCTTGAGCTCCTCGTCGAGCACCATGTACAGCTCCTCGACCTCCTTGGGGTCGGCGAGGAAGCGCAGCAGCGCGGCCCGGTCGGCGCCCGCGCCGGTGTGCCGGAAGGTGCCGCTGATCGGGTTCATCATGACCAGGCCGTCGTCGACGCTGACGTGCCGCTCCGGGCTGGCCCCGACCAGGATCCGGGTTCCGGTGTGCACGAGGAAGGTCCAGTACGCGCCGCGCTCGCTCCGCAGCAGCCGGCGCAAGGCGGCGAGCGCGGCGACCAGCGGCGGACCCTGCACGGTGGCGCGCAGGCAGCGGTGGATGACGAAGTTGGCGCCCTCGCCGCGCCCGATCTCCTCGGCGAGCACCCGGCCGACGGTGGCGGCGTACTCGTCGTCGGTGACGTCGAAGGCGGCGTCGGCCGTGCGCACGGGCACGTCGGGCAGGGCGGCGAGCGCCTCGGCCAGGACGACCCGTTCGTGCCGGTCGATCTCGAGGAACTCCAACGGGACGCCGTCGTCGACGCAGGCGAAGCCCCGCTCGGTGATCTGCCGGTAGGGCACCAGCGCCAGCGTCCGGGGGCCGGGCGCCCCGCCGGGCAGGGGGAGGTCGGCGAGCCGGCCCGCCGTGCGTACCGTGCCGGTGAACAGCTCCAGGTGCGCGGCGTCCTCGCGGCGGACGAGCGCGAACGGGCCGGGGTCGCCGCCGCTGGCGACGGCGGCGAGCAACTCGGTCAGGTGGGTCATCGGGTCTCCTCGGGCCGGGCGGCGCCCGGCGGGGCGACCGGGAGGGCCGGGGAGAGACCGGCGGCCGCCTCGTCGGGCGGCCGCGTGGGAAGCTACGCGCGGGGGATGGCCGCCAGATCGGCGGGCCACCAGCAGGACAGGTGCGCGGGCATGCGATCACCCTACGGCCCCGCGCGGGCACCGGAAAGCCGATCGGGCGTACGGCCCAGGCGCTGGGACGCCGGGGCGCGCCGCACCGGGTAACTTGACCCGCGATGAACATTCTCGCGCTCGACCTGGGCACCTCCTCGGTACGCGGACTCGTGCTGGACACGGACGCCCGCCCGCTGCCCGGCGCGCTGGCCCGGCGCAAGGTGAGCCTCGCCGTGCACGACGACGGCACCGGCACGCTGGACGGCCCCGGCTACCTGGCCTGCCTGGTGGCGTGCCTGGACGAGCTGGCCGCCGGTGGCCACCTGCGCGACGTGTCGCTGGTGGCGACGTCCGGGCAGTGGCACTCGGTGGTCCCGCTCGGCGCCGACGGCGCGCCCCTCGGACCGGTGCTGACCTGGCTGGACACCCGTCCCGAGGCGCCCGCCGGCCCGGCCGGCCCGGCCGACCCGGCCGACTTCCACCGGCGCACCGGCACGTGGTGGCACCGCTGCTACTGGTCGGTCCGGTTGCCCTGGCTGCGGGAACACACCGGCGGGCGGGTCGCCCGGTTCGCCGGCCTGGCCGAGTACGTGCTGGGCGAGCTGCTCGACTCGGCACCCATGTCGATCTCCCAGGCCTCCGGCACGGGCCTGCTGGACCTGCGGACGCTGGACTGGGACGCCGAGGCGTGCGCGCTGGCCGGCAGCCACGCCGACGAGCTGCCCGAGCTGGCGCCGAACGGATGGCGGGGCCGGCTGCGGCCGGCGTACGCGCGGCGCTGGCCGCAGCTCACCGACGCGCCCTGGGCCGGCCCGGTGGGCGACGGCGCGGCGTCGAACGTCGGCTCGGGCTGCGTCGAGCCGAGCCGGGTCGCGGTGACGGTCGGCACGTCGGCGGCGGTGCGGCTGGTGCAGCGCGTCCCGGCGGGGCAGGCCATGCCACCGCTGCCCGAGGAGCTCTGGCGCTACCGGGTCGACCACGACCACGTGGTGACCGGCGCCGCGTACTCCTCCGGCGGCAACCTCTTCGCCTGGGCCGACCGGGAGCTGCGGTTGCCCGGGGGCAGCGAGCTGGAGGCCGCCCTGGCCCGGGTGCCGCACGACAGGACCCTGCCGGTGAACGTCCGCTTCGGCGGGGACCGGCCGCCCGGGATGTCCCCGGCCGGCTCGGGCGCGCTGGGGGGCCTGAGCTTCGGCACCACCTCGGTGGAGATCCTGGCGGGGCTGATGCGGGGCCTGTGCGACCTGGTCGCCGGCGACCTCGTCGTGCTGGAGTCCACGGTGGACGAATCGGTCGAGGTGGTGCTCGGCGGGGGAGCGGTGGCGGCCTCCGACTGGTGGCGTACGTCGTTCGCGGCGGCGCTCGCGCCCCGGCCGGTGTGGTACGGGCGCAACCCGGAGGTCGGGGCGAGCGGCGCGGCGCTGGTGGCCCTTGGGCGCATCGGTGACGCCTCCCGGCTCGCCGCCATCGTCCGGACGGACGAGACCGGCTCACCCTCCTGAGTAGCACCTCAGCCCGCCCCGTTGACACGGCTAGCGGGCCTGGTTGGATGGACTCCGCTCCCCGGCTCGCGGCGGACGCGGGACAGGGAGGGGGTAGGTGTGGGGGCAGGTCCGGAACCGTCCGACGACGGGGTGTCGCAGCACCGCCGGCGCCGGTTCGACGTCCGGGTCGTGCCGCACCGTCGCCGCTCCCCGTTCCGGCTGCGGGACTGGCGGATGCGCACCAAGCTCGTCACCGTGCTGGTCATCCCGTCGGTCGCGTTCCTGGTGCTGGCCGGCGTGCAGACCCACACCCTCGTCGGGCGGACGACCGCGTTGGGTGACTTCGCCCAGCAGGTCGGCATCGGCCGGGAGATCGTCACGCTGGTGCACCAGCTCCAGCAGGAACGCGACCGGGCCGCCGGTGAGCTGGGCGAGTTGCGCCGAGGCGGCGCGGGCGCCGACCGGGACTCGGCGATCGTGGTCCTGAGGCCGTTGCAGGCCGCCACCGACCAGGCGCTGCGCGACCTGCGCCGGGCCGCCGGGCCGCTGGCCGACGCGGACGCCTCCTGGCGGGTCGCCTACTCGGAGGTGCTGGAGGCCTACGACCAGGTCGTCTACATCCGGGCCGCGATCCCCCCGGCGGTGCTGGGCAGCGACACCATCCTGAGCAACTACCACCGGGCCGTCGACGCGCTGCTGCGCCTGCTCGCCGAGCCCTCGCCGGGCGAGGACCGGCCCGCACTCAGCGACGCGGTGCTGCGCTACGTGCAGCTCGCCCGGGTCAAGGAGCTCTCCTCACGGGTCCGGGCCCAGCTCTACGAGGCCGCCCGCGCCGGCCGGTACGGCGTGGAGGACCAGGTGGTCCTGACCGACCTGCGCGCCCAGCAGCTGACCGCCCTGGGCGCGTTCCGGGTCGCCGCCACCGCCGAGCAGGTCCGCCGCTACGACGAGACCTCGACGGATCCGGGGTTCCTGACGGCCACCCGGTTGGAGGAGCAGAGCCTGGTGACCGGGGCCGCCGCGCCGAGCGTGCTGCCGGCGCCGCAGTGGTGGGCGGCCGGCGAGCAGCGTCAGGAGCTGCTCCGCCGCATCGAGGCGTCGGTGCTCGACGACGCCGTACGGCAGGCCGACGGGGTGAGCGCGACGCAGCTGCGGACCACGCTGCTGGTCGTCGGCAGCATCCTCGCGGTGCTGCTGGTCGCCCTGCTCATCTCCGTCCTCGTCGGCCGGTCCATGGCCCGGTCGATGCGGCTGCTGCGCGGCCAGGCGCTGCGGATCGCCCAGCTGGAGCTGCCGGACGCCCTGGACCGGCTGCGTACCGTGACCGGGGGTGTCCCGGCCATCGAGGTCCCGCCGGCGGTGGTCCGTTCGCTCGACGAGATCGGCGAGCTGGCGGAGGCGTTCGTCGCGGTGCACCGCAGCGCGGTCAACGTCGCCGTCGAGCAGGCGACCACCCGGCGCAACGTCAACGCGATGTTCGTCAACCTCGCCCGGCGCAGCCAGGTGCTCGTGGAGCGCCAGTTGGAGCTGCTCGACGACCTGGAGCGCGAGGAGAGCGATCCGGACCAGCTGGAGAACCTCTTCAAGCTCGACCACCTGGCCGCCCGCATGCGGCGCAACGACGACAGCCTGCTGGTGCTCGCCGGGACGGAGGCGACCCGCCGGTGGAACCGGCCGGCGGGGCTCGGCCCGATGCTGCTCGCCGCCAGCGCCGAGATCGAGCAGTACCAGCGGGTCCGGCACGGGGCGGTCGCCGACCTGCACGTCGTCGGCCACGCCGTCGGCGAGCTGGTCCACATCCTCGCCGAGCTGCTGGAGAACGCCACCTCGTTCTCCCGTCCCGACACGGTCGTGGCGGTCACCGCCCGGAGCGAGGGGGCCGGCGCGGTCATCGAGATCACCGACCGGGGGATCGGCATGAGCCCGGCCGCGCTGGCCGAGGCGAACGCCGTCCTGGCCACCCCGCCGGCCGCCGACGTGGCGACGGTCGAGCGGATGGGCCTGTTCGTGGTCAGCCACCTGGCCGCCCGGCTCCGCGTCGAGGTGCGCCTGGCCGGCGGCGAGGAGGGCCTCGTCGCCCGGGTACGGCTGCCCGGTGGCCTGCTGGCGCCGGCGCCCGAGCGGGAGGCGCCCGTCGCGGCCCGGATGCTGGCCGCCGCGGCGTGGGACGGGACGCCGCCGCCCGGTGGGTTGCCGGTGGCCGGGCGGCCGCCGGCGTGGGCCGGTGCGCGACCGGCGGGCGAGCTGCCGGCGGCCGGGCGGCGGTCCGAGGCCCCGCCCCGGCAGGCCCGGTCGGTCCCGGTGCGGGCCGAAGACGTGCTCGCCCCGGCGGCCCGGCCGCCCGCGTCGACCGGTGGGGGCTGGTGGTCCCGGCAGGGGCCGTCGCCCGGTCCGGTGCCGGGGGCCTCGCCCACGCCGCCGGCCGTCCCGGTCACCGGCGGGACCAACGAACGCGGCCTGCCCGTCCGGGTGCCGATGGCGCAGCTCTCGGCCGTCACCCGGCCGGCCCGGCCGGAGCAGCCGGCGGTACGCCACGACCCGGACCCGGAGGCGGTCGGGGGGATGCTGTCCCGGTTCTACAGCGGGGTACGGCGGGCCGAGGCCGAGGACACCACGGAGATTTCCATGCCGCCGGGCGGCGTACGCACCGAAGGGGGACAGCGATGACGACGTTGAGCCGGGAGGCCCGCGACCTGAGCTGGCTGGTCAGCGGGTTCGCGGAGCGGGTGCCGGGGGTGGTGCACGCCATCGTGGTCTCCTCCGACGGCCTGCTGGTCGCGATCTCCGACCACCTGCCCCGGGACCACGCCGACAAGCTCGCGGCCGTGACCTCGGGGCTGATGAGCATCACCGCGGGCGCGGCGCAGATGTTCGACGGGGACATCGTCAAGCAGACGGTCGTCGAGATGGGGCGCGGCTACTTCCTGGTCATGCAGGTGCGTGACGGTTCCATCCTGGCCACGCTGGCCGGGGCGGAGGCCGACATCGGTGTGGTCGGCTACGAGATGGCGCGGCTGGCCAAGCAGGCGGGGGAGATGCTCACCCCGGCGCTGCGGGCGGAACTCCAGCAGGCCCTGCCCCGCTGACCGGGTCGACGCGCCCGCCCGGCGTCCACGCTGGCGGGCGCGCCGACGGCGTCCACCCCGGCGCCGCCGAGCGGCGCCGGGGTGGCGGATGCCCGGCGGTCAGAGACCGTTGGCGGCGATGACCTGGCGGTACCAGTGCGCGCTGCGCTTGAGCACGCGCCGCTGGGTCTGGTAGTCCACGTGCACCAGGCCCCAGCGCTCGTCGTAGCCCGCGTCCCACTCGAAGTTGTCGAGCAGGGACCAGACGTGGTAGCTCTCCAGCGGCACGCCGGCGGCCATGGCCCGGTGCGCGGCGGCGAGGTGGTCGCGCAGGAAGGTGACCCGGCCGGCGTCGTCGACCGTGCCGTCGGCGTCGAGGGTGTCCGGGGTGGGCAGCCCGTTCTCGGTGACGGTCAGCGGGATCGGGCCGTAGTCGCGGGTCACCCGGGTCAGGATGTCGTACATCCCGTCGGGGTGGATCTGCTGCCAGGAGGCCTGTGAGGTGGGCCAGCGCCCGACCGTCGCGCCGTCGCCGGTGAGGTAGTAGGGCGTGTAGTACTGCACGGCGAGCAGGTCGACCGGCGCGGCGATGGTCGCCAGGTCGCCGTCGCGGATGCCGCGGACCAGCCGGCTGTCGGGGCCGAGGTCGTCCAGCACGTCCTGCGGGTAGCGGCCGGTGAGGATCGGGTCGAGGTAGAGGCGGTTCTCGTAGCCGTCGTAGAGCCGGGCGGCCCGGGCGGCCTCGGGCGAGTCGTCGGCCGGGTAGCAGGGGTGCAGGTTGAGCGCCGGGCCGATCCGGCCGGAGCCGGTGGCGCGGAACGCCGCCACGGCGAGCCCGTGGGCCAGGTGGAGGTGGTGGGCGACCAGGTACGCGGCGTCCGGGTCCTGGCGGCCCGGGGCGTGGTGACCTTCGAGGTAGCCGTTCTGCACCACCGTCTTCGGCTCGTTGACGGTCAGCCAGACCGGCACCCGGTCGCCGAGCGCGCGGAAGACGATCTCGGCGTAGTCGGCGAACCGGTGGGCGACGTCGCGCGACTCCCAGCCACCGGCGTCCTGGAGGGACTGCGGCAGGTCCCAGTGGAACAGCGTCGCCATCGGCGCGATGCCCCGCTCGTGCAGCCCGTCGACGAGACGGCGGTAGAAGTCGAGCCCGCGCTGGTTGGGCGCGCCGGTGCCGTCGGCCTGTACGCGCGGCCAGGAGATGGAGAACCGGTAGCTGTCCAGCCCGATGTCGCGCATCAGGTCCAGGTCCTCGGCGTACCGGTGGTAGTGGTCGGCGGCGACGTCGCCGGTGTCGCCGTTGCGGGTGCGGCCCGGCGTGTGGCTGAACGTGTCCCAGATCGACTCGCCCCGGCCGTCCTCCTTGGCCGCGCCCTCGATCTGGTAGGCGGAGGTGGCCGCCCCCCAGCCGAAGCCCGGCGGGAAGCGCAGGCCTGCCGACGGCGTCTCGTCGGCGCGCGGTGCGGGGCCGGTAGGGGCGGGGGCGGTGGCGGAGAGCGCGGCGCCGTGGGGCGGGCGCGGGGTGGGCATCGACATCGGTTCTCCTCATGGTCTGCGTGGCCACCGCCGGGCCGGGAGCGCTCCCAGCATAGGGCAGAAGCCGCCGGCCGGTCGCGTCCGCCCGGCCGGGCGAAGGGCGATCGGGGACGGCGGAAAGGTGCGTGCGTGATGCGCCCGTGGCGGCGGTGCGGGAGCGGGGGCGCGCGGTGGCGCCGGGCGCTCGGGTGGCCGGCCGCGGGACGCGGGCGCCGGGGCGCGGGGCGTCGACCGGGCGGTACGGGCGGACAGCGGACGAGGCCGGTCGGAACGGCGACACGGCCAGTCCCGTCGGCCTCTTTTCCCGCCGTGGCGGGGGGTTTAGTGTGTGGGGACGGGGGAGGGCAACCCCCGTCCCCACCATTGCTGCACACGCACGGGCGGAATTGGCGTCCTGTCGTGCGTGTCGCGCGGGAGCCGGGCCACGCGAGTGGCTAGAGGATCCACCTCCCTCCATGTCGGTGGGAACGGCTGACGGCGGTGTCCGGGCTGGCCCGCCGTCAGCCCTCGGGCTGAGTCCCCGGAGTCCGTCATGGACGGACTCCGGGTGATCTTCTAATTGGATCTCCGTCGATGGAAGCGCTCCCATCGACCGATGCTGCGACTGTAACGCCCGTCACGGCTTTGTGAAAGCCCCAAAACGAGATCGAAACATGTTGCTGCTTCGGTGCGCCTCCGGCCATTGTGGGAGCGCTTCCATGCATGGCACACTGTCGCCACCGCGACGCGGAGCCAGATCGCGCAAGCGTGGGTCGCCGAGGGCAGCCGGTGTCTCCGGTACGGCATCCGACGCAGTCGGCGGAGCAGCCGCCCCGCAGGGGGCGCCGCCCGCCGTACCCCGGCCTCGGGCCGGGGCGACCACCATCCCGGGTGCCCCCGAATCCCGTTCGCGGGAGGGCGCCCCGCCGGGGCCCTTCGTCCCCGGCCAGGTCCGAGGAGACACCGCGCACATGAGAAATCTGGCAAGACGTCGCCGCCTGGCGATGGTCGCCGCCACCGCGCTCGCCGTCGGCGGGGTGACCCTGCCGGCCGGCGCCGCACAGGCCGCCCCCGCCTGCGACGTGGTCTACGCGACCAGCGACTGGAACAACGGCTTCACCGCCAACGTCACCATCAAGAACCTCGGCGACCCGATCAACGGCTGGACGCTGAAGTTCGCCTTCCCCGGCGACCAGCGGGTGACCCAGGGCTGGTCGGCCAAGTGGAGCCAGACCGGCAACCAGGTCACGGCCACCAACGAGTCCTACAACGGCAACCTCGGCACCGGCGCCTCGACCAGCATCGGCTTCAACGGCTCGCACGGCGGCACCAACCCGAAGCCGACGTCATTCTCGGTCAACGGCGTCACCTGCGGCGGCACCCAGCAGCAGCCGCCGACGGTCGCGCTGAGCGTGCCGGCCGGCCCCTTCGAGGCCCCCGCCGACGTGCCGCTGAGCGCCACCGCCAGCGACCCGGACGGGACGATCAGCAAGGTCGAGTTCTACCGCAACGGCCTGCTGGTCAACACCGACACCACCGCCCCGTACGGCTACACGCTGGAGGACCTGCCGGCTGGCGCGTACACGGTGCAGGCCAAGGCGTACGACAACGCGAACCTGACCGCCACCGCGGAGAAGTCCTTCACCGTCACGGCGGCGTCCGGGCCGGTGCTGGTCGCCACCCCGTCGGCGGTGAGCGTGACCGAGGGCGGCAGCTCGACGGTCAACCTCAAGCTCAGCGCCGCGCCGACGGCCAACGTGCCGGTCTCCCTCGCCCGCACCGGCGACACCGACATCACCGTCTCGCCGGCCTCGGTGACGCTGACCCCGAGCAACTGGAACACCGGGGTGAACGTGACCGTCGCGGCGGCCGAGGACGCCGACACGCTCGGCGGCACCGCCACCGTCACCGCCTCGGCCACCGGCTACGCGCCGCTGGCGATCACCGCCACCGAGATCGACAACGACACCGGCGGCGGGGACAACACCTACGTCAAGCGGTTCCTCGACCAGTACGGCAAGATCAAGAACTCGGGCTACTTCAGCCCCGAGGGCGTGCCGTACCACTCGATCGAGACGCTGATCGTCGAGGCGCCCGACCACGGGCACGAGACGACCTCCGAGGCGTTCAGCTTCTGGCTCTGGCTGGAGGCCCAGTACGGGCGGGTGACCCAGAACTGGGCCCCGTTCAACAACTCCTGGAACGTCATGGAGAAGTACATCATCCCGTCGCACGCCGACCAGCCCACCGCGGGCGCGGCCGGCACCGCGCAGTACGCCGCCGAGCACGACCTGCCCAGCCAGTACCCGTCGCAGCTGGAGCCGAACGTGCCGGTCGGCCAGGACCCGCTGCGCTCGGAGCTGCAGAACACCTACGGCACCGGTGACATCTACGGCATGCACTGGCTGCTGGACGTGGACAACACCTACGGCTACGGCCGCTGCGGCGACGGCACCACCCGGCCGGCGTACATCAACACCTTCCAGCGGGGCACCCAGGAGTCGGTGTGGGAGACCGTGCCGCAGCCGTCCTGCGACACCTTTGCCCACGGCGGCCGCAACGGCTACCTCGACCTGTTCGTCAAGGAGGCGAACGCGCCGGCGAAGCAGTGGAAGTACACCAACGCCCCCGACGCCGACGCCCGCGCCGTGCAGGCCGCGTACTGGGCCCTGACCTGGGCCAAGGAGCAGGGCAAGGAGGCCGACGTGGCGGCCACCGTGGCCAAGGCCGCCAAGATGGGTGACTACCTGCGCTACGCCATGTTCGACAAGTACTTCAAGAAGATCGGCAACTGCGTCGGGGCCGCCACCTGCCCGGCCGGCACCGGCAAGGACTCGGCGCACTACCTGATGTCCTGGTACTACGCCTGGGGCGGCGCGTACGAGCCGAACCAGAACTGGTCGTGGCGGATCGGCTCCAGCCACAACCACTTCGGCTACCAGAACCCGTTCGCGGCCTGGGCGCTGACCAACGTCAACGAGCTCAAGCCGAAGTCGCCGACCGCGGTCACCGACTGGACCAAGAGCCTGGAGCGGCAGCTGGAGTTCTACACCTGGCTCCAGTCCGCCGAGGGCGGCATCGCCGGCGGCGCGACCAACAGCTGGGGCGGCCACTACGGCCAGCCGCCGGCCGGCACGTCGACGTTCTACGGCATGTACTACGACGTCGACCCGGTCTACAACGACCCGCCGTCGAACCAGTGGTTCGGCATGCAGGCCTGGTCGATGCAGCGCATCGCCGAGCTGTACCTGGAGACCGGCAACGCCAAGGCCAAGGCGCTGCTGGACAAGTGGGTGCCGTGGGCGATCGCCAACACCACGGTCGGCACCAACTGGTCGATCCCGTCGGACATGAAGTGGACCGGCCAGCCGACCACCTGGAACCCGGCCAACCCGCAGCCCAACACCAACCTGCACGTCGAGGTCACGGTCAAGGGCCAGGACGTCGGCATCGCCGCCGCCTACGCCCGCACGCTCATCGCGTACGCGGCGAAGTCGGGCAACGCGGCGGCGAAGAACACCGCCAAGGGCCTGCTGGACGCGCTGCACGGCGCCAGCGACGCCCAGGGCGTGTCCACGGTGGAGAAGCGGGGCGACTACCGCCGCTTCGACGACGTCTACGACGCCAGCACCGGCCAGGGCCTCTACGTGCCGCCGGGCTGGACGGGGACCATGGCCAACGGTGACCCCATCGCCGCGGGCAAGAGCTTCCTCGACATCCGCTCCTTCTACAAGAACGACCCGGCCTGGCCGAAGGTCCAGGCGTACCTGGACGGCGGCCCCGAGCCGGAGTTCAAGTACCACCGGTTCTGGGCCCAGGCGGACGTCGCCATGGCGTACGCCGACTACGGAAAGCTGTTCCCCAACGGCTGACCGACTCCTCCGGGTGGGTGGCGCGGCCCGCCCGCCCGGAGGCCGGCCGGGCGGGCCTGGGGGAACGGAGACGCCCGGTCGGCGGACGGCCTGACTCCCACGGTCAGGCCGGGGTGGGCCGGTCAACCGGCCGACGCAGCGGGGCAGCCGGCCCACCCCAACCGCACCCGGATATGCACCGGGCGCGAAAACGCCCGAAAAACCGGCCACCACGGGATCACGCATGGGGCCGGAACGGAGTAACGTACGTCACCGGAGAGGCCGCTCCCCCCGTGGCGGCCTCTCCCTTACTTTCCCGCCGGTTCCACCGGCGCACGGGCCGGCACCACCGGGTGGCGCAGCCCCGGGTGACCGGCCGGCAACGACCGGCGCACCACCACCCAGCTCACCGCGAGCACCGCCGCCACCAGCGGCCAGGACAACACGACCCGGGCCACCGTCAGCGCGACCACCTGACCGCCGAGCCACAGCGGCAGGAACACCGCCACCCGCAGCACGTAGGACGCCGCCCATGCCCAGCTGCCCCGGCCGTACGCGCGCAGCAGCGCCGGATCCCGCCGCCACCGGGCCCGCTGGCCGAGCGCGACGCCCACCACCGTCCCGAGCAGCGGCCAGCGCACCACGATGCTGACCACCCAGGCCAGCGCGCTCGCCGCGTTCGACAGCAGTTGGACGAGGAAGAAGTCCTCGGCGCGACCGGTGCGCAACGCGACGAGCGCGGCCACGCAGACGGCCAGCAGCCCGACCAGCACCGAACGCGGCCGGTCGCCCCGGTGCAGCCGCCAGCCGGCCAGCGCGGCGCCGGTGACCACGGCCGCGCCCACCCCGCCCCACAGCGAGTGCCCGCCGAGCAGCCAACCGAGGGCGAACGCCACCGGCGGCAGGCTGGCGTCGACCGCGCCCCGGCGCCCGCCGAGCAGGTCCGCGAGCGTCTCCGGCCGGTCCGTCGGGGCCGGCGCACCCTCCGGTGTACGCGTCACCGCACCCTCCTCACGTCCGCCACCAACCTAGCCGTAGCCGAGCGACAGGCCACCCGCCGACCGGGCCGTGCCTGCCGCTACGGTGTGCGGGTGCGAACGACGCCGAGGGGTTGGACCGCGGTCTGGTTGGTCGTCCTGGCGCTCGTCCAGGCGGCGGCCTTCATCGCTGTGTGGCGGGTCGCCGTGCACGTCGAGATCGGCCAGTGGGTCGACACCGTCGCCCTGACCGGCAACCGGATCGGGCAGGACCACATCGAGGAGCCGGTGAACCGGATCCTCAACGCCATGTCGGTCGTCTCGCTGCTGGCGGCGACCGCGGTGATCGGCTTCATCGCCCTGATCCGGGGCCGGATCGCCCTGGCCGTCACGGCCACCCTGCTGATCGCCGGCGCCAACGCCACCACCCAGTTGCTCAAGTACGGCCTGGCCCGGCCCGACTTCGGCATCGACCCCGAACGGATCTACGCCGGCAACAGCCTGCCCAGCGGGCACGCCACGGTCGCCGCCTCCGTCGCGGTGGCCCTGATGCTCGTCCTGCCGCGCAAGGTGCGGGTGCTTGGCGCCTTCCTCGGCGCCGGCTACGCCGCGATCGCCGGGGTAGCCACCCTCTCCGCCGGCTGGCACCGGCCCAGCGACGCGGTGGCCGCGTTCCTGGTGGTCGGGGTCTGGGCGGCGCTGGCCGGGCTGATGCTGCTGATCACCCAGCGGGAACAGGCGCAGGTCGAGTCGGCCGACGCCCACCGGGTCGCCGCGACGGTGCTCGGCGTCGGCGGCGTACTGGCGGTGGTGGCCTGCGGTTTCGCCCTCTCCTGGCTGGTCGACCTGCGCGCCACCCCGCCCAGCGAGCTGGCCCGCAGGCCCCTCCTCGTCGGCTACGCCGGCAGCGCCGCCGGGATCGTCGGCACGATGGGCGTGGTCATGGCGCTGGTGCTCGCCGCCGTGCACCGGCTGGTGCCCCGGGTCAAGGGCTGACCGCTCAGCGGGAGTAGGTGCCGACCATCGTCCCGCTCGCGGCGTCCCGCTCGACGAGCAGGCGGTGCACCTCGTCCGCCCGCGGCGTCTCGGGCAGCTCCAGCGGCCGGTCCAGCGCGTAGAGCCGGAAGAAGTACCGGTGGGGATCGTCGCCCTGGGGCGGGTGCGGGCCGCCCCACCCCGTGGTGCCGAAGTCGTTGGGCCACTCGCGGCCGCCCAGGGGCACGCCGCCCTCCGGAGCCCCGGCGGCGCTCGGCGCGATCCCCGTGACCAGCCAGTGCAGGAACGGCGTCCTCCCCGCGTCCGGGTCCTCGACGAGCAGGACCAGCTCGGCGGCGGACTCCGGCACCCGCTCCCACTCCAGCGGAGGCGAGACGTTGCCGCCCTCCTTCGAGAAGCGGCTCGGCAGCATGTCGTGGTCGTTGAACGCGGTGCTACGCAGCATGATCCCGGCCATCCCTGGCGCTCCTCTCGTCGGCCCGGCCGCGCGTACCCGCCGGACGGGACCCGAAACGGCCGCGCCGGTGTGAGAGGGTCGGCGGGACGGGGGAGGGGACCATGGAGAGCGTACGGGCGGCGTTCCGGGACGAGTGCGAGCGGCTCGGCGAGGTGCTGCGCGGCGTCGACGAGGCGGATCTCGACCGTCCGACCGACTGCCGGCCGTGGACTGTACGCGAACTGCTGGCCCACGTACGCACCGGCGCGGGCCGGCTGGTCGACATGCTCGCCGAGCCCGCCCCGCCCCGCGCCGAGGTCGACGCCGCCGCCTACTACGGCGCCGCCAAGTTCACCCCGTCCGTGGACGCCGCCCGCGTCGACAGCGGCCGGCGGGAGGCCCGGGAACTCGACGGGCCGGCCCTGGTGGCCGACTTCGACCGGGCCTGGCGGGCCGCCCTCGACGCCGTCGACGCCGCACCGCCGGGTCGGGTGGTACGCACCCGGCACGGCGACGCGATGGCGCTCGCCGAGTTCCTGCGTACCCGCGTGGTGGAGGTCGGCGTGCACGGCCTGGACCTGGCGGCGGCGCTGGAGCGGCGGCCGTGGCTGACGCCGACGGCGGCGGAGGTCGTCGCCGACCTGCTCACCGGCGGGCGGGCAGTCCCGCCCGGGCTGGGCTGGGACCGGCTCACGCTGATCCGCAAGGCGACCGGCCGGGCCGGCCTCACGGACCGTGAGCGGGCCGTCGTCGACGCCGCCGGCTTCCGCTGGCTCTCCTTCGGCGGCTGACCGGGCGGGCCCCGGGCCCGGCCCGGCGGGCGAGTCAGGCGTCGGCGCCGAGGGGGTCCGCCTCCGGGCGCGGGGCGGGCACGTGCGGGGCGGCCCTGCGCAGGTGGTCCAGCACGACCGGGTCGATCCGGCCGGGCACCAGGCGCTCCTCCAGGTTCTCCAGGCCGGCCCAGGAGAAGAGCGCCTCCTCCGGCCGCGCCGGGTCGACCGGGTGGCCGAGCGCGCCCAGCAGCGCGCCGACCTCGGCGGCGACCGCGCCCGTCAGGTCGAGCAGGGTGGCCGGGTCGGGCCGGCCGAAGAGCAGGGTGTGCACCGAGAGCAGCCGGCCCAGCTCGGTCACCGGATCGGGGTGGTCGTCGACCCGCAGGTCGACCAGCACGTCGCCGGTGCCGTCGTACCCGCCGCCGCGCTCGACCACCAGCAGCCCGGCGCTCTGCCGGCCGCGCCGATCGCCGCCGGCCCGGTCCCCGGCGCGCAACGCGGCCAGCAGCCGGTCGGGGAACGGCAGCGCGGCCCCGCCCAGCCAGGCGTCCCGGACCGCGTCGATCACCTCCGGGCCGACCAGGATGTTGCCCTGCGCCGCCCAGCCGTCGCCGGCCTGACCGCCGGCCCAGGGATGGCAGCTCGGCCCGGTCCAGGTCGCGCCCACGCCGGTGGCGGCGACCACGCCGAGCTGGCGGTGGTCCCGGTCCGGGTCGGCGGCGACCAGCCCCGCCACCACGTCGGCCGCGGCCACCCCGGTGCGCAGCAGCGTCAGCCCCTGCGGGCGGTAGGCGAGGTTGACGTGCGCCTGGGTGGCGAGCGCGCCGACCTCGGCCTCGGCGGCCGGCACCAGCGCGCCGGCGGCCAGGAACCGGCTGGCCACCACGACGCCGTGGTGGCGGCCGTCGGCGGAGCGGGCGACGAGCGAGAAGGTCACGCATGGAGAGTAGCTCCCTCCGCTGCGTGCATATCCCCAGGCTTCGATGGATGTGGGATCGTCGACGGGATCTTGCTCTGTGGCCCGGCGAGCGGGCACGATCGACCGATGACGACGCGATGGGGCATGACCGTGCCGCTGGACGGCATCCCGCTCGCCGAGCACGCCGCGATCTACGCGGCCCTCGACGGGGCCGGCTTCACCGACGTGTGGTCCTCGGAGGTCAACGGGGCAGATGCGTTCACCCCGCTGGCACTCGCCGCCGCCTGGCAGCCCCGGCTGCGCCTGGGCACCGCGATCACGCCGGTCTTCACCCGGGGCCCGGGCCTGCTGGCGATGAGCGCGGCGGCGCTGGCCGACGCCGCCCCGGGCCGGTTCGCGCTCGGCATCGGCGCGTCCTCGCCGGTCGTCGTGGGCAACTGGAACGCCGTGCCGTTCGAGGAGCCGTTCCGGCGCACCCGCGACGTGCTGCGGTTCCTGCGCGCGGCGCTGGCCGGGGAGACCGTCGACGAGGAGTACGACACCTTCGCCGTGCGCCGCTTCACCCTGGACCGCAAGCCGGCCGTGCCGCCGCCGGTGCTGCTCGCCGCGCTGCGCCCGGGGATGCTGCGGCTGGCCGGCGCCGAGGCCGACGGCGTCATCCTCAACTGGCTCGCCGCCACCGACGTGCCCCGGGCCCTCGCCGAGGTCGGCGAGCGGCGCCCCGGCTTCGAGGTGGTCGCGCGGATCTTCGTCTGCCCGACCGAGGACGCCGTGCACGCCCGCGCCCTGGGCCGCCGGCTGATCACCAGTTACCTCACCGTGCCCGCGTACGCCGAGTTCCACCGCTGGCTGGGCCGCCAGGAGGTGCTCGGGCCGATGTGGCGGGCCTGGGCCGCCGGGGACCGGCGCGGCGCGGGCGCGGCGGTGCCCGACGACGTGGTCGACGCGTTGGTGCTGCACGGCTCGCCGGAGCGCTGCCGCGAGCAGGTCCGCCGCTACGCCGACGCCGGTGTGGACGTACCGGTGCTGGCCCTGCTGCCCACCCCCGAGCTCGCCGCGGGTGGTGCGGCGGCACTGGGGGACCTGATCGCGCGCCTGGGTGGGGGTGGGTCGCGGTGAACCTGACCGACCGGGTGGTGGTGATCACCGGCGGGGCCGGCGGGATCGGCGCCGCCCTGGCCCGTCGCTTCGCCGCCGAGGGCGCCGCCGCCGTGGTGGTGGCCGACCTCGACGCCGACGCGGCCCGCGCGGTGGCCGAGGGCCTCGGCCCCGTCGCCCGCGCCGTCGGGCTGGACGTCACCGACGAGGAGCAGGTCCGCGCGCTGGTCGCCGACACCGAGCAGCGGTACGGGCGCATCGACCTGTTCTGCGCCAACGCGGGCGTCACCTCCGGCGGCGGGATGGAGATCGACGACGCCGGTTGGGACCGCGCCTGGCAGGTCAACGTGCTCTCCCACGTCTACGCGGCCCGCGCGGTGCTGCCGGCGATGCTCGCCCGGGGCGGCGGCTACCTGCTGCACACCTGCTCGGCGGCGGGCGTGCTGACCTCGGTCGGCGACGCCCCGTACGCCACCACCAAGCACGCCGCCGTCGGCTTTGCCGAGTGGCTCTCCGTCACCTACCGCGACCAGGGCGTCCGGATCAGCGCGCTGTGCCCGCAGGGCGTGGACACGCCGATGCTCGCCGACGGGCTGGCCGCCGGTCACCTGGGCGCGCGGGTCGTGGCCGCCTCCGGCGCGGTGCTCACCGCCGACCAGGTCGCCGACGCGGCGGTCGCCGGCATCGCCGAGGAGCGCTTCCTGATCCTCCCGCACCCCGAGGTCGCCGACTACGCCCGCCGCAAGGCGGAGGACCCGGACGGCTGGCAGTCCGGCCTGCGCAAACTCGTCCGTCGGCTGAGGGCGTAGCCGCTGTCGTCGGGCAGGGTCGACCGGCGACAGCGGAGGTCCGACCGGGCCGGTTCCCGGCGGCGCGTGTGACCGAAGCGCGCGGCGCGCGTGGGCGTGGGCTCGGGCCGCGCCCGCCCGCGATTCGGACCAAACCTGTCCGCTGTTGGCGTCGAACCCGCCCGCTGTTGGCGTCGAACCGCAAGGACCAGGAGGCTCATGTCCCGCAGCAGTAGGTCGGTGGGGGTTCTCGTCGTCGACGACCAGGTGCTGATCCGCGCCGGTCTGGCCGCCCTGCTCCGGGCCGCCCCGGGGATGCGGGTGGTGGGCGAGGCCGCCGACGGCGCCGAGGCGGTGGCCGTGGCCGCCGCCACCCGGCCCCACGTGGTCCTGATGGACCTCCGGATGCCTGGCGTCGGCGGGATCGCAGCCACCCGTGAGATCATCGCCGCGGCCGGGGACGACCCGCCCCGCGTCCTCGTGCTGACCACGTTCGACACCGACGATTACGTCTACGCCGCGCTGCGGGCCGGGGCCAGCGGTTTCCTGCTCAAGGACACGCCCCCGGAGCGGCTGCTGGCCGCCGTCGCCACCGTGGCGCGCGGGGACATGCTCTTCACACCCCGCGTGGTCCATCGACTCGTCGAGTCACTTGCCGCCTCCGCCGCGCCGCGGCCCGGTGCGCTGCCGGCGCTCGACATCCTCACCGGACGGGAGCGGGAGGTGCTGCGGCTGGTCGGCACGGGCCTCGACAACTCGGAGATCGCCGGGCGCCTGGTGATCGCGGAGGCGACCGTCAAGACCCATCTGAACCGGACCATGGCCAAGCTCGGCCTGGCCAGCCGGGCGCAGGCGGTGGTCCTGGCGTACGAGTCCGGTCTGGTCCGGCCAGGTGAGAGGGGGTTCACCAATCCGCCATAGATGCACGGGTGTCCTGGAGTTCCTGGACCGGACGTGACAGCAGGCAGGCTAGGCGGGCCGGGCCGGAGGCGACGACCGCCGACCGGTGACCCCCGGCTCGTGCCTGCCGGGTGGGACGACCCCGACGGGCAGGCTGAGGGTGACGGTGAAGCCGCCGCCCGGGGCGGTGCCGGCGTGCAGGCTTCCGCCGTACAGTCGTGCCCGCTCGCGCATGCCGGCGAGACCGTGGCCGTGCGCCGGCCCGTCAGGAGCGCCGGGGCCGTCGTCGGCGACCCGGATGGTCAGCCGCTCCGGCTGGCCGTAGTCGAGCGTGACGTTCGCCCGGGCCCCGCGCGCGTGCTTCAGGACGTTCGTCAACGACTCCTGCGCCACCCGGTACGCGCAGAGGTCCGTCCCCGGTGGCAGTGGGCGGGGCGAACCCACGACCACCACCGCGACCTGGACGCCGGCGGCCCTGATCCGCTCGACGAGTTCGTCGAGCCGACCCAGCCCCGGTGCGGGGTCGCAGCCGTCGCCCTCGCCTCGCGGGTCGGCGTCGGACACCCGGAGCAGGGCGAGCATCCGGCGCATCTCCTCCAGCGCTTCGTGGCTGCTGTCGGTGATGGTGTCCAGCGCCGCGCCCACCGTCGCCGGATCGGTGGCGAGGACGTACCGGGCCAGGCCGGCCTGCACCGAGAT
The DNA here is from genome assembly GCF_040634035.1 of Micromonospora sp. NPDC007220. Lineage (NCBI taxonomy): Bacteria > Bacillati > Actinomycetota > Actinomycetes > Micromonosporales > Micromonosporaceae > Micromonospora > Micromonospora sp. NPDC007220. The sequence continues at coordinate 310,381 of NZ_JBEYEU010000006.1, read as the reverse complement.
CACCGACATGTGGTGGGCGACCACGTCGTGCAGCTCGCGGGCGATACGTATCCGTTCCGCCAGGACCGCGCTGCGGGCCCGGGCCTCCCGCTCCCGGCGCAGTTCCTCCGCCAGGGCGAGCAGTCGCCGGTTGCGGTCGGCCAGCCGTCGGGCCCCGGCCCCGAACAGCCAGGCCACCAGGGTCGCCACCAGCGCCTGGGCGAGCGCCGTCCACAGCGTGTAGACCTCGACCACCATGCCGCTGTAGAAGGTCACGCCGGCCGTGGCCGCGGCCCCCGGCAGGGCGGTGCGGGTGGGACGCGTCGCGGCCACGGTGTACATCGCGAGCAGCGGCCCGAACAGGTTCAGGCTGGGCACGTAGCCGAGGGTGAGAAACCACGCCACCACGGTGCAGCAGGTCAGCAGGACGGTCACCGGGGCGCGGCGGCGTGCCGCGAGCGGGATGTTGGCCAGGCAGGTCAGGACCAGGGCCGTGCCGTCGAACTCGCGGAAGCCGGGCAGTTGGTAGTCGCGCCCCATCCAGGCGGTGACCGCCACGATGCCGGTGGCGACCGCCGCGTCGACGACCGTCGCGGGCACGTCGTGCAGTCGTTGCCGGAGCCGCTCGCGGTGTGGCACCGGTAGATCCTAAGTGGTCGGTGCGAGGTCGAGCGGTGGCGATGAGGGCCGGTGTCCCGCGGATGGTGCCGTACAACCGCTGCGGTAGTCAGCCGATCCAGATACCGCAGCGGTCGTGGTAGGGGATCAATCAGCGGGACGATGTGGACGGACGCCGTGCGAATTAACGTCTCAGGTGCAAGCCAACCACTAAAGGGAGTACGAATTGAAGAAGCGTCGTTTCGCCGCCGCCCTCTTGGGAATTTCCGCTCTGGTCGGTACGGTCGTGATTTCTCCGGCCCCAGCCCAGGCAGCCACCGAATGGTCGATGAGCAACACGAGCGCGGATGTCTCCGGCGCCTGGGTGCACGGTAGTTGGTGGTGGGGCGACAATGGCCGACTGTACGTCAAGGTGCAGGTCAAGGACACCGTGGCGAACGACCGCAACGCGAAGGCGCGGCTCGCGGCCTACTACCGGGACGGTGGAACGCGCTACGAGGAACTCGCCAACGACAACGGCACGAACTCGACGGTCACCAGGACCTACAACTTTGCCTCGAATGTCACGCGGGTCGAGATCAAAGAGTGCACCGACAATTCCCTGAGCGCCAACATCTGTGGAAGCTACAGCACGATCTTCTATCGTTCCTGAACGACCGGCGCAGGCGGCGGCACCCGCACGGATCCGGCGCGGCGACAGGTGGCGGGCCCGGCCACTGTCGCCGCGCCGTGGTGCGCCTGACCGCGCGGGCCAAACCCCGGTCCCGGCCGCAGCCGGGACCGGGGCGACGTCGTGGAACGCCGCTCACAACTGGACGATCTGACCCACACGTGGCGGCGTCCGGCCGGCGAGCGTCTCCGACCAGGCACGTCGCAGGGCGTCGTGGCCGGCGTCGACCCAGAGGTCGAGCCACCCGCTCACAACCCCGGTGAACCGCTGCCAGGCGTCGGTGAACCGCTGGTCGAGCCCGTCGCGGCCCCAGTCCTGGCGGCGTTTGCGCATCTGCACCGGGGCGAAGAACACCTCCTCAGCGGCGTCGGCGTTCGGAGTCTAAGTGGTGAGCCCGACCGCGATTTCCGCGACCAGGGCGTCCGGATCAGCGCGCTGTGCCCGCAGGGCGTGGACACGCCGATGCTCGCCGACGGGCTGGCCGCCGGTCACCTGGGCGCGCGGGTCGTGGCCGCCTCCGGCGCGGTGCTCACCGCCGACCAGGTCGCCGACGCGGCGGTCGCCGGCATCGCCGAGGAGCGCTTCCTGATCCTCCCGCACCCCGAGGTCGCCGACTACGCCCGCCGCAAGGCGGAGGACCCCGACGGCTGGCAGTCCGGCCTGCGCAAGCTCGTCCGCCGCCTGCGGTCCTGAAACCCGGCCGCGCGGATCCGCCTCGCCGCGCACCGCGTGCCGGGCCTGGTTGCGCGGCGCTAGAAGCTGCTGACGAGCTTGACGAAAGCGTCGTCGATCTTCGCCGGGTCGCGGGCGTCGAACGCCTTGCCCGCGGACGCCTTGGCGATCTGGTCCAGCTTCCCGAAGTCGGACTTCTCGTCGAAGGCGATGCAGAAGATCTTGATCGGTCGTTCCGGATCCAACGCGACATCCTTCAGCAGCCGGCCGAGGTTGTTGTCCTTGGTGTACTCGTTCGTGCCGTCGGTCAGCACGACCACCGCGTTGATCCGGGACTGGTCGTAGTGATCGAGCATGTGCCGGTGTGCCGCCCGTACGGTGGCGTACAGCGCGGTGCCGCCCTCAACGTGGAGATTGTTGAGCTCCTTGGTGAGCGCCTTCTGGTTGAAGGGTGACAGCCGGACCTCCTCGCTGTACGGCGACTTCGGCCGCTGTGGGGTCTCGGACGAGAACGACCAGAGCGCGACCTTGTCCTCGGAGTTCAGCAGGCCGAAGCCCTTGGCGGCGGCCCTGGTCGCCACCTGGAACCTGGTCTGGTCACCGATCTTCGCGTTCATCGAACCGGACGTGTCGACGGCCACGAGGATGTTGGCCTTCTTCCGCAGCGTGCCCCAGCCGGTGAGGATCGCCTTGACCACGGCGGGATCCGGCGGGTCGAAGTAGGTGAGGTTCTCGGCCCTCCGCCCGCCGACGGCGGCGATCAACGGGCCGGCCGCGTTCCGCTCGTGGTCGCGGAACCCGTGCCGGCTGAAGCTCTGCTGCTGCGGCGGCTCCTGCAGGAACTTCAGGAAGTCGGCGGCGGCGTCACGCTGCTCCGGGCTGGCCGAGGGGAGCACCACGTACGGGTGGTCGAGGTTGAACGTGCCTTCCTTGGGATACAGCGCGACCAGCGGGACCCTCGGCTTCTTGCCCGGGGTCGGGCTCAGCTTCCCCTCGTTGTACTGGTAGACCAGCTCCTCCTGCGTCACCACCGCGCTCATGTCCGTCGGGGCCGCCGTGTCGGCGCTGGACAGGTCCGCCTCGGCGCGGTCCTTCAACAGGTCCACGATGTCGTCGCTGTAGTGGGACACGTTGGCCTCGATGCGGCGCACGAACTGGGTCACCGCCGGATTCGCGACGTCGCTCTCGGTCAGGTCGCTGGCCCGGTTGATGGCCGCGTAGTAGCTCGCGATCGTGGCCGCCAGCCCGGAGGTGGACAGGTTCGGGTTGACCTTGCCGAAGCTGAACCGCCCCCAGTCGGGGCGGCCGAAGGTGGCCCAGCCCGTGCGCCCGGACGAGCCGAGGACCTCACCCCAGCCGAGTGGGCCCTGTTGCTGGAGGTGCTTTCCCTTCGACTGGGGCATGGCGATCACCAGCGGGCTGTTCGCGATCGACGGGTACCGGCCGGGGGTCTGCGCCGGGCGTCCGGCGGCCTCGTCCAGCAACTTCAACTGCCCGGTCCACAGGCTCGACGTCGGCAACCACACCTGCGGCCGTGGCAGGTCGGGCTGCTCGGCCGCCCAGTCGCCGGCCAGCGCGTCCGTCGAGGCACCGGAGGCGAGGCCGTGCACGGTCACCACGGCGCACCGGTCGCCGACTCGCCGATCGCTCTTGTTGTAGCGTTCCGCCAGCTCGCCGAGCAGCACGTCCTTCTCGATCGACGCGCTGACCTCCAGCGGCGTGCACACGGCGTCCGCCGCCGGCCGGGCGATCAGGTAGGCCGCCGCGATGACTGCGGATCCGGCCACGATGGCCACGGCGTACGGCAGCCACGGCCGGGCAGTCGGTCGACCTGAAACCATCGGTTCCCTCCAGAGGTGCGGCGGTGGCGTCGGCGATGGCCTGCCGGGTTGACCGCTCCCCGGTAGCCGTGTCCGTCCCTGCCCGGGTGGACGGCGCCCCGGCCGCCCACGCCCGGCCGCCCGATGAGCTGGCAGGGCCCCGCCGTGCGCGGATCACACGAACCCGGCGGCGTGGTGCCCGGCATCGCTGCCCCTTCGGCCCAGCCATTGTGACTCCACCGGAACCTTGACGAGCCGCGCCGAGGCGACGGACGACAGAGGTATGGTGTCACGGCCCGCCAGCCCGAAAGCCACTCGCCTCCGGCGTGTCGTGCCGTCTCGGCGGTTCGACGGACGGCGATGTCGGGGACGGCACGGCCCGCAGGTCCGGCCTGTCGCGTCCCGCACCCTCCATTCAGGAGCGGTACGCGGCCCAGGGGGCTGTGCCGCACCCGGGGCGGGAGCGGCGGCAGCGATGACGGTGGACCCCTCGCCCAGAAAAGCGGTGAGTGGCTTGTCTGCCCGCAGCCCGTCCGGGGCCGGGACACCGCTCACAACTGGACGATCTGACCCACACGCGGCGGCGTCCGGCCGGCGAGGACCTCCGACCAGGCGCGCTCCAGGGCGTCGGGCCCGGATCCGGTCCGGACGTCGAGCCATTCGCCCACGACCCCGGTGAACCGCTGCCAGGCGTCGGTGAACCGCTGGTCGAGCCCGTCGCGGCCCCAGTCCTGGCGGCGCTTGCGCATCTGCACCGGGGCGAAGAACACCTCTCCGGCGGCGTCGGCGTTCGGGATCTGGGTGGTGAGTCCGACCGCGACGTCGCGCACGAGCCGGTCGCCGAGGTGCTCCCGCAGCGCGGCCCGGGTGGCGGGCGCGCCGGACAGGTCGAGGTAGGCGGTCGGTACGGCGTCGAGGGCGTGGATGTCGTCGTAGGAGACGACGTCGTCGTAGCACCCGAGCGACCGGGTGAACGCGAGGTTGCCGGGTGAGGTGAGCCCGACCAGGCGCGGGCCCCGGCCGTGCAGCTCGAAGGCGGCGGCGTACGCGGTCTTGCTCGATGCCGACGACAGCACCAGTGACTGCGCCCCGTAGAAGTCGTTGTCGACGACCTGGTCGGCCAGCATGAAGGAGGTGAAGAACAGCGGCCGGAACAGGACCAGCAGGTCCTCCTGGTCTTCCCGGTACGCCGGGTCGCCGGTGGTCGCCCGGTACACGTTGTACGGCGAGGGCAGGTCGGCCCGGTGCGCGCTCGCGTCGCGGAATCCGGAGGCGTCCACCCGGTCCGGCCGCACCACCAGGTGACCCGCCGGCGGGAGGTAGCCGTAGACCCGCTGCCCCGCCGCGACCCCCTCGACCGTGGACTCGACCACCTCGGCGAAGCCCCACAGCGGCGGGAGTCCCCACTGCGGGCCGAGCCCACGGGGGCCGGGCGGGAAGAACTCCCAGTACCGCATCGAGTCGCCGAGCACCGCGTAGGTGACGTTGTTGGCGGTCAGGCCGACGCGGTCCACTCGCAACAGTGCCTCGCCGTCGGCGAGGGTGGGCGTCGTGCCTTCGACGAGGGTGGTCCGGCTCAGGTCGTCACGGGCAACGGCGAAGGTCCAGGAAGCAGGCATGATGCGACGCTAGGCAGCCCCGGAGGCCGAGACAAGTGCACTGCGAGTGCAAAATCCCACTCGCGGTCCGAATGGACGTGGCGACCGGCCGCACGAAGGTGCCGCACCTGTGGCCGGTAGCGGGGATGCGTCGTGACCGCGCGGGCAATCAGGGCGCCGGAACCCATTCCTGCCAGACTCCGACGTCACGGAACCCGAGCCCCCGGTAGAGCCGCAATCCGGCCGGGGTGGACTGCAGGGTCGCGTACCTCTCGCCCCGGTACCGTGCGTCCAGCAGCGCTCGCGTCATGACGGCCCGGCCGAGGCCGCGCCGCTGGAACTCCTCACGGGTAGTGACGAACGAGATGTTCGCTACGGCACCGGTCGTCATCGTGATCGCCCAGGACTCCCACCGCTCGGTCGCATGGCCGTAGGTGTGCGGAAGGTCCGCGAGCATCGACCGGCCCACACCGCTGTGCTGCGCCACGTCACCCGGCGCCACCGCCACCACGGGCACAGCAGGTGGTCGATCCCAGCCGGCAAGCTCAAGCACCATCGGCACCGTGCACTCGTTGCGCCGATACCCCACTACTTCGAGGCCGTCGCCGGGCTGCCGCACCCATACCGCATGGTGACGCTCGCCGAACACCTTTCGGATCCGGTCGAGCCCCCTCGGCGAGCGCAACAGTGCGTTACACAGGGCCGGATGCGAATGCGACATGGTCACCGCATCCTGATCGTCGACGACCTCGCCTTCCGGATCCACCGAGGCGAGCAGTCGCCATGAGGCGATCAGCGAGTTCTCGTGCAAGGTGAACAGACCGTCGAGCACGCCGAGACCGTACCAGCGGACATTGGTCCCGACATGACGGTCTGACAGGGCGCCCCATGGATGTGGTGGTGGCACCGGCGGCCACCGTTGTGCACGGAATCATGCGACGTAGACGCGTCGCAGCCGCTGGCGCCGCAGGAGTGTCGTCGCGGGTGATCAGCGGGGCCCGGCGGACGGCGCCACGTCGCGGAGGGGGCCTAGCGGCGCCAGCGGAGGGGACCGGGGCGCACGGACCAGAGGAGCCGGCGCCACCAGGGGCGGGCGGCGCGCAGCGTGGCGACGTAGTCATGGGCCGTCGTGGTGGCCCGCGCGGCCTGCTCCGCAGTGGTCGTGCCCGGGGCGAACGCCGTCTGGTTGAGCAGCCCCGCCAGCTCGTCCACCCGGGCGTCCAGGTCGCCGGCAGCCGTCATGGTGCCCGTCGGTCCGGTGCCTCCCGGTCCGGGGCCGCTCAGGGCGGTGCCTCCCGGGGCGGTGCCGGCGGGACCGGGGGAGGGGCCTGCCGTCGTCGGGGCGTGCCCGGACCGCCTCGCGCGGGCGTCGGCGACGGCCCGGCGGGCGTGGGCGGCGACCTCGGAGGCGGAGAGATCCCCGCCGACCGGGTGCCCGGACAGCCGCAGCGCGTCGGTCACCTCCCGCCAGGCGCCGGCGATCCGCTGGCCGGGGTCGGCCCGCTCCAGCCGCGCCCGGGTCAGCGCCCGGCGCATCAGCAGCAGCGCGAGCAGCGCGACCACGACCAGCAGCAGCACGCCGCCCGTCCCGCCGCCGACCAGCAGCGCCGTCGACGGTCCACCGGAGCCGGCCCGCCCGCCCGGCGCGGCGGCCGGTTCCGGCGACACGGTCGGCTCGACCGTGGGCTCCGGCACCTCCGACGGGGGCGGCTCCTCCGGCGCGGGGCGGAAGTCCTCCTCCACCGGGCGCGGCTCCTCGTCGGGCCTGGGCAGCGGGTCGAACGGCACCCAGCCCAGCCCCTCGAAGAGCACCTCCGGCCAGGCGTACGCGTCGCCGGCCCGGACCGGACCGTCGCCGGCGGCACGGAAGCCCACCACCACCCGGGTCGGCAGCCCCGTCAGCCGGCCCAGCACGGCGAACGCCGCCGCGAACTGCTCGGAGGTGCCCCGCTGCCCGCCGGCGTTGCGGGGTCCGAAGAGGAAGAAGTTCAGGTTCGGGTACGCGTGCCCGCTGGGCGCGTCCGCGACGAGGCGGTAGTGCTCGGCGAGGAACTGCTCCACGGCGGCGGCCCGCGCGTACGGGGCGCCGTTGGACTCGGCGAGCTGGGCGGCGAGCCGGCGCAACGGTTCCGGCACCCCGTCGGCGACCCGCAACACCCGGGCCACGTCCTCGCCGGCCGGCACGTCCGCCGTGGCGAGCAGGTTGGAGTCGGGCGTCTCCAGCGCCGACGTCACGTCGTAGCGCAGCCCCGGGGTCAGGCCCTCCGGGCGGATCAGCGTCCCGGTCGTCGGGTCGTACGCGACCCGGGCGCCGGTGACCTGGCGCGGGGTGGCGACGGCGGGCAGCAGCCGGCCGCTCAGCCCGGCGACGGTGATCTCCTGCCGTACCGTCTCCACGGTGCTGTCGGCCGCCGGCGCCGTCACGGGCAGGATCCGCCCCGCGTTGCGGTACGTGGCGCCGACCCGCCAGGTCACGCCGTCGTAGTCGCTGAGCACCGCCAGCCGGATCGGCACCGGGCGTGCGGCGGCGCCCGGCCCGGGGGCGGCCCCCGGCTCCTCGGCCGGCGCGGAATCCGGCGGGCCCGACCGTTGCGTACGCACGTCGAGCAGCTGCTGGCCCGGGTTCAGCGCCCAGCCGGAGATCCGGATGAGCGGGTTCTCGTCGAGGGTCTCCACCTGCGGCGGCTCGACGTACCGCCGGGGGTCCACCGGCCGGCCGTCGACCTGGCCGGCGAGCAGCGGACCGAGCAGCGCGACGAGGCCGACGACCACCGCGAGGCCGGCGGCGGAGGCGGCGGCGAGCCGGGCCCGGACGGCCGCGCGGACCGCCGGGGCCAGCCCGGCGGCCGCGTCGGCGCCGGCCGCCCCGCGTGGCGGCACCGCCAGCCCGAGCACCGCCACGGCCACGAGGGCCAGCGTCGGCCCGATCGCGGGATCGGCGTTCGGGCCGACGACGTAGAGCGCGGCGGCGTAGAGCAGCACCGGCGGCAGGTAGCCGAGCAGCACCCGACCCGCCCGCATCGCCACCTCCGCCCCGGCGAGACCGGCCAGCCACGCGGCGACCAGCGGCACCAGCACCGTGTCGGGGGTCGGCTCCACCGGGATCATCGCCGTCAGCAGCCGGGGGATGCCGTTCGCGGCGGCGTCGGCGGTCACCTCGGCCAGGCCCCCGGGCAGCTCGGCGCGGGTCGCGGTGAGCCGCAGCGACCAGGCCGTCCAGCCCGCCATCGCGAGCACCGAGACGGGTGCGACCAGCCACGAGGGCAGCCGGCGGGCGGCCACGCTGACCAGCACCGAGCCGACCGCCGCCCCGAGCACCAGCCAGGTCAGCAGCGGGCCGGCATAGACCCGGCCGAGTACCGCGCCGGCCAGGCCGATCATCCCGACCAGCGCCAGCGGCACCGGGACGGCCCGCAGCGCCCGCGCCACCCGGGCGACCCCACCGCCGCCGGCCGACCCGGGGTCGCCACCGCCACCGGCTGGCCCGGGGTCGCCAGCTCCGCCGCCAACCCCGGACGGCCCGGCGGCGTCCGTCGCGACGCCGCCGGTGCCCCGCCCCGCCTGACCGTCGGGACCGCCGCCGGCCACCGTCACCACCTGCGCACCCCGTCCCACTCGGCGGCGAACGCCGCCCCGTCCGCGGCGTCGATCACCACCAGGCCGGCCGCGCCCGACGGCGCCGGCTCCGTCGCCCCGAAGACCCCCACCACCACCGACGGGTACGCGGCCCGCAGCGCGCCCACCGTCCCCAGGTCGTCCCGGCCGCCCGGCCCGGTGAGGAAGACCAGCGTGTCGCCGAGCCGTTCCCGCCGCAGCCGGGTGGTGGCGGGCTGAAGGTCACCCCCGTCGGCGAGCTCCGCCGCCGCGAGCCGGTCCAGCGGCCCCTGCGCCGCCGCGTCACCGCCCGCCGGCTCCGGCGCGACCAGCAGCAGCACCACCGGCAGATCCTCGCGGTACGCGGCCACCAGCACCGAGGCGGCGGCCTCGCACGCCGACTCGAACGACTCGGCCACCCCGTCCAGGCGCTCCGGGTGGGCCGCCGCCCGGTTGTCCAGCAGCACCACGATCCGGGGCAGGCTGGTGTCCACGTTCTCCCGCACCATCAGCTCGCCCACCCGGGCGCTGGTCCGCCAGTGCACCCGGCGCAACTCGTCACCGACCACGTACTCGCGTAGCGAGTCGAAGGTGATCGAGCCGTGCGGCACCTTGTCCACCCGGCCGTCCAGGCTGCGCCCCGCCCCCGTGGGCACCGCGTTCAGCGGGTGCACGCGCGGGTGCACCCAGACCGGCACCGTGCCGCCGTACGGGCGGGCCAGCGCCACCAGGCCGAGGGGGTCGCGCCGGGTCACCCGCAGCGGCCCCACCGGCACCACGCCCCGGCGGGCGGTCGGCACCTCGTAGCGGACCGTGGTGTCCCGGCCCGGTCGCAGCCGCAGCAGCGGCACCGGGACCGCCCGGTCCCCGCACCGGTCCTCGGCCACCAGGCTCGCCGCCCGCAGCCGCCCCGCGTTGCGCACCGTCAGGGTCATCGCCGCCGGCTCGCCGCGCGCCACCCGGTCCGGGTCGGCGCTGCGGGTCACCTCCAGGCGGGGCCGCCACGCCGCGCTCAGCACGGCGTACCCGACGGCGATGCCGGCCGCCGCCCCGAGCAGCGTCAACTCCGGGTACGCGAAGCGGAAGCCGACGCCCAGCAGCACGACGGCGGCGACGAGCAGCCCGACACACCGGGCGGTGAGCGCGGACACCGGCGTCGCCGGTCAGCCCTGGACCGGGGCCGGCTGGCCCGAGGGGAGCGGCACCGGAACCGAGGCGACCGCCTGGCGCAGCACCTCGGCGGCGGTCACCCCGCGCACCTGCGCGTCGGGGGTGAGCAGCAGCCGGTGCGCGAAGACCGGCTCGGCCAGGGTCTTCAGGTCCTCCGGCATGATCCAGCCCCGCCCGTCGATCAGCGCGTACGCGCACGCCGCCCTCGTCAGCGCGATCACGCCCCGGGGACTGACGCCGACCCGCACCTGCGGGTGGGTGCGGGTGGCCGCAGCCAGCCGCACCGCGTACGCGTAGAGCGGCTCGGCGATGTGCACCCGGCGGGCCATGCGGACCATCTCCCCGACGGTGGCCGTGTCGGTGACCGCCGTCAGCGCCTCGGGGGAGCGGACCGTCGCCCCGCGCAGCACCTCCACCTCGACCGCCTCGTCGGGGTAGCCGACGGAGAGCTTCACCAGGAAGCGGTCGAGCTGGGCCTCCGGCAGCCGGTACGTGCCGTCCATCTCCACCGGGTTCTGGGTGGCCACCACCAGGAACGGCTGCGGCACCGGGTGCCGGACGCCGTCGACGGTGACGGTGCGCTCCTCCATCACCTCCAGCAGCGCCGACTGGGTCTTCGGCGACGCCCGGTTGATCTCGTCGGCGATGACGATGTTGGCGAAGACCGGGCCCGGGTGGAACTCGAAGCCCCGGGTGGCCTGGTTGAAGATCGTCACCCCGGACACGTCGGAGGGGAGCAGGTCAGGGGTGAACTGGATGCGCCGCCACTGCCCCTTCACGGTCGCCGCGACGGCCCGGGCCAGGGTGGTCTTGCCGACCCCCGGCACGTCCTCCAGCAGCACGTGCCCCTGGGCGAAGAGCGCGGTCAGCGCCAGCCGGACCACCTGGGGTTTGCCCAGCACCACCGCGTTGACGTTCTCGGCCAGCCGGGCGGCGAGGGCGGCGAAGCCCTGCACCTCCGGCTGGGTGAGCGGGTCTGGGGTGTTCACGCGGGTGGTGCTCCTTGCCTGGGTGGGTCAGCAGGTGGGCAGGTCCTTGATGTCGTCGCCGCCCTCCAGGTTGAGCCAGGCCCAGGGGATGTAGTTCTTCCCCTTGTAGTCGACCTGCACCCACCAGGTGCTCTGCTTCTGGTTGTTGTAGATCCAGGAATCGACGTTCTCGCCCGACTTCTTGCAGTACGCCTTCAGCCGGGTGCCGGGCTTCGCCCAGCCGGCCTGCTGGTCGTTGTCCTGCCGGGTGACCTTGAAGACCTCGTTGCCGTTGCGGCCGTCAACGTCCCTGTCGCAGTACGTGCGCTGTTCGCCGTCCGGCCCGTTCTTGCAGGTCGCGATGCCGTAGAGGGCGTCGGTCGTCTGGGCGCGGGTGCCGGTGCCCTTGCCGGCGGCGTTGCTCGCGGTCACGGTGAACGTGTACGCCGTGCCCGGGGTCAGGCCCGTCATCGTGATGCTGGAGCAGTTGCCGGTCTTCGCCGGCTCACCGCCCGTGCTCAGCGAGCAGGTCGCCTTGCCGCCGCCGGCGTCCACGGTGAACGTCACCGTCGCCGACGTGGCGGTCGCCGAGGAACCGGTCACGGTGACACGGGGCTCGGCCACCGTACGGGCCGTGGCGGTGGCCTCCGGGCCGGGGCCGGCCTCGTTGACCGCCCGCACCTTCACGGTGACGTTCTGGCCGTTGCCCAACCCGTCCACCGTGGCCCGGGTGTCGGTCACCTCGCTGCTGCGCCCGCCCACGTCCACGACGTACTTCGTCACCGGCCGGCCGTTGGCCACCGCCGGGGACCACTGCACCGCGACGGAGCCCGGCCGGTCGGCCACAGTGGTCGGTCGCAAGTCGGTCGGCCGCTCCGGCGGCGCGTACGGCACGACGGTGTTGCTCACCGGCGAGGCCGCCGAGCCCGCGCCCCGGTCGTTGACCGCCACCACCGTGAACGCGTACTGCGTGCCGTACTCCAACTCGCCCGCCGGCACCACCAGTTCCGTCCTGCGGGACTCGCCGGCCGGGGCGTTGGTGCCCGCCGACGTGGCCGTGACCACGTACTTCGCGATCCTGTTGCCCTGCCCGTTGGCGGCCGGCCACTTCACCAGCACCGTGCCGTCCGGGCGCTCCTGGGCGGTGACGGCGGCCGGCGGGTCCGGCACCGCGGCCGTCGGCGTCACCGGGTTACTGGTGCGCGCGGGACCGTCGCCCTTCGCGTTGACCGCGTGCACCGAGAACCGGTACGTCTCACCGTTGGTCAGGCCCTTGATCTCCACGGCCCGCTGGTTGGCGCCCACCTGCACGCGCTGGCCGGCGCCCTGCACCACGTACCGGACGATCTCCGCCCCGTTGGCCGGAGCCGGCCGCCAGCTCACCCGGGCCTGCGCGTTGCCGGCGGCGGCGGTGACGCCGCGCGGGGCGCCCGGCTTGCCCACCTCGGGCTTCTTCGGCGGGGGCGGCGGCGGGGGAGCCGGCGGCGGGTCGCCGCCGAGCACGTCGTTGGCGTACTTGTCGACCTCGCGGACCTGGTGCTTGTCGTCCACCACCTGCGCGGTCGCCGAGTCGGGGGCGTTGATGAAGAGGTGGTTCTCCCGCACCTCCAGCTCCAGCGGCCCGGTGCCCCGGCCCCGGATGGTGTCGACGAGCTGGCCGCCGGAGTCGAACGCGTAGACCGTGCCGGACGCCTCGTCGGCGCAGTAGTACCGCCCGGCCCACGCCACGGCCGGGCTGAGCTGGTCGCCCGCGCCCGGCACCGTGAACGCCCGGACCGCGCCACCACTGTCGACCACGTGCACCCGCCGCTCGCCGGGCACCGTCACGGGCACGTCCGGCCCGCTCGTCCGCGCCGGCAGCGCGCCCGGCGCTGCCATCGTCAGCGGCGTGGTCCGGACCTTGCCGCCCTGCACCCGCACCAAAGCACCCGCCGTACGGTCGAGCACGGCGACGCCGTCGTCCAGGGTGGAGAGGACCAGCTCGTGGCTGGCGTCCGCGACGTCGTACGTCTCGACCTTCTTCGGGCTGAGGCCGGCCCCGGCGGGGGCCGCCGACGCGGGCGCGGAGGGCAGCGGCGCGGCGGTGACCGCCGAGACGGTGCCCTCGCTGGGCACCGCGATCCACAGGCGCCCCTCGCCGTCGAAGGACCCGCCGGTGATGCCCGGCGGGTAGCGCACCGGCTCACCGATCGGGGTCAGCGACCGCGGGTCGAGCTGCCGGACGACACCCTGCACGGCGTCGACGACGAACGCCGCGTCCTCGTGCAGGGCGACGTTGACGCCGAGCCCCGGGGTCGTCCGGGTGGTCGCGGTGATCTGGAGGGTGGCCAGGTCCAGCGAGCTGACCTGCCCGGTGTTCAGGTCCCGCAGGACCAGCAGGCGGTCGGTCTGGGTGACCTGCACCGGGTGCCGGCGGGCGCCCGGGACCCCGACGCGGGTGTCGACCCGCGCGGTGATCCCGTTGACGCGGGCCAGCTCGCTGCGCGCGGCGCTCCACAGCCAGGAACTCGCGTCGTGGCTCGCCACCGCGTTGTCCGCCGCACCGAGGCCGTGGACGGTGAGCCCCATGGCGGCCAGCAGCGCGGCCACCGTCGCGATGGTGACGACCCCGCCCCGCATCCGGCGGGGCCGGGGACGCGGGGGGCCGGTGCCGGCGTGCCCGGCGTCGTCGATGGTGGCCACTACCGGCTGCCTCCCGTGTCGTCCCTGGCAGGTGGCACGCCATGACGGCGACCCTCCCCTGAGCCGGGTGCCATCATATGGCCGGGTCGGGGGCATGGGAACCCGCACCGTCCCCCTGTGGACACCGAGCGTGTGCGCCGCGCCGTGGTGTCCGGTCAGCTCGACGGCGTGTCGCCCTCCCGTTCCGTGCAGACCTGCCCGGACGTGGCGAACGAGTCCGTCGAGTAGACCGCCAGCACCGTGAAGCAGTAGTCCACCCGCGAGTTCAGCCCGTTGACCGTGTAGCTGGTCCGGCCCGGGTCCACCGTGGCCATCACGCCCAGCGCCTGGCCGGTCCGGCCGCCGGCCACCATGAACGGCACCCCGCCGCCCGCCGGGTCCGTCCAGTTCAGGGTGATCGTCGCCGAGTCGTCCTTCAGCGTCAGCCCGCCCGGCGGGGGACCGGCCGCCGACGCGGACGGCGCGGCCGCAGACGGCGAGCCGGGTCCCGCTGGCGGCGCCGCGTCCCGGTTGAGCACCAGCACGCCCACGCCGACGAGCGCCACCACGGCCAAAACCGCGACGACGACCGCGACGATGACCGCCGTGCGGTTCCGGCCGCCCTCCTCGGGCTCCGGCATCATCGGGTACGCCGGCGGCGGCGGGAAGGCCGGCGCCTGCTGCTGCGCGGGGTGCTCGGCCGTCGACCGGGTCCGCACGGGCTGCGCCTTCATCGGGAACGTCTCGTCGATGTCGAGGTACGCCGGCGGCAGGTCGTCGACCCGCTCCGGCTCCGGCTGCTCCACCTCCTCCCGCTGCCGTTGCGACTCGGCCCGCTCCAGCTCCTCCTCGACGTCCGGCTGCTCGGCGTCGCTGTCGGCGTCGGTGGTCGCGCCCGTGAGCGCCTGCGGGGGCGCCGTGCTGCTCCACGGCGGCGCGGACATGCTCCACGGCGGCGCGCTCACCGGCGGTTGGCCCCCGGGTGGGGCGCTCACCGGCGGCTGAATCCCGGGGGGCGCGCTGAACTGCTGCGGAAGAGCGGGCGGCGCGTTGACCGGCGGTGGCATCACCGATGGTGGGGGCGGGATCGGCGGCAAGGGGGGAACCGGCGGCGTGCTGACGCCCCGCGGCGGTGTGCTGAACGGTGGGCTGCTCGTCGAATGCGCGGGCGGCGCGCTGAACGGTGGGCTGCTCGTCGGGTGCGTGGGCGGTGCGCCGAAGGGTGGGCTGCTCGTCGCGTGCTCCGGCGGTGCGCTGACGGGAGGCGTGGGCGGTGCACTGACGGGCGGGCTGCTCGTCGGGTGCGCGGGCGGTGCGCTGACCGGAGGCGTCGGTGGTGCGCTGACGGAGGACGACGGCGGTGCGCTGACCGGTGGTGTGCTGACTGGCGGTGCGCTGATCGGCGCGGCGTGTGCCGCTGCCGGTGGCGTGTCGAGCGGTGGCGTCTCGGATGATCGGGCGGGGCTGACCGGAGCATCCGGTCCGGCGGGAGCACCGGCGGCGCGAGCGATCTCCTCGGCGAGCAGCGGTTCGATCTGCTTGACCTGGATGGTCGGCTTGGCCCATCCGGGCGCCGGCCCCGCCGGGCGCTCCGGCGCCGCCGCCTCCGACGCCGGGGCGGTCGCCTCGGGCGCGGATGCGCGCGGGGCCTCGTCGACGGATCCGGTCAGCCGCGAGGACCGGACGTCCGGCGCGGCAGGCTCGGGAGCCGGCGTGCCCGGTCCGGGTGCCGCGGCGCTGGTCGCACCGGTGGTGGAGGACGGTTCGGCGGCGGGCCCCGCTGTCGTTGCGGGCGGCGTGGTGGTCGACGGGGACTCGGCTCCGGGCGCCGCCGTCCCGGCCGACGGGCCGACGCTCGGGGACGCCTCGTCGGCGGGCCGGTGTCGCGGCGCACCGGCGGGTCCCGTCGGGGGCACCGCAGCCCTCGTCTGCGCGGCCGGCTCGGCGCCGACCGGGGAAGGGACGGGTGGCTGCGGCGTGGCCGGCACGGATGGGGCGGGCGGCTGCGGCGTGGCCGGGGCGGATGGGATAGGTGGCTGCGGCGTGGCCGGCACGGGTGGGGCGGGCGGCTGCGGCGCGGTGACGACGGGAGCGGCGGCCGCGTGACGCGGGAGCGGCGGAGCGGGTGGCGGCACGGCAGGCGGAGACGACACCGGGGCCGCCGTCGCCGGCGGGGCCGGCGGCTGCGCCGTCCTCGGGGCCGGAACGACGGAGGCCACCCCGGCCGACGCGGGCGGGGCGGGACGCGGCGGGCGCTGCGGCGCAGGCGTGGCGGGACCCGGCATCGCCGGCGGTGGGGTCGGTCCGGGGGCAGGCGCCCAGGGAGACTGCGGTGACGCCGGTGCGGGGCGCTGCGCCGGGACGACCGGGGGCGGCGGCACCTGAGGGTGCGCCGGGGCGGCGGTGGACGCCGACGGTACGACCGGGGGCGGCGGGATGGGCACCGCCGGGGCGTACGGCGGCTGCGCCGAGGGCGGCACGGCCGGCGGCGGGGGCACGACGGCACGGGCCAGCCCCGGTGGCGCGGGCACGACCGGCGGCGGCGGGATCGTCGGTGGTGGCGGGATCCGCTGCGGCGGGGTGGCGTACGGGGTGGCCTGGCCCCGCCCCGGGGCATGCGGTGTCTGCGGCGGCGCCGGCACATGGGGTGGCGGCGGCGGGGCCCACGCCTGCCGGGGCGGGGCGGGCACCACCGGCGGGGGCGGAACCTGGGCGCCCTGCGGCGGAGCCGGATACGGCTGCGGCGGCACGGGCGGCATCTGCGCCGCGTGGCCGGCCGAGTGAGGCGGCTGCGGGGACGCCGCAGGGTGCGGCGCCGGGGCGACGGGGGTGGCCCGTCCCACGCCGCGTACGCCCGGAACGGGCGGCGGCGGCGGGATCGGCGGGGTGTACGGGGCGGCCGGGGGGCCGCTCACGACGTGCGGTGTCGGCTGCGCGACGGGCGGCTGCGGGGGGCCGGCCGCGGCGGGCTCGTGCGGCCGCCAGGTGGTGGAGAGCACCGCCAGCGACATCGTCGGCTCGGAGAGCGCGGACATGGCGGGCCGCGCGGCCGGCGGGGCGGGCTGAGGGGCGGGAGCGGCGTCGCCGAGATACTGCCGTGCCGTGCGTACCGCAGGATGGTCGGCGCCGAGCACGGCGGGCCCGAGGGCGGCGACGCGGGTGTAGTTACGGCGCGCCTCGTGCCGGTTGCCCAGCTCGTCCGCCACCGCGGCCAGCTCGAAGGAGAGCGCCAGCATCAGCGGGTCGGACGGCGGCCAGAGGCGCTCGCCGGCGGCGAACGCCTCCTCCAGCACGCGCCGGGCGGCACCCGGGTCGTCCGCCTCCCGGTGCAGGCGGGCCAGCAGGTGCGCGGTGCTCAGCACATCCGGGTGGTCCTTGCCGTACGGCGGCCGGGCGGAGCCGACGGCGTCGTTGAGCAGTCGACGGGCGGAGTAGAGATCGCCCGCGGCGCGCAGGGCGAGGGCCCGGTGCTGCACGGCGGCCAGGGGAGAGGGATGGGACACGTGGCCATGCTGCCGCGTGAGGCCTGTCGGACGCTACCCAGGTCCACCGGTTGGCTGCGGCTCATACGGGTCCGGTCACCCGTCCGACCTGCGGCGACCCATCGGCCGGAAGCTGATGTGCATGATCCACCCGGGCCGTGTACAGTAACTCCCCGTGCGGCCCACCAGGGCGGCCGACGGGTGGAAGATCGCCTCGGTCGACACGGTAGGCTGGACGAGCAGGTCCGGGTGGCGGAATGGCAGACGCGCTAGCTTGAGGTGCTAGTGCCCGTATAGGGCGTGGGGGTTCAAGTCCCCCCTCGGACACAAACTTGCGGCATCCATGCCGTCTTCTACGTACTGGTGGTCAGGGCTCCTTGACCACGTGAATCTGATCTTCGCGACCAACTTCGCCAGCCCTGTGTCGGTTGGCGGTGGTGGTCGCTGTGGCTGAGTCTTCTCTGGCTTCTGTCATCCCTCCAGTCCTTCTGCCGGCCCGTGGTCGAAGCAACCCGCGTGACGCCCATGCACCGCTGCGTCGGGCTCCGTGCCGATGCCAGCGCTTGCGCAGCAGCGGTCCGAGGCCAAGGTGTACCGTCTCGCGTCGGTCGATGCCAGTGACCGGATCCGTGATCGAGGCATCGTGCGTGCCCTGGCTTGGGAGCCGGGTGCCCGACTGGAGATCCGCGAGAGAGCTGGCGTCATTGTCGTGCGTCGGGATCCTGGTGGAGTTTTCGCTCTCACCGGTCAGGGGCACCTATTGCTGCCGGCGCCCCACAAGAGAAGCAGGCGGCGGCAATGCGGGGGTACGTCAGAAAGACCGGCGGCCCGTTCGGCGGGGGCGAGGGTGTTGGTCATCGGGATGCCTCCGGCGCGGGGTCGAGTTGGGCCATGAGGGCTTCCACCGGCTAGTTGTCGAACCAGAACACGATGCGCACGTCCTCCGGGGCACCCAGCTTCGCCAGCAGGTCGAGCCGACCGAAGTACCAGTCGTGGAGGAACCCGCGAACCGTCTTCACCTGCGGCTCACCCTCACCACGCTGATCGGCGAACGTCTGGTCATAGTCGAACGCCAGCAGTTCAGCAAGGGTCAGCCACGTGTGGCTGTGCCCGTCAACGTTCCAGTCGTCGCTTTTGGCGCGAACCTCGGCGGACACGTCGGCGGGCAGGCCGCGCGGCTCGGCGATGACCGGCGACTCGGAGTAGTTCCGGACGTCGGCGAGGAATCCGAACAGGCCGTAGTCGCGGGCGCCGTCAAACGGGCACTGCTTTTCCTTGGGGAACTCGTTGTCGGGGAAGGTGTTGTCTCCGGCGTAGGCCCAGGTGCCGTTGGTGCGGGTTTCGACGTAGGCGTGGATGTCGGATCCCATGGGTGGCTCCTTCGAGGTGTTGGGCTAGCGCGACCAACAGGGCAACCTGACCCTGCCAAGGTCCAACTTGGGAGAATGGTTCCACCCGCGAACACCGACGGGAACGGCCGACAGGCCGTCGCACTACTTTGGCGCGGGACCGGGATGGCGCTGATCGTCTGCGCGGTGACGAAGTCGTGCTCTGGTCGACGCGTTCGTCGCGAAGGTCGACGAGGACCTCGCCGTCTCCGCCGGGCTCAACCTGGCCGGCCTCACCACGGGTGGAGCGGTATAGGACTGCCTTCACGCAGGTAGGACAACGACCACCGCGCCTCCTGCCGCAGGAGTGGGGTGAGGCGCGGCTCTGCCAGGAATGCCTCGTACAAGGTCGTGCCTCGGCTGGGATCCGTGTCGGCGACGCAGCGGATCGCCGCACTGCGTACCACGAGGTTCTCATCGGCGAGGGCCTGCTCGACCGCCTCCCGGCTCGCCGGGCCGGTGTGCTTGGCCAGTGCCCTGACGGCGTTGACGCGGTGCAGGAAGTCCTTGTGCCGAGCCTGCTCGCAGAGGATGTGCGTAGCGCGGGGGTCGTTGATGTCGCCGAGGATCACGATGTCCGTGGTGCCGACGCGGTTCGGCAGCTGGGCGAGGAACTCCTCGGGCGCGACCGAGGCGGCGATGTGCAGGGCGGCCGACCAGCTGTCGCCCAGCTCCCGGCCGGTGGATTTCGTGACCAGGTTCGCCCTGGCCGTGCCGTAGTAGAGGTCGAAGACGCGTTTCGCTCCGGTGGGCCCGGCAGCGATCAGGGCTTCGTCGGCCCCGGGCTCCCCGTCGAGAACCTTGACGATCACGGCATCGAGACCATCGTTCATCGGCCCATGATGCCATTGATCTTGTCGACTGCATGATGGGGTGCCACAGCCACGGCAACCCGGCCGCCCGGGGAAACCGGATGCGGACGCTGAGCGGGCCGTGCGGGCGCTTGCAGCCGAACATGATCCGCGAGACAGGACCCAGTGGTGGGACAGCGTTCGCCCAGTGCCTGCTCGATGTCCATGGTCCTACTGGCGGTAGCAGGCTCTCGTGCATGGTGGGGAGGTCGCCCACGGGCGCAGCCGAATACAGGCGGTGGTGTCCTCGGGTGCAGGTGTCAGTGCCCGATGACGCCCTGGAGGTCCACGGCGACCTGGATCGCCGCGATGGTCTTGCGCTTATGCAGGTTCTGGACCTTCGCCTGTCCACCCGTCGACAGCAGCGGCACGAAGATGAACGACTCGTCGCAATGCAGCTCGCCGTGCACCGCGACCGCCTCAGGGAAGAGGTCCCAGTGGAGGTTGTCGGAGAGTTCCTCAGGGCCATCCAAATCGACCATGAAAGGAAGTTGCGCAGCGTGGTGTTGAGTCCGCCCAGGCTCTCCTCGAAGACCGTTGCCTCGGCGGCCGCCCACCATGTGGCTACACCCTCCGCGACCTCCCCCGGCCGAGCTCGCGGCGGCGCTGGTCCAGCTCGTCGGCTCCGCTGAGCCGCCGGTGTGCTGGGTGGCCGACGCTGCCACGGCCGCTGTCCCGGAGCAGAAGAGGAAGATCCTGCTCGATCAAGCTGGCGCGCACCAAAGACCTGTCATCGTCGCTCACTCACGACAACGCCTGATCGGCTACCCGCACACTGATCCGGCGGACATCGCCGGTGACGCCAGCAACTGTGGATGCACGCCCACACCCGGCGGCACACCGGGGCGGTGGCTGACGGGGTGGGGCCGGGCGTCTGCCGAGACGACGTGCTCTGGTTGTCCATCCGCAGGCGTACGGTGACCGCCTGGCGCACCGTCCGGTGTCGCGAGCATCCACCGCTCTCCCGATACGGCGGCCGGATCCTCCACGTCGAGAAGCACACGCTGGCGCAGTTCGCGGGCGATGTCTTGCGCCACTGCTGCCTGGGAAAGGGACACGGGCGTCGATGGCGGCCAGATGATGCACAGCCCCATCTCGAAGCCTTCCGGGTAAGGGATGACCTGCACGAATCCGACCGATCCCTCCTGGAGACAAGCCTCCGATTCCAGCGGTAGGCCGCAGGCCCGGGAGCAGGCGAGTACAACAGCCGCATCAGATGCGGCCTGCTCGACGAAGAAGTTCATGAAGTTCTGGTCTGTCATTTCGGGCATATACCCTTGCGGGCCATCATGCGCAGCAATGCCTCCACTCGCCGTCCTCGGCCGTCACCTGCTGCGGTCTCGTGGCGTGCCGATCAATGTGCTTGGGGTCGGTGCCGGGTCAGGCGGCATGGCGCCGGTTTTCGACGGCGCCAGTCAGCGGGTCTTCTTCGTCGCCCGCTTGCGGGGTGGCGTCAACAGGTCGGCGATCGCGGCGATCGCGGACGGCACCAGGCGGTAGTACGCCCAGACGCCGCGCTTTTCACGCTCGAGTAGGCCGGCCTCGGTGAGGATCCGAAGGTGGTGACTCACCGTGGGTTGGGAGAGGCCGAGCGGCGCGGTGAGGTCACTGACGGACGCCTCGCCCTCCGGAGCGGACTGGATCAGGCTGAGCAGTCGCAGCCGGGCCGGGTCGGCGAATGCCTTCAGCACTCCCGCGAGCCGCTCGGCATCGGCGCGCTTGATCGGCTCGCCGGCAAGGGGCGAGATGGCAGGCGTCGTAGTTTTCGCAGTTCCCACGTCTTGCATCGTTGCAGCAACGCCACCGGTAGGCCGGCGAAACGAGGGCTGGATCACGGTGAATGATGTGGTGGTCGTCGGGGGCGGGCAGAGGGCTTGTGGGCCTGACCCGGTTTGACGGACATCCCAGATCAGGGGCTCTGAGCCCCTCGGGAGGATGTTCATCATGGAAGGCATGGGAAGAACCCGCGCCGGCCTCGCAGGGCGTTCACGGCCGGAGTTCAAGGCGGAGATCGGCGGGGTGTTCGGGGACGCCGTTCGATGGCGGCCAGGTATGGGGTGGCCGGGTGGACCGGATCGCGGCTGTCGGTAGTTTCCGAGTGGCCTAACTTGATCTTTAACCTGCTGGGCGGTGGCATCGACCCCGGCTGATCATGAGGACAGCCCTTGATCGATCATTCCTCTTGTCCAGGGAAGAAGATCAAGGGATGTCTCGTATCCCTGATGTCTGTCTGTTGAGGACGATGGGGGCAGGTGATCTCGGTAGCCCGCTCGGCGTGGATCTTTCCGTTCACCGGGCTGTAGCCGCCCGGTTCCGCACGCTGGTCCGGCTGGTCGCCGAGCGTGGCGGTGACGGCATCGCCGACGGCCGGCCGGGCTGACAGTGGGCCCTCGACCTGCCGGATCGGGTGTTGCTGGTCGCCGCGTACTGGCGTACGAACCTGACGATGCGGCAGTCGGCTGCCGTTCCGCTCCGGACGACGGTTCGTGCTGCCTGTTCCGCCTGTCATCGGCAATTATCCAATGGGGCTTCGCCCAGTTCGGAGCGGGTGCGCCGTGCTGCGATTGTCATGGCTCCGGAGTCAACCCGGTTCGGCCGTTTTTTGCGGCGCGCCCTGCGGACTCATTCCTGGTGACCGTCGGGCCTCGTGTCGGGAAGGCGTATTCGCTTGCATTAATCGGGCAGTGGCCGGTGTCGGTCCGTGGGTGGTGCCGGGAAGAGCCGTGCTCCATTCGTGCCCGCTGCCTCGCGTGTTGTCCCTCCTCACTATTCCGATTGGGATTCGGACGTATCCCAGGTTTTCCTGCCAGCTCGCCGGGCCAACTGTGGGCCGGAGGCGGGAGTGTCGCCCCGGGTTCGGCGCCGAAGAGGGTGACCTGCCAGGTTTTCGTCCACTTTGGTAACTATGCAGATTTTGCGGTCAAATTGGCGGTAGCGGTATTGGATGCTTTGCCAGGGCGTCGGGCGTGACTGATAGTTATCGTTTTGCCGGCGCTCGATGCAGATGAGGGGAAGCTGTCCGTTTGGATGATGTTTTCAAGAGACGCGGTGGACCGAGACTGTGCGAGTCACGGTGGCGTGGCTGGCAAATGATCCTTGTTTCAACCCATGGTATTCATGCAGCTGGCGAGTATTGCGCGGACGGTTAGGGCTATTTCCGGAAAGGGTGGGAGCGCTCGGTGTTCCCGCGCGGCGGGTCGGTCCATTGGCTGCGGCTTCCTCTCCGGGTGGGACCGCGCGGCGGCCCGGTCGTCGAGTGGCCGCTGGCCGACGACCAAACGCGGGCTCGGCTGCGATCGCGCAGGGCACGGAGGGACGTTCGGTGAAGTACGGCATCCTGGGACCGCTGGAGGTGGTTCATGGCACCGAAACCGTGCAGCTCGGTGGCCCGCGCGACCGGGTGATCCTGGCGATGCTGCTACTCGAGGCCAACCAGGTGATCCCGGTGGAGCGGCTGATCGACGCGGTCTGGGACGACCCGCCGTCGACGGCACGCGGTCAGGTGCAGATCTGCATCTCCAACCTACGTCGGCGGCTTCAGGCGGTCAGCGGGCGGGACCTGATCGACACCCGTAGCCCCGGCTATCTGCTCAACGTCGGTCCGGACGAACTCGACCTGCGGGTCTTCGACGCCCGGGTGGCCGAGGCTCGTGACACCGGTGGCCCGCTCGCCGCTGCCGCGTTGCTGCGCGGCGCGTTGGCCCTCTGGCGTGGTCCCGCGTTGTCCGGGATGGACAGCCGGGTGGTCACCTCCTACGTCAGCCGGCTCAACGAGCGCCGGTTGGCGGTGCACGGCGAGTGCATCGACCTGGAACTCCAGGCTGGTAAGCACTACGAGCTGGTCGGCGAGCTGATCGAACTGGTGGACCGGCACCCGCTCCAGGAGCACTTCCGTGCCCAGCTGATGATGGCGCTGTACCGCTCGGGCCGGCAGGCCGAGGCGCTGGAGGGCTACCGCCGCGCCAGCGAGGTGCTGATGGACGAGCTCGGCATCAACCCCGGCGAGGAGCTGCGTCGACTGCACCAGGCCATTCTCGAGGGCGAGTGTCCGATTCCGCTCCCGCCGCACGGTTCCGCTGTCGCGGCGACCATCGCCCCGGCAGCGCAGGTGCGGTCGTTGGTGCCGAGCCTGCTGCCGGCGGCGATTCCGGACTTCACCGGCCGGGCCCCGATCGTCGGCGCGATCCGCGCCCAGCTGGGGGAGCAGGGGCAGGTTGAGGCCGATGGGCCGGTGGTGCGGGTCGGGGTGATCGTCGGACCGGGCGGGGCGGGCAAGACCACGCTGGCCGTCCACGTCGCGCACCAGCTCGCCCCGGAGTTCCCCGACGGGCAGCTCTTCGCCCGGCTGCGGGTCGGTGACCGTCCGGCCAATCCTGCGGACATCCTGGAACGCTTCCTGCGGGCCCTCGGCGTGAGCGGTGCGGCGATGCCGGACGGGATCGAGGAACGGGCCGAGCGCTTCCGCGACCTGCTCGGCGGGCGTCGGATCCTGGTCGTGCTGGACGACGCGATGACCGAACAGCAGATCGCGGTGCTGTTGCCGGGCACCGCGAAGTGCTCTGTGATCGTGACCAGCCGTCGCCGGCTCACCGGATTGCCGTCGGTCAACCGGGTCGAACTCGGCGCGCTCAGCCGGGGCAACGCCGTGCAGCTGCTCACCCGGATCGTCGGTCCGACACGGATCGCCGCCGAGCCGTCGGCCGCCGACGAGTTGTGCCGGCTCAGCGGCGACCTGCCGCTGGCGCTGCGCATCGTCGGCGCCCGACTCGCGGCCCGGCCGCACTGGAGCGTGACCGACCTGCTCGAGCGGTTGGTGGACGAGTCCCGCCGCCTGGACGAGCTCAACCACGGCGAGATGGGGGTCCGGGCCAGCATCTCGGTGACCTACGAGGGGCTGTCCGCGGACGCCAAGGTCCTGCTGCGCCGACTCGCCCTGCTGGATTCGCCCAGCTTCGCGTCCTGGGTGGGCGCGCCGCTGCTGGAGACCGACCATCTGCGGGCGCAGGACGCGCTGGAGGAGCTGACTGAGGCGTACCTGATCGACACCGAGCCAGGGCCGGTGGCCGGTCAGCTGCGATATCGCTTCCACGACATCACCCGCCCGTTCGCCCGCGAGAGGTTCGTCGAGGAGGGCCCCGAACAGCGGCGGGCAGCTCTCGAACGCTGGTTCGGCGCGCTGCTGGCGCTGGCCGGTGAGGCGCACCGCCGGGAGTACTCCGACGACGTCCTCGCCCCGAACAGCGGGGCCAGCCGTTGGCCGCTGCCGGCGCCGTTGGTGGACCGGTTGCTGGCGGATCCGCTGGCCTGGTTCGAGCAGGAGCGCGCCACCATCGTCGCCGCCGTCGCCCAGGCCGCCGCCAGTGGGATGGTGGAGCACGCCTGGGACCTGGCGTTGACCGCGGTCACGCTGTTCGAGTCCCGCTCGTACCTCAACGACTGGCGGCAGACCCACGAGGTCGCGCTGAACGCCGCCTGCCGCGCCGGCGACGTGCGGGGTGAGGCGGCGATGCGCTACTCGCTCGGCTCGCTGCACATGTTCGCCCAGCAGAGCGCACCGGCAGCCCGGCAGTTCACGCGTTCCTACGCCCTCTTTGAGGAGTTGGGCGACCGGCTCGGCATGGCACAGGTGCTGCGGAACTCGGCCTACCTCGACCGGGTCAACGGCGACCTGGCCTCGGCCCGCGACCGCTGGGGCCGGGCACTGGAGGCCTTCCAGCTGCTCGGCGACCGGATCGCCGAGGCGCACGTGCTGCACAACCTGGCTCAGATCCACCTCGACTACGGCGAACAGGACGCGGCCTACGAATTGCTGGTCCGGGCCGGGCAGATCTGCGAAGAGGTCGGCAACCGTCGGGTCGGTGCGCAGGTCCGGCACCGGCTGGGTGAGCTGCTGCTGCGCCGGGGGGACCTTGAGGGAGCCGGGGTGGCCTACCGCGGGGTGCTCGACTCGGTGCGGGCCGCCGGCGACCAGATCGGTGAGTGTTACGCCATCCTCGGGCTGGCGGCGGTCGACCATCGACGTGGCGACCTGGCGTCCGCCGCCAGGCGGCTGGCCCGGGCCCAGGCGCTCGCGGTGGCCGCCGGTGACCGGATGGCCGAGAGTCGGGTGGCACACGCGCTCGCCGACGTGGCCTTGGATGCCGGGGAGCTGGGTTCGGCCGCCGAGCACGCCGATCGCGCGGTGCGGATCTTCGGTGAGATAGGCGCCGCGCTGCTCGGTGCCAGCGCGATGGCGTTGCGCGGGCGGATCCACGTGGCCGCCGGTGAGCGGGCCGCCGCCCGGGCCGGTTGGGAGTCCTCCAGGGCGGTGCTGTCCGGGCTCAGCCTGCGCGGTGCGGTCACGCTGCAGGCGCAGCTGCGACGGGATTTGTCCGCACTGGGCGTCGCGGATGCCGATCGGCCCGTCGCACCGGTTGGATCAGACGTTGTTCACGCCGGCCGGCCCGCCGGCGGCGAGGAGGCGACCGGGTCCGGGCCGGCCCCACGGGCCTGAGAGCCGCCGCCGCGCCGGGATGGTCGTACCTGACCGTCCCGGCCATCCGGTCTCAGCCCCAGATCGTGTTGCGCTGCGGATCCGCGGGCGGGGTGGGAGATGCCGTGGGCGCTGGCTCCAGGGGTGCCGTGGGAGGTGCCGACGGGGCGGGCACGTGACCGTGGCCGGGATCGGCCGAGGTGATCGGAGCGGCCCAGGACAAGCCGACGTATGCCACCGGTCCGGCCGCCACGGCGCCGAGGAGCACGACGCCGGCAAGGAACCTTCGGGAAACGTTGAACGCCATGGGTACCAACTCTCTGTGCGATAGCCGGCGTTGCCTACGACGGCTCGAACTGGATTGGCTCAGACGCTAGAAAAGCTGGCTATGGTCTCGCTAAAGGCTGGTTTTCGGTCCGGTATCGCCGACGGCGTTGGTGCCATAGCCCACCAGGTGACGCCACTGGCTGAGGTTTGGCGCCGTCCCGACGACCAACCCAACATTCCATGAGGGACAACGAACGGCCAGTTCTTGTCGTCCACCCGGGTATCGATAACAAATCGATGAGCGAACGATATCGGCGTAACCGACCATCGTCCCTGCGGACGCCACCGGCGGCCGACCGGCAGCCGGACCGGCTGCCGGCAACGAGAGGTGGTCTAGCTCATGGTGCTCTCCGTCGAGGTCGTCGACTGCTCGTTCGGCATGGCCGCCGCAGACGTGGGCGTCGTGCTCACCCGGCAGGTCGGGCTGCGGTGGCGGGAGCTGGCCAGCGGCCGCACCGGAACCGATGGTCGGCTTGCCATCTGGACCGAGCCGACCATCGACGCCGGCATCTACCAGCTGGCGGTCGACCTGGACGGCTACTACTCGATCCTCGGCGCCGTACCGCTGCACCCGAGAGCGGTGGTGGAGTTCCGCGTCGCGGACCCGGACGCCGACCTGCACCTGCCGCTGATGGTCACCTCGAACTCGTACCTGAGCTATCGGGGCTGCGGCTGACGGTGCCGGCGGCCGGACCGGCGCCGCGGGTCGCGGTACCGGTCCGGCCGTGCTCGACGTGGCGTCGCCGGAGTGGTCGCCGGTGCTCAGCGACCGGCCGGTGCCGGGCCCTGGCCGGGAAAGAGCGCCGGCTCCGGTACGACGGTGCCGGCGTCATCGAGGCTGCCGAGGCGGGCCTGTGGATCGGTGACCGAGCGCCGCACGGTCTCGGCGATCACCCGCAGGGCCCGCACGACCGCGTCCGCGCCGAGCACGTCGGGATCGACCCGCAGGGTGACGCCGATCCACTGCTGCCCGTCGCCGTGCACCCGGGCGTAGAACGGATGCCCGGCATTTCGCGGCGGAACGTCCCAGCTCAACTCGGCGGTACCGGCGGAGCGGGCGTCGTCCGGCACCTCGCGCGGCGGCTCGGAGATGTAGTTGAACCAGCAGTCGTGCGTGAACCGGGTGCCGTCCGGGCTGCCGATCTCCTTGGCCAGTTCCTCGGCCCGGTCCACGTCGTAGCTGCCGCTGCGGTAGGCCAGCATCGCGTTGAAGTGGGTCCGCTTCAGGTACTGCGCCAGCGTGCTGTCCGGATCGACCCGGCAGACCAGCGGGACCAGTTGGTTGAGGGTGCCGATCAGCGGCTGCCACTCGGGATCGAACCGGTTCGCCGACATCAGACTCATCATGATCCGGTCCCGGTCGACGAACTGGGCGAGCGCGACGGCGGTCGCCGCCATCACCACGCTCTGCTGCGAGACACTGTGCGCCTTCGCCGCCTGGGCCACCAGCACAGCGAGGTGGTGTGATCGGAGGGTGGCCTGGATCCGTCGCTCGGCCGCGCGGCCTGTCGGCGGTGCGGGCAGGTTGCGTACGGGGCCGTCGGTCAGCAGCCGCCGCCAGTAGGTCTCGGCACGTCGGCGACGGGACTGCCAGGAATCGCTGCGCTGCGCCAGGGCCAGCTCACGGCTGCGCGGCGCCGGTGCCGAGCCGGCACCGGGGTCGGCCACGACGGCCCGGAACTGCTGCTCCAGCTCCTGGATCGCCCACAGGTCGACGACCATGTGCGACAGCGACAGGGCCAGGAACTGCGGCTGCCCCGCCACGCTGACGAGCCGGCCGTGCCAGCCGGGATCGTCGAGCACCGGGAACGGCAGCTGGTGCAGCGCGCGCAGGGTGGCGGCCGGGTCCGCCGGGTCGCGTACGGCGTGGTCGACCTGCTCGATCCGCAGCGGCAGCTGGTCGTGGATCCGCTGCACCGGCTGGTCGTCGACGACGTGATAGGTGGTCCGTAGCGACTCGTGCCGCCGCGCCAACGCGCCCAGCGCGCCGAGCACGGTGTCGGCGGTGAGGCCCCGGACGTCCCAGGTCGCCGGGACGTTGACCTCCATCAACCGATCGGTGGCGAACGTCTCCATCGACCGCCAGGTCGACAGCTGTCCGTAGGTGAGTGGAGCGTCGATCACCACGGTGACTCCTTCGAGGTCGGGGGTGGCCGCGCCCGGTCGAGACCCGGGCCCCGCCGGGCGCGGCGACGAGGTGCGACGGTCACCCGGCGAGGCTGGGCGACCGTCAGGTGCAGACGACCAACGACCGGTGTCCGGCACTGCGCATGTTCATCACCTCCTCCGCGGTGATCCGTGTCCGGGAACCGGACCAGCCACTACGGCCGGCGGTATCCCATCGGCGGTGCGATACGCATGTTAAGACCTACTCATAAGACATTTGGTCAGGTCAACAGCGGCACTCTGGCAGCTTGTTACCGTCGCTTAATTGCCACTCGGAATAGGGCTGTACCAGCCTTGACGCCCACGCCGGCGGAGCAGACGATTCAAGCGCGTCTTCCAGGTCGGAGAACGGCCGGCGCGAAACATCTCCTCGGTATGACCGGATCGGTGCGGCGTTCCTTCTGGCCGTAAATCGGAAACGAACCGGGGCGGTGGCTGTTCACGAATGCACTGCGACGGGTGGGTGAGCGGATGTCTTCCTCGGTCAGCGGATCTGCGGCCACGGAGCCGGTGGCCGTCATCGGTATGTCCTGCCGGCTGCCTCGCGCCGCGGACGCCGACCAGTTCTGGCAGCTGCTGCGTGCCGGCGGGGACGCCGTCGCCGACGCTCCGGCGCACCGCTGGGCCGAGCAGTCCGAGTTCCGCCGCGGTGGCTTCCTCGACGAGGTCGACCGGTTCGACGCCAGCTTCTTCGGCATCTCGCCGCACGAGGCGACGGCGATGGACCCGCAGCAGCGCCTGATGCTCGAACTGTGCTGGGAGGCGCTGGAGCACGCCCGGATCGCGCCGAGCGTGCTGCGCGACGCCGCCGTCGGAGTCTTCGTCGGTGCCATCGCGGCGGACTACGCGAACCTGCACGACCGGCTCGGTGCCCGTACCCTCGGCCCGCACACCCTCACCGGCACCCAGCGTGGCCTGATCGCGAACCGGCTGTCCTACCTGTTCGGACTGCGCGGGCCGAGCCTGACCGTCGACGCCGGTCAGTCGTCGTCGCTGCTCGCCGTGCAGTTGGCCTGCGACGAGCTGCGCCGCGGCGGCGCGACGGTGGCGATCGCCGGCGGGGTGAACCTCAACCTGCTGCCGGAGACCAGCGCGGTGATCGGCCGGTTCGGCGCGCTCTCCCCGGACGGCCGTTGCTACACCTTCGACCACCGCGCGAACGGCTACGTCCGCGGCGAGGGTGGTGGGCTGGTCGTGCTCAAGGCGCTCTCCGCGGCGCTCGCCGACGGCGACCCGGTGCACTGCGTGATCCTCGGCGGCGCGGTCAACAACGACGGCGGCGGTGCCGGGCTGACCGTCCCGAACCCGGTCGCCCAGACCGAGGTGATCCGGTTGGCCTGCCACCGGGCTGGGGTGGCCCCGGCCGACGTGCAGTACGTGGAGCTGCACGGCACCGGCACCCCGGTTGGCGACCCGATCGAGGCAGCGGCCCTGTCCGCCGCGCTCGCCGCCGGCCGGCCGGCCGGCCGACCGCTGCTGGTCGGCTCGGTCAAGACCAACATCGGTCACCTGGAAGGCGCCGCCGGCATCGCCGGCCTGCTCAAGACCATCCTCGCCATCAGCCACCGACGACTGGTGCCCAGCCTCAACTTCGAGGCCCCGCACCCGCTGATCAAGCTCGACGAGCTCAACCTGCGGGTGGTCTGCGCCGAACGCGACTGGCCCGCCGCCGACCGGCCGCTGGTCGCCGGGGTCAGCTCCTTCGGAATGGGCGGCACCAACTGCCACCTGCTGCTGGCCGAGGCGCCGCCCCGCCGCGCGGTGCACCGGGACCGCGCCCCGAGCGCCGACGCGCCGTGGTTGCTGTCGGCCCGTACCGCACCGGCGCTGCGCGCCCAGGCCGCCGCGTTGTCCGGCCACGTCACCGCCGACCCGTCGGTCGAGCCGGCCGACGTCGCGTACTCGCTGGCCCGCACCCGGGAGCGGTTCGAGCACCGGGCGGTCGTGCTCGGCGCCGACCGGCACGAGCTGCTCGCCGGCCTCGACGCGCTCGCCACCGGCCGCCCTGCCGACGCCGTCGTCGCCGGCCGGGTGGCCACCGGCCGGCGGGTGTTCGTCTTCCCCGGCCAGGGCTCGCAGTGGCCGGCGATGGCCCGCGAACTGCTCGCCCACTCGCCGGTCTTCGCCGACCGGCTCACCGCCTGCGCGCAGGCGCTCGCGCCGTACGTCGACTACCCGCTGCTCGACGTGCTGCGCGAGGTGCCCGGCGCGCCGAGTCTGGACCGGGTCGACGTGGTGCAGCCCGCGCTCTGGGCGGTGCTGGTCTCGCTGGCCGAGCTCTGGCGCTCGCACGGGGTCGAGCCGGACCTGGTCGTCGGCCACTCGCAGGGCGAGATCGCGGCCGCGACCGTGGTCGGCGCGCTGTCGCTGGCCGACGGGGCGCGGGTGGTCGCGCTGCGCAGCCGGGCCATCGCCGCGGTCTCCGGCGGCGGCGGAATGGCCTGGATCGGCGCCCCGGTCGACCTGCTCGTCGAGCGGCTGCGGGCCACCACGGGGGTGAGCCTGGCGGCGGTGAACGGGCCGCGCTCGGCGGTCGTCTCCGGCGACCTGCGACAGATCGGGCGGCTGCGCGAGGCGATCGAGGCGGACGGGCACCGGACCAAAGACGTGCCGGTGGACTACGCCTCGCACTCGCCCGCGGTCGACGGTCTGCGCGACGAGATCGTCGAGGCGTTGGCCCCGATCCGGCCGCGTTCCACCACCGTCCCGTTCGTCTCCACCGTGACCGGCGAGCCGATCGACACCGCCGAGCTCGACGCCGACTACTGGTTCCGCAGCCTGCGCCAGCCGGTCCGGTTCGACCAGGCGACCAGGACCGCGCTGCGCCTCGGCGGCGCGCTGTTCATCGAATGCAGCCCGCACCCGGTGCTCACCGCCAGCATCGAGGAGACCGCCGAGGAACTGGAGTCCGACGCGCTGGCCGTGGGCACCCTGCGCCGCGACGACGGCGGCCAGGCCCGGCTGCGGCACGCGCTGGCCCAGGCGTACGTCGGTGGGGCCGATGTCGACTGGGACGCGTACTGCGTCCGGCCCGACGCCCGGCCGGTCGACCTGCCGACGTACCCGTTCCAGCGGGAGCGGTACTGGCTCGGCGACGCCGCGCGCCCGAATGGGCAGGACGTCGCCACGGCGGTGCCGCAGACCGCCGCGCCGGCCGGGACAGCACCACCCGCGGCGTCCCGGCGGGAACTGCGTGACCTGGTACTGGCGACGGCGGCGGCCGTCCTCGGACATCGTGACGCCGCCGAACTCGACCCGGTACGCACCTTCAAGGAGCTGGGCTTCGACTCGGTGAGCACGGTCGAGCTGCGGCACCGGCTGCGCGCCGCGACCGGGCTGCGCCTGCACACCACCGTCGTCTTCGACCACCCCACCCCGAACCGGCTCGCCGAACACCTGCACGCCGCGCTGGGCCAGCCCCCGGCGGGCACCGGCGGAGCTCGGGTCGACGCCGGCCACCGCGCCGGCCGGGACAGCGAACCGATCGCCGTCGTGGCCATGGGCTGCCGCTACCCCGGTGGGGTCAACTCCCCCGAAGAGCTGTGGCGGCTGATCTCGACCGGCACCGACGCGATCTCCGCGCTGCCCACCAACCGGGGCTGGGACCTGGACACCCTCTACGGCGCCGGCCCGGAGCGGCCCGGCACCTGCGCCACCCGGTACGGCGGCTTCCTGCACGACGCGGACCTCTTCGACGCGGCGTTCTTCGGTGTCAGCCCCCGCGAAGCGCTGGCCATGGACCCCCAGCAGCGGCTGCTGCTCGAGGTGGCCTGGGAGGCGTTCGAGCGGGCCGGCATCGACCCGGCCGACCTCGCCGGCTCGGCGACCGGGGTGTACGTCGGCGCGATGGCCACCGACTACGGTCCCCGGCTGCACCTGCAGACCGGGGCCGCCGAGGGGCACCTGCTCACCGGGACCGCGCTGAGCGTGGCTTCCGGCCGGATCGCCTACACCTACGGTTTCCAGGGCCCAGCGGTCACCGTCGACACCGCCTGCTCCTCGTCACTGGTCGCCATCCAGCTCGCGCTCGAGGCGTTGCGTCGCGGCGACTGCCCGCTCGCCCTGGCCGGCGGGGTGACCCTGATGGCCAACCCGGGCAACCTGGTGGAGTTCAGTCGGCAGAACGGGCTGGCCGTGGACGGCCGGGCCAAGGCGTTCGCCGCCTCGGCCGACGGGACCGCCTTCGCCGAGGGCGCCGGGGTGCTGCTGCTGGAACGGCTCGATGACGCGCGCCGCAACGGGCACCCGGTGCTCGCGGTGCTGCGCGGTGGCGCGGTCAACCAGGACGGCGCCAGCAACGGGCTGACCGCGCCGAACGGCCTGGCCCAGGAACAGGTCATCCGGCTGGCACTGGCCGACGCCGGACTCGGCGCCCAGGACGTGGACGTCGTCGAGGCGCACGGCACCGGCACCGTGCTGGGCGACCCGATCGAGGCGCACGCGATCCAGGCGACGTACGGCGAGAACCGGACCGGGCAGCCGCCGGTCTGGCTCGGCTCGGTGAAGTCGAACATCGGGCACACCCAGGCCGCCGCCGGGGTGGCCGGTGTGATCAAGATGGTGCAGGCGATGCGGTACGGCGTACTGCCCCGCTCGCTGCACTGCGAGGAGCCGACCACCAAGGTCGACTGGGACTCCGCCGGGGTCAGGCTGCTGACCGAGCAGCGACCCTGGCCGGCGACGGGGCGGCCGCGGCGTGCCTCGGTGTCGAGCTTCGGCATCAGCGGTACCAACGCGCATCTCATCCTGGAGTCGGCCGAGCCGGCCGAGCACCCGGACGAGGCCGGGCCGGCGACCGGCGACCCGCTGCCCTGGGTGCTCTCCGCGCGGACCGGTGACTCGCTGCGCGCGCTGGCCGAGCTGCTGCGCGGGTACGCCACGGACGCCCCGGACGCGGATCTCGGTGCCGCCGCCGCCGTACTGGCCGGCCGCGTCGCCTTCCCGCACCGGGCGGTCGTGTTCGGCGCCGACCGGCCCGGACTGTGCGCCGCACTGGCCGATCTCGCCGCCGGTACGCCGAACCCGGCGGTGCTGACCGGCGTCGCCACGAACCGTCCCGGGCCGGTCGCGGCGGACGGCCAGTCAGCCGAGGCCGAGCCGGGCGTCGACGGGGCCGGTTCCGACGCCCTCAGCGCCGCCGCCCGGGTCTGGGTCGATGGCGAGCCGGTCGGCTGGGCGCGGCTGCTCGGTCTTCCGACGCATCGTCCCGAGCTGCCGAGCTACCCCTTCGAGCGCCGGCGCTACTGGCTCTCCGACGCGGCCCAGCCGGCCACCGAGACGGTCCGGCACCCGCTGCTCCGCTCGGCGGTGCCGGTGGCCGAGAACGGCGGGCTGCTGCTCGGTGGGCGGCTGTCCGACACCGACACGCCCTGGCTGGTCGACCACATGATCGCCGGGCGGGTGCTGCTGCCCGGTACCGCCTTCGTGGAGTTCGGGCTCGCCGCCGCCGCCGCGGTCGGCGCCGACCGGCTCGCCGAGCTGACCCTGCACGCCCCGCTGGTGCTGGCCGAGGCGGCAGCCGCGGAGCTGCAGATCTGCCTCGGCGAGGCCGAGGCGGACGGTCGCCGTACGCTCAGCATCCACTCCCGGCCGGTCGGTGAGGCCGAGGCCGAGTGGACCCGGCACGCCAGCGGGTCGGTGGCCCCCGCGACCGCCGACCCGACGTCCGAACCGCTCACCGTCTGGCCGCCGGCCGGTGCCGAGCCGATCGATCTGGCCACCGCGTACGCCGACCTGGCCGCGGCCGGTTACCAGTACGGCCCGGCGTTCCGGGGACTGGTCGCCGCCTGGCGGTGCGGCGCTGACCGGTACGCCGAGGTGCGGTTGCCCGATGTCGGCGGCGCGCGTGACTACCGCATCCACCCGGCCCTGCTGGACGCCGCCCTGCACCCGCTGGTGCTCGACACCGGGGCCGGCGACGGCGGACTCCGGCTGCCGTTCGTCTTCTCCGACGTGCGGGTCACCGGGGCCGGCGCCGACCGGCTGCGGGTCCGGCTGAGCCCCGGCGCGGACGGCGCCGTCGCGCTGACCCTCCACGACGGCACCGGCCAGCGGATCGGTGCGGTGGCCGCGCTCAGCATGCGCAGTGTGCCGCCGGGCACCGAGCTGACCGCACCGGGCGCCTCCGGGCCGGGCCTGCACGACCTGCGCTGGGTCCCCGCCGGTACGCCGCAGGCGCAGCTCGCCGGCGGGAGCTGGGCGGTGCTCGGCGACACCGGAGCGGCCGACGCGATCCGCGCCGAGCTGGACGCCGCCGGGGTGACCGTCTCTCGGCACCACGACCTCGCCGCGCTGGCCGGGCCGGACGCCGGTACGGTGCCGCCGGTCGTGCTGGTGCCGCTGCCCGACGAGGACGACCTCGAACCGGCGGGCCGGGCCCGGACCCACCTGCACCACGTCCTCGGGCTGCTGCGCCAGTGGCTGGGCGAGGCCCGGTTCACCGGCGCCCGGCTGGTCCTCCTGGCCGGGCACCGGTCGGTGGGCACGGCCGCGGTGTGGGGGCTGGTACGGACCGCGCAGGTCGAGCACCCCGGCCGGTTCGTGCTGGCCGACCTGCCCGGCGGTGGCGACTCCGCCGGCCGGTGGCAGCGGCTGGCCGCCGCGTTGGACGCCGGTGAACCGCAGTTCGCCGTGGCCGACGGCGCGCTGCTGGTGCCCCGGCTCGCCCGCCGGGAGTCCCGGCCCGGCCCGCTGGTGGACCTCGGCTCGGGCACGGTCCTGGTCACCGGGGGCACCAGCGGCCTGGGCGCGCTCGCCGCGGCCCGACTGGTCGAGCGGCACGGCGTGCGCGACCTGCTGCTGACCTCCCGTCGGGGCGAGAGCGCCGACGGCGTCGCCGAGCTGGTACGGCGGCTGACCGGGCTCGGTGCGTCGGTCCGGGTGGCGGCCTGTGACGTGGCCGACCGGGCGGCGTTGACCGGGCTGCTGGCCACGATCCCGCCGCGGCGACCGCTGGTCGGCGTGGTGCACGCGGCCGGGGTGCTCGGTGACGCCACGGTGGACCGGCTCGATGCGTCTGCGCTGGACCGGGTGCTCCGCCCGAAACTCGACGCCGGCTGGCTGCTGCACGAGCTGACCGCCGAGCTGCCGGTACGGATGTTCGTGCTTTTCTCCTCGGTGGCCGGCCTGCTGGGCAACGCCGGACAGGCCAACTACGCCGCGGCCAACGCCTTCCTCGACGCCCTGGCCGGTCACCGGCGCGACCTCGGCCTGCCGGGTACCTCGATCGCCTGGGGCCTGTGGGGGGTCCGGACGCAGATGACGGAGGGTCTCTCGGCCGCCGACGAGGCCCGGCTCGCCCGCGCGGGTCTGGCCGGCCTGAGCCAGCGGCAGGGACTGGAACTGTTCGACGCCGCGCTGCGCGACGCCGGGCAGGGCGACCCGCTGGTGGTCGCCGCCCGCTGGGAGCCGGCCGGCCTGCGGGCCCGGCTGGACGCAGGTGGCGAGTCACCGGCGATCCTGCGGCAACTACTGGGTGCCGGCCGTCGGGCGGCGCCCGCCAGCCCGGCCGGCACCGTGCTGGCGGGTGCCGCCGGTGTCGTGCCCGGCGCCACCGGCCCGGCGGCCGCCGCCAGGCTGGCCGACCAGCTGGCCGGGCTGGACCACACCGAGGGCCGCCAACTGGTGCTGGACCTGGTCGGGCGGACCGTGGCGCTGGTGCTGGCCTACGGCCCGCAGGACACCGTCGAGGCCGACCGGCCGTTCACCGAACTCGGACTGGACTCGCTGTCCTCGATGGACCTGCGCGACCGGCTCGCGGCCGACACCGGTCTGCCGCTGCCCGCGACGCTGGTCTTCAACGAGCCGACCACCGAGGACGTGGCCGACTGGATCCTGCGCGAGCTGATGCCCGCCCCGCCGGCCGCCGACGAGCTGCTGCGCGAGGCGCTGGACCGGGTCACCGCCCGCCTGGCCGACGCCGACCCGGACGAACAGGACCGGGTGACGGCCGTGCTGCGGGCCGCGCTGCACCGGTTCGACGGCGGGCGCGACCAACAACCGGACACCCCGGCCCTGGCGCCGGTACTGACGTCGGCCCGCCTGGGCACGGCCTCTGACGAGGATCTCTTCAATTTCATCGACAGCCAGCTCTGAAACCACACCGGACACACGAAGAAGGGGAGGGACAGCCATGGCGATCGAAGACAAGCTCCGTGACTATCTCAGGCGGGTCACCGCTGATCTGGCCGATGCGAAGCAGCAGCTGGCCGTGGCCGACGAACGGCACCACGAGCCCATCGCGGTCATCGGCATGGCCTGTCGCTACCCCGGCGCCGTGACGACCCCGGAGCAGCTCTGGGACGTCGTCGCCGGCGAGGTGGACGCCACCGGCGAGTTCCCGACCGACCGTGGCTGGGACCTGGAGAAGCTCTACAACCCGGACCCGGACGCTTACGGCACCTCGTACACCCGCCGGGGTGGCTTCATCGACGACCCGGCCGGCTTCGACGCGCCGTTCTTCAACATGAGCCCCCGGCAGGCCCTGGCGACCGATCCGCACCACCGACTCTTCCTGGAGATCACCTGGGAGGCGTTCGAGCGGGCCGGCATCGACCCTGCCACGGTGCGCGGCGACCGGGTGGGCATCTGGTCGGGGATGATGTACGACCACTACTCGACCCAGTTCCTCGGTGACATGCCGACGAGCGTCGAGGGCACCCTGATGGTCTCCAGCGTGCCGAGCGTGCTCTCCGGCCGGGTGGCCTACACGTTCGGGTTGGAGGGCCCGGCGGTCACCCTGGACACCGCCTGCTCGTCCTCGCTGGTCGCGCTGGACCTGGCCGTGCAGGCACTGCGGTCCGGGGACTGCCCGATGGCGCTCGCCGGTGGGGTCACCGTGATGGCGGTACCCGATCCGTTCGTCGAGTTCTCCCGCCAGCGGGCCCTGGCCACCGACGGCCGGTGCAAGGCGTTCTCCGACGACGCCGACGGTGCGGTGTGGGCCGAGGGAGCGGGCGTGCTGCTGCTCGAACGGCTCTCCGACGCGCGGCGCAACGGTCGCCGGATCCTGAGCGTCATCCGCGGCATCGCGGTGAACCAGGACGGTACGAGCAACGGGATGACCGCCCCCAGCGGGCGCGCCCAGGAGCGGGTCATCCGGCGGGCGCTGGCCGACGCGCGGCTGGAGCCGGCCGCGATCGACCTGGTCGAGGCGCACGGCACCGGCACGCCGCTGGGCGACCCGATCGAGGCGACCGCCATCCTCGCCACCTACGGGCAGAACCGCCCGGCCGACCGGCCGCTGTGGCTGGGCTCGTTGAAGTCCAACATCGGGCACAGCCAGGCCGCGGCCGGCGTCGGTGGCCTGATCAAACTGATCATGGCGATGCGGCACGGCACGATGCCCCGGACGGTGAACGTCACCGAGCCGACGCACCACGTCGACTGGAGCTCCGGCGCGGTGGAACTGCTCACCGAGGCGCGGCCCTGGGCCCGCCTGGACGAGCAGCCGCGCCGGGCCGGGATGTCCTCGTTCGGCATCAGCGGGACCAACGCGCACGTGATCCTGGAGGAGCCCACCGAGGCGCAGGCGCCCGCACCGGCAGCCGGGCACCCAGGCCCGCACGCCTGGGTGATCTCTGCCCGCACCCCGACCGCGCTGCGCCGGCAGGCCCGGCGACTACACGACCGGGTGCTCGCCGACGCCGCCGTACGGCCTGCCGACATCGCCTTCTCGCTGGCCGACACCCGGGCCCGTTTCGACCACCGGGCGGTGGTCGTCGGCCGGGACCGCGCCGAGCTCGTCGACCGGCTGGCCGGATACGTCGACGGCCGGCCCGGCGCGGTGGTACCGGCCGGCGTCGCCCGGGGCCAGGTGTCGACCACCTTCCTCTTCACCGGGCAGGGTGGCCAGCGCCCCGGCATGGGCCGGGACCTGTACCGGGCGTTCCCGGTCTTCGCGGCGGCCTTCGACGAGGCCTGCGCGGCGCTCGACCCGTACCTGGAGCGGCCGCTGCGCGAGGTGATGTGGGCCGAGCCGAACACGGCCGGCGCGGCGGCGCTGAACCAGACCCTCTACACCCAGCCGGCGCTCTTCGTCTACGAGGTGGCCGCCTTCCGGCTGCTCACCTCGCTCGGGGTACGCCCGACCAGGCTGGCCGGGCAC
Organism: Micromonospora sp. NPDC007220; assembly: GCF_040634035.1. Classification (NCBI taxonomy): domain Bacteria; kingdom Bacillati; phylum Actinomycetota; class Actinomycetes; order Micromonosporales; family Micromonosporaceae; genus Micromonospora; species Micromonospora sp. NPDC007220. The sequence continues at coordinate 271,840 of NZ_JBEYEU010000006.1, read as the reverse complement.
TCCGTCGGCGAGATCGCCGCCGCGCACGTGGCCGGCATCTGGACGCTGGCCGACGCCGCCCGCCTGGTCGCCACCCGCGCCCGGCTGATGCAGAACCTGCCCGCCGACGGCGCGATGGTCGCGGTGGCGGCACCGGCCGCCGAGGTACGCGCCTCGCTGGCGGGGATGGAGCACCTGGTCGGGATCGCCGCGATCAACAGCCCCGGTGACGTGGTGGTCTCCGGCGACGAGCAGTCCTGCCTCGCCGTGCAGGCGCACTGGCGCGCGCTCGGCAAGCGCACCGGACGGCTGCCGGTCAGCCACGCGTTCCACTCGCCGCTGATGGAGCCGATGCTCGACGAGTTCGCCCGCGAGCTGAAAGCGACCAGTTTCGGCGCGGCCCAGCTGCCCTACGAGACCAACCTCGGGCCGGAGCGGTCCTGGACCGACCCCGACTACTGGGTGGACCAGATCCGCCAGACCGTCGGCTTCGCACCGATGATCGAGCTGCTGGAGGCCGCCGGCACCGACGTCTACCTGGAGGTCGGTCCGTTGCCGGTGCTCTCCGGGATGGCCGGCAACTGCCTCACCGACCAGCGGGCGGTCGTAACCGCCACCTACCGCCGCAAGCAGGAGGAGCTGGAGGCGCTCCACGGCTGCCTCGCCGAAGCGTTCGTGGTCGGCGTGCCCGTCGACTGGGCGGCCCTGGCGGCCGACGGGCACGCCGTCGACCTGCCGACCTACGCCTTCGAGCGGGAGCGCTACTGGCTGATCCACCGGCGCTCCAGCGCGGACGTCGCCTCGGCCGGGCTGCGCCCGGTCAACCACCCGCTGCTGCGCGCCGCGGTCGACGTCGCCGACGGTACCCGGGTGGTGGTCACCGGCCGGGTGTCACTGACCGAGCTCCCCTGGCTCGCCGACCACGCGGTCGGTGGCGGGGTGGTCGTGCCCGGCGCCGCCCTGCTCGACGTGGTCGGCCAGGTCGGTGCCCAGGCCGGGCTGGCCGAGGTGGTGGAGCTGACCTTCGAGGCGCCGCTGGTGCTGCCCGCCGACGGCGGACTCTCGCTACAGGTGGTGGCCGACGGTGGCGACGGCACGGTGGGCGTCTACGCCCGCGCCGACGGCGACGACACCTGGGTACGACACGCCAGCGGCATCCTCGCCCCGGACGGCGGCGGCACCGACGGCCGGTGCGGCTGGGCGACCTCGTGGCCGCCGGCGGGTGCCGTCCCGATCGCCTTCGACGGCGCGTACGACCGGCTGGCCGAACTCGGCTACGAGTACGGTGACGCGTTCCGCGGCGTACAGGCCGCCTGGCGGGCCGACGACGCGCTCTACGTCGACGTCGCCCTGCCGCAGGCCGCCGAGACCGAGGGCTTCGGACTGCACCCGGTGCTGCTGGACACGGCGTTCCATCCGTACATCTTCGAGGGTGGTTCGGACGAGCTGCGGTTGCCGTTCGTCTTCCGGGGGGTCCGGCTGGCTGGCCACGGCGCCTCGGCGCTGCGGGTCCGGCTCAGCTCCGACGGCGCGGACAAGCTCGCGGTCGAGGCCGCCGACGCGGACGGCCGGCTGGTACTCGCCATCGAGGAGCTGCGGGTCCGGCCGGTCTCCATCGCCTCGATTGTCACCGCGATGGGCCGGGCCACCGGGCCGGCCGGGTTCTTCGGCCTGGACTGGGTGGACCTGCCGGTCGCCGGCGCCGACGAGGCGCCGACCTGGCGGTACCTCGGCGAGCCGGTGGCCGGGCTGCCCGGTCACCCGACGGTGGCCGCGCTGGCCGCCGCGGTGGCCGGCGGCGAGCGGTGCGACTTCGCGGTCTTTTCCGGCGCCGGCACCGAGCCGGACGTGCCGACCGCCGCCCGCGAGCTGACGGGGCGGGCGCTGGAGGCCATGCAGCAGTGGGTCGCCGACGCGCGGCTGGCCGGATCCCGGCTGGTCTTCCTGGCCGACCCGCGGTCGGTGCGCACCGGCGCGGTGTGGGGACTGGTCCGCGCCGCGCAGGTCGAGCACCCCGGCCGGTTCGTGCTGGCCGACCTGCGGGCCGACGCCGGTGACGCGCCGTGGGGCCGGCTGGCCGCCGCGGTCGGCAAGGGCGAGTCGCAGTGCCTGGTCGAGGCGGAGAAGATCCTGGTGCCGCGGGTCAGCCGTCGGTCGCCCGCCCCGGTGGACGAGCTGGACCTGGCGGACGGGACGGTGCTGGTCACCGGCGGTACCGGCGGTCTCGGCGCACTGGTCGCGACCCGGCTGGTGCAGCGCTTCGGCGTACAACATCTGCTGCTGACCTCCCGGCGCGGTCCGGCGGCCAGCGGCGCGGCCGAACTCGTCGCCCAGCTGGAAGGCCTCGGCGCCTCGGTCCGGGTCGCCGCCTGCGACGTCGCGGACGCCCCGGCGCTGGCCGAACTGCTGGCCTCGGTGCCGGCCGACCGGCCGCTGACCGCCGTGGTGCACGCCGCCGGGGTGCTCGACGACGCGCTGCTGGAGGGGCTCACGCCACAGCGGCTGGAGTCGGTCTTCCGGCCCAAGGCCCAGGCCGCCTGGCTGCTGCACGAGCTGACCGCCGACCTGCCCCTGCGGGCCTTCGTGCTGTTCTCCTCGATCGCCGGGGTGCTCGGCAACGCGGGGCAGGGCAACTACGCGGCGGCGAACAGCTTCCTCGACGCGCTCGCCGCCCACCGGCGGGCGTCCGGGCTGCCGGCGCTCTCCATCTCCTGGGGCATGTGGTCGATGTCGACCGGAATGGCCGCGGAGCTGACCGCGGCCGACGAGGCCCGGCTGTCCCGGGCCGGCGTGGCGGCCATCTCGGCCGAGCAGGGCCTGGACCTGTTCGACACGGCGCTGCGCGAAGCAACGACCGGCGACCCGCTGGTGGTGGCCTCTCGCTGGGACCTGGCGGCGCTGCGCTCGCGGGCCGAGAGCGGCGACGACATCCCGGTGGTGCTGCGCGGCCTGGTCCAGCCCGCCCTGCGACCGCAGGGCGGCAGCGCGGCGAGCGCCTTCGGCCCGGTCGCCCGGCTCGCCGTCCTGCCGACCGACGAGGCCCGGGCGGAGATCGTGGCGGCGCTGCGCTCGCACGTCGCCCGGGTGCTGGCGCACGGCTCGGCCGCCGCGGTGGAGATGGACCGGACCTTCAGCGAGATGGGCTTCGACTCGCTGACCGCGGTCGAACTGCGCAACCGGCTCAACTCGGAGCTGGGCGTGCAGTTGCCGGCGGCGCTGGTCTTCGACCACCCCACCGTCGACGCGCTGGCCGACTACCTGCTCGGCGAGCTGGCGCCGGCGGCGCCGGCGGTCAACGACGTGCTGACCGAGACCCTCGACCGGATCACCGCGCAACTCGCCGACGACGACACCGGGGAGCGGGACCGGGTGGTGGCGACGTTGCAGGCGGCCCTGCTCCGGCTCGGCCTGGGGACCAGCGCGGAGGCGTCGAAGGCGCAGCTGGATGCCGCCTCGGACGAGGAGATCTTCCAGTACATCGACACCCAGCTCTGACGATCCAGTTTCTCACCACCCACGCGCTAGGACAGGGGATTGACAGATGGCAGCCGAGAACAAGCTCCGCGAATATCTCAAGCGGGTCACCGTCGACCTGACTGAGGCGCGCCGGCAGCTCGCCGAGGCCGATGCCGGCCGGCACGAGCCGATCGCCATCGTGGGCCTGTCCTGCCGGTTGCCCGGCGCGCAGAACGTGGACGCCTACTGGGAACTGCTCCGCGACGGGCGTAGCGCGGTGCTCGACGACGCGCCGGACGGCCGGTACGACCTCGACCCGTACGTCGCCGACCACGGCGTCTACACCCGTCGCGGAGCCTTCCTCTCCGACATCACCCGCTGGGACTCCGAGTTCTTCGGCTCGCCACCCCGGGAGGCGCTGCGGATGGACCCGCAGCAGCGGCTGCTGATGGAGCTGACCTGGGAGGCGCTGGAGGACGCCGGCACCCCGCCGGCCCGGGTGGCGGGCAGCCGCACCTCGGTGATGATCGGCTTCTCGGACACCACCCAGTACGGCCGGTTGCAGTCCGACCTGCAGGGCGCCGCCGCCTTCACCGACCCGTACGCCGGGCAGGGCAGCTCGGCGAGCGTGGTCGCCGGCCGCCTCGCGTACCACTTCGACCTGCGCGGCCCGACCGTCACCCTGGACACCGCGTGCTCGTCGTCGCTGGTCGCGGTGCACCTCTCCAGTGCGGCGCTGCGCCGCGGCGAGTGCGACCTGGCGGTGGCCGCGGGCGGCTTCCTGCTCATCCAACCCGATCTGTACGTCAACGCCTGCGCCACCTCGATGCTCTCCCGGGACGGCCTGAACAAGACCTTCGACGCCGACGCCGACGGCTACGTGATGGGCGAGGGCGCCGGGGTGGTGGTGCTGGAGCGGCTCTCCGACGCGCTGCGCAACGGCCGCCGGATCCACGCGGTGATCCGCGGCTCGGCGGTCAACCAGGACGGTCACAGCAACGGGATGACCGCGCCGAACCGGGGCGCCCAGGTGGACGTCATCCGCCGGGCGCTGGCCGCCGCGCGGACCAGCCCGGACGAGATCTGCTACGTGGAGGCGCACGGCTCCGGCACCCGGCTCGGCGACTCGATCGAGCTCGGCGCGCTGGGCGACGTCTTCGGCGGCCGGTCCCCGGCGACGCCGCTGCACGTCGGGGCGGTGAAGACCAACATCGGGCACACCCAGGCGGCGGCCGGCATCGCCGGGCTGATCAAGACGGTGCTGGTGCTCAAGCAGGGTATGGTCCCACCGAACCTCAACCTGGTCAACCCCTCCGAGGCGGCCCTGGCCAGCGACACCGTGCGGCCGGCGACGACGACGCTGGCCCTGCCCGAGCAGGACCGGCCCCGGCTGGCCGGGGTCAGCTCGTTCGGCTGGTCGGGTACGAACGCGCACCTGGTGCTGGAGGCCGCCCCGCAGGCCGAGCCGGTCGCCGAGGCACCCGGCCCGTACCTGCTGCCGGTCTCCGCGCACCACCCGGCGGCGTTGCGTGAGCAGCTCGGCGCGCTGGGCGGCGCGCTGGACCGCTGCACCGTCGCCGACCTGGCGTACACCCTGCAGAGCGGGCGGGCCGAGCACCGCTTCCGCCGGGCGGTCCTCGCCACGGACACCGCCGACGCCACCGGGCAGCTCACCGCCGCGGCCGGCGCGGCCGGTGTGCGCAGCCTGCGTGACCGGCCGCGGGTGGCCTTCCTGCTGCCCGACTCCGGTGCCGGTCACCGCGGGCTCGGGGGCGGGCTCTACCGGCGTGAGCCGGCCTACGCGACCGCGGTGGACAGCTGCGTCGAGATCGCCGCCGAGCATTGCGGGCTGGACCTGCGGCCGTTCCTCCACGCCGGACCCGGTGCCGAGGCCGACCGGCCGGAACTGGCCGAGTCGTTTCACTTCGTCGTCCAGTACGCGCTCGCCCAGCTGCTGCTGCACCGCGGGGTCCGGCCGGACGTGCTGGTCGGCCAGGGGATCGGCGAGCAGGTCGGGAACTGCCTGGCCGGGGTGCTCACCCTCACCGACGCGCTTCGGCTGACCAGCCTGCGGGCCCGGCCGACCGACGACACGGCGAGCGGCACCGAGGCGGCCGAGGTGTCCGACCCGGTGACCCGGCAGGCGCCGGCGATCCCCGTGGTCACGGTCGCGGCCGACGGTACCGACCTGGCCCGGCAGTTGCCGCGGGACGTCGACGTCCTGGTGGAGCTGGGCGCGGGTACCGTCCTCGGCGACCTGCTGGCCAGCCAGCTCCCCGATCAGCCGGACACCGTCCTGCTCGGCACCCTGCCCGCGGTGGCGACCGGCGGGGACGCGGCCGACGTGGCGAGCCTGCTGGACACCTGTGGGCGGCTGTGGGAGATCGGGGTGACCCTCGACTGGTCCGCGCTGCGCGGTGGCCCGGCCCGGCTGGCGGACCTGCCGACCTATCCGTTCCAGCGGCAGCGGCACTGGTTCGAGCGACCGGCCAGCCCGGCTGTGGCCCGGCCGGGCACCGAGGCGGTCGAGGCCGAGCCTGCCCCGGGCGACGAGCACGTGCGGTTGCTGACCCAGCGATGGCGAGCGGCGCCCACCGGTGCCGCCACCGTCCCGACCGCCGGGCGGTACGTGCTGCTCGCGCCGGCCGGTGCCGGTGCCGCCACCGAGGTGGCCGACGAACTGGCCACCCGGCTGCGCCGCTCCGGCGGCGACGTGGTGCTGGCGACCTGCCCCGGCGACCTCGTCGCGCTGCTCGGCGCCGGCCCGAACACGGTGGTCGACCTGTCGATGACGCAGCCGGTGCCGGCCGACGCGGCCGCCGCCGCGGTGCACGGCGCCTCGGCGGTGCTCGCCGCCTGCGGCGGTAGCGGCCGCAGCGGTACCCGGGTGATGGTGGTCACCCAGGGCGGCCAGGCGGTGCCGGACAGTGCCGGGGTGACCGTCGGTGGCACCGCGCCGGCCCAGGCCGCGGTCGCGGTGCTGCCGGTGGTCGCCAATCAGGAGTACCTGGACCTGGAGAGCGTCAACGTCGACCTCGACCCGGAGTACGGCCCCGGCGCGATGGCCGACGCCCTCGCCGCCGAGCTGGGCCGCCGCTCCGACGGGGTGCTCGTCGCCCACCGGGGCGGCATCCGGTACCTGCCGACGTACGAGGCACCGGCGACGCCGCTGGAGACCCATCCGGTGGCCAGCGGCGGCACCTACCTGATCACCGGCGGTCTCGGCGACATCGGTCTCACGATCGCCGGGCACCTGGTGCGCAACGGCGCGGCCGGGCTGGTGCTGACCAGCCGGCGTGGGCTGCCCGACGACCCGGACGACCCCCGGCACGCCGCTGTGGCGGCCCTGCGGGCGCTCGGCGCGACGGTGCGCACCCCGCGTGTCGACGTCACCGACGAGGCGGCCATGCGGGTGCTCTTCACCGACGTCCGGATCGACGGCGTGGTGCACGCGGCGGCTGACGCCGGCACCGACACCTTCGTGGCACTGCGGGACCTCGACGGGGCCGCGGTGGCCCGGCAGTTCGGAGCCAAGGTGGACGGCGCCCGGGTGATCGCCCGGATCGTCGCCGGACTGGACGACCGGCTGGTACCGGACTGGTGCCTGCTCTTCTCCTCGACCTCGGCCCTGCTCGGCGGGGTGACCTTCGGTGGCTACGCCGCGGCGAACGCGGCGCTGACCGCGCTCGCCCACGCCGGCGCCGACGGACGCAGCCGGTGGATCTCCGCCGGCTGGGACACCTGGGCCTGCACCCTGCAGCGGCTGCGCGACGGGATCGGCGCGAGCATGGCCAGCCACTCGATGAGCGATGCCGAGGCCCTGGCCGCCTTCGACCGGCTGGTCGGCACCGCGCTGCCCGCCGTGGTGGTCGCCGCCGGCGGCTTGGACGACCGGCTGCCCCGCCTCGGCGGCGCGACCGTCGAGCCGGTCGGTGGGGATGCGATCCGCCACCCGCGCCCGGATCTGCCGCAGCCCTACACCCCGCCGCTGACCGGCACCGAGCGGGCGCTGGCCGAACTCTGGTCCGACGTGCTCGGCATCGAGCCGGTCGGCATCCACGACAACTACTTCGACCTCGGCGGCACCTCGCTGCTGGTGCCCCGGCTGCTGGGGCTGGTCAAGAACCGGTTCGCGGTGGCGGTACCGACCGTGTCGCTGTTCGAGGCGCCGACCGTCCGGTCCTTCAGCGCGCTGCTCGAGCAGCAGCGTGGCCCGGCCCCGGCGGCGCCGGCCCGGACCGGAGAGCCGGCCGTCGCGCCGGCCGCCGTCGCCGCGCCGGTGGCACCCGTGCCGGTCGCCGCACCGGCCGCGCCCGGCGGCGCCGAACTGGTCTTGGCGGCATCGACCGCGCCGGTGCTCGACGGGGAGCAGCTGGACCGGCGGATCGCCATCGTCGGGATGGCCGGGCGGTTCCCGGGCGCCGAGGACGTGGCCGCCTTCTGGCGCAGCCTCTGCGCCGGTGAGGAGCTGATCAGCTTCTTCACCCCGGAGGAGTTGGTCGAGGCGGGCGTGCAGGCCGAGCTGGCGCACGACCCGGCCTACGTACCGGCCCGTCCGATCCTCGACGACATCGCCGGCTTCGACGCCGGGTTCTTCGGCATCAGCCCGCGGATGGCCGCGCTGACCGACCCGCAGCAGCGACTCTTCCTCGAGGTCTGCTGGGAGGCGCTCGAACAGTCCGGCTACTGCCGGCCGGAGCACCGGGGGCGGGTGGGGGTCTTCGGTGGCACCAACATCAGCACCTACCTGCTCGGCGCGCTCGGCCAGCTGAGCATGCACGAGGACCTGAGCGAGTACGAGCTCATCATGGGCAACGACAAGGACGCCCTGACCACCACCGTGTCGTACCTGTTCGACCTGCACGGCCCGAGCGTCGCGGTGCAGACCTTCTGCTCCACCTCACTGGTCGCGGTGCACCTGGCGGTCCGCAGCCTGCGCAGCGGCGACTGCGAGATGGCGCTGGCCGGCGGCGTGTCGATTCGGGTGCCGGACAAGCAGGGCCACCTGTCCACCCCGGGCGGCATGGAGTCGCGCGACGGGCACGTGCACACCTTCGACGCGCAGGCCAGCGGGACGATGTTCGGCGACGGCGCCACCGTCGTGGTGCTCAAGCGGCTGGACGCCGCGCTGCGCGACGGCGACCACGTCTACGGAGTCATCCGCGGCTCGGCGATGAACAACGACGGCGCGCTGAAGGTCGGTTACACCGCGCCGAGCGTCGCCGGACAGGCCCGGGTGATCGCCGACGCGATGGCCGACGCCGGGGTGAGCCCCGAGGAGATCAGCTACGTCGAGGCGCACGGCACCGCGACCGAACTGGGTGACCCGATCGAGGTCGCCGCGCTGACCCGGGCATTCGGCAGCACCGAGCAGCGGCAGTACTGCCCGATCGGCGCGGTCAAGACCAACGTCGGGCACATGAACCACGCGGCCGGTACCGCCGGCCTGATCAAGACCGCGCTGTCCCTGCAGTCCCGGGTGATCCCGCCGACCCTGCACTACACCCAGGCCAACCCGGCGATCGACTTCGAGAACAGCCCGTTCTACGTCAACGTCGATCTCGCCGAGTGGCCGGCCACCGAGGGCCGGCCCCGCATCGCCGGGCTCAACTCCATCGGGATGGGCGGCACCAACGTGCACGTCGTCGTGCAGGAGCCGCCCGTACGCCCGGAGGTGCCGGAGACCGACGAGCTGACCGGCCCGGCGCACACCCGCCGGTACCAGGTGGTGCCGGTGTCGGCCCGGACCGCGAGCGCGGCGGACCGCGCGGTGCGGCGCCTCGGCGAGCACCTGGATTGCCAGCCGCACGCCAGGCTGGCCGACGTGGCGTTCTCGTTGCAGGTCGGACGCAAGACCTTCGAGCACCGGCGGGTGGCGGTGACCGCCACCCTGGACGAGACGGTCGGCACCCTGACCGGACGCGACGGTGCCCCGCCCCCGATGGGCCGGGTGGAGGCGGTACAGGGCCGACCGGTGGCGTTCCTGCTCGCCGGCGTCGGCGAGCAGTACCCGGGACTGGTCGGTGAGCTGTACCGGCGCGAACCGGTGTTCCGCGCCGCGCTGGACGAGTGCCTGGCCCCGATCGCCGCGGCACTGCCCGAACTGGACCTCACCGACCTGCTCACCGGGCCCCGCGGCGGCGGCTCCGACCTGGCGGCGCTGCTCGGCCGGGGCGGCGGCACCGACCCGCGTACCGCCGCCCTGCGCCGCACCGAGGTGGCCCAGCCGCTGCTCTTCGCCGTGGACTACGCGCTGGCCAGCACGTTGCTGGCCTGGGGGCTGCGGCCGACCGCGATGCTCGGCTACAGCCTCGGCGAGTACGTCGCGGCCTGCCTGGCCGGGGTGCTGTCGCTACCCGACGCGATCGCCCTGGTGGTGCACCGGGCCAAGCTGATCGGGGCGCTGGAGACCGGCTCGATGGCCGCGGTACCGCTGGCCGCCGACGAGCTGCGCCGCCGGTTCCGGCTGGAGCAGCGCGGGCTGGACATCGCCGCGATCAACGGGCCGGAGACGGTGGTGGTCGCCGGTCCGACCGCCGCGCTCGACCAGCTCGCCGCCGACCTGCGTCAGGCCGAGATCCCGTGCCGGCCACTGGAGACCAGCCACGCGTTCCACTCCCGGATGCTGGCCGGCATCAGCGACGAGCTGACCGCCTGGGTGGCCGCCAACATCCGGCTCAACCCGCCCCGGCTGCCCTACATCTCCAACGTCACCGGCGCGCTGGCCGACGCCGCGCTGGTGCGCGACCCGGCCTACTGGGCCCGGCACATGTGCCAGCCGGTGCAGTTCGAGGCGGGTGTGCAGGTGCTGCTCGCCGACCCGGAACTGGCCCTGGTCGAGATCGGCCCCGGCCAGTCGCTCGGCGCGCTGGTGCGCTCCGCCGGCTGCCCGCCGCAGCGCTGGCCGTTGATCACCGCGACGCTGCCGGCCGGCAGCGACCCGCGCCCCGCCGACCTGGTGCTCACCGACGCGCTGGCCCGGCTCTGGCTGACCGGCGTCGAAATCGACTGGGCGGCACACCACGGCCGCGGCGACGGGGCCACCCCGGTCTACCGGGCCGCCCCCGGCCGGATTCCGTTGCCCACCTACCCGTTCGAGCGGCAGCGGTACTGGATCGAGCAGACGCCGATGACCGCCGGGCGGGAGGGCGGCGCCGAGCTGCCGGCCGAACCGACCAGCCTGGCCGAGATCGGCCGGATCCCGCGGCTGCCCGAGGAGCAGTGGCTGCACCTGCCGGTGTGGCGGCAGACCGCAGCCCCGGCCGCCGACGAACGGCAGCCGGACTCGTGGCTGGTCTACGCCGGTACCGGCGCCACCGCCGACGGGGTGCTCGCCGAGCTGGAGCGGACCGCGGCGGCCACCGGCGCGCGGCTGACCGTGGTGCGGGCCGGCACGGAGTACCACGCGGCCGCCGACGGCTACACCGTCCGGCCGGGAGACCCGACGGACGCGCTCACCATGCTGCGCGCCCTGCGGGCGGCCGGGGTCGGACTGGACCGGGTGGTGCACCTGTGGACCCTCGGCGAGCTGCCGGACGACGACCGGACCGTGTCGCTGGGCCTGCACACCCTGGTCGCACTGGCCCGTGCGGCGGCCGAACTCGGCCTGGACCGGTGGGCTCTGGACATCGTCAGCACCGGCTCACAGCAGGTGCTCGACGGCGCCGAGGCCCGGCCGGCCAGCGCCACCGTGCTCGGCCCGGCCCTGGTCATCCCGCTGGAGTACCCGTCGGTCAGCACCCGGCTGGTCGACGTGGAGCCGGCCACCCCGGCCGGCGCGGTCGTCGCCGAGCTGCGTCGCCCGCGGACCGAGCCGACGGTGGCGATCCGCGCCGGTCGGCGCTGGGTGTGCGGCTACGAGTCGATCCCGCCGGCCGACCTGGACACCGCCCGCCAGGTGCTCCGCGACGGCGGGGTGTACCTGATCACCGGTGGGCTGGGCGGCATCGGGCTCGGCCTGGCCGCGCAGCTGACGCAGGACTGCCGGGCCCGGCTGGTGCTGTTCGGGCGCACCGGTCTGCCGGCGACCGAGCGGTGGGCCGGCATCCTGGCCGGCTCCGACAAGGTCGACGAGAGCACCCGCAGCCGGGTGGAACGGGTCCAGGCGCTCGTCGAGGCCGGGGCCGAGGTCGAGATCGTGGTCGGTGACGTCGCCGACCCGACCGACGTCCGGCGGGCGGTCGACACCGCCCGGGAGCGCTTCGGCGCGCTGCACGGCATCCTGCACACCGCGGGCGTACCCGGCACCGGGTTGATGCAGTTCAAGCTGCCCACCGACTCCGACCTGGTGCTCGCGCCCAAGGTCGCCGGCACCCGGGCGATCGTCGAGGCGCTGCGGGTCGGTGCCGACGACGAGATCCGGCTCGACTTCCTGGTGCTCTTCTCGTCGATCACCTCCGCCACGGGTGGTGGCCCCGGCCAGGTCGACTACTGCGCCGCGAACGCCTATCTGGACCGCTACGCCAACATGCTCACCGCCGCCGGACGCCCCACCCTCTCGGTGGACTGGGGCGAGTGGGCCTGGAACGCCTGGGACGGCGGGCTGAGCGGGTTCGACAGCGAGGTGCAGGCGTTCTTCTCGGCGAACCGGGCCCGCTTCGGCATCACCTTCGAGGAGGGCTGGCGCACCCTGCTGCGGGCGCTCGCCTCGGGGGAGTCGCAGTTGGTCGCGGCGACCCAGGACCTGGCCACCATGGTCCGGTTCAGCCGGTGGTTCAACGTCGAAGCGGTGACCGCGCCGAACGGCACGGCCAGCTCCGAGGCGCGCCACCCGCGGCCGGAACTGGTGACCCGCTACCAGGAGCCGACCGGGCCGACCGAGCTGGGCGTGGCCGAGGTCTGGTGCGACTCGCTCAAGCTGGAGCGGGTCGGCGTCGCCGACAACTACTTCGAACTCGGCGGCAACTCGCTGCTCGGCATCGCGCTGCTCAACACGCTGCGCCGCCGGTTCGCCGAGGCGGAACTGCCGCCACACATCCTCTACGAGGCACCGACGGTGGCCGCGCTCGCGCGAGTCATCGACGGCACCGCCGCCCGGGCCGCCGCCGCGGCCGAGGACGACGGTCAGCTGCGGGCGCAGCTGCGCCGGTCCGGTCTGAAGACCGCGGCGGCCCGCCGCCGCGCGTCGTGACGACGGTGTCCGTCTCCGCCAACCAGCGCACGCGACCCGTCGGCGGCGGGTGCTCGGCAAGTTCAGTCAACCAGGGTACGGAAAGGGAGAAGTCATGACCGTCATCGGCGTAGTCGGCGCCGGCGTCATGGGCGTCGGAGTGGCACAGAATCTGGCCCAGTACGGGTACGAGGTCGTCCTGGTCGACCGGACCGAGGAGATCCTCGCCGGGGCCCGGGCCGTGATCGCCCGCAACTGCCGGATGAGCCGGCTGATGGGCGGACCGGCGCTGGACCCGGACGCCATCCTGGCGAGGATCACCACCGCGGTGGGGGTCGAGGCGTTGGACAAGGCCTCGGCCGTGATCGAGAACGTCACCGAGAACTGGGACATCAAGCGCGAGGTCCACCAGCGCCTCGACGAGGTGTGCCCGCCGGAGACGGTGATCATCGTGAACACCTCGGCGATCCCGATCACCCGGGTAGCCGCAGTCGGCAAGCACCCGGAGCGGGTCATCGGGGTGCACTTCATGAACCCGGTACCGGCCAAGCCGGTGGTGGAGATGATCCCCGGCTTCCACACCTCGGCGTCGACCATCGAGCGCACCCGGGAGCTGCTCAGCGGGATGGGGAAGAAGGCGGTCGACGTCAAGGACGCCTCCGGCTTCGTCTCCAACCGGGTGCTGATGCTGACCGTGAACGAGGCGGCGTTCCTGGTCCACGAGGGCGTCGCCACCGCCGAGTCGGTCGACGAGGTGTTCCGGGGCTGCTTCGGGCACCCGATGGGTCCGCTGGAGACCGCCGACCTGATCGGCGTCGACACGATCCTCTACAGCGTCGAGGTCCTTTACGAGCACTACGCGGACAGCAAGTACCGCCCGTGCCCGCTGCTCAAGCAGATGACCGACGCCGGACTGCACGGCCGGAAGACCGGCCGTGGCTTCTACAACTACGAGAGCTGAGGACGACACCATGTCGGAGACGGTCAACACCCAGATCCTGTCCTTCATCCAGGGGCGCTTCCCGCAGGCGCAGATCGGCGAGACCGACGACATCTTCGCCTGCGGCTACATCAACTCGCTCTTCGCGATGGAGCTGGTGATGTTCCTCGAGAAGACCTTCGAGTTCACGATCCCGAACGACGAGCTGAGCATCGACAACTTCCGTACCGTCAGCGCGATGACCGCGCTGGTGGACCGGCAGCGTCGCGGCGTGACGGTCGGGTAGTGCGGCGATGACGAGTCTCATGCAGGCGCCGCTGCTGCTGACCGGACCAGTAACCCGGGCCAGCACCCGTGCCTTCGTCGACGAGCACATCTCTCCGTACGCCGACGCCTACGACCGGGCCGGCGCCATCCCCGAGGAACTGCTGGAGCGGATCGGCGACGCCGGGCTCTGGGCGCCGTTCCTGCCCCCGGCGGTCGGCGGCGCCGGGCTGGACCTGGTGACCCTCGGCGAGGTGCACGAGGAGGTGGGCCGGGGCTGCTCCTCGGTACGCAGCCTGCTCACCGTGCACACCATGGCCTCCTGGGCGGTGCAGCGCTGGGGCAACGCCGAGCAGTTGGCGCGCTGGGGGCCGGAGCTGGCCAGCGGGCGTACCCTCGGGGCGTTCTGCCTCTCCGAGCCGGGCGCCGGCAGCGACACCTCCAACCTGGCCACCACCGCGGTCGCCCGGGGCGGCGACTGGCTGCTCAACGGGGTGAAGACCTGGACCACCGGTGGCCAGCGGGCGGACCTGTTCCTGGTCTTCGCCCGGACCGCGTCGAGCATCGTGGCGCTGCTGGTGCCGCGGGACACCCCCGGGGTGTCGGTGCGGCCGATCCACGACATGCTCGGCACCCGGGCGTCGATGCTGGCCGAGATCACCTTCACCGACGTGCTGCTCGGCCGGGAAGCCCAGCTCGGCCCGAGCGCCTTCGCCTCCGGGATGGTGCTCACCGGCACGCTGGACCTCGGCCGGTACAGCGTCGCCACCGGCAGCGTCGGCATCCTCCAGGCCTGCCTGGACGCCTGCGTCGGCTACACCTCCCGCCGCCGGGTCGGCGGCTCGCCGCTGCGCGACCTGCCGCTGATCCAGGCGAAGATCTCCGACATGGTGACCGACGTCCGGGCGGCCCGGATGCTGGTCGCCGAGGCCGGCCGGCTCAAGGACGCCGGTGACGCCTCGACCATCATGGCGACCTGGGTGGCGAAGTACTTCGCCTCCACCGCCGCCGCGCGGCACGCCGCCGAGGCGGTCCAGGTGCACGGCGCCAACGGGTGCAGCCCGGACTACCCGGTCGCCCGCTACTACCGGGACGCGAAGGTCATGGAGATCATCGAAGGCAGCAACGAGATCCAACGGATGACCATCGCCGGCGAGGCCTACCGGGGGTGGGCGGCATGAGCGTACTGGCGCAGGCCCCGCCGACCAAGCCCAAGCAGGGCCGGATCAAGTGCGTGGTCTGGGACCTGGACCACACCGTCTGGGACGGGGTGCTGCTGGAGGACGGCGAGGTGACCGTCCGGCCGGCCGCGGTCGCGCAGATCCGCGCGCTGGACGCGATGGGTGTGCTCAACTCGGTGGCCAGCAAGAACGACCACGAAGCGGCCATGGCCAAGCTGCGCGAACTCGGCCTGGACGAGATGTTCGTGTTCCCCCGGATCGGCTGGGACGCCAAGTCCGAGTCGATCCGGCAGATCGCCGCGAAGCTCAACCTGGGCCTGGACGCGTTCGCCTTCGTCGACGACCAGGAGTTCGAGCTGGCCGAGGTGGCGTACGCGCTGCCCGAGGTGACCTGTGTGGACGCCGCCGACATCGAGCAGGTGCTGACCGGGGTGGAGTTCCGGCCGCGGTTCATCACCGACGAGTCGGCCCAGCGCCGGGGCATGTACCAGAGCCAGCTGACCCGCGACGAGGTGGCCGCCGACTTCGTGGGGACCAGCGAGGAGTTCCTCGCCACCCTGGACATGACCTTCACCATCGAGCCGGCCCGGCGGGAGGACCTGCAGCGCGCCGAGGAGTTGACCGTCCGCACCAACCAGCTCAACTCGACCGGCAAGACGTACTCCTACGACGAGCTCGACGCGCTGCGCGAGTCACCGGACCACCTGCTGCTGGTCGCGACGCTGACCGACCGGTTCGGCTCGTACGGCAAGATCGGCGTCGCGCTGGTGGAGAAGAGCAAGCCGGACTGGCGGCTGCACATGATCCTGATGTCCTGCCGGGTGATGTCCCGGGGCGTCGGCTCGGTGCTGCTCGGCCACATCATGAGCCAGGCGAAGGCGGCCGGGGCCGGCCTGCGGGCGGACTTCGTGGAGACCGGCCGTAACCGGATGATGCAGATCACCTACGCGTTCAGCGGTTTCCGGGAGGTCAGCCGGGACGGTTCGCACCTGGTGCTGGCGGCGAACCTGGACAACCTGCAGGAGCCGCCGGACTACGTCCGGATCGAGGTGCTGCGGTGACCAGGACGGTCGACGACACCCGGCTGCGCCGCTGGCTGCCGTTCGGCATGTCCGACGGCGACGTGCGGCTCTACTGCCTGCCGCACGCCGGCGGGTCGGCGTCGGCGTACCGGCCCTGGTTCGGCCGGTTGGGGCCGGTGGCGGTCTGCCCGGTGCAGCCGCCCGGCCGGGAGACCCGGCTGCGGGAGGAGCCGTTCACCGGGGTGGAGGCGCTGGTCGGCGAGCTGGCCGAGGTGGTGCTCACGGAGGACGACCGCCCCTGGGCGGTCTACGGGCACAGCCTGGGCGCGGTGGTCGGGTTCGAGCTGGTGCGCGAGATCCGCCGGCGCGGCGGCCCGGACCCGGTGCACCTCTTCGTCTCCGCCAGCCCGGCACCCGGCACGCCGGACACCGACCCGCAGGTGACCGGGCTGGACGACGAGCAGGTGGTGGCGATGCTGCGCCGGCTCGGCGGTACACCGGACTGGATGCTGGCCGACCCGAGCGTACGGCGGATGATCCTGCCGCCGTTCCGCGGCGACTTCGCGCTCAAGGAGAACTACCGGTACCGGCCCGAGCCGCCGCTGCGGGTGCCGATCACCGCGATCGCGGCCAGCCACGACCCACGCGCCAGCGCGGTGTCGATGCACGGCTGGCGCGAGGAGACCACCGGGCGGTTCCGGGCGCACAGCATCGGTGGTGGACACTTCGCCGTCCTCGAACAGCCCTCGGTGACCCACCGGTACATCGGCGCGGCGCTCGGTGTGCTCGCCGGCGCCGGGCCGGTGGGAGGGACCCCGTGAGCACCGCGCAGATCGCGAGGCGGTCGCCGCGGCCCGAGCGGTCGATCGACGATCCGCCCCGGCCGGCCCCGGTGCCGGCCGGGGCGCCGCCCCGGGTGCTCGCTGAGTGGTTCGACCGGGGGCTGCGGATCGACCCGACGGCCGAGGCGCTGCGGGTCGACGGGCACACCTACAGCTACCGCTGGCTGCACGAGCGGGCGTTGGCGCTGGCCGGCGACCTGGTCACCACGGCCGGCGCGGCGCCGCGCCGGGTCGGACTGCTGGCCAGCCGCACCCCGCAGGCGTACGCCGGTCTGCTCGCCGCGGTCTACTCCGGTGCGGCGGTGGTGCCGCTGCACCCCGACTTCCCGGCCGAGCGGACCCGGCAGATGATGGCGGCGGCCCGGGTGGACACGCTGATCGTGGACGAGCACGGCGAGCGGGTGCTGCCCGAGTTGGCCGCCGAACTCACCGACGTGGTGGTGGTCCGCGAGCCGGGTGGCACCCCGCTGGCCGCGCCCCGGCAGGTCGGTGCCGACGAGATCGCCTACATTCTGTTCACCTCGGGCTCCACCGGCCGGCCCAAGGGCGTACCGGTGCTGCACCGCAACGTCGACGCGTACCTGCGGTTCGTGCACGACCGGTACGGCTTCACCGCCGCGGACGTCTTCTCCCAGACCTTCGACCTGACCTTCGACCTGGCGATGTTCGACCTCTTCGCGGGGTGGGGCAGCGGCGGCACGGTGGTCACCGTCCCGCCCACCTGCTACGCCAACCTCGCGGAGTTCCTGACCGAGCACCGGATCACCGTCTGGTTCTCCTCGCCCAGCGTGATCGCGCTGGCCCGCCGGCTGCGCCGGCTGGCGCCCGACGCCTTTCCCAGCCTGCGCTGGAGCCTGTTCTGCGGGGAGCCGTTGCTCGCGCACGACGCCGCCGACTGGCAGGCCGCCGCACCGGGCAGCCTGGTGGAGAACCTGTACGGCCCGACCGAGCTGACCATCTCGTGCAGCGTGCACCGGTGGGACCCCGACTCGTCGCCGGCCCGCTGTGTCAACGACGTGGTGTCGATCGGCACCATGCATCCGGGCATGCGCCACCTGATCCGACCGGTCGCCCGGGAGGCGGCCGACGACGCCGGGATCGAGCTGCCCGGCGCCGCCGCCGGTACCGTCGGTGAGCTGTGCGTGACCGGGGACCAGATGTTCCCCGGTTACCTCGACCCGGCCGACGACGAGGGCCGGTTCCTGCGCCACGGCGGCGAGCGCTGGTACCGCACCGGTGACCTGGTCCGGCCGATCGGCGGCGGCGAGCTGGCCTACCTCGGCCGGGTGGACCACCAGGTCAAGATCCGTGGGGTACGGGTCGAACTGGCCGAGATCGAGTGCCGGCTGCGCGCGCTGGACGGCGTCCAGGACGCGGTAGCGGTGGTGGTCGACGACGTGCTGGTGGCGTTCTGCGTGGGGGTACGCCGTCCGGCCGCCGTGCTGGCCGGCGAACTGGCCGCCACCCTGCCGCGCGCACTGCTGCCCCGGCGGTTCGTCTTCCTGGCCGAGTTTCCGCTCAACGCCAACCGCAAGACCGACCGTCGGGCGCTGGCCGCGACCGCCGCCGAGCTGGTCGGCAGCTGACCCGGCGAGCGAGGGGGGCACCGGCGGACCGCCGGTGCCCCCCTCGCTTGTTCAGCTTGACTGTTACTGATCCTGCCCGACCAGGGCGGCCAGCTGGCGGACCGTCGGGTACTCCACCAGCGCGGTGACCGGCAGCTGCGCCGAGACGTTGCTGCGCAGCTTGGTGGCGAGCGAGATGGCGATGAGCGAGTGTCCACCCAGCTCGAAGAAGTTGTCGGTGGCGCCGACAGTCTCCAGGCCGAGGGTGGCCGCCCAGATGTCGGCGATCGTGCGCTCCACCCCGGCCTCCGGTTCGACGTACGGGGTGGCCAGCGTGGGCCGGGGATGGCGCTCGCGTTCGACTTCCTCGGCACCGCCGGCCGCCGGGTCGTTGGTGACCCACTGCGCGATCCGGGCCTCGATCGGGCCCGTGGAGATCACCAGGTGGCCGACGTGCCCGACGGCGGCGAGGGCCCGACCGAAGACGTCGACCCCCTCGGCCGGCGACATCTCGTACTCGCGGACCGTCTGTCCGGTCATCCCGTCCGGTCGGCTCGGATCGATCGCCCAGGTGTCCCAGTCGACGGTGATCCAGCGCCCCTCGCCGCGCAGCCGGGCCACCCGGGCGTACGCGTCGAGGCCGGCGTTCGCCGCCGAGTACGGTCCCAGCGCGATCCCGCCCAGCACGGCGGAGACCGAGGACAGCGTGATGCGCCGGTCCGGGGCGTGCTCACCGAGCACCGCCTGGAGCACGTGGAAGCCGTGGATCTTGGCGTTCAGGTGCGCGTCGCAGGACGCCCGGTCGGAGAGGTGGGCCAGCCCGAAGTACTCCGGGCTCTGGATGCCGGCCGCGTGCACCACCACGTCGATGCCGCCGAACTTGGCCACCGCGGCGTCGACCACCTCGCGCATCCGCGCCTCGTCCCCGACGTCGGCGGCTGTCGCCAGCACCGCGGCGCCCTGCCGCTCCAGGTCGAGGATGTTGCGGATGTGCCGGGCGACCCGGTCGTCGCCGTCCTTCCGCGCCGGCCACTGCTCGCGCGGCGGCAGCGCGGTCCGGGCGGTGAGCACCAGTCGGCAGCCGTAGCGCTCCGCCAGGTGTCGGGCCAGCACCAGCCCCACGTCGCCGAGCCCGCCGGTGATCAGCACGGTGTCACCGGCGCTGACGATCGGCCGGTCCGCCGTCGGGGCGGGCAGCGGGTGCGGTCGGTAGTGCCGGGACCAGGCGTCGCCGTCCCGGACGGCGACCGGGCCCTGGTGCGGGTGCACGCTGGCGGCGAGCGCCTGTTCGACGTCGACGGTGCCGGCCACGTCGACGTGCCGGCAGGCCAGGAACGGGTTCTCCTGGGCCAGGCTCGGCGCCAGCGCGGCCAGCGTGGCGTGCTCGGGGTGGCGCAGATCGGCGCCGAGCACCCCGAGCGCCCCGGAGGTCAGCAGCACCAGCTCGGTCGGCGGGGTGTCCGGGTCGTCGGCCAGCGCCCGTACCAGGGCGAGCGCGGAGCGGAATCCCCGGTCCTGCCCCCGCTCGAAGTGCTCGCCGCCGGTGCCCTCCGGGGAGCCCAGGCTGAACCCGTGCACGATGGTGCGCGGGGCGACGAACAGGGCACGGACCAGCTCGGCCAGGTCGTCCGGTGCGTCCGCGCGGACGGTGAAGTCGCCGGCCTCGTCCTGCTCGAACGCCTCGCCCGGCCGGGCCGCGCAGACCTCGGCGCCGGCCTCGGCCAGTCGGGCGAGCAGCGCCTCGCCGCGCTCGTCGGCGGTGAGCACCAGCCATGGGCCGGCGGCGCGCAGCCGCTCGTCCAGGTCCGCGGTGTCCAGCGGGCGTGGTGTCCAGGTCGGCAGGTAGGTCCACTCCGCCGGGTCGTCGACGCGGCCCTCGACCGGCCGGGCCGCGGTGGCCTGCGCCGGGCGGGGCTTGACCCAGTACCGGCTGCGCTGGAACGGGTAGGTCGGCAGCTCGACGCGCCGGCCGGCACCCAGGTGCAGCGCCGCCCAGTCCACCGTCGCCCCGGCTAGCCAGAGCTGGGCCAGGGTGGTCAGCACCCATTCGGCGGCGACCTCGTCACCGGGGGCGACGAGCACCTCGACCGGGCTGGCGGAGTCGGCCGGCTCGCCGGTCAGCACCACCCCGAGCCGGGCCAGCCCGGTGCCCAGGTCGGCCAGCACGCTGTTCCGGTCGGTGCCACGCGCTGCGCCGTCAGCCGGCAGCAGTGGGCCGACCGCTGCGGACAGCTCGGCCCACCAGGCGTCCGGTACGCCGTCACCGGCGCGTAGCAGCACCGCCGGGTCCCGCCGACGGGTCTCGCCGTCGATCCACCGGCCGGCGTCGGCCAGGGCCGCGATCGCGTCGTCGCGGTCCCGGCAGACCACCGCCCGGCGCAGCGCGAAGCGCCCACGGGACACCTGCAGGGTGTACGCGACGTCGGCGAGGTCGGCCTCCGGGTGCTGGACCAGGTGCTGGCGCAGCCGGTCGGTCAGCGCTTCCAGCGCCGTCGGGTCACCGGCGGAGAAGGTGAGCAGCTGCGGACCGGTCGCGGCCCGGGGAACACGCGCCGGCGCCTGCTCCAACACCACGTGCGCGTTGGTGCCGCCGAGCCCGAACGAGCTGACCCCGGCGCGGCGTGGGTCGGGTCCGGCAGGCCAGGGGCGGGGCTCGGTGAGCACGGTGAACCGGTCGGCCGCCGCGGCGAGCGTCGGGTTCGGTGTGGTGTAGCCGGCGACTGCCGGCAGGATCTCGTGCCGCAGGCTCAGCGCGGCGCGCATCAGGCCGGTCACCCCGGCCGCGCGGTCCAGGTGCCCCACCGAGGGTTTGACCGAGCTGAGCACGCACGGGGTCGGCGGGGTCGTCTGGAACACCCGGCTCATCGCCGCCAGCTCGATGGAGTCGCCCAGCGGCGTGCCGGTGGCATGGCACTCGACGTAGCCGATGGTCTCCGACTTCACGCCGGCGACGGCCAGCGCCGTCTCGATCACCTCGGCCTGGCCCTCGACGCCGGGCGCGGTGTACCCGACCCGCTCCGGCCCGTCGTTGTTGACCGCCGAGCCGAGGATGACCGCGTGGATGACGTCACCGTCGGCGAGCGCGTCGGTCATCCGCTTGAGCGCCACCACCCCGACCCCCGAGCCCATCACGCTGCCGTTGGCCGCCGCGTCGAAGCTGCGCACCCGGCCGTCGGGGGAGAGGATCCCGCCCTGCTCGTAGAGGTAGCCGGCGGGCTGGGGCAGCGGCAGGAAGGCGCCACCGGCGAGGGCCACGTCACAGTCGTAGGTCAGCAGGCTCTGGCAGGCCAGGTGCACCGCGACCAGCGAGGTGGAGCAGAACGTCTGCACGGTCACGCTTGGCCCGCGCAGCCCGAGCTTGTACGAGACCAGCGAGGTGAGCGAGTCCCGCTCGTTGCCGACCGCGAAGAGCAGGCCCTCACCGGGTTCGTCGACCATGTGCGCGACGTTGTCGATCATGTAGTCCGGGAACGCGCAGCCGGCGAAGACACCGACCCGGGCGCCCGGGTCGACCGGCTGGTAGCCGGCGGCCTCCAGCGCCTGCCAGGAGCACTCCAGGAAGAGCCGGTGCTGCGGCTCCATCGTCTCGGCCTCGCGCGGGCTGAAGCCGAACGCGCCCGCGTCGAACAGGTCGAGGTCGTCGACCGGGCCGCCGACCCGGATGTAGTCCGGGTCGGCGGCCCGGGCCGGGGCGACACCGGCGCGGGTCAGCTCCTCGTCGGTGATCGGCCGCAGCCCGGGCACCCCGTCGCGCAGTTTGCGCCAGAGTTCGCCGACGTCGGCCGCCCCCGGAAAGCGCCCGGCCATACCGATGAGCGCGACCGCGGAGTCGTAGTCAGTTTCAGTCACGATGACCTCCAGGTACACCGGATCGGGGGTTCGGACGGATTGCTCGTGCCGGTCACATCAGCCGGCTGCGGCCCCAGCCCCGAGCGAGCCGCCAG
Organism: Micromonospora sp. NPDC007220; assembly: GCF_040634035.1. Lineage (NCBI taxonomy): Bacteria > Bacillati > Actinomycetota > Actinomycetes > Micromonosporales > Micromonosporaceae > Micromonospora > Micromonospora sp. NPDC007220. Next base: position 249,538 of record NZ_JBEYEU010000006.1, on the reverse strand, counting down.
GAGGCCAGCCCTCCGGCGACGAGGGCGATGCCCAGGCAGACCAGTGCCGGGCGGAGCATGCCGGCGGGGTCGCTGTCGACCGCGGCACGCAGCATCGACATGGCCCAGTAGCCGGGGGAGAGCGGCGCGACGTGCTGCGCCCAACCGGGCATCAGCGACACCGGCACCAGCGCGCCGCCCAGCGCGCTGACCATGATCGCCCCCAGGTCGGAGGCGACGCTCAGTTCGCCGCGGCTGCGTACCACGGTGGCCAGGGCGGCGCCCACCGCGAGCAGGGTCAGTCCCCAGATGCCGACCGCGAGGGCCAGGTAGCCGACCGCGGACGGCCGGGGCAGCGGCAGCCCGACGACCAGGCAGCCGAACGCGAACAGCACGGCCTGCTGCAACAGCAGCAGGACGAGTACCGGACCGGTCTTGCCGAGCAGCAGCTCGACGCGGCCGGCCCGGCTGGCCCGCAGCCGGTCCCAGGTGCGCCACTCGCGCTCGACCAGGATCGAGTTGCCGACGATCGACAGCGCGAAGACCGAGAACATCACCAGCGGCCCGGTCACCGCCTGCAGCGTGCCGCTGTCCAACGCCTCCTCGTAGAGCGGCTTGAGCACCAGCATCAGCACCATCGGCAGGGCGATGTAGCTGATCAGCTGGGCGGGGTCGCGCAGCCGGAGCACGGCGTTGTGCCGGACCAGCAGGCCGGTACGGCGAAGGGCGTCAGTCGACATCGGTTACCGCCAGCGAGTGGTAGAGGTCGTCAAGGTCGGGACGGCGCAGCTCGACGGACTCGACCTGACGGTCGGTGCCCTTCAGCAGCTCCACCAGGGCGGTGGTGGGGTCGGTGGTGGAGACCTGCACCACCTCGTCGGCGAAGGTCACCCGGACCTCGCCGGGCAACCCCTCCAGCAGCTCCGCGCTGCTGCCGCGGGCGATGATCCGGCCGCGTCGGGCGACCGCGATACTTGCCTGCAGGTCGGTGAGTTCGTTGAGGTAGTGAGTGGTGTAGATGACCGCCGCCCCCTCGCCGGCCCGCTGCTTGACCACGTTGAGCAGCGCCTGCCGGGTCTCCGGGTCGGCGCCCGCGGTCGGCTCGTCGAGCAGCAGCAGCGACGGTCGGTGGATCAGGGCCACCGCGGCCTGGGTCCGGCGTTGCTGCCCGCCGGAGAGCACCCCGACCGGCCGGTCCAGGAACCCGGTCAGGTGCAGACCGGTGGCGAGGTCGTCGATCTCGGTACGCAGTGCCTGGCGCCGCAGCCCGGCGATGCCGCCGAAGAGCCGCAGGTGCTCCCGGACGGTGATCGGCGGGTACAGCGCGATGTGCTGCGGCGAGATGCCGATCTGCCCGCGCGCCTGGGTGGGTGTCCGACCGTCGACCAGCACCACCCCGCTGTCCGGCCGGATCAGGCCCGAGACCACCTCGACGAAGGTGGTCTTGCCGGCACCGTTGTGTCCGACCAGTCCCACGATCTCGCCTCGGGCGACGGTCAGGCTGAAGCCGGCCAGCGCGGCCACGTCGCCGTAGCGCTTGGTGACCTCGACCGCCTCCAGCGACGTCCACTCCTGATCCTGGTGCCGCGCCGGCGATCCGACCGGCTGCGCCTTGATCGTGCTCACATCAGCGTCCCTTCCCTGGGTCATTGGTCCTCCGCCATGCCGCTGGCCAGCCCGAACTGGTGCTGCCGGAACGGGATGCGGCCGACCGCTACCCGGTGCTCGGGATGCCGGTCGTCCCGACGCGCCGCGCCGGTGTCGGGCACCAGCTGCGCCGGCCGGCTGCTCATCCGGTGCACCGCACTCAACGAGCGCAGCGTGATCGCCCGCCAGTCCAGGGCGCCGAGCTGGTCGAACGCCTCCAGGGCCACCTCGTGCCGGGCCGCGGCATGGTCCAGCCGCTGCTCGCAGAGGTCGAGCCGGCCGAGCCCGTACAGCATCACCGCCTCACCGAGTCGGTCCCCGGCCCGCACCGCGGCCTCCAGGGCGCAGAGGCTGCTCTCCCGCCACTCGCCGAAGCGGGACTGCGTCTCGGCGAGCGCGGCGACGGCGGCGGCGAGGTTCCAGCAGTAGGCCACCTCGCCGGCGCGGGCGGCCTGCCGGACCGCGGCCAGCAGCGCGGTGCGTTCCCGCTCGTACCAGGCCAGCGGATCGGTCAGCGCGGCGTCGACGAGCGGCTCGGCCAGGGGCCAGACGGCCGCGGCCGAATGGCGGGCGATGCGGTGGCCGCCCTGCCGCAGCCGGGCCTCGTCGGCCAGGAAGAGCCACCCGCCGAGCATCCGTCGGGTCGCGGCGGCCCGGTCGGCCGCGCTGCTCTCGGCCAGCGACAGGTCACGGGCGTGCAGCCGGACCAGGTCACGCAGTCGGTAGCGGGTGGCCCCGCCGGTGCCGCTGAGCACGTCGACCAGCCGGGCGTCGATGAGGGTCTCCAGCACCTCGGCGGCGGAGTCCGCGTCGAGCTGCAGCAGCGGGGCGGCCACCCAGGCCGCGAAGGTGTCGGTCTCCAACTCGCCGAGGTGCCTGAACAGCAGTTGTGCCGCCGGCGGCAGGGCGTCGTAGGTCCCCCTCAGCCCGGCCCGTACGTCCAGGCCCTGGTGGACCAGCCCACCCAGCCGCTGCCCGGGCTCGACGAGCCGGGCGGCGAGCTGTCCCAGGCTCCAGTGCGGACGGGCGGCGAGCCGGTTCGCGGCGATCCGCAGCGCCAGCGGCAGACCACCGCAGAGTTCGACCAGCTCGATGGCCTTGCTCGGCTCGGCGGCGACCCGGTCCCGGCCGACCATGGCGGCCAGCAGCTCGATGCCGTCGTGGGCGTCGAGTCGGTCGATCTCGAAGACGTGCGCGCCGGGCAGCCACGCCCGGCGGGCCCGGGTGGTCACGATCAGCCGACAGGCCGGCGTACCGGGCAGGAGCGGGCGGGCCTGGGTCGGGTCGGTGACGTCCTCGATCACCACCAGCATCCGCCGGTCGGCGAGGGCGCTGCGGTAGAGCGCCTCCCGGCCGTCGAGGGTCTCCGGAATGGCCGACCTGGTGAAGCCGAGCGACCGGAGGAACCGCTCCAGCACCTCGGCGGCGCCGTCCGGGCCGGGCGGCATCCGGGCGTAGAGCTGGCCGTCGGGAAACTCGCCGGCCAGCGCGTGAGCGGTCTCGATGGCCACGGTCGACTTGCCGACCCCGACGAAGCCGGTGATCACCGCCACGTCGAGCGAGTGGCGGTCGCGCCCTGTAACGGTTGCGCCGCCGAGCCGGTGCCGCAACAGGTGCAGCATCTCCGCGCGGCCGGTGAAGTCCGGCGTCCGGGCCGGCAGCATCCGGGGTACCGGCATCCGCAACTGCGGCCCGGGCCCGGCCGCCACCGGCGTCGCCAGCTGGTCGGCGCCGGTCAGGATGGCCAACTCCAGTCGGTGCAGCGCCGGGCTCGGTTCGAGCCCCAGCTCGTCCACGAAGGTCTTGCGCACCGCCTGGAAGGTGGCCAACGCCTCGGCCTGCCGGCCGGACCGGTACAGCGCCCTCATCAACTGGCCGGCCGGTCGCTCGCGCAGCGGGTACTCGGCGACCAGGGCCCGGATCTCGCCGATCACCTCGTGGTGCAGGCCCAGTTCGAGTTCGGCCTCGATGCACTCCTCGAGCACCTCGACCCGCCGTTCGGCGATCCGGACCAGCTTCGCCCGGACCACGTCGCTGTCCACGTCGCAGAGCGGCTCACCGCGCCACAGGGCCAGCGCGGCGCGGAACGCCGTCCGCGCCGCCTGCGGATCCCGGGCCACGCCGGCGGCCCGGCCCCGGGCGACCAGGTCGGCGAAGACGTGCAGGTCGAGTTCGCCCGGCGCCAGGTCGATGAGATAGCCGGTGCCCTGCATCCGGATGCGCTCGCCGAGCCCGGCCCGGGCCAGCGACCGGCGCAGTACCGACACGGCGGTCTGCACCTGGGCCCGGGCGGTGGTGGGCGGCGTCTCGCCCCACACCGCGTCGATCATCGACTTCAGCGCCACCACCTGGTTGGGGCTGAGCAGCAGCAGCGACAGCACGACGCTCTGCCGGCGCGCCGTCACGGTGACCGGCTCCTCGCCCTGCACCTGCAACGGCCCGAGGACCCGGAAGCAGAGCGGTCCGTGTTCGTCGTCTTCCTGCCTGACCAATTGATCCACCTGCCTCATTCAGCGGTACTGCGACGACGACGGTTCGGAGTGTCGGGCTGCGGCGGCGTGCGGGCGCGCGTTCAGAGCAGGACCTCGGTCGGCGGTGGATGGCCGAGGAACGCGGTCGGGCTCGCGGTCAGGCCGTACGCGCCGGCCTGGAAGATCGCGATCAGGTCCCCGGGCTCCGCCCGGGGCAGGGACACGTCGTTGCCGAGCAGGTCCAGCGGGGTGCAGAGGCAGCCGACCACGGTGACCGTCTCCTCCGGCGCGGCGTCGAACCGGTTGGCCACCGCGAGCGGATAGTTGCGCCGGATCACCTGGCCGAAGTTGCCGGACGCGGCGAGCTGGTGGTGCAGCCCGCCGTCGACCACCAGGAAGGTCTTGCCGCGAGAGGTCTTCCGGTCGACGACCCTGGTGAGGTAGACACCGGCCTCACCGACCAGGTAGCGGCCCAGCTCCACGGCCACCCGGGCGTGCGGCAGGTTCGGGCGGATCCGGGTGTCGAGCAGGTCGGCCAGGTTCTCGCCGATCGGTGCCAGCTCCAGCGGCTGGTCCCTGGCCGAGTACGGGACACCGAAGCCGCCGCCGAGGTTCAGGTAGCGGATCGGCGCTGGGGTCAGCTCGGCCAACGTGAGGATCATGTCGACGGTGCGACGCTGCGCCTCGCAGATGTTCTCGGCGTGCAGGTTCTGCGAGCCGGCGAAGACGTGGAAGCCGTGGAAGTCGATCTCGTCGACGGCCAGCTCGGGCAGCAGGTCGGGGACGGACTCGACGTCGACGCCGAACTGCTGCGGACCGCCGCCGAGGCGCATGCCGGAGGCGCGTACCGCGAAGTCGGGGTTCACCCGCAGCGCCACGCGGGCCTGGATGCCGAGGGTCTTGCCGACCTCGCGCAGCCGGGCGAGTTCGCCCGCCGACTCCAGCTCGATCAGGACACCGGCGGCGACCGCCCGGGTGAGTTCATCGGTCGTCTTACCCGGCCCGGCGAAACTGACCTGCTCGGCCGGCATCGGGGTGTCCAGCGCGTGCCGCAGCTCGCCGGCGGAGGCCACGTCGAAGCCGTCGACCAGGCCACTCAGGTGGTGCAGCAGCGCGGGCATCGGGTTGGCCTTGACCGCGTAGCTCAACCGGATGCCCGGCGGCAGCGCGGCGCGGACCGCCGCGACCCGCTCGGAGACCAGGCGGCGGTCGTAGGCGAAGAACGGCGTGCCGCCGACCCGGGCGGCCAGCCGCTCCACCGGTACCGTGCCCACGGTGAGCTGGCCGCCGGTGGCGGTGAACCCGACCGGCGCGCTCACGAGCCGGCCTCCACCAGTCGGCGCAGCTCGACCCGGTCGAACTTCCCGTTGACCGAGCGGGGCAGCTGCGGCAGTACGACGGTCCGCTGCGGCAACATGTACGTCGGCAGGTCGTGCGCCAGCGACTTGCGCAGCACCTCGGTGTCGCAGTCGCCGCCGACGACCAGCACCACCTCGTGCCCGAGCCGCTCGTCGCCGACGCCCAGCGCCACCGCCTCGCTCACCAGCCCGGTCGCGTAGGCGGCCTCTTCGATCTCGGTGGGGCTGACCCGGTAGCCGGAGGTCTTGATCATGTCGTCGGTACGCCCGACGAAGTACAGGAAGCCCTCGGCGTCGTGGTAGACGGTGTCACCGGACCAGACCGCGATCTCCGGACGGATCGCCGGATCGGCGCCGGGGGCCGGCCGGAACCGCAGCGCGGTGCGTGCCGGGTCGTTCCAGTAACCCTGGGCCACCAGGGCGCCCCGGTGCACCAGCTCACCGTGTTCGCCCGGCGCGCAGTTCGTGCCGTCCGGCCGCACCACCAGGATCTCGGCGTTGCCGATCGCCTTGCCGATCGAGTCCGGTCGACGGTCCACCTCGTCGGGGTCGAGGTAGGTGGAGCGGAAGGCCTCGGTCAGCCCGTACATCAGGTAGGGCCGCGCGTTCGGCAGCAGCGCGCGCAGCCGGGTCAGGGTGGCCAGCGGCATCCGGCCACCGGTGTTGGCGAAGTAGCGCAGCCCGGCACCGGCCTCCGCCGGCCAGTCCAGCGCCGCCAGCTGCATCCACAGCGGAGGTACGCAGGTCAGCGCGGTCACCCGGTGCCGGGCGCAGAGCCGCACCACGTCCCGCGGTACCAGGTAGTTGGTCAGCACCACGTGCGCGCCGGCGATGAACGAGGTGGTCAGCTGGCTGAAGCCGGCGTCGAAGCTGAGCGGCAGTACCGCCAGTACCGTGTCGTCGGCGGTGTGCCCGAGGTAGCCGGCGACGCTCGCCGCGCCGGCCAGCACGTTACGGTGCGACAGCACCACTCCCTTCGGGCCGCCGGTGCTGCCCGAGGTGTAGAAGATGGCCGCGATGTCGGTGTCGATCACCACCGCGCCGTCCGGTACCCGGTCGGCGGCGGTCGCGGCCAGCCGCTGCCAGTCGGTGATCCGCCAGCGCCCGGCGGGCCCGGTGACGGCGTCGGCGCCGACGAGCACGATGTCGGTGACCGAGGTGCTCTCGCTCAGCGCGGCGCGTACGGTCTCGAACCGCTCGGCCGTCGTGATCACCACGCGGGCCGTGCAATCGGCCGTGACGTGTGCCAGGTGCCGCGCCTTGAACAGCGGGTTGACCGGGACGAACACCGCGCCGGCCGCCGAGATCGCCAGCATCGCGACGACGGTCTCGATCCGCTTCTCGGCGTACACGGCGATCCGGTCACCGCGGCGTACTCCCAGCTCGTGCAGTCCGCGGGCGAGCCGGGCGACCCGGTCGGTCAGCTCGCGGTAGTCGATCGTCTCCGACCTGAAGGTGACTGCGGGCCGGTCCGCCGCGCCGTACCGGGTCAGCTGGTCGACGCGGACCAGTGGAGTGCCGGGAGCGGCGGTGACCAGCTCACTCACCGGTGACCGTCTCGACGGTGACGAACTCGGCGACCGTCGCCCACAGCGACCCGACCGTCGCGAACGTCTCCTCGGTCAGCCGCTCGTCGGGCATCTCCAGGCCGTACCGGTCTTCCAGGTCGGCCAGCAGCTGCACCACGCCCATCGAGTCGAGGCCGAGGGCCGTGAGGTCGTCGGTCGGGGCCAGCTCGCCGCCCTCGGCGTACGGAAGGTGGGGGAGCAGCGTCTCCTGGAATGAGCGAGGCATGTCCGCGTTCGTCACCGTGGTCCCTCTCGATCGCTAAGCGTCGTCGCGACGCGTCGGCCGGCCACCTGCCTGGACCGGATGGCGGGCCTGGCCCGCCGACGGAGGAACCTCATCACGGCGCTCTCTCAACCTGCCATCGTCCGGCTCTTGGTCCGGCTGTCGTCGTGGGTCGTCCGGTCGCCCCGGTGGTGCCGGTGATAGCGGGATGAGAGCGACGGTGCCGCACGGCCGGGTGGCGCGGTGCGCGAGTGAGGTTGGCGTGATTGCCGCTGCTGTCACCGTGGAGCCCGCGGCGGTGAACCGCCAGCGGAACTCGGGAAACATGACCGGGAGGCAGCGGATGTCGACAGACGCTCTGTCGCGGATCAGTTGGACGCCCAGCTTCGGCGGACGCCTCGTCGAGGACGACGGCATCGACGCCCAGGATCGCGTGAACGCGCAATGCATCGAAGTATACCACTATATAGTGCGACACGGCGCGATCGCGCCGTCCGGGTTCGACCGGGTGGCGGTGGAACTCGGCCGGACCGGACACGAAGTGGTCTCGACGATCATGCAGCTCGTCGAGCTGCGCCTGTTACGTACCGACGGCGCGGTCGGCGGCCGGTTGGTCCCGGTCGACCCGCAGTATGCCGCCACCCTGCTGGTCTCACCGATCGAACGCGCGATCTACCAGCAGCGGGAGCTGGCCGACCAGCTGCGCGAGCGGATCGACTCGATCGCCGGCGCAAGGGACTCCGCCGTGGTGCCCGGCGGCTCGATCGACCGGCTCGAAGGCGTGGCGGAGCTGCGCGGACTGCTCAAGCAGGCCGCTGACGTGTGCCGCGACGAACTCGTCGTGCTGCGGCCGAGCCACGACGACGACGAGGTGCTCGACCGGCTCCTCGAGGCCTGTCACGGCGTGCTCGACCGGGGCGTCTCCGTCCGGATCATCTCGCCGCACCGCAGCCGGGCCGGTTTCGCCTCCCGGGCCAAGTCCCGGCGGTTGATCGACGGCGGCGCGGCGATCCGGACCATCAGCCAGGTCCCGCAGGCCTCGGTGGTCTTCGACCGCTCGCTCGCGGTGGTGTTCGGGACGTCCGCCGACGGACTACTGCCCACGGGGCACCGGGTCCGCGACGAGAACGTGGTGCGGTACCTCATCGAGATGTTCGACCAGCTCTGGGAGGGCGCGGCACCGCTGGCCGCGGACGAGACCGGCTACGCCGACGAGGTCGCCGACGACCTGCAACGCTCGATCGCGCTGCTGATGGCCCAGGGCCTCACCGACGAGGCGGTGGCCCGTCGGCTCGGGATGTCGGTGCGCACCTGCCGCCGACACATTGCCGCGCTGCTGCGCAGTCTCGGCTCGGTCAGCCGCTTCCAGGCCGGCGTGCAGGTGGCCACCCGCTTCGCCACCGGGTCCCCGCTCGGCACCTGATGCCCGCCGGGCCGGCGCGGGGACCGGCTCAGCCCACCCGGGTCAGCCGGGCTGCCAGCGCCCGCAACGGCCGGGCGCTGGCCAGCTGATCCGGCGAGATCCCGACCCAGCCCCGCTCGCGCAGCGCGGACAGGGTGCGGGGCACCCGCAGAGCCCGGCCGCCGGCGGCCGTGTAGCTGTCCGAGCCGTCCACGGCGGCCAGCTCGTTGACCAGGGCGACTACCTCGGTGAGCAGCTCCTCGGCGGGCCCGGGCGACCGGCCGCCGGCCGCCGTCGCCGGGCGATCGAGGTCGGCGTGCGCGTCGGTGTCGACGTCCCCGTCCCCGGCGTCGACGAGCTCCAACCGGTCCGGGCAACGCACCGCCGGCCGGTCGTACATCGTGCCGAGGACATGCGTGCGCAGCTCGGCCGGAGTGAGCGGAGCCCGGGTCCGTACCCGGGCGACCAGCTCGCCCGTGCGCACCTGCACCCGCGCGTCGACCACCGCGGGATGCGAGCGCAGCGCGGCCCGGGTCGCCTCGACGCACACCGCGTCCGACCCGACCCGGACCAGTTCGCGGCGGGCCGGCGGGGCGAATCCCAGCTCCCGGGCTGCCTCGCTGACCCGCAGGTCCACCGAGGGGTCGCGGTGCGCCTCGATCAGCCGGACATGACCGCGCAGGAACCGCTCCACCGCTTCGGCGGGCAGCACCGCCGACTGGGCGTGCAGGGCCACCGTCACCCCGTCGCGCCACTCGTAGATTCCGAGGTAGCTGTCCGAACCGGCCTGCGCCCAGGCCGCCGGCGGGGTGTTCCAGGCGAACCGGTCCCGGCGAGCCCCGCAGGAGCGCGGGGCGTAACTCAGGAAGTTCACCTCCGAGGCGATCCGCACCGGCTGGCCGCGACGGAAGCTCTCGGCCGCGATCAGCTCGGCGATCTCGTCATACGGCACGTAGGCGTGCCGCTGCGCCTGCTCCACCCGGTCCGCCGTGCGGCGCAGCAACTCGCTGAACGGCGGATCGTCGGCCAGCTGCACGGAAACCACCGTCGGGGAGAACATGCACGTCATCACGGACATGTGCTGGCTGGCCTCACGGTGGCTGGTGAGCCAGCTGAACGGGACCGACGCCTCGCCGGTGTAGCCGGCGGTGAGTATCGCGTAGCAGGCCAGGTGGACGGCCGACGGCCAGCAGCCGTGCCGTGCCGCGATCTCCCGGCTCGCCGTCAGCAGCCCCGGTGAGGTGATCGACGCGCTGAACGCGGTGCCCGGCCCGGCGGCGGTGGACCGCCGGGAGGCGAAGACGTCCGCCGGGAGCCGCTCGATCTCCCGGCGCCAGTGCGCCAGCTCGGCGGCGTTCGCTGCGGCGTCGCGGTTCGACTCCTGCCGGGCGAGGTCCACCGGCTGGTGCGCCACCGGCGGCAACACCGCCCGGCGGCGGGCGGTGATCGCGGCGAGCATCGCCTCGAACTCGCGACGGAAGGTGTTCAGGCTCCAGTCGTCGAAGGCGATGTGGTTGAGCACCACCACGAGGCGCCGGGGCCGGCCACCGGTGGTGACCACGCAGGCCCGGATCGGCCAGTCCCGGGTCAGGTCAAAGTCGGCGACGGTCAGCTCCGCGACCACCGCGGCCGGGGTCGGGGTGCCGTCCGACTCGGTCGACACCAGCCGTACCGGCAGTGGCGCGGGCGGTTGGACCCGCTGCTGCGGCCAACCGGCCGGATCGGCGAGGATGACGGTACGCAGCGCCTCGTGCCGGCGGACCAGGTGGTTGATCGCGGCGCGCAGATCGGCGACCGAGATGCCCTCCGGCAGGGGGCAGTTGGCGACGATGTGTGCGTCGTGCCGGGCCCCGGCGGGTACGTGCTGGTACCGGAGCCAGTGGTAGCGCTGGCCCCAGCAGAGATTCGCGCTCTTCTCCACAGAAACTGACTCCTCTTCCCGCGTTCGTCCGCCCATATGATCGGGCCGCCGGAAACGTTTCGGCTAGTCAGTGCCGGTGACAATAATTGACGGCAAAGAGCTGCCATCGGCCGGCACCGGGCAGTTCTCCCGACGCTATTGACACCGGGTGGCCTGGTCGGCAAATCTCTGCGTACCGATCCAACAGGCTCGGGAAACTGGTTCAGCAAAACCCGGAGAAGGAGTGATTACCATGGCGAAGATCGCTGCCAAGGCCGCTGCCAAGGCTGCCGCGAAGGCTGCCGCGAAGGCCGCTGCGAAGGCTGCCGCGAAGGCCGCTTCCAAGAGCTCCCTCTAAGTCTCAAGAGGGTTCGGTGGCATGGTCGGTGAGCTGCCTGGAGGTGGCTTCGCCGGCCATGCACCATCAATCCGCACAAGGGAAGGATCGGGTCAATGGAACGTTCGGAGATTATCGAGCACCTGCGGATCTCGCTGTCGGTGGTGCTCAACCGGGAACTGCCCGAGCTCTCCGCCGAGACGCAGATCCTTGAGGACCTGGAAATCGACTCGATTCGTTTCATTGAGCTGATAATGAGCCTTGAGGACACCCTCCAGCTCGACGTCGATCCCGAATCGCTGGAGCCGGAGGTGTTCCAGTCGGTCGGTTCCTTCGCCGACTACATCCAGACCCGCCTGCAACAGGTGGACGTCGCCCGTTAGCCGTTCGCGGCAGGCACAGGAGGACCGCATGCGGGACATGATCGACGAGTGCGAGCAGACGGCGTACTCCGCCGGGCTGGCCGCCGGGCTGGCCGTGGCGCTCGCCGAGGCGCCGGGCATCACGCCGCCGGGCCGGGTCGCCGCCGTTCCCACCGCCGCCCTGCCCGCCGGTTGGGCGACCACGCCCGCCTCGACGGTCGGGCATCGGATGGCCGGTCAGGAGGGCATCAGCTTCGCCACCACCGACGGCCACCCCGGCCCCGCCGACGGGCAGCTCACCCAGTTCTGCGCGCACCTGGGCGCGGTCCGGCTGGGCGTCACCCGACGGTTGCTGGAGTGGGCCGTGGAGTACCTCTCCGGCCGGACGGTCGGCGGGGAGCCCACCATCCGCAAACAGCTGGTGCTGGGCGTACTGGCGGACGTGCAGACCGCCGTCGAGGCGGCCCGCCGGTCCTTGCGGGTCTCCGGCACGGTCCCGGCCGCGGTGCTCGACGTGCACGACCGGGTGACCACCCTGGACTGGGAGGCCGCCAAGCTGCTGGGCGCCAGCGGATACGTCGCCGGCACCCCCACCCGCGGCGCGTACGTGGCCCAACTGACCGCGAACTGCTGGCTTCCCCGGGAAGGTGTCTCATGATCGAGCTGGATCCGCCACTGCGCGCCCTACGGGACCAGTGCCGGGACGCGGCGACGGACCTGCGCTCGCGGGCCCTGTCGGTCGACGTCGACCCGGAGGACATGACCGGGCACCTGGACTCGCCGGCGCTGGCGATGGTCCGGGCGGCCAGCACCCCCAAACGCTTCCAGGACCCGTCCGGCTGGCAGGGCGAGTACACCGACAGCTGCCTGTCCCGCGCGGTGGCCAGCCTCGAGCTGGCCTGCGGTGACGCCGGCCTGCTGACCGCCAACACCGGCCCGGCGCTCGCCGGCATCGCCGTGGACGCGCTCGGCAGCGAGGCCCAGCAGGAGTTCTTCTACGAGTCCATCGCCGACGGCCGGACCTGGACCTTCTTCGCGATGACCGAGGACGCCCGCGGCAGCGACGCGACCGCGATGGAGACCCGCCTCGACGCGGACCCCGACGGCGACTACCGCCTCTTCGGCGCCAAGCGGTACGTCGGCAACGGCTCCCGGGGTGCGACCGGGGTGGTGTTCGCCCGGACCGGCCGCTCCCCGCTGTCGATCAGGGCGGCCATCCTGAGCTGCCCGACCCCCGGCTTCGCCGGCCACGCGCTGGAGATGACCGGGCTGCGTGGCGCACGGATCAGCGAGCTTTCCTTCGACGGGGTGCACGTACCGCGCGAGATGCTGCTCGGCGCCCACCTGCCGGCGTCCCGCCGTGGGATCTGGGGCGCGAGCCGGACCTTCAACGTGATGCGGATCCAGATCGCCGCGATGGCGCTCGGGGTGGCCTTCGCCGCCCGCGACTACGTCTGCGAACAGCGGCCGGGCTGGTCCGGGCACGAGCTGACCACCGCCCGGCTGGCGGCGGCGCGGGCCCTGCTCTACGACGCCGCGAACGAGGTCGACCTTTCGCCGGACGACCGTCGGACGCCGTCGATCGCCAAGCTGCACGCCACCGACCTGGCTGTCCACGTCACCGGCTGGGCAGCGAACGCGCTCGGCCCGGGCTCCCTGCTGCTGCACCCGCTGCTCGAGAAGTGGTGCCGTGACGTGCGCGCCTTCGAGTTCATGGACGGCACCAGCAACATCCTGCGCCTGCACATCACGCACGGCATCGCCACCCGGAGGCCGACGTCATGACGTTGACCGCGACGCCGCTGGACGGGGTACGCACACCGCGCTGGTCCGCCCGGGCCTTCGCAGAGGCGGACCGCGACCAGGTGCTGGGGATGTTCACCGAGCCGGACTTCTACTTCCGCACGGCCCAACCGGACACCCGCGGTGAGTGGGAACTGCTCGATCTGCTCGGCACCGAGACCGAGGTGCTGCTCGCCGACGGTGAGCCGGTGGGCCTGTTCGCCACCGAAGCGGTTGGCGCCGAGCACGGCTGCCACTACCAACTGCACCTGCGGCTGCGTTCCGGCGCCCCGCTGAACTGGTGGTGCCAGGCGTACGACGAGGCGGTGCGGGCGCTGCGCTGGCGGCGCGAGGTGGTCCGGATCTCCGTCCTGGTGGGCGAGTACGACCAGGCCGGGCTCGAGGCGGCCCGGGCGGCCGGGCTGACCGAGGAGGGCACCCTCGCCGACGTGGTCGTGCAGGAGGGACGCCGGTACGGGTACGTCTTCTTCTCGCAGATCTGGGTGCCGACATCATGACATTGCGCGGGTACCGCAGTACCGACCTACCGCTGCTGACCGGGCCGTGGCTCGCCGGCGAACTGCTCGGCATGCCGCTGGAGCAGGCACCGGCAACGGTGGTGCCGGCGGCGGTCGAGGCGCCGAAGGACAACACCGTGGAGCTGTGCGTGCTGCCGGGAGCGGCCTTCGTCCGCTTCGCCGAGCTGGACTGGGTGCACCGCCGGGCCCGGTTGGAGATCGGCGTGCAGCCGGGCGCCGATGACCTGGTCCCGGCGCTGCTCAAGACCGCCGTCTCGCACGGCTTCCGGGTGCTCAACCTGCACCGGCTGTACGGCTGGGTGACCCCGGCGGCGGCCGCGCCGGTGGACCTGTTGCAGGAGGCCGGGTTCATCGGCGAAGCGACGGTCCCGGCCGGCCGGTGGTTCGCCGGCCGTCCCGTCGACCGGCAGATCTGGGGAGCGGTACGCCATGACTGAGATTCAGCGACTCGACACCGCAGCCGCCGCCTCGGCGCTGGCGGCGGTACCCGGGGCGGCCCGGGGTTTCCTCGGCGTCGACCCGGTCACCCAGAACCACGCCCTGCTGGTCCGCGAGCTGACCCGGCTGGGCGCGCAGGTCTTCCGGACCGGTGACACGCTGCTGGGCTACCTGCCCAACGAGGAACAGCCACGCCAGGCGTACGTGGCGAGCACCTCGCCCGATCCCGAGCCGCTACGCGGTTTCCTCGACTTCCTCGGCAACTACCAGCGGTGCACCTCGTTCGTCGCCCTGGTGCCGGCGGACAGCCCGCCGGTGCTGGCGTTGCACGACTGTGGGTTCACCCGGGTCGGCACCTTGCGCGAGCACCGCTACCAGTCCGGCGCCTACCAGGATGTGTCGGTGTACTTCGTCCGTGGGGAGGACACGTGCCGTTCGTGACGGTCAGGCATCTCACCGAGGCCGACATCCCCATCCGGACCGCGCTGATGCGCGAGTCGCGGTTCCAGGCGAACCTCACCGACTACGCGGTCGTCACCGGCGACGACGTGCTGGAGCACCGCCAGCGGGTGGGTATCACCGAGGAACACGACATCAAGCGGCACTTCACCCTCTGCGGCCCACGCGAGCAGGTGGTGGGGTTCGCCTGGATCACCACCATCGACTGGCGCAGCCAGTGCTGCGAGCTGTCGTTCGGGATCCTGCCCCGGTTCCGGGGGGCCTTCGGCGCCGCGGCGGTGGCCGCCGCGCACACCTTCCTGCGTACCGAGCTGAACATGCGGGTCGTGGTGAACCAGGTGCTCGAACACAACACCATGCTGCTGTCCTCAGAGAACCTGGCCGCGCAGCGCCGGGTGCGCTGCGCCTACGACTCGTACACGGTGGGGCAGTGGCGCACCGCCTGCTACTGGTCGGAGAACCAGCAGGACGCGCAGGCACAGCGGTCCCAGGTCGAGGACCGCCGCGCCGCGGTCGCCGAGCGGATCCGCGCGATGACCCAGCGCGCCCGGTGAACACCGATGGCGCGACCGGAGGCTACCTGCGGTTCCCCACCGTCGCCGGCGACACCGTGGTGTTCACCGCCGGGGACGACCTGTGGCGGGTGCCGTTCGCGGGTGGACCGGCGAGCCGGCTGACCGCCGGCGGCACCGAGTACGCCCACCCCCGGTTGTCCCCGGACGGCAAGCTGGTGGCGTTCGTCGGCTCGGACGACGGACCGAGCGAGGTCTACCTGCTGCCGCTGGCCGGCGGCCCGGCCCGCCGGCTCACCTTCCAGGCGGCCCGGTGCGTGGTGGTCGGCTGGCACCCGCACCACGACGAGATCATCTACGCCAGCACCGCCGAGCAGCCGACCGGCTTCGGCTACCGGCTCTTCGCCGTCGGGGTCGACGGCGGGCCGACCCGGCTGCTCGACCACGGCGCGGCCAGCACCCTCTCGTACGGCCCCGGCGGCGCGCTGGTGATCGGGCGCAACCTCGCCGACCCGGCCCGCCGCAAGCGGTACACCGGGGGCGCCGCCGGTGAACTCTGGGTCGACCACGACGGCAGCGGCTCCTTCACCCGGCTGGCGCTGCCCGGCAACGTGGCCAACCCGTGCTGGGTCGGTGACCGGATCTTCCTGATCAGCGACCACGAGGGCACCGGCAACGTCTACTCGTGCCGGCCGGACGGCAGCGCGCTGACCCGGCACACCGGACACCGCGACTTCTACGCCCGTGGTCTGAGCACCGACGGACAGCGGCTCGTCTACCACGCCGGTGCCCGGTTGTACGCGTTGGACGCCCCCGGTGAGGCGTCCCGGCGGCTCGACGTCTCACTTGCGAGCTCGCGCCGCCAGCAGGCCCGGCGGATCGTCTCGGCCGCCGAGTTCCTCGACAGCGCCCGCCTCAGCCCGGACGGCACCAACCTGGCCCTCGTCGCGCGGGGCAAGGCGTTCACCATGGCGCACTGGTCCGGCCCGGTGCGTCGACACGGCACCGCCGAAAGGACGCGGCACCGGTTGCTGAGCTGGTTGGCCGACGGCCGCCGGCTGGTCGCGGTCGCCGCCGACGACCGACCGGACGAGCGGCTGGTGCTCTTCCCGGCCGAGGGCGGGGCCGCCTCGGTGGAGATCCCGCTCACCGACATCGGCTGCGTCACCGAGCTGGTCGCCTCGTCGGCGTCCGGCCAGGTGGCCTTCGCCACCAACCGCCAGCAGCTGTGGCTGCTGGACACCGACAGCGTGCTGCCGACACCGCGGTTGCTGGACAGCAGTGCGTTCGAGCGGATCGAGGACCTGGCCTGGTCGCCGGATGGCCGGTGGCTCGCCTACACGTTCCCGGACACGCCGCGCACCTCGGCGATCAAGCTGGCGGAGGTGGCGCTACGGCGCTCGTTCCAGGTCACCCGACCGGTGCTGCGCGACAGCCGGCCGGCGTTCGACCCGGCCGGGCGCTACCTCTACTTCCTTGGCCAGCGCGACCTCACCCCGGAGCACGACCAGGTGCGCTTCGACGTCGGCTTCCCCTTCGGCAACCGGCCGTACCTGGTGACCTTGCGGGCCACCGAGGCGTCGCCGTTCGTGCCGCGGCCCGTCGACGGTGCGCGGCGGGGCACCGAGGCCGGAGCCGGACCGCCGTTCGTCGAGATAGACCTCACCGACATCGATCGCCGGATCGTCGGGTTCCCGGTACCGGAGGGGCGGTACGCCAGCATCGTCGGACTGCCCGACAGGGTGCTCCTGCACACCGTGCCGGTCACCGCGCCGGACCCGGTCAAGCCGGACGCTGCCCCCGTCGGCATGGCCACCGTGGTCGACCTGCAGACCGCGGAGGTCACCGAGGAGCAGTTGCTCGGGGTCGACGACATCAGCGCCAGCCCGGACGGCGGCACGCTGCTCTGCCAGGTGCGTGACCGGCTGCGGGTGCTCGCCGCCGAGGACGCGGAGGACGCCGACGACGACCCGTACGCCCGGTGCGCCCCGCCGACCCGGAAGAACGGCTGGGTAGACCTGACCCGGCTGCGGGTGTCGATCCAGCCGGCCGCGGAGTGGCGGCAGATGTACCGCGAGACCTGGCGGCTGCAGCGGGAGAGCTTCTGGCACGCCGAGATGTCCGGGCTGGACTGGGACGGGCTGTACCAGCGCTACCTGCCCCTGGTGGATCTGGTCGGGTGTCGCTCGGAGCTCTCCGACCTGCTCTGGGAACTGCAGGGCGAGCTGGCCACCTCGCACGCCTACGAACACGGTGGTGACTACCGCCGGCCTGTCGAGCAGGCGCAGGGGTTTCTCGGAGTGGACTGGAGCGCCACCACCAGCGGGGTCGGCGATCCGCCGGCACAGTGGCGCATCGAGCGCATCCTGCGCGGTGACCCGTGGAACCCCGATGCCACCTCGCCGTGCAACCGGCCCGGTGTCGACCTGCGCCCGGGTGACGCGGTGGTGGCCATCGACGGGCAACCCGTCGGCCCGGCCGGGCCGGGGGAACTGCTGGTCGGCCAGGCCGACCGAGAGGTCGAGCTGACGGTGCTGCGCGACGGCGCCGCCCCGCGCCGGGTGTGCGTGCGGGCGATCCGGGCCGAGGGCCGGGCCCGCTACCGTGACTGGGTGGAGGGCAACCGCGCCCTGGTCGCATCCACCTCGCGGGGCCGGCTCGGCTACCTGCACGTGCCGGACATGTTCCGGACCGGCTACGCCGACTTCATCCGGGGCTTCCTCTCCGAGCTCGACCGGGACGGGCTGGTGGTGGACGTGCGCTTCAACGGCGGCGGACAGGTCTCGCCGTTGCTGCTCGACCGGCTCGCCCGGCGCCGTGGTGGCGCCGAACACGGGCGCTGGAGCGGCGCCACCCCGTACCCGGTCGAGTCGCCGCGCGGCCCGATGGCGGTGCTCATCAACGAGCACACCGGATCGGACGGGGAGATCTTCAGCCACATGTTCCGGCAGCTCGGCCTGGGGCCGCTGATCGGGAACCGGACCTGGGGCGGCACCATCGCCACCTGGCCACGCCACGAGTTGGTCGACGGCACGGTCACCACGCAACCGGAGTTCTGTTACGTCTTCGACGGCATCGGTGCCGGCCTGGAGAACCACGGCGTCGTGCCGGACGTCGTCGTGCCGGACCCGCCGCAGGGCGTGCTGGCCGGGGCCGACCCCCAGCTCGCCGCCGCCGTCGCGCATCTGCTGGCCGGCCTCGGGCAGCCGGCGCCGGCCCGGCCGACCGCGCGACCGCTGGCGGCGCTGTCGACCCGCTCCAGGTTGGTCGGGTGACCCGGTGACGGCTGGAGACCTCGGAGCACCGCCGGCGACCGCCGTGCTGCCCGCCGCGCCGGACGGCCCGCCGCCCGCTACCGTCCCGGGCCCGCCGAAGGTGCCCGCGGCCGGACAGCCGCACACCTGGTGGGTGCCGGTCCGGCCGGGTGGCGGTCGCGTCGACCTGCTCGACCCGGCCGAGCGCCTCCGGGCCGAGGGCCTGCTCGGCTCGCCGGCGCGGGACGTCTTCGTGACCTCCCGCGCGGCCCAGCGCCGGTTGGGCTCCCGCTATCTCGGCGTACCGCCGGCCCAGGTACGCATCGACCGCGACTGCCAGTACTGCGCGGGGACGCACGGCCGGCCTAGGTTCGCTGATTCCCGGGTCGACTACTCCGTCTCGCACACCGAGGACTGGGTGCTGCTGGCGGTGGCCGGAGTCGGTCTGATCGGGGTGGACGTCGAGCGGTCGAGCTCGGACCGGGACACCGACGGTCTCGCCGCGGTCGCGCTGACCGCCAATGAACGGGCGCTGTTCGCCCGGGTGCCCCCCGCCGATCGGCCCGGCTGGTTCCTGACCGCCTGGACGCGCAAGGAAGCGGCGATGAAGCTGACGGGATTCGGGCTGCGGGCACCGCCCGGCCAGCTGGACGTGAGCGGGCCGACGGTCACCGTGGGCAGCGTTCCCGGCTGGCCGCGCATCCCTGTCCATCTGCACGACCTGCCTGCCCCGGCCGGTCACGCGGCGGCGCTTGCCAGCACCGTTCCGGTCCGCGCGGTGCGGTCCTTCCCGGTGCCCGGCGAGCGTGCTTTCCGGGCCACCGGATGACGACGGCCACGGTGGAGGACGATCAGGGCGGCGGGGCGGGGCAGGCGACCACCCGACGCCCGGCTGCCGTCCGGAAAGTCGGCGGCGCTTCTCCAGCCATTGCCGCCTGGATCTCGGCGCTCCGGTCCGGATCGTCACGCAACTCGCCGACACGTCAACCAGGCCAAGGGCGATCGGGGTCGGCTCGGTGTCGTCGGTGTCGTGTTGGTCGGTGTCGACGGTAATCAGGCGGGCTTTGGCCAGTAGTTCCAGGCCCGAGTAACGGCGGCCTTCAGTCCATTCGTCGGTCTGCTCGGCAAGGACGGCGCCGACGAGGCGGATGATCGCCGGCCTGTCGGGGAAGATCCCGACGACGTCGGTGCGGCGGCGGATCTCCTTGTTCAACCGCTCCTGCGGGTTGTTCGACCTGATCTGCCGCCAGATCACGCGGCGGCCGTCTCCGATCTACGCAACACGCCCATCACGGGCCAGTCGTACACCACTCCGTTGGACGCGACGGAACCACCTTCTTGTCGGCACCGGCCATGAGCGCCATCGTGGCTGCTCCGTGGCGCAGGTCGTGGGGGCGAACCGGCGGAATATCGTCGCGTCTCACCAGCCGCTTAACCTCTATCCCTCAAGCTCTGGCCTCCAGGCTACGAGGGGAAGGGCAGCCACCCTCTTATCGGAGTTTTGGCCGTGGCGTTCGTGCGCACACCTCTGCCCTGATCCGCATCAACCCGGTCCCGAATCTCGACGGGCATCGATAACTTCTGGCAGCACGACGGCCCGCCGCTGGCGCGCTGCTTCGCCTCCTCGCGGGAGGTGTGCTGACGCCGCGCCGCCCCGGTGATACCCGATTTGAGGGTTCCCCACGGATCTCTCGCCGACATCGCGCAGAACTCTCAACAGCGTTGTTCAACGATACGGTTGAAGTCATGACTCTCGCTGTCCAGGACGCCGCCCACGTCGTCGGCGCGGCCAACGTCATGAGGCTGCTGCCGACGCGGCCGCGGCTGCTCGCCCTGGGACGTCCGCAGCGGTGATCGCGTCCCGCACCTGGGATCGGCTCATTGGGGGGACGAACACCACGCCGTCCCGGGCCGCCTGGGCGGTCTCCTCGGTGATCAGCGCGTCCAGCGCACCGGATCGCGCGGTCAGAACCTGACGCACGCCCGCAGCGCGTCAGGGCGCAGCGCGGAACTCGCCGTTCGGCCGGGGTCATGATATCGCTAACATGACTTGACATCGATTCCCTGACCGAGGTTGCCGGCCCGGGCACCCAGTCGGGATGTCGCGGTCCGGCGGGGCCGACGCCGGCTTCTCGCTCCCCGAACCCGATCTCGCGGACGTGCGCCCCCGGCGATGCGCGCCGCGCCCGGCGCGCTCCGACTGTGCCCCGGAGGTGTGGGCATTGCGGCGCCGGCACGTATTGACGAACGGGATGTTATCGCTCACTCTCGATGTCGAGGATGACGGCACCTGTGGCTCACCGGGCGAGCCCGCTGGCCGAACCTCGCGTCCAGGGCATCCCCAGGGGTGCGTGGACGTCGCTTCAGGACCATCAGCAGCTGTGTGCGACAGCCGGTCGGACTGCCCGTGCCAGCGCGGACCGGCCGACGACGACCGGCGGAGCGCACCTGGGCGGCGTCGCCACCCACCCGTCTGACCGTCCGCGAGCCGCGTCCGCCGTCCCGGACCGGCTTGCCCGAACGAACTGGCTCATCACCACCACCGGATTCACTGGAAAGGAATGCCATGAGATCCATGAGAACCCTGCTGTCGACGATGGCCCTCGCCGTCGCGTTGACCGCGGGCATGACGGTGGCGCCAGCCCCGACGGCCAGTGCCGGGACGACCCTGAAAGCGTCCGCCGCCGAGAAGGGTCGCTACTATGGCGCGGCCGTCGCGACGGGCAAGCTCTCCGACAGCCAGTACGTTGGCATTCTCAACCGCGAGTTCAACAGCGTTGTCGCCGAGAACGAGATGAAGTGGGACGCCACCGAGCCGCAACAGGGTCGGTTCAGCTACACGGGCGGTGATCGTCTCGTCAGTCACGCTCGGGCCAACGGCATGAGCGTGCGGGGTCACGCCCTGCTCTGGCACGCGCAGCAGCCGGGTTGGGCGCAGAGCCTCTCCGGTAGCGCGTTGCGCAACGCCGCGATCAACCATGTCACCCAGGTCGCCACCCATTTCCGAGGCCAGATCCACTCCTGGGACGTGGTGAACGAGGCGTTCGCCGACGGTGGCAGCGGCGGTCGGCGTGACTCCAACCTGCAGCGCACGGGCAACGACTGGATCGAGGCGGCGTTCCGCGCCGCCAGGGCGGCCGATCCCGGCGCGAAGTTGTGCTACAACGACTACAACACCGACGGCGTCAATGCGAAGTCGACCGGTATCTACAACATGGTGCGGGACTTCAAGTCCCGGGGCGTGCCGATCGACTGCGTCGGGTTCCAGTCCCACCTGGGAACCTCGATCCCGGGGGACTACCAGGCCAACCTGCAGCGCTTCGCCGACCTCGGCGTCGACGTCCAGATCACCGAACTCGACGTCATGAAGGGCTCCAACCAGGCCAACATCTTCGCCACGGTCACCCGCGCCTGCCTGGCCGTCGCGCGCTGCAACGGCATCACGGTCTGGGGGGTGCGGGACAGCGACTCCTGGCGCGGCGACGACGACGCCCTGCTGTTCGACCGGTCGGGCAACAAGAAGGCGGCGTACGACGCCGTTCTCAACGCCCTCAACGCCGGCACCAACCCGCCCACCACGCCTCCGCCGGGCTCCCCGGTCGACACCAGCGCCTGGTACGTGCTGGTGAACCGGAACAGCGGCAAGGCGTTGGACGTCTACAACCTCGCGACCAACGACGGCGCCCGGATCACCCAGTGGTCCCGCAACAACGGCAACCAGCAGCAGTGGCAGTTCGTGGACTCCGGCGGCGGCTACTACCGGGTGAAGTCCCGGCTCTCCGGCAAGGTGCTGGACGTCTACAACTTCTCCGGCTCCGACGGTGCGGCGATCGTGCAGTGGAGCGACGGCAACGGCACGAACCAGCAGTTCCGCCTCGCCGAGTCGGCCGGGGGTTACCTGCGCCTGGTCAACCGCAACAGCGGCAAGGCCGTGGAGGTGCAGGGCGGGTCCACCGCCGACGGGGCGAACATCGTTCAGTACACCGACTGGGGCGGCAACAACCAGCAATGGCAGCTGATCCGCATCGGGTAGCTGGTCCTCCGTTCGGTGGCGCGGACAGCATCCGTTCGCGCCACCGCAGGCGGGCAACCGGCCAGGGACGTGCGCCGGTGGCCGCATCGCGCCCGTACGACGAACACCGTGCTGACGCCACCAGACGTCGGCACGCACGCCAGGCCACCCGCATGCGTTCCGCTCGCGGGTGACCCCGACCAGAGGAGTGGACCATGAATGCCATCGGTGCGGGTCGTCGCGCCCTTCCACCGAGACATCGCTGGCGGTCAGGGCTGGCCGCGACGGCTGCGGCGGTCATCGCGGCCAGCACGTTGGTCGCCGTGGACGCGGCCCCCGCGGCTGCGGCGACCGTGGACACCAGCGCCTGGTACGTCTTGCTGAACAGGAACAGCGGCAAGGCGCTGGACCTGTACGCCTCGGCCACCAACGACGGTGCGCGGATCAGCCAGTGGACGCGGAACGACGGGGCGAACCAGCAGTGGCAGTTCCTGGACTCAGGTGGCGGCTACTACAGGCTGAAGTCCCGGCACTCCGGCAAGGTCCTCGATGTGCACAACTGGTCGACCGCCGACGGCGGAGCGATCGTGCAGTGGTCCGACACCAACGCGACGAACCAGCAGTTCCGGCTCGCGGACTCGGACGGCGGTCACGTCCGGCTGATCAGCCGGCACAGCGGCAAGGTCGTGGAGGTGCAGGGTGCCTCCACCGCCGACGGTGGGAACATCGTGCAGTACTCCGACTGGAACGGTGCCAACCAGCAGTGGCAGCTTGTCCGCGTGGACAGCGGCAACCCGCCGTCTGGAGGCACCGGGTGCGGTAGGGCACCGACGCTGTCCAGCGGCACGCACACGATTCAGAGCAACGGCAAGAGCCGCTCCTTCATCCTGCGGGTGCCCACCAACTACAACAGCAACAACCCCTACCGGCTGATCTTCGCGTTCCACTGGCGCGGCGGCACCATGCAGGAGATATCCTCGGGCGGCACCAGCGGGACGGCCTGGTCCTACTACGGGCAGCAGGAGCAGTCGAACAACAGCGCGATCTTGGTCGCGCCCCAGGGAATTGGCAACGGCTGGGGCAACGCCGGCGGTGAGGACGTCACCTTCGTCGACGACATGATCAGACGGATCGAGAGTGACCTCTGCGTCAACCCGAGGCAGCGGTTCGCCCTCGGCTTCAGTTGGGGCGGCGGCATGAGCTATGCGCTCGCCTGCGCGCGGGCTACCGTCTTCCGGGCGGTCGCGGTCATCTCCGGCGCACAGATCAGCGGGTGCAGCGGCGGTACGCAGCCCATCGCGTACTTCGGGCTGCACGGCATCTCGGACAACGTCCTGAACATCTCGCAGGGGCGGTCGTTGCGCGACACGTTCGTCCGGAACAACGGTTGCACCGCCCAGAACCCGCCCGAGCCGGGGCCGGGCAGCCGTACGCACATCACGACCACCTACTCCGGCTGCAGGGCCGGCTACCCGGTCCAGTGGGCCGCGTTCGACAACGGTCACATGCCCGGACCGGTGGACGGGACGTACGCCGAGAGTGGCGTCACCACCTGGACCAAGGGTGAGATCTGGAGGTTCTTCGCGCAGTTCTCGTGACGCAGACGGGTCAGGCGGCGCTGGCCCTCGCGACGCGGGGGCCGGCGCCGCCTGACGTCGGGCCGGGATGGCGAGGATCCTGAGCGCCGGCCTCCTGGCCGGGTCAGCGTTGCAGGCGGGTCGGCTTGCCCGAACCGCTGCGGCGGACCAGCCAGGCCTCGGTGATGTGGGTGAACATGGCCTCGGCCGCGCCGTCCGGGTCGTGCGCGGCGATGCGCTCGTAGATGCGCCGGTGGCCGCGGTTGGACGCCACGCACAGGGAGCGTTCGGTCCGGCCCATGTAGCGGGCGGTGTTGATGACTGGCTCTCCAGCGCCTGTACGACACCGCGAGCGATGCGGTTCCCGGACGCCTGCATGACCGTCGCTGATCGGTCGGCGATGAAGGTGCTCCAGTGGGCGCCCGGACTGCGATTGAGCATCAGGGAGCGCCACGGGCTGATTGTGTTTCCGCGGATCCACAAGGCGTCTTCAAGGTGGCAAAGGAAGGGCTTGTCCGGCTGCCGGTCGAGTGGTCGGTGATGCCCTGGTCCGGTTACGGGGAAATCCATGGACCATGACCCGCGATACCGTGAGCGCCGTGCGGACAGCGGTCGACTTCCAGGGAGTCGTGTGATGACGATGCGGGTGAAAGCCGTCCTGCTGGACCTGGACGGCACTCTGCTGGACCACAAGGGTGCCGCGGAGAAGGCGTTCCTCGCCGCCTGCCTGCAATGGCTTCCCGACCTCGACGAGGAGGCGCGGTACGAGGCTCACACGGAGTGGCAGCGGCTGGAGGCCGTCCACATGCGGGCGTACTTGGACAAGACAATGACCTTCCAGGAACAACGGCGGGCTAGGCTCCGCGGTGTGCTGTCCGCCTACGGCCGAGAAACCGGAGCCGTGAGCGACGACCAAGCCGATGACCTCTTCACGCTCTACCTGCGCCACTATGAGAATTCCTGGGCAGCGTATAGCGACGTCCCGGAGGTGATGCGTTTCCTCGGCGGGGCACCCGCCGGTGTGGCGGTGTTGAGCAACGGCGATCGCGCGCAGCAGGAAGCTAAACTGGCCTCGCTCCGTCTCCCCTCGACGCCACCGCTGTTCACGCCCTCCGACGTCGGTGCTTCGAAGCCGAATCCCACAAGCTTCCTCGGCGCCTGCGAGCGGATGGGCTGGGAACCCTCCGAGGTTCTGTACGTCGGTGACGATCTTCAGGGCGATGCCTTAGCCGCCGCCGCCGCGGGATTACGGGGATGCTGGCTGGACCGGCAGCAGACGTACGGGGCCGCGGCGCCCGAGGGCATCCTTCGCGTACACAGCCTGTTCGACCTTGCGACGGCCGACCTCTTCGACCGGAGCGCGGCCTAGCTGTGCTGTCCAGGGACGTGGCGGAGCAGTACCCGAAGTCGAGATGAAAGTGCTCCGGTTCGCCTCTGTCGGGGGCGGGCCGGCACTAAGGCGTGTTTCGTAAGAGGTTGTCTCACGTGGCAAGTCTCGCGAGCTTCTTGTAGCAGGTCAGGGCGGTGGCCATGGCCAGGCCTCGGCTCTGCCGGTCGTTGCGGACCACGTACGGGATCTTGAGACCACGAGTAGCCCATGGCAGGCTCATGCCGCATGATTGATGATTTCGCGAAAGCCAACCTGCACGGGAGACTGCGGCGGGACCGCAAGGCGCTGCTCTGGAAACTCGACGGCTTGTCCGAATACGACGCCCGCCGACCTTTGACAGCGACCGGGACCAACCTCCTCGGCCTGGTCAAACACGTGGCCACCGTCGAGGCCAGGTACTTCGGCGAGGTCTTCGACCGCCCTTCCCCGGAACCGCTGCCCCGGTGGCAGGACTCCAACGGCAGCGATCTGTGGGCGACCGAGGACGAGACCCGCGATCAGATCATCGCGTTCTACCGGCGCATGTGGGAACACTCGGACGCGACGATCACCGCGCTTCCCCTCGACGCCCCCGGCCACGTGCCGTGGTGGCCGGAGCCTTATGCCGACACGAACCTGTTCGCCATCATGGTCCATGTCCTCGGCGAGTCCATCCGGCATGCCGGGCACGCCGATATCCTGCGCGAGGGCCTCGACGGCCGGACCGGGTTGCGCGCCGAACACGAGAACCAGATCGACGAGGAAGCCCGTGCAGCCTACTGCGCGAAGATCGAGCAGGCCGCCAGGTCGGCTGACGAGGCGGCATGACCTGACCGACGGGCAGTGGGCTGTTCTGGCTCCGCTGCTGCCTCCCGCGCCAAAAACAGGTCGTCCGCTGAAGTGGGAGAAACGACAGCTCATTGATGGATCCGGTGGCGGATCCGCATCGGCGCCCCATGGCGGGATGTCCCGGCTGAGTCCGCGCCGTGGCCCACCGTCTACGGCCTGTTCCGCCGGTGGCAGCGGGACGGGACCTGAGGACAAGATCCTGTCGGCGTTGCAGACCGCGGGCGATGCGCAGGGCCGGATCGGTTGGACAGTGAGCGTGGACTCGATGACCAGCCGCGCCCACCAACACGCCGCCAGCGCCCGCATCGACGGGCATCTGCAGAAGGAACCGCCAGGTGGCGTGCACGACGAGCCGGCCGATCATGCGCTGGGCCGCTCGCGGGGCGGGCTGACCACCTAGACTCACCTGGCTCGCGAGCAGGGGCAGAAGGTGCGCGATCCCGGCGAAGTCGCTGACGCTGAACCTCAACGGCCTGACCTTCCAGGGGTTGTGGCAGGGGAGCACGGCGCTGGCGAACGGTGCCGACCACACCGTCTCCGGCAACACGCTCACGCTCACCCCGGCCGCGCTCACCCGGCTGGCCGGCAACCGGGCGTACGGCGTCAACGCCAGCATCGAGGCCCGCTTCTCGGCGGGCGTGCCGTGGCGGATCGACGTCGTCACCTCCGACCCGCCGACCCAGGCTGCCGCGACGGGGACGACGCAGTCGTTCGCCGTCCCGACCCAGTTCCGCGGCGACCAACTGCCGCCATGGAGGCGAAGTACGCCGACGGCAGTCCCGCCGGACCGGCGGACTGGACCCCGTACGAGGAGTTCTGGCAGCACTTCCAGCCCGACTACGCCGCGTCGACGATCCTTCTCAAGCCCGAGTTCTTCGCCGAGGTCGACGATGGCGCCGTCACCCTCACGTTCCACTTCTGGAGCGGCGCGCGGACCACGTACCGCATCACCAAGACCGGCACCACGGTGACCGGCAGCACCCCCTGACGTCCGGCGGCGCCGCGGCCGGGCACGCCGCGGCGCCGCCGCCATCCTCATGACGCTCGTCGTGGCGATCTTCATCGGCGGCCTCATCCCACTCTCATCGTCGCTTCCGCCCTCGGTGACCACGCCCGCTGGCCGGCGGCGCGACGGAGTGCCCAGCCGCCCGCCGTCGTGCCCGCGTCAGCGAGGCTTTCGCCGGCGTGCGGCAACAGGCGGCGGGGTTGCCCGGACCGGGCCGGACTCGGTCGTGCTCACGTCGGCAGCGAGCTGATGGGCGGCAACCCGGTGCGGGAACCCGGGGACCGACAACTCCCTCGTTGCCAAACAGGCAGTTATGGCTGATCATGGCCTTGATCACTCGTCGACCGCTGGCAGCGGCTCCTTCCAGCCCTCGGGTTCGACCTCTTCGTGATGTCGGAGCCAAGGAGGAACCGAGTCCTTCCACTCCGTCGACAGCCACCTTCGACCAGGCGACCCGTTCCCGGTCGCTGTCAACTCCTGCACGCCGATCACCGCTTGCTGCGCCAGTTGGAGGCAGACCATGCCCTGCTCCTGTCAGCCTGGACGGCCGACGCCGAGCCGCTCCTGCCACGGCACGCCGCACCACCTGCGCGTCGCGACCAGGGCAGGGGGCGCCTGATGGGCTCCACCGGCCCGGTGTTCCTTTCCGACCCCGCCGCGGACTACCTGAGGGCGGTCGGAGCCGGCAAGCTGCCGGCCGACCTGCCAGCCGATCACGCGGTCGCGGTGCTGGGGCCGGAACTCGCGGCGCGGACCTTCCCGCGCCCGATGTTCGTCGCGGAGCGTGAGATCGCTTCGTTCTACGCCGACTTCGAGGTGTTGCTCGATGTCGTCGGCAGACTGCCCGATCTTCTCGCGGGCGGCAGCCTGGCCGCGTTCGGCGCGCTGACCGACGCGCCGGCGGCGATCCGCCCGATGCTCGTCGACACCGACCTGCCACGCCTCGTCCGGTACGGCCGCGCCGACCTGATCCACGACGGCACCGGCTTCAAGGTGATCGAGCTGGGTTTGAGCACCGCGGTCGGCGGGGTGCGGCGGGCACCTCTGGCTGCCGCGATCCTGGCCGACCCACGATTCAGTTCCTTCGCCGAGCGCCACGGACTACGTCACCTCGATTCCGTCACCGGCCTGGTCGACGTGTTGGACGCAGCGGCGCCGGAGCAGGAAGCCGGCAGGCCTGGCGAGCTCAGGGAGGTGCTGATGGTCGAGGCGACCGGCGCACTCGCGGAGTGGGCCGCCGCATGGCAGCCGATGGCCGAGCGGATCGAGACGCGCCCCTTCCGGACTCGGCTGGCAGAAATCGCCGATCTGTCGAAACCCGACGGGACCATCGCCGACGGTGTCGCCGGAGCCAGCGCGATCCTGCGGCTGTTCAACCTGGAGGAACTCGCCGCCGAGCCGGAACCGGCGATCGCCTGGCGGCGGCTGCACCCCGCAGCGGACGACACCATGCCGCCGGTGGTCACCGTACCGGCGCATGACGTGTTCAACAGCAAGTCCTGCCTCGCCCTGGTGCAGCTGCCCGCGGTGCAGGGCGCGCTGACCGAGGCCGAACGCGCTGCGTTGCGCCGGATCCTGCCCCAGGCGACCCGCATCGACGCGTCGTACGACCTGACCGGTCTGATCCGCGACAGGTCCGACAACATCCTCAAACCGACCACGCTGGCCCGGGGGGAGGGCACGGTGGCCGGCTGGACGGTTGACGACACGACGTGGCGCGCCGCGCTCACCACGGCGGCCAGGGACGGCAGGTACATCGTGCAGCGGCGGGTGGTGCCCCGGATCGAACCGGGCTACGACGAGCAGGGCGGCCCGGTGCGAGACTGGCACGCGGTGTGGGGGCTGCACTACGGACCGGCCGGGCTCACCGGTCTCACCTCCCGACTGGTCAGGGACCCGAGCACCGTCATCCGCGGCACCACCGAACGAGGCACCCTGCTCGCGCCGGTGCTCCTCAACTCCGGCTCTCAACCGCCGAGCGGTGACCGCCGTGGGACAGCCACCGCTGGAAGCTGACTCCCGCCGTTGTCGGGCCGCTGGCCGAGGCGCTGTCCGACGAGGACAGGGCCGGAGCGGCGGCGCTGGGCGTCCTCACGAGCGCTCGCTCCGGACGACGCCCTCCTGTTCGGCGATGAGCTCACAGACGTCCGCGACAGTCGGATTGCGGAAGAAGTCACGGAGCCTCAGGTCGACCGCCAATTCGACGTTGATCCTCGTCACGACCTCAGCCGCGAGCAGCGAGTGGCCACCGACGTCGAAGAAGTCGTCCGTCACCGAAACGGTATCGATGTCGAGACACTCGGCGAACAGGGCGCACATCGACTCCTCCAGCGACTTCCGCGCAAGTTGGTCCATGGGCATCAGATTCTCCAGAAGAAGTAGAAGGGACAAACTCGGACTCTGCCCGGCTGCTCGCCGCTGAGGCCACCACGCGGGCGGGCAGTCACCGAAGAGAAACGCACTCCACCCTGCCCGCTGAAGACATCGCCTTCCCGTTCACCATGCTCCGGACGGCCGAACTCAGCGCGCGAACCTCTTCTGCAGCAGTCCCGCACAGGCCGTCCGGTCGGTCTTGCCGCGATCGTTCACCGGAAGGCCGTCCAAGGCCGCGATGCGCGTAGGGATCATGTAGTCGGGCAGGTGGGGGCGAAGCAGTTTGCGTAGTTCACGTCCTGACGGAACGTCACCGGTGCAGGCGGCGGCGAGCTCGAGTTGCCCGTCCAGGTGCGCGACCGCGTGGACGATCGCGTCATCGACTCCTGCCCACATTCGCATGGCGCTTTCTATCTCGGGTAGCTCAATCCGGTATCCACGGATCTTGACCTGGTGGTCCAGGCGACCCAGGTGAACGAGGATTCCATTTTCGAGGGCGATCCGGTCGCCGGTGCGGTACCACGCCTCAGGCCCTGGTTCGGGGCGGTCGGACCCGGGTTGAGGAAGGGCGGGTTCGATGAACCGTCCCTCGTTGTCCTTGGCGTCGTGATAGCCGTGGAACCGCTGGGAGCCCCGCACCTGCAGCTCGCCGGATTCTGGATCGATCTGAAAGTCCAGATGCGGGTACACCGCGCCGATCGGCACTGTTCCGTTGGATGTCGCCGGCCAGGCGCCGCGTTCCTTCGGTAGGCGATATGACGTCATCGCAACCGTGAGCTCGGTCGGCCCGTAGAGGTTCTCCAACGTGCTGTTCGGCGCCGCCTCGGCCCATGCCTGCGCCTGGTTGAGCGTGAGCTGCTCCCCGCAGAACAGGCTCCAGCGCAGCGACGGCATGCATCCCGGAGACAGCAGCCGCGCTCGGGTGGCCATGGAAACCAGAGAGGGTACGCAGAACCAGTGCGTCAACCGGTGCTTGTTGACGAACTCGACCGGATCGTAGAGGTCGTCGGCCGACGGCACCACCAGAGCGGCACCGGATCCCCAGGTGACGAACATGTCGAAGACCGACAGGTCGAACGTCAGGCTGAACATCTGCGAGTGTCGGCAGCCTGGTTCCATCCCGTAGCGGGCGACGTTGAGATCGATGAACGGGTCCACGTTGCCGTGCCTGATCGGCACGCCCTTGGGCTGGCCCGTCGAGCCCGAGGTGAACAGCAGATAGGCGAGGTCGTCAGGATTGCCCGTCCAGTCGGGAAAGCTGTCCCGCGATGCCGATCCGGCAGTGGTGTCCGATGCCGACGGCGATTCGACGCGTACGACACGGGCCGGGAGCGCGTCCAGGAGTGCGGCGTCCGCCGTGTCGTCGGCGACGACGAAGTCCAGGCCGGCCGAGCGGGCGACCACGGCCAGGCGATCGGCAGGATGGGCAGGGTCGAGCGGCACGACGACACCGCCGATCCGCAGCCCCGCGAGGTAGGCCGCGTAGGTCTCGACGGTACGCGTGGACAGCAGGCCGATTCGCGGCCGGTCGACGCCCTCGGCGAGCAGGCGGTGGCCGATGCTGCGGGAGATCCCGTCGAGCTCGGCATAGCTGAACTGCTGTCCGTCGGCGATCAGCGCGGGCTCGTCTGGATACTTCTCGACGCTCCGGATGAACCAGTCATGCAGCATACGTTTCCTCCGGATCAGCTCCCTGGGTTGCCGAATCAACCACAGTCGGCGCAAAGTCGAAATCCTGCTCGCCCGGCGGCTCAAGGAAGTAGTTGATGTCCGCCATCAGTAGTCGCATCCGGTCGTGATCGGTGACCGTGAGCCACCGGTCATCGAGCAGGCTGCGGTTTCGACGCATGACGTCCTCGGAGAAGGGAAGCCCACCCGCGTCCAGATAGCGGACCGCGCCGGCACGATCCCGACACGGCATGACGTTCGACCTCGCGTGCCTGCTCGCGCTGAAGGGAACGTCCAGGGAGCCGCGTTCGAATGCCGAGGAGATTGCCAGTGGAAGATTGGCGGCGCCGAGCAGTGGACCCACGATCTCATCCACCTCGCGCTCGATCCAGTGTTGCTCCTCCTCCAGGGCGTCCTCGTCGAGCCGGATGGCGCGGACGAATGGGGCGTTCGCGATCCGTGCGAGGCGCATGCCATGAACGTTCGCCGAGGCGTCCGGGATGCCGTAACCCTCCTGGATCGTCTTCGTGACCACCTTCGCCGCGCCGCCGAGCCTCGCGGTCAGGGCTCCCGCGAATATGAGTTGCTCGGCACGGGCGCGGCTCTTCGGAAAGACACCCATGAACTCGTGGAGCACCGGATGGACGTCGACTGACGAGGGTAGGTAGCGGCTCGCGAGAGACCGGATCGCGCGCAGCGCGGCCACATCCTGCACCAGGTTGCCGGCCTGCGGATACGCGATCGACACGCAGGTCACTCCGGCACGGGTGGCCATGACCGCTTCCAACACGCTGATCGCGAGACTGACCGACGGCGGCACGAGCACGCCGGTGAGGCTGCCGAACAGTTCACGGTCGACGACCACGCCCGCCTGAGCCAGCTCGCCGCACCTCGCGTCGATCTCCGCGTACGCGTCCAACGAGGCCGCGAGCGGCACGTCCTTGCAGTACGGCAGGTTGTACGAAATCCCGCCGCCCTCGAAGGACGTTATTCCTGACGCGATCGTGGTTTCGAACAGTCGGTGCGGCAACGGAGAGCCATGGCGTACCTCCAGCGGGGCCGAGACCGCCTGGTTGAGGTCGCGTCCGCGCCGCCAACCATGCGTCACCAACGGGTAGCCGTTCATTTCCTCAGGGGCGTTGGACAACGACGACAGCGCCCTGTCGAACTGGTTGAGCCGCGTGTAGGAGTCGATCGTCAGACTCAGGATGTCGGGGTGGGCGCCTTCTTCGAGGGCGAGCAGCAGGGCGCGCATCTGCTCATGACCGCCGACACCGCATCGCGGCTGAACCGCCACCAGGCCCTGGGCCTGCGCCGCCCTCAGGACATCGGAGACAGTGGGCTTGTCCAGCCCTTTGATGAAGCCGATCGAATCGGCAGCCGATGGAAGCTCATCGGTGTCCATCGGCTGTCTCCTCGATGCGTGGCGCACCCGAGAATGCGGTCACCTCGCCGTCGGGTCGCCCCCGGAGTTGGTCGAGCACCGTGGGGATCGTGGACGGGTCGCGGAGGATGTGATCCACCCCCAGGGCGTAGAGGGCCGCCTCTTGGCTGATGTCGTCGGTCACGGCCACCGACAGGTTGCCCCCGACGATCACCGGGCAGGTGATCGCGCCGCGTTCCTTCGCCGCTGGCAGGTCGGCGAGATCCTGTCGTGCGTGTCCGTTGAGGCTGCCGACGAGCACCGCCTCCGCTTCAGGCCACCGGAGAAGTGCATCGCACATATCGGACACCGTCGTGCAGGCGCCGAGGTTCACCACGTTGAAGCCGCGGGACCTGAGCAAATAGGCTATGAGGTGGTTCGCGACGACGTGGGAATCGCTGGCCGCGACGCACAGGATGACGGTTCGCCTGCCGGGGCGGTAATCGCTTCTCATTCCTGACCGATTTCTATGTATCGAGGGGTCGACCGGTGCATCCGGCTGATTCGAGTCGAACATCGGTGCTGGACGGCAGCACCAAGCTCTATGGCCGTCTACGAGGGGTGGCGCTCCTCCACCAGCTGCACCCCCGAGAGCTGTGCTTTCGGGTCCCGCGCTCCGGCGGTGAGTAGCTGACGGAAGTGCAGAACCAACTCCTGTATCGCATCGCGGTCGAATATCTCGGTAGCGAACTCGGCGCGCAACGACCATCGTGTCGGCGAAACGGGGATCACCTCGACCATCAGGTCAAGCTTGGCAGTTCCGTTGTGAATGGACAGTTGTCGGACCTCCGTGCCGGCGAAGGTTACGGGGGCAGGCGTGACCGATTGAAGTGCGAAGGCGACCTGCGTGAAGGGCTGGCGGCTCCGGTCGCGGGGAGGGCTGAGCTCCTGCACGAGCCGAACGAAAGGCACGTCCGAGTTGCTGAACGCGCCGAGCGCCGATTGCCTCACCCGCTCCATCATCTCCACGAACGTCGGCGCGCCGCCGGTATGGACGCGCAGGACGACCGTGTTCATCAGGAGCCCCACGAGAGACTCCGTACCGGGATGATGGCGGCCCGCGACCGGCACGATCATCGCCACGTCGTCCTGGTCGGCGTATCGTGCCAGCAGTTCCTGGAACGCCGCGGCGACCGCCATGAAGAGCGTGCAGCCGTGATCCTCAGCCGTCGCACGGAGTTGGCCCATGAGGGGACCGGGCAGGTCGACCTCGACCCGATCGCCGCTCACCGGTCGCTGTTTCGGGCGCGGCCTGTCGGTGGGCAGGTCGAAGGGGACGTAGCCGGCGAGGGCTGAACGCCAGTAGTCCAGCTGGCGCGCCAGCCGTTCGCCGCTGAGCCATCGCTGGTACCACGCCGCGAACTCGGAGTACGTGACGTCGAGCGTCAGCAGTCGTGCCGGCCGTGATTCCACGATGCTGTCGTAGAGCTCGCTCAGCTCCTTGGTGAGGACACCGATCGACCAGTCGTCGCAGATGATGTGGTGCAGGCAGAACAGCAGAACATGCCTGTCAGGGCGAAGCCGAACCAGGCTGCCGCGCAGTAGGGGTGCGCGTTCGAGGTCGAAGGGTGTCCGCGCCACCAGGCGCATCTGCGCCTCCAGCACCGCTGGGTCATTCCCCGTCGCATCGACCTCGTCGAGGCTGACGCTCACGTCGGGATGCACCCGCAGGGTGGAGACGCCACGGCTTTCCGGGAAGGACGTGCGCAACACCTCGTGCCGGCTCACCAGGAGGTGCAACGCCTGGTTCAGCGCGGCCACGTCTATCTGCCCCGTGAGCTCGTACGCCAGGGGAACGTTGTATATCGGTAGTTCGGGATACACCTGGTGCAGGAGCCACTGACCGCTTTGGGTGGGGGACAGGCCGCCGGCCGGCTGGCCTGCCGAATCCTCGGCGGCGACGGCCGGCTGGGCGGGGCTTTCCACCCTTGTCGCCCGCGCCGCCAGTGCTGACAGGACCGGATGGGCAAAGATGTCATCCAACCCGATCCGGACATGCTCCGCCGATTCCAGAAGGTGGACCACGCGCATCGCCGCGAGGGAATCGCCACCAAGCGCGAAGAAGTCGTCTGCGGACTCCACCACGTCCACCCCGAGCACCGTCTGCCACGCCCGCGCAATCCGCTGCTCGTCGACACTGAGGGGGGCGGGTTCGTCGCCGACGCGGTCGGCGTGATCGGCAACCGCCTTCACGTCGATCTTGCCGTTCGGCGTGAGCCGCATCTTCTCCACGATGACGATGCTGGCCGGCACCATGTACGACGGCAGCGCGGCGGCGCACATCTCCTGGAGGTGTCGAGCGGTGACCGGTTCCACCAGCGGGCGAGGCTGCACGTGGGCCACCAGGCGACGCCGTCCGTCCGGACGACCGACCACGCCTACGACGGCCCGATCCACCCCCGGGTGGGTGTGCAGTACGTTCTCCACGTCACCGAGTTCGATCCGATGCCCGTTCACCTTCACCTGACGGTCCCGGCGCCCGACGATCTCCAGCGTCCCGTCCGCGCGGTATCGTCCGAGGTCCCCCGTCCGGTACAGGCGGGCGCCAGGGCGGCCGCCGAGGTGGTCGGGCACGAAGCGCTCAGCGGTGAGACCCGGTGACCTCACGTAGCCGCGGCCGACCCCGGAACCACCGAACACCACTTCGCCGACGACCCCGTACGGGACCGGTTGAAGATTCTCGTCGAGCACGTAGACGTCGATGTTGGGGTTGGGGCGCCCCAGAGGCGTGGTGCCTCGACCGCCTGCGGCGGCAACTGCGGTCGCATCCACGCAGCAACCGCCGACGGTGACCTCCGTGGCGCCGTACTGGCTCAGCACCGTCAGCCCCGCTGCCCGGGCCGCGAGGGACCTGACGACCTCCAGTCGCAGCGGTTCACCGCCGACGAACAGCGTCCTGGTGGCCAGTCCTCCGCCCCGCAGTCGAAGCTGCCCTTCGAGGACTTCGAGGTGCGACGGGGTGAGCCGGACGAAGTCGAAGTCGGCGTCGCCGGTGAGCGCGTCGACCACCTTGTCGATCCTCGCGCCGTCGGGCAGCAACACCACCTCCGCGCCCCTCATGAGGGGTACGAAGATGCACGGCACGGTGAAGTCGAAGCTCAGTCGGCTATGCACCAGGGTGCCCTGCCGATGGCCCGTGGGCAGCACGGAATCAGCCCACAGCAGGTAGTTCACGGCACTTCGGTGCTCGATCATCGAGCCTTTCGGCGTGCCGGTGGAGCCGGAGGTGAAGATGACGTACGCCAGATTGCGTGGGGCGGCGAGGGACTCCGGTCGGTCGCTCGGTTGTGCCCGCAGCTCGGTGGCATGCCGATCGACGTCCAGAACGGGAAGACCAGTCGGCACCAGAAGGTCAGCGGTGTCGGCATCCGTGATGGTCAGGCTGACACCGGCGGCCGCGAGAGTGGTCGCCGTCCGCTCCAGAGGCTGATCGCGGTCCTGCGGTACGTATGCTGCGCCAGCCTTGAGGATCGCCAGGATCGCGACGATCACTCTCGGCTCCCGCCCCAGGAGGATGCCTACCCGGCATTCCGGCCCGATCCCGCGCTGACGGAGCAGCCGAGCGAGTTTGTTGGCCTCACGCTCCAGCTCCCCATAGGTAAGCGTGGATTCACCACACGAGACCGCGAGGGCGTCCGGCACCTGATCCGCCTGCCTCTCGAACAGCTCGTGCAGGCACAGGTCGGGCGTACTGGCTGCCCTGCCCCGGCCCCACTGGCGGGTGATCGTGGCGGTCTCGTCGGACGTCAGCAGGGTGAGAAGACGAGCAGGGGTGTGCGGATCAGCGTATGCGCTGCCCAGGAGAGTCATCAGGTGAGTGACCATGCGGCGGGTGGTGTCGCGGTCGAACAATTCGGGGTCGTAGCTGAGCCGACCGTCGAGACCGGCGGAGGTCGCGGTCATCGTCAGTCTGATCTCCGCCCGGAAGGTGCTCCCATCGGCCACGGGAGACTCCAACGGCTCGCCGTGGACCGTCGTCCCCTCGCCGTACCAGGCAAACACCGCGCGTGCCGTCTGGGTCCGAGATCCGGCTCGGTGTCCGCCGTCGCCCGGTTGTTCTGCCGGATTGCCACGGAGGCACCCGAGCTCGGAGGCGTTTGCTCTGGCCAACGCGTCGAACCCCAGTGGCCCGGGATCGCCGCACTCGACGACGGTGCCTGGCTCCGTGGTGTGCTCGTGCGCCCTGGCTGACCCGACGGGCACACCCATGACACCCATGACGAATCGTCTCTGCCCGCTGTACCGGTGCAGCAGCAGGCGCCATGCGGTCTGGAGAACCACCCACCTGTCGGTCCCGACCCGACCAGCCAATGCGTCGACCTGTTCGGCCATGACTCCGGTGATGGCGAATGGCTCGTCCGCCCTACGGCTACCGGCAGCACGAGTACGCGGCCGGTCGGTTGGCAGTTCGAGGAGTGATTCGTCTCCTGGAACCCGGTCGGCTAACTCGGGCGATTGCTCAGTCACGGCCGCTCCTGTGGCAGAGATGGGTTGCGTTCTCTCCTCTGGCGTGGCGTGGCGTGAAAGGAGAGGGATTGACCAGCAGGAGGAGGGATAACGGAGAGTAGGCAAGGGCGGGGGACGTGAGCCGCGCGGGGAGTGAATGCCGGGCCGGCAGCCCGCTCTAGACGCCACCAGGTCTGCAGGCATCAGCTGAGACCACCCATGCTGACCGTCTGGTCGAGGCCGCCGTCAGGATGGTCTGGAGGGCCACCCCACCCGGGATACCACGGACGGCCGAAGGTAAGACGTCGTGCATGCATCGGCTCCTTGGGGGCAGCGCATAGACAGAGAATTAGTGATACTGTTGCGGAGCGGAATCGAGCGGCCACACGTCTGACGGTGTGCCTTCCGGCCCCTTGCGTCTGAAGACGGACAGATGCATGAATGGCTCCAGCCCTCGTGTGGATGGATGCCCGGGGAAAGGTATGCTGACCCGACGGCTTTCGCCGCGAGTAGGCGAGCGTTCATGTGATCGCAGCAAACAACCTCAAAAAATCAACTCACCATAAGGTGAGCGCCGCATCCGACTGCATGTATTAGTAGTCGGATGCCGCTTTACCATGTATTGCCCTCCTGGTGGGGGATCCTACGCACAGCGAGTGGATCAAAGCAACACCTTCGATCCTCACTTAGGGGTCGGTGGGCGGTGGGCACGCCGCAGGTCGACGCCGGCCTCACCAGGGCCGTCGCCGCGGCCCCCTCACCCTGTCCGTCGCCGTGACGACGACGGCGTCCTGCGCTGCGTCCTCGGCGACGGCACCCAGAGGATCTGCCGATCGCCACCGGTCTCACCATCGGGAAACTGACCTTCTCGTCCGCAACGGCGAGGCGCCTCCGGTCGGCCGCAGAGTGAAGTTGGCGAACTTCACCGGAGCAGAGCCGCGGAACGTTTCGGAGCGCCGCCCGGCGGTCCCGCCGCCCTGAGGTGGGCAGCGGCAGCAAGCTACCGAGGCCAGAAGCACTCATCCGCACATCGGCACGACCGTGCACTGCGCCGGGCGGCAGCCAACGCGCGGACAACGGCAGATCCGGATGCCGGAACACGGCGACTTCAGGCATCCTCTCTGGGTGGATGCCAGCGGGGCCAGGATCGTTCTGGTGGATGATCTGCGTTCCTTCGTGGATGGTCGCAGTGCGGAGGTGGCCCGTAGCAGTGCGGCTGGGGTTCAGCTCCTCGATCGGTACCGGGGGCAGCGGTTGGACGAGTTGTGGCTGGACCATGACCTGGGCGGGGACGACACGATCTGGCCGGTCGTGGAGGTGCTGGAACGGGCCGCCTTCGAGGATCGCCGGTTCGACATCGGTGTCGTCTACGTCCACTCCGCCAACCCGGCTGGTGCCACGAAGATCGTCCAGGTTCTGCGGCGTTGGGGCTACCAGGTCCACGTCGCGTCGGGCTCGACGGACGTCGGCTATCTCGACGGGACCGCCAGCGCGAGCTGACCGGTTGCAAAGCGCCAGAGCGACACAGGCCAGCCGACCTCGCGACTCGCAGCAGAAGCAGATAGCCGACTATCGCGGGACTCGGCGCCCGAAGGACG
Organism: Micromonospora sp. NPDC007220; assembly: GCF_040634035.1. Lineage (NCBI taxonomy): Bacteria > Bacillati > Actinomycetota > Actinomycetes > Micromonosporales > Micromonosporaceae > Micromonospora > Micromonospora sp. NPDC007220. Next base: position 210,986 of record NZ_JBEYEU010000006.1, on the reverse strand, counting down.
AGGCGTGCTGGCCAGTTGGCTCTTGAGGGCATGCCGCCGAGTTACCACACTTACTCGCTATGAGTGCTAAGGGGCGTCCGCGTCAGCCGAGCGATGAGGTCGCGGAACGACGCCAGCGACGCGACGTGCGGATTCGCGCGGAACGGATCGAACTCGCGATGGCGGAGATGGACGACAAACCGCCGACCGACGACATCGAGTTCGGGCCCGGCCGCGATACGCGTGTACGGCGCGGAGGACTACCTGGCCTCGGTCGAGGTCGGTGAACCGCCCGCCGGGCCACTCTGGGTGAACTCCGATCGGGCCATCGTTGTCGGCGACTTGATCACGGCATGCCTGGCCCTTCGGCAACCCACCAGCTCGTTGGGACGCCGTGCGGCGATCGGATTGCGGCAGATGAGTGCATCTGCACGACCGGCAAGGGACTCATAATTGCAGGGTGATGGATCACGCGCTGTGAAGGGACGACTGCCGGTTGACTACGAGCGCTGACGAGTTGTTCGCGGCACGGCTCGCCTTCCCGGTGGGCGACCGGGTGCGAGGCACCGTGAGTTCCGTCCCGATGGGCGCGGGAAGAGCAGGGGTTCTGGTAGACCTTGGCCAGCCGCCGCGAGGATGGGTCGACGTCCTACACCTGCCGGATGACCCGACCGACTGGCCTCCGGTCGGCAAGTCCGGGCTCTTCGAGGTAGGGCAACACCGGCCCGGCCAGGTGCGGCTGTTTCCGTTGGACGCCGGGATGCGAGGTCGTGGGGCCCGCCTTTTACGCTGGTCTGGTGAGGAATGGACCGCGATCACCAGACGGTACTCCGAGGGCGAAGTTGTCGTGGCAACGGTAACAGACGTTTTTCCAGCCACCCGTGAGTACACAGTGGTGTTCGACAACTGCTGGTCGGCGGTCGAGTATGAGGACAAGGCCCTGCCGGTCGGCTGGACCGGCCCGTTCCGTGTGACCCGTCTGCTGGAGTGGACTCACCGAATCTTGCTAACGCCGGCAAAGTAACGATCGAATAGATGGACAAAACCAGGCCAATCGGGCCGAGCGTCCCGAGATCCGACGGGCCAGCTTGCTAACGCACTCAACTCGGCATGTCCGCACGATCAGCGGCATGAGCGAATGCCGCGGTCGTCGATCTGCACGTCGCGGACGTCGGTGGCCCCTGGTCCATCTATCAACGACGGCATCAAGCGAGCGCCAGAAGCAGTCACTACGCCTGGCAGGCCCTCGCCGAACCCTGACGGGCCCACCATCGTCTGATGCAGCAAGATGACGAGATGGCCGCCGAGAACACCACCCCAGATCGCATGACCGACGCGGAGATTCGCCAACTCGCCAGGCTGCTCGCACGTTCTTCCCGGACGACGATCATGGATTCTCGGTCGTGATCGCCCCTCGGGCACGTACAGTTGCCCCACGGTAATCAGCGTCAGGCTCGGCCTCGACGCTGATTTTTGTTTTGCGCGGGGTTGCAGGTGAGGGCGAGCCGTAGCTTGCTCTTGTCTCCGCTGTGGGCGTCGTAGGGCGGACGAGCCATTCGCCATCCCCGGGGCCATGGCCGAGCAGGTTGACGCATCGGCGAGTCGGGTCGGGACCGGTTCTCCAGACCGCAGATCAGCTCGCTGCCGTCACCAGCACGACCGAGTCCGGCGCGGTCCGGCCAACCCGGAGCCCTCGACCGGTGTCGCCGGACGCTCCGGCAGCCCTCTGCCGATCGCGTACGCCCGGCGCCGGCGATGCCAGGCGGCGGGATCGATCGGCTGGGCCGGCCGTGATCTGCGCGGTGCCCCCGACCGGCTCCGGATCGCCGAAGACCGCGTCGGCCTGGTCCTCGGCGCACCCGCTGTGTGTGACGCCGCTGGATCACTTCCATGTTGTCCCGGCACTGGCCGAGGACGTCCACGCCACCGGCCCGGTCGGCGGTTTCCACGGCCCGTGCCGTTCGGGCAGATCCCGCCCCGGCGACCCGTCGCCGGGCTCCGCCCGCCGACCGCGAGGTCGGCTCGATCCGTCGTTGGTGACGGAGTGTAATCGATCTTGTGGGCGCTGGAGTGGCCCGCGGCGCGCAGGTGCCTGGTGATCTCGCTCGGCGACCGGGGCTGAGCTGCGAAGCCGTCGGCGTGTCCCAGCAGTCGGACGACTTCGAAGATGAAAGTGCTTCTTGATTCATTCGTAACATGCAGCTCACATTGTGGTGCTTGACACAGCCCGCGGCTGACACCATCATTGGAAACAACCAAGCGCTTGCTAGGTTCTGGGGAGGGGTGGCACCTCATTCCCGGCCGGAGCCTCGTGGGCGCGCGGCAGCCACCGGTCGGCCGTCCGGGCCGGCCGACCGACTTCGACGCGAGACGCACAACTACCTATCACTGACGACCGGCAAGGCAGGGATAGAAGTGGCCGTATCAAGAAGTGGCACCACCGGTCTGGCGACGGGCCTGGTTGCCCTGTTGCTGGCCGTCACCGGCTGTGGTGGAGGCGGCGGCGGCAACGACAAGCCCACCGATGGGACCGCCTCCGGGTCCCCCATCATCATCGGGATGGACGAGGACAGCACCGGTCCGGGCGCGTCCTACAGCACGATCGCCGGCGAGACGATCCGGCTGGCCGTGCAGGACGTCAACGACAAGGGCGGGGTCCTCGGCCGTCCGCTACGCCTGGTCGTCGAGAACGACGAGAGCGATCCGACCAAGGTTCCCGCGGTGCTGCAGAAGCTCGCCGGACAGGGTGCCAAGGCACTGCTGCTGCAGAGCGGCAGCGCGGCGATCATGCAGGCCAAGTCGACGCTGACCCAGCTCGGGTTGCCGGCGATCGCACCGACCGGCGTCACCGCCACGCTGGTCGAGCCGCCCAACAACGAGCTGATCTACATGCTCGCCAACACCACCGCCGACTGGGCCGACGTCTACTGCGGCGCGTTCAAGGCGGCGAACATCAGCAAGCTGGGCGTGTTGACCGACGACACCACCACCATCGCCGCGCTCAACAAGTCGCTGCTGGGCGGGCTCGGCTGCGTCACGGTGGTGGCCACCGAGAAGGGCGCCGCCAACGCCTCCGACCTCTCCGCCCAGGTGGCCCGGCTGAAGAACGCCAACCCGGACGCCGTGCTGGTGACGAGCGTCGGCGGCGCCTTCGAGGTGCTCGCCCAGAACACCCTGGCCCGGCAGTTCTCCGGCAAGCCGCGGTTCTCGCTGGCGTCGATCGGCAACCAGCCCTCCTCCTGGAAACTGGCCAACGCCGGTGCGCTGGAGGGCCTGATCTTCATGGGCTCGATCAACCAGGAGAACCCCCGCACCAAGGCACTCACCGAGCTGCTCAAGAAGAAGCACGGCAAGGACTACGAGGTCACCGCGTACGACGCGCAGGCCTGGGACTCGGTGCAGCTGCTGAAGCTGGCCATCGAGAAGGCCGGCAGCCCGGACGACCCGGCGAAGCTGAACACCGCGATCCAGAGCCTCACCGGCTACTCGGCCAGCTTCGGACAGCCGAACTTCACCCTGTCGTTCTCGGCGACGAAGCATCTCGGCGCGGACGGCCTGTGCGGGCTCTCCCTGATCGAGTTCGGTGCCGACAACAAGCCGAAGGGCCCCTGGTCCACCTTCCAGCCGCCCTGTTCCGGTTGATCCGGTGGAGGGGGCCGGCCGTCGAGGCCGGTCTCCTCCCGCCGTTCCCGAGGGAGTGACGATGACAGATCCCCAGCTCTGGCTCTCCGCGGTGGAGATGGGCTGTTTCTTCGGCATGCTGGCCCTGGCCTACTACCTTGTCCAGGTCGGTGCCGGTTTCTTCAACTTCGCCATCGGCCCGTACGCGATGATGGGCGGCCTCTGCACGAGTTGGCTGGTCATCGAGTACGACCTCGGCGTCTGGTCGGCTGCCGGCATAGCGGTGGCGGTCACCCTGCTGCTCGCGGCCGTCACCGAGCTGGGCGTCGTCCGGCCGGTGCAGCGGCGCAGCGGCGGCGGTGAGCTTCCCGCCCTGGTCGCGGTGGCCGCCGTGCTCTTCGCCATCCAGCAGTTCGCCGGGTACCTCTTCGGCCACCCGACGTTGCCGGGGCAGAACCTGGCCACCTTCGAACCGGTCACGGTCGGCGAGATCGTGGTCCAGCCCAGCTCGTTCCTGCTGATCGGCGTGACGCTGTTCGCCTTCGGCCTGGTCGCGGTCTGGATCAGATCAACCCGGACCGGCCGGATGTTGCGGGCGGTCGGGGACAGCAAACAGGCGGCGTCCCTGCTCGGCCTGCCGGTCAACCGGATCCGGCTGATCGCCTTCCTGCTGGCGGGCTTCCTCGCCGCGCTGGCCGGGCTGCTCTTCGCCCCCAAGGCCGGCGTGCACTCGCTCTCGGGACTGCACTGGTCGCTGTCCGGCTTCCTCGCCGTCGTGATCGGCGGCACGGGTTCGGTCTGGGCGCCTCTCTTCGGCGGGATGCTGCTCGGCCTGGCCGAGGTCTTCCTGCCCTACTACTTCGGGGGCCAGTCACACGTGTACGGGATGCTCCTGATCGCCCTGCTCTTCTTCGCCTTCCGTCCCCAGGGACTCTTCGTCCGGATGGTGCGCGCATGACCGGCACGGCTCCGCCTCGCATCGAGGGCCCGCCGAGGCGCCGGGACATCCGTCAGGTGCCCGGCATCGGCGGGCTCGCCCTCGGCGTCGCCGCGGCGGTGCTGATCCTGGCCTGGGTGGGTTCCGACGGCTACCGGCAGACGCTCGTCACCGCCAGTGTCACGTACGCGCTGATCGCCCTCGGCATGTACGTGCCGTACCTGATGGCGGGCTCGCTGTCGATGGCCTACAGCGCGTACGCCGGCATCGGTGGGTACGCCGTCGGCCTGATCTCGACCCGTACCGACCTGCCACTCCTGCTGGCCTGGATCGCGGGCCCGATCGTGGCGGCGCTCATCGCGGTCCTGCTGGGGCTCGCCACCCGGCGGCTGTCCGGGTTCTTCCTCGCGGCGGTGACCCTGCTCTTCGGGATGGCGTTCACCGCGTTCCTGATCGACGGCGAGGGGATCACCGGCGGCTCCGCCGGCCTGGGCAACCTGCGTCCGCTGCACCTGTTCGGCTGGACGCCGAGCCACTACCAGGTGGTGGTCGGCTCGGTGGTGGTGGTCTGCGTCGTCGCCTTCCTGCTGGACCGGTTGCGCCTGTCGCCGTGGGGCGTGATCGTGCGGACGATGCGGGACGCTCCCCGGGCGGTGGAGGCGGCCGGTGTCCGCGTACCGATGATGAACCTGGTCGCGCTGGCGCTCGGCGCGGCGATCGCCGCGGTCGGCGGCGGCCTGTTCACCTACTCGGCCGGCAGCGTCACGCCCGACACCTTCACGCTGAACATCGTCTTCCTGGCGATCTTCATGCCGCTGATCGGCGGCTCCGGCACCCCCTGGGGCGCGGTCGCCGGCGCCGTGCTCGCCGTCCAGCTGACCTTGAACTTCCCGGCCGTGCAGGCCAGCGGCACGTTGCTGCTCGCGCTGGGCGTGCTGGTCATCATGCTGGTCGCGCCGAAGGGCGTGATCGGCTACGCCGACGAGCTGAGACGGCGCGCGATCGCGTTGCCACGGAGGGGGCGTACCGGTGGATGAGACGGAGCTGCTGGTCGGCCGCGGCCTGACCAAGCGGTACGGCGGGGTGACCGCGCTGGCGGAGGTGTCCTTCGAGCTGCGTCCGGGCGAGATCCTCGGCCTGGTCGGGCCGAACGGAGCCGGCAAGACGACCCTGGTGGACCTGATCTCCGGCGCGCAGGCGGCCACCGCCGGCGAGCTGCTGCTGCGCGGTCGCAAGCTCACCGGTCCGGCGTCCCGGCGGGCTCGGGTCGGCCTCGGGCGGACCTTCCAGTACCCGCAGCTGGCGCTGCACCTGAGCGTGCGGGACAACCTGCTGCTCGGCCGGCACGCGCGACGGCACGGCACGCCCTGGCAGATGCTGGTCGGCGCGTTCGCCGGCGCAATGCGCCCGGAGCGCCCCGCCGACCGGGAGGCCGTCAGGCAACTGGCGGGGGAACTGGGCATCGAGGGGCTCGACCGGATGGCGGGTGACCTCACGTTGGGCGAGCAACGCCTGGTCGAGGTCGGCCGGGCCCTGGGCCAGGATCCGGTGGTCCTGCTGCTCGACGAGCCCTTCGCCGGGTCGGACGCCCAGGGTGTCGCCGGCATCGCCGAGGTCATCCGGACCGTCCAACGACGGGGGCACGCGGTGATCCTGGTCGATCACAACGTGGACCTGGTCGCCCGGCTGGTCGACCGGGTGCTGCTGCTCGACCGGGGCCGGGTCGCCTTCGACGGTGCTCCGGGGGAGTGCCTGGCCAGCCCGGAGATGCAGCGGGTCTACTTCGGCGCGCACGACGCCGACGACGACGGTGCGGAGGACGAGGGTGGGGCCCGGGACGAGGCGCCGGCCGATGCCGGCCCGGCCGGGACCGACGCCGCGGCCGTGCCCGGCAACCAGGCGCGACGACAGGGGAGGGTGGAGGATGTCCGCTCATGAGTTGCGGGTGGAGGGGCTGAGCGTCCGGTACGGGCACGCCAGCGCCCTCTCCGCCGCGACGGTGACGGTGCCGGGCGGCACCATCACCGCGCTGGTCGGGCCGAACGGCGCGGGCAAGAGCAGCCTGCTGCTCGCCGCCTACGGCTCGGTGCCCGCCACCGGTCAGGTCCTGCTGGACGGCACCGACGTCAGCCGGCTGCGGCCGGCGGCCCGGGCCCGGGCGGGGATCGCGATCGTCCCACAGGGGCGGCAGCTCTTTCCGCACCTCGACGTCGTCGACAACCTCCAGGTGATGGCGGAGCTGCTGCACCTGCCGCGCAGCGTCGTGCAGGGCGCGCTGGACCGCTTCCCGATCCTGCAGACCCGCCGGCGCAGCCTGGTCGGGGTGCTCTCCGGCGGCGAGCAGCAGATGTTGGTGGTGGCGCGGGCGCTGATGGGCTCGCCCCGGGTGCTGCTGCTGGACGAGATGACGACCGGGCTGGCTCCGCTGATCGTGCAGGAGCTCGGCCGGACGGTGACCGCGCTGGCCGCCGAGGGCGTGGCGGTGTTGCTCGCCGAACCGGCCCTGGGGGTGCTGCGCCGGATCGTCGACCGTGGCTACGTACTCGTCCGGGGCGAGGTGGTGGCCTGTGAGGAGGGGGGCGGCCGTGCGTTGGACGACGCGTACCGCGCCGCCATGGGTGTGCAACGTCCTCGCGAGCTGCGCCCGGCGAGCTGACTCTCGCCGGGCGGGCGCCGCCCACGGGCGGCCACCCGGGTGGCCGCCCGTGAGCCGCGAGCAGTTGGCCGGTGACGAACCGGGCCCGGTCGCTGGCCAGGGCCCGGTCACTGCCGAGCAAGGGATTGGTGGGCTGTCGGCATGGGGTTCAAGCTCGGCGTGATGCCGGTGCTGGGTGGGCGCGGCGCGGCCGATCCCGGCGTCACCGCGGCCTTCGTGCGGCGGATCGAGGAACTGGGCTGCGAGTCGGTCTGGGCGGTGGAGCACCTGGTGGTGCCCGACACCTATCGGTCCGGCTATCCCTACGACCCGAGCGGCCGGATGGGGCTGGGGCCCGCCGACGACATCCCCGACCCGCTGGAGTGGTTGACCTTCGCGGCGGCGCACACCAGCCGGCTGGTGCTCGGCACGGCCATGCTGATCCTTCCCCTGCACCACCCCGTCGGCCTGGCCAAGAGGCTGGCCACGCTGGACGTGCTCAGCGGCGGCCGGTTGATAGCCGGGGTCGGCGTGGGCTGGCTCCGCGAGGAGTACGACGCGGTCGGGGTGCCGTTCACCGGGCGGGGCCGGCTCGCCGACGAGTATCTCGACGTGCTGCGCGCCCTCTGGACCGGCGCACCGGCCAGCCACCAGGGCTCTGCCGTGCGCTTCGACGCGGTGCACAGCGCGCCACGGCCCACCCGACCGGGCGGGGTCCCCATCATGGTCGGCGGGCACAGCGTCGCGGCGGTGCGCCGCGCCGCCCGCTTCGCCACCGACTTCTATCCCCTCGGCGTGGACGTGCCGGCCCTGGCCCGGCTGCTGGACCGGCTCCGCGCCGAGTGCGCGGCGCTCGGCCGGGATCCGGTCGAGGTCGCGGTGACCGTACGGGGCCCGGGGACCCGGGCGGAGGCGGACGCCCTGCGTGAGCTGGGCGTGGCGCGGGTGGTCATCCGGGCCGACCCACGGGACCCGGAACTGCTCGCCACGACGATCGACAGGTACCGGCGCGAGATCCTGGGAGAGTGACGGCGGTGCGGGGCGCGGCGAACGCGGCCCGTCGGCCGGACCGTTGCTATTCAACCAAGCGCTTGCTAGGTTCGTTTCATGGACTTCGCCTTTCCGGCCGGTGAGACGGTTGTCGTCACCGGCGCCGGCAGCGGGATCGGCCGGGCGACCGCGTTGCTGGCCGCCGCCGCCGGTCTGCGGGTGGCCGCGTGGGACGTCCAGGACCGGGCGGTCGCCGGAACGGCGGACGAGATCGTCGCCGGTGGTGGCGCCGCCCTCGCGCTGACCGTCGACGTGGCCGATCCGGCGGCGGTACGGGCGGCGCTCGCCGCCAGCGGCCCCGCCCGTTACCTGGTCAACAACGCCGGCCCGGCGAGCAGCGCCGCCCTCGACTTCGACCGGGCGCTCGCGCTCACCGTGGGCAGCGTGCGGACGGTCACCGACGCGTGGCTCGCCGGCCGCCCCGGCGCCGGAGCGGCGGTCGTCAACGTCGCCTCGGTCGCCGGGAACCTGGTCGGCACCGATTCCGCCTGGTACTGCGCGGGAAAGGCGGCGATCGCCGGTTACACCCGACACCTGGCCACCCGGCTCGCCCCGGCGGTACGGGCCAACGCGGTCGCGCCGGGACTGATCGACACCCCCCGTACCGCCGGCTTCGCCGCCACCGACCTCGGCCGCGACCTCGTCGCCCGCAACCCGATGGGGCGCCCCGGCCGGCCGGAGGAGGTCGCCCACGCGGTGCTCTTCCTGCTCGCGCCGCTCGCCGGCTATCTCAACGGCGTCCTGCTGCCGGTCGACGGCGGCTGGACGGTCACTCAGTGAGGAAGAACCGATGCCGGAAGCTGTCATCGTCGCCGCGGCCCGTTCACCGATCGGTCGCGCCGGCAAGGGCTCACTGGTCGGGATGCGCGCCGACGACCTCGTCACCGAGATCACCGGGGCGGCCCTGGCGCAGGTCCCCGCGCTGGATCCGCGGACCCTGGACGACGTCCTGCTTGGCTGCGCCCAGCCGGCCGGCGAGCAGGGCTACAACCTGGCCCGGATACTCGCCCTGCGGCTAGGTCTGGACGAGGTGCCCGGCACCGTCGTGCAGCGCTACTGCGCGTCGTCGGTGCAGACCACCAGGATGGCCCTGCACGCGATCAGGGCGGGGGAGGGGCACGCCTTCGTCTCCGCCGGCGTGGAGATGGTCTCCCGCTACGACCGGGGGAAGGCCGACGGCATGCCCGGCACCCGCCACCCCCGCTACGCCGCCGCCGAGCAGCGCACCGCCGCTCTGACCCAGGACGGCGGGCAGTGGTCCGACCCGCGCTCCGCCGGGCTGGAGCCCGACGTCTACATCGCCATGGGGCACACCGCCGAGAACGTGGCCCAGCACTGCGGGGTCAGCCGCCAGGAGCAGGACGAATTCGCCGTACGCAGCCAGAACCTGGCCGAGCGGGCGATCGCCGACGGCTTCTTCGCCGCCGACATCACGCCGGTCACCCTGCCCGACGGCACCGTGGTCGACCGCGACGACGGCCCGCGCGCCGGGGTCACCCTGGAGAAGGTCGCCGCCCTGAAGCCGGTCTTCCGTCCCGACGGCACCGTCACCGCCGCCAACTGCTGCCCGCTCAACGACGGCGCTGCCGCCCTGGTGGTGCTCAGCGACGTACGCGCCCGCGAACTCGGCCTGACCCCGTTGGCGCGGGTGGTCTCCACCGGGGTCTCCGCGCTCAGCCCGGAGATCATGGGCCTCGGTCCCGTGCAGGCCAGCCAACGTGCGCTGGCCCACGCCGGGCTCGCCATCGGCGACATCGACCTGGTGGAGATGAACGAGGCGTTCGCGGCCCAGGTGATCCCGAGCTACCGGATGCTGGGGGTCGACCCCGACCGGCTCAACGTCCACGGCGGAGCGATCGCGCTCGGCCACCCGTTCGGCATGACCGGGGCCCGGATGACCACCACCCTGGTCAACGCGCTGCGGTTCCGGGACCGGCAGTTCGGCCTGGTGACCATGTGCACGGCGGGCGGTCAGGGCATGGCGCTGATCATCGAGCGGCTCTCCTGATGCCCGGCGTGCTGGCCGGCAAGGCGGTCGTCGTCACCGGCGCCGGTCGGGGGCTGGGCGAGGCGTACGCCAGGCTCGCCGCCGCCGAGGGCGCCTCGGTCGTGGTCAACGACGTCGACACGACGGTCGCCGCGTCGGTGGCCGCCTCGATCGGGGCGCTGGCCGACGATTCGGACATCGCCACCTGGGCCGGTGCCGGCCGGTTGATCGACACCTGCCGCCAGGCGTACGGACGGATCGACGGGTTGGTCAACAACGCCGGGCTGTTCCGGCTGGCGGACCCTCGCGAGCAGGACCCCGACGAGTTCCGCCGGGTGGTGGAGGTGAACCTGCTCGGCACCGCCCACTGCGGACTGCACGCGATCCGGGCGATGCTGGCGCAGGGCTCCGGTTCGGTGGTGAACGTGACCTCCGGCGCGCAGGCCGGCACGGCGGCGCTCGCCGCGTACGGTGCGAGCAAGGGCGGTGTCGCCTCACTGACCTGGTGCTGGGCGGCGGACCTGGCCGGCACCGGGGTGCGGGTCAACGCGGTCTCGCCCAACGCGCACACGCGGATGGCGGAGGCGTTCGAGCGCCACCTGGGCGACCGGGCGCGGGGGCAGAACGTGGGCAAGTCCGCGGCCAGCAACGCCCCGGCCGTCATCCATCTGCTTTCCGACGCGGCGGCCGGCGTCTCCGGTCAGGTCGTCCGGATCGACGGCGACGAGTTGTCGCTGGTGACGCCACCCAGGCAGGCCGCCAGCGTGCGGATGTCGCGGTGGACGGTCGCCGCGGTGGCCGACGCGTTCGCCGGCGACCTCGGCCGGCACCGTTAGTCGCCGTGCCCGGTCGGTCAGTTCCTGGCGCGGTTGGTCAGGCCGTCCAGGAAGAGCGAGGTGCAGTCCTCGGCGAGGCGGGAGGTGGGGTGGTCGGCGCTGGGCTTGAACCAGCGTACGGACAACCACACGGCGTCCCGCATCAGTCGATAGAGGATCTTCGGGTCGACGTCGGCGCGGAAGGTGCCCTCGGCGAGGCCGGCCTCGATGACGGTCAGCCAGGCGGTCTGCACCTCCCGGCCGGCGTTGCGGAGATAGTCGAACCGGTCGAACTGCAACAGGTAGTTGACGTCGTTCTGGTAGATCTCCGTGGCGTGCGGGTGTGCCTCGACGACCTCCAGCGAGGCTACGATCAGGTCGTGCAGGCGCTGGCGGGCGTCTGTCTCCTGTGCCAGGACCTGCGCGTAGCGCTGCTGGAGGTCCCGGAGGAAGGACGAGACGATCTCGTCGACCATCGACTCCTTGGAGTCGAAGTGGTGGTAGAGGCTGCCGGAGAGGATGCCGACGTCGTCGGCGATCTGCCGGACCGTGGTCGCCGCCACCCCCTTGCTGGCGAACAGGGCGGCGGCGCTGCCGAGGATCGCCTCGCGCCGGACTCCAGGCTCTCGCGCCATGTTTTCTCGCAGACAGACTCGACGGAACAGGGTCTTGGTCGTTGGACGTCGGAAGGGCTTCCCGCCGGACGGCCCCCGAGAGTGTACCGGCGGCATCGACGGGTCGGGTCGCTCCGGATCCAGGGTAGCGTAACCAACCAAGCGCTTGGTAAGTTTTAGCGCGCGCGGCCCTGAACATCGAGTCGTGCTGATCCAGCCGATGCGGGTGGGCCGACCGCGGACGGCAGGGCGACCGGCGGCGAGAAGGCGGCGATGGCTGACGAGCGGATGACCGAGGACGACGCGCTCGACCTCCAGGCGGTGAACCGCATGACCGTGGACGCGACCCCACCGGCCCCGGCCGGCGAGGAGGCGGTCCGCGGCGCCGGCCGACGGTGGTGCGGCGGACCGATGAGGGGCCGGTACGAGGGCAGGATCGCGCTGGTCACCGGCGCCGCCGCCGGGCTGGGCCGGGCCACCGCGCGCCGGTTGGCGGCCGAGGGCGCCCGGGTGGCCTGCCTGGATCTGCACGCCGACGACGCGGGCCTCGGCCCGGCCGGCCTGGCACTCGCCGGGGACGTCCGGGACGAGGCGGCGGTCGGCGAGGCGGTGGACCGGACCCTCGCGTGGGGCGGCGGCCTGGACCTGGTGGTGACCGCGGCGGGGGTGGCCTCCTTCGGCCACACCACCGACGTCCCGCTCGCCGAGTGGGAGCGGATGCTGGCGGTCAACCTGACCGGCACCTTCCTGACCGCGCGGGCGGCCTTGCCGCACCTGGGCGCGGCCCGTGGCGCGCTGGTCACGGTCTCGTCGCTGGCGGGGGTGCGGGGATACCGCTACAGCGCCGCGTACTCGGCGGCCAAGGGCGGGGTGGTCGCGTTGACCCGGGCGCTCGCCGTCGAGTACGCCCCGGCGGGGGTCAGGGTCACCTGCGTCTGCCCCGGCTCGATCGACACCGGGCTGACCCGGAACCTGCCGCCGGTGCCGGCCGCCGACCCGAGGCTGCTGGCACACGGCCGGGCACTGGTCGACCCGCCGGTGTCCCAACCCGAGGAGATCGCGGGCGCGATCGCCTATCTCGGTTCACCGGAGGCGCGGTTCGCCACCGGTGCGGTGCTACGAATGGACGGTGGGGCAGGTGTCTGAGTTCTCCGCGGCGACGATCGAGCGGTACCACGCCGACGGTTCCTGGGATGCCGAGACGATCGCCGACCTGGTGGCCCGCAACGCCGTAGCCGCACCGGAGGCCGTGGCCTTCCACGCCCCGGAGGGGACGCTGACCTGGCGGGAGTACGACGCGGCGGCGACCCGGCTGGCCGGCGCGTACGTGCTCGTCGGCCTGCCGCCGGAGCGACCGCTGGCCGTCCTGCTCACCGGGGGCGCGCTCACGCACGTCGCGTACCTGGCCGCGCAGCGGGCGGGGCTGGTCACGCTGGGGCTCGGGCCCCGGGCGGGTGACGCCGAGATCAGCCACCTGCTGCGGCACACCGAGGCCGTCGCGCTGGTCAGCCGGGCCGTGCACCGGGGCCGGCCCGGTCCGGAGATCGCCCACGCCACCGGCGCGCCCGCACACCTGGAACTGGATCTGGTCGGCGGGCAGCCGGTGCTGCGCCGCGACGGCGTCGACCTGCCGATGCCGTCGGTGTCCGCCGCCATCGACCTGCTGGAGGGTCGTGGCCTCGGCCCGGACGACCTGTTCTTCCTCAACTCCACCTCGGGCACCACCGGGCGACCCAAGTGCGTGCGGCAGACCATGAACGTGCGCAAGTACTTCGCCGCGCTGGCCGCCGACGCCGGCGCGTTCGGTCCGGACGAGGTGGTGCTCAGCGCGCTGCCCGCCCCGTACGGCTTCGGTCTCTGGAGCGCCCACGTCGTGCCGGCCCGGTACCGGTTCCCCACCGTCCTGGCCGCCGAGTTCGACCCGGCCGGGACGCTGGAGCTGATCGAGCGCCACCGGGTGACCGTCCTGGCGGCCGTGACCAGCCAGTTCATCATGTTGCTGAACCACGAGTCGTTCGCCCGGCGGGACCTCTCCTCGCTGCGGGTCCTCTTCACCGGCGGCGAGCGGGTGCCGGCGCACCGGGCGATGGAGTTCGAGGAGCGCACCGGCTGTGCCGTGCTCCAGTTCTACGGGTCCAACGAGGCCGGGCCGATCTCGGTGACCCGGGTGGCCGACCCCCGCCCGGCGCGGTTGGGCACCGCGGGACGACCGGTGCCGGCGATGCGGGTGCGCCTGCTCGGCCCGGACGGGGAAGACGTGCCCGACGGCCCCGGCCAGGTGGCGGTGAACGGTCCCGGCTGCGCCCCCGGGTACTTCCGTGACGAGCCGGCCAACCGGCTGCTCTTCCGCCCCGACGGCTGGTTGCGCACCGGTGACCTGGGGCGGCTGGACGAGGACGGGTATCTGTCGATCACCGGGCGCACGGCGGATTTCATCATCCGTGGCGGGCACAACGTCAGCGCCCCGGTGGTGGAGGAGGCCGTCGGCGGACACCCCCGCGTGGCCCAGGTCGCTGCGCTCGGCATGCCGGACGAGGTGCTGGGGGAGCGGGTCTGCGCCTTCGTGGTGACCCGCGACGGCGGCGAGCTGACCCTCGACGAGCTGCGGGTCCACCTGGATGCGACGGGCGTGTCCAAGGTCAACTGGCCGGAGCGGCTGGTCGGGTTGCCCGCCCTGCCGCTGGGTGTCGGTGGCAAGGTCGACAAGGCGGCCCTGCGGGCCCTGCTCTGACCGTTTCGCGGGCGAGGGGGGCCTGGCCCGGGTCGGGCGGCCTCGGCGTTGCCTGCCCCTCTCGGCTTGCTCCCGGCCGGCGCAGGCCGGGGTGACTCAGGCTTTCGTGGCCCGGATCAGGGTCTGGGTGACCTGGCCGTTTCCGATGACGCGGCCGGCGACGGAGGCGGTCACGTCGAAGGTGATCCACCGGCCGGCCACGGTGGCGACGGTCGCCGCCACGTCGACCCGGTCACCGCTCAGCGCCGGGGCGCGGTGGTGCACCCCGATCCAGGTGCCCACGGAGGAGGCGCCGGGAGCGAGGCGGGGGCGCAGGATGCCGGCGGCGGTGTCCTCCAGGAGCCCGATCAGGGCGGGGGTGGACAGCACCGGTGGCGAACCGGGCACGTGGTCGGTGAGCATGCCGGCGCCGACCTCGAACGATCGGTCGATCCGGTCGCCGGGCGCGACGGCGGCGGTCAGTAGGTCGACCGTCTCCGGGGTTCGCCAGATCTGCATCCCGCCTCCTTGACACGTCTCGTCGTACGGCCACAGAATGCCATAAACAAGCGCTTGTTTGGTAGGGGTGACGATGCAGGTGAACGAGGTCGCGGCTCTCTTCCCACCCGGAACGGCCCCGGTCGCCGGCAGCGCCCACGAGCGCTACGTCGCGCAGCGGCTGGCCGAGGTGGGTCGGTGGGGCGACGACACCCTGGTCGACCGGGTACGCCGGCACGCCGGCCTGATCGGGGGGCAGGCCGCCTTCGTCGCGGGGGCCGACCGGATCACCTGGCGGGGCCTCGACGACCTCTCCGACCGGCTCGCCGCGGTGCTGCTGCGGCACGGTCTCGCGCGCGGCGAGCGGGTCGGCGTACTGCTCCCGGACGGCGTCGCGGTGCACGTGGCCTATCTGGCCGCGCTGAAGGCGGGAGTGGTGGTGGTCGCCGTCGGGCCGCGCGCCGGCCGGCTGGAGGTGCGGCACCTGCTCACCACCAGCGGTGCCACCGCGCTGATCAGCCATGCCGAGCACCGGGGCACGCCGGTCGCCGGGCTGGTCGAGGGCCTGCCGCTGCGGGTCCGGCTGGAGCTGCCGGCGACCGTGACGGAGGCGGGCTGGCCCGGCCCGACCGACGCCGAGCGGGCGCTGATCGCCGAGCGGACCCTGGGCCTCGGCGACATCCACCTGCTCAACGGCACGTCCGGCACCACGGGCATGCCCAAGTGCGTGGTGCACAACCAGAACCGGTGGATGTACTACCACCAGCTCGCCGTCGAGGCCGGTGCGCTCACCGGTGACGACGTCTTCCTCACCCTGATCCCCGCCCCGTACGGCTTCGCCCAGTGGACGGCCAACTTCACCCCCACCCTGCTCGGCGCGCCGACGGTGGTGATGCCCCGGTTCGACGCCACCGGGGCGCTGGAGCTCATCGAGCGGGAACGGGTGACCGTGCTCTGCTGCGTGAGCACGCAGTTCATCATGATGCTGAACGCCGACCCGGGCCGCTACGACCTCAGCTCGCTGCGGTGCATGTTCACCGGCGGGGAGGCGGTGCCCTTCGAGCGGGCCGCCGAGTTCGAGCGCCGTACCGGTGCCCGCGTACTCCAGTTCTTCGGCTCGAACGAGACCGGGGCGCTGTCGCGTACCACGATGGACGACGACATCGACGCGCGGCTGCGGACGGCGGGCCGGGTGATCGACGAGATGAACGTCCGGCTCTTCGCCGAGGACGGCACCGACGTCACCGCCGCCGGCGGCCCCGGCCAGGCGGCCTGCGCCGGTCCGGCGACCTGCCTCGGCTACTTCGCCGACCCGGCGGCCAACGAACGCCTCTTCACCCCCGACGGGTGGATGCTGACCGGGGACATCTGCACCAGCGACGCGGACGGCTACCTGCGGGTGGTCGACCGCAAGCAGGACTTCATCATCCGGGGCGGCAAGAACGTCAGCGCGGCGGCGGTGGAGGACCAGGTCGGCTCGCACCCGGCGGTCGCCATGGTGGCGGCGGTGGCGGTGCCCGATCCGACGTACGGCGAGCGGGTGTGCGCGGTGGTGGTCCCGCGTCCCGGTGCCACGCTCGACCTGGACGGGTTGCGCGCGCACCTCGCCGACCGGGGTGTCAGCAAGGAGAACTGGCCGGAGCGGTTGGAGATCGTCGACGACCTGCCGCGTGGCTCCGGTGGCAAGATCGCCAAGGCCGAGCTCCGCGCCCGGCTCCGCGCCGGTTGACCCCGCCCGCCGTCACGAGGCGCTCCGCAGCGACTCCCGGATGCGCGACCGCTGCACCTGGCCGGTGGCGGGAGTGCGCGGGATGGCCGGCAGCACGACCACCCGGCGCGGCTGCTTGAAACCGGCCAGCCGACCGGCGACGTGGCCGCGTACCGTGCCGACATCCGGCGGGGTCGCGCCCGGCGCCAGCACCAGGACCGCGCAGACGACCTCGCCCCAGCGGTCGTCGGGCAGGCCGACCACGGCCACGTCGACGACGCCGGCCAGGCCGCGCAGGGCCGCCTCCACCTCGACCGGCGAGACCGACTCGCCCCCGGTCCGGATCACCTCCCGGACCCGGCCGGTGAGGTGCAGGTAGCCCTCCTCGTCCAGGCGGCCCAGGTCGCCCGAGCGGTAGACGCCGTCCGGCAGGGCGGCCGCCGTCTCGGCGGGCAGCCGGTGGTAGCCCGACATCAGCGCCGGGCCCGTGACCAGCACCTCGCCGACCTGTCCGACGCCCTCGGCGGCCACCCAGAGGGCGCCCGGGAAGGCCGGCCGGCCGACGCTGCCCGGCTTCCGGGCCAGGTCCGCGTCCGGCAGCGCGCTCATCCGACCGGCCTCGGTGGAGCCGTACAGGATGGTCGTGGTGGTGCCGGGCAACCGGTCCTTGATCCGCGCGACCAGATCGGCCGGCAGGGCCGAGGTGCCGGTGTCGGCGTGCCGCAGCGAGGAGAGGTCGGCCCGCCGGTGCTCGCTGTCGAGCAGCCGCTCCCACACCGCCGGGATGCAGTAGAGCGCGGCCGGCCGTTCGGTGCGGACCACGTCGATCAGCCGGGCCGCGTCGGCCCGGGGCACCAGGTGCACGGCCGTCCGGTTCTGCCACGCCTCCAGCACGTAGTGCCACCCGCCGTAGTGGTAGAGCGGGAAGCTGCACAACACCCCGCCCGGGCCGCGGATCGCGGCGGTGAAGGTGCCGCCGCCCGGCGCGGCGCGCAGCCAGCTGGCCCGGTGGCTGACCAGCGCGCCCTTCGGCTGACCGGTGCTGCCGCTGGTGAGGTAGATGATGTGCGGGTCGGTGTCGGCCAGCCGGTCGGCGCCCGCCGGCGCGGTGGCCGCCGCCCGGGCGGTGAGCGCGTCGAGGTCGGCACCGGCGCCCGGTGCCCCGCCGAGGCCGGCCAGCGGTGCTCCCGCCGGCGCGTCCGTCCGGTCGCTGACCAGGAGGCGGGGCTCCAGGTAGTCGAGCACGGCCTCGGTCTCGACGGGGGAGAGGCCCGGATTGAGCGGTACGAAGACCGCCCCGAGGCGGGCGCAGGCGACGAAACCGTCGAGGGTACGCAGGGTCGGCGCCGCCGACCAGGCCACCCGGTCGCCGGCCCGCACCCCCAGCCCGGCGAGGGCGTTCGCCGTGCGGTTCGCCTGCCGGTCCAGCTCGCCGAAGGTGATCCGTCGGCCGCACAGGGTGGCCGCCACGGCGGTCGGGGTCATCCGTGCGGTCAGCCGGACGATCTCGCCGATCAGCAGGCTCACGGCTGCCCCCAGTCGGCGCCGAGCCGGACCTGGGCGGGGTTGATCGCGCCGTACCTCGTCTTGTCCCGGGTCATCCGCACCGCCTCCGGGATGGCCTCGATGCCGGTCAGTTGATGCGTCACCAGGGACTCCACGTCGACGTCGGAGCGGGCCACCAGGCGCAGGGCCTGGGTGAAGACGGTTCCGGAGGGGGAGTATCCGCCGGCGCCGGAACGGGGATGCAGCAGGGAGACCGCCCGCTCACGGAGCAGGCCGAGGGGTGCCGGCGCGCCGTCGGGCAGCACCGAGACGCCGACCACCCGGCCACCCCGGCGGGCGCAGCGGGCGGCCAGTTCCAGGGTGTCCACGCCGGACAGGCCGTGCCCCGGTGACCCGCCCGCGGTCTCGACGACCACGTCCGCGCCGACGCCCCCGGTCGCCGCCAGGATCGCCGTCAGCACCGGATGCTCCCCCTCGGTGCCGTCCGTCGTCGCGTCGATGACGAGGTCGGCGCCGAACCGCCGGGCCAGGGCGAGCTTGGCCGGGCTCCGGCCGCTGACCGCGACGAGGCCGGCGTTGCCACGGCGGGCGACCTGGACGGCGAGCAGGCCCATCACGCCGGCGCCGAGGACCAGGACGCTCTCGCCCGGCGCGACGGCGGCCAGGGCGTGGGCGTGCAGCGCCCCGGCGAGCGGCTGGATCGCCGCGCCCGCGGTGGCGCTCACCCCCGCGGGGATCGGCACCACGGCGCTCTCGGGTACGACCACCCGCTCGGCCAGCGCCCCCGGGCGGGTGAAGCCCAGAAACTCGGGCCGGACGCAGGCGTCGGCGCGGTCGTGCCGGCAGGCGGCACAGCGCCCGCAGGTCAGCGTCTCGACGGCGGTGACCCGGTCACCCGGCCGGTAGCGCCGGACCCCGGCGCCGACCGCGCCGACCACCCCGCAGAACTCGTGCCCCCCGAAGCGGACCGGGCCGTCCGCCAGCGCCTCGGCCAGCCGTCGGTGCAGGGCGATCGGCTCACCGGCGATCAGCATGCACTCGGTGACGCTCGGCTGTACGCACGAGACGTCGATCAGCACCTCACCGGGGCCGACCTCCGGATCGGGCACCTCGTCGACCCGGAGGTCGCCGAAGCCGTGCAGGACGGCGGCGCGCATCGTGCTCCTTCCGAAGGGCGGGGGTCGGGACGGCCCTTGCCTTGCCGATTGAATTTTGTATCTAATATCCAAACAAGGTCAAGGACTCAGCTGGGGAGGACCGCATGGAGCGTGAACTCGTGGTCACCGGCGTCGGCGGTCAGGGCATCCAGCTACTCGCCAAGACCCTCGCGCTCGCCGCCACCCGCGAAGGGCGGTACGCCATGCTGACCGCCGACTACGGCGGCGAGATGCGCGGCGGCCCCTCCCGGGCCGGCGTGGTGATCGGCGACGCGCCGCTGCGGAGCCTGCCGGTGCTCGCCGCCGCCTGGTCGGCAATCGTCGTCCACCACCGGTTCAGCGAGCCGGCCCTGGCGCGGCTGCGCCCCGGCGGGCCGGCGGTGGTGAACGTGCCGCTCGTCGACCCGGCGAGCCTGCCCGAGACGACCGTGTACCCGGTGGACGCCAGCGCCGTGGCGAAGTCCGTCGACGCGCCCCAGGCGATCGGGTTCGTGCTGCTCGGGGCGTACAACGCGGTCGCCCGGGCGGTCGACCCCGAGGCGCTGGTCGAGGCGATGACCGAGCTGCTGCCGCCGTACCGCCGGCAGCACGCCCCGGCCAACGCCCGGGCGCTCGCCGCCGGCGCCGCCGTGCCCGCGGTGGCGGTCGGCGCCCCGGTGGGGGTGACGTCGTGACCCGGGAGTTGCTGGAGGGCAGCGCGGCCATCGCGGCGGCGGCGATCACCGCCGGCTGCCGCTTCTTCGCCGGCTACCCGATGTCGCCGTTCACCGGCCTGCTCGAGAGCATGTCGCGCGAGCTGCCGGCGGCCGGTGGGGTGTGCGTCAACGCCGAGAGCGAGATCGAAGGGGTCAACATGGTGCTCGGCGCGGCGGCGGCCGGCGCCCGGGCCGCCACGGGTTCCTGCGGCCAGGGGATCGCCCTGATGCAGGAGACGATCGCCGAGGCGGCGCTCAACCAGACCCCGTTCGTCGTCTTCAACATGGCCCGCAACCAGCAGGACTACTTCCAGTGCACGCGCGGCGGCGGCTGGGGCGACTACCGGACGATCACCCTCGCGCCGAAGGACGTCACCGAGGCGGTCGCGCACACCCAACTGAGTTTCCACCTCGCCGAGCTGTACCGCGCCCCGGTGATCCTGTACGGCGACCCCCTGATCGCCCAGACCCGCGTCTCGGTCACCGTGGCACCCCAGGACCACGGGCCGCTGCCGGAGCGGGACTGGGTGCTCGACGGCACGGGCGGCGGCACCGGCCGGTCCCGCCAGGTCTGGACCTGGGCGATGGGCAAGGCGACCGACCCGGGCCCCGGCCCGGACCGGCACTGGCGGGCGGTGGCCGACAAGTTCGACGCCATCGCCGCCACCGAGGCCCGGTTCGAGCAGGCGCACGTCGAGGACGCCGAGACGGTGGTGGTGGCCTTCGGCACCGCGGCGCTCTTCGTCGAGTACGTGGTCGAGCAGCTGCGCGCCGAGGGACACCGGATCGGATGGTTCCGGCCGGTGACCCTGTGGCCGTTCCCCGGGGACGCGTTGGCCGCCGCCACCACCGGGGCCCGCCGGGTGCTCGTGTTCGAACTCAACGCCGGGCAGATGCTCGACGACGTCCGCATCCACGCCGCCGACCGCTCGGCCGTCCGGTTCATCGGCGGAGTCAGCATCGCCGAGTCCGGCCTCGCCTACGGCGACCTGATGGACGCGCCGGCGATCCGGGACCGGATCCTCGCCGCACTCACCGGAGGTGCCTCCGCATGACCCGGGAACAGATCGTCATCGACACGTCGGGCCCGCCCTCGGTGCCCGCCCGCAAGGTGGCCGACCCACGACCGTCGCTGCTCCTCGGCGAGCACTCGCTCTGCCCGGGCTGCGGCGAGCCGGTCGCGCTGCGGCTGCTGCTGGAGGTCCTTCAGGAACTCGACATCGTGCAGCGGACCATCGGGGTGGTGGGGCACGGCTGCTACGGCAGCTTCGTACGGATCATGGACGTCGACGTGCTCCAGTGCCTGCACGGCCGGGCGCCCTCCTGCGCCACCGGTATCAAGCGGGTCCGGCCGGAGTGCGCCGTGTTCACCATGCAGGGCGACGGCGACATGGCCAACGAGGGGCTCCAGGAGGTCCTGCACGCCGCCGCCCGGGGCGAGAAGATCACCTGCGTCATGCTCAACAACGGCGTCTTCGGCGACACCGGCGGCCAGCTCACCGCGACCACCGTGCTCGGCCAGCGGACCAAGACCAGCCTGGCCGGTCGGGACGCGGAGGCGCACGGATACCCCATCCCGGTGGCCGATCTGGTCGCGGGGTTGCAGGGCAGCGCCTACGTCGCCCGGGGCGCGGTCTCCACCGCCGGTGGGGTGGCCCAGACGAAACGGATGCTGCGCCGCGCCTTCGAGACGCAGCTCTCCGGTGCCGGGTTCAGCCTGGTGGAGATCCTCACCATGTGCCCCACGGGATGGTTCGTGCCGGCCGGCGAGGGCCCTGGTTATCTTGGCGGGTCGCTGGAGCAGAGCTATCCACTCGGGGAGTTGGTCACATGACGGCACTGGTACGGGCGAAGGCGGGTGAGGCCGTCGCCGGACACATTCTCGGGCTGCTCTTCGACGGCACGCTGCGCAGCGGTGACCGGATCGACCTCGACAGCATCGCCACCACCCTCGACGTCAGCCGGGTCCCGGTCCGGGAGGGGCTGATGCAGTTGGAGCGCGACGGCCTGGTGAGCATGCCGCACTACCGGGGCGCGTTCGTCTCCGCCTTCGACGCGGGCACGGTCCGCGAGGCGTTCGAGCTGTACGGCATGCTGAGCGCGCTGACCAGCAGCCGGGCGGCCACGTCCGGCGACGCCGGGCTGCGCGAGACGCTCGACAAGCTCATCGAGGCGCTGGGCGGCTGCGACCAGGTGGACGAGTTCGAGCGGCTGGCCCGGGAGTTCCGCAAGGTGGTCAACCTCGCCGCCGCCGGGCCGCACCTGAGGGCGCTGCTGCGTACCTTCAGCGGTCTGGTGCCGGTCGCGGCAAGGTTCTCGATCGAGGACGCGATGGACGAGGAACGGGCCGCGTTGCGCCGCGAACACGCGGCGCTGACGGCCGGCGATCCCGAGGCCGCCGCCGAGGCGAGCCTCGACCACGTGTTGATGACGGCCGAGAACGCGGTGCGGGCGCTGCAACGACGCGGCGTCTTCGCGGCGGAGGCCGCGCCGCCCGCCACCGGGGACCGGGCCCGACTGCTCGGCATCGTGCGGGCCACGACCGGAGGAGTACGCCCGTGACGGCACCGGAGAACACGACGAGAAGCAGCCGGGGCACCCTGGTCATCGACATCGAGAGCTGCAAGGGTTGCGAGCTGTGCGTCATCGCCTGCCCGCCCGAGGTGCTGGTGATGTCCGACGAGGTCAACGAGATGGGCTACCGGTTTCCGGAGCTGACGCCGGGCTGCACCGGCTGCACCGCGTGCCAGATGGTCTGCCCCGACTTCGTCTTCTCGGTCTACCGGCTGACGCCGGCCAGGACGGACGGGGGGCCGGACCGCGCCGCCCGATGACGCTGCCGTCTTCGCCGCCGAGCAGGACCCCGTGACGCCCATATCGGTCACCTCGCGGGAGCGGCGTCCAGGCTCAGTTGGTACCAGCGCTCGGCGGTGATCAGGTGCAGCACCGGACCGCGGCCGACCACCGTCACGCGAGCCGGAAGCGCAGCCCCGTCCGGTAGAACCAGCTGGTATTCGCCGACGACGCGCATCACCTCGCCATCCAGTTCGCCCACGACGAACCGGTCATGCTGCTGCCCGTATCCACCGAGGAGTCCGATCCGAGTGCCGGCAACTCGCGGACGCCCGGCGTCGAACCGCGTCTCGGTGGTTTGCCCGAAGTGTCGTCCGGCGGTGGGTCTGGCCGCAATAGTGTCGCGTGTCTGAATAAGTTTGACGGTGCCGAGTCGTCGTACCGGGCTGCCACGATGCAGACGTGGATGACGCTTTGAGGGTGCTGAGGCGAGAGTTCGAGTCCGTGGAGGGGAGCTTCCTGCTCCGACTGCGCTGTGAACTCGTCTGGGACCGGGCGGCGTTCAGCCGGTTGGAGCAGGCGATGCGGGTGGGCTGTGAGCAGTACGAGAGTCATGACGACCTGCCGCGCTGGGTGGCTGAGGGGTTCTACGAGGTCTCACACTTCGTGGCGGAGTGGACCGCGCACCCGAACTTCCCTCGGCCGCAGCCGGCGCAGTACTACCAGGATTGCCTGGAGCGGTTGCGGGATCTGACGGACTGGTTCTTTCGCGGGTGGCATGCCTACCAGGAGCCGCACGTTTGGCGTGATCTCTAACGTCACGCGGAAGGGGTGCGCTGGGCCTTGACGAGAATCTGGTCGGTGGTCTTGGTCCAGCGGAACGGCTGGCAGCGCTCGTTGTAGCCGTCGATGAACGCGCGGATGGCAGCGATCAGGTCGTACAGAGGCCGGGTGCCGCTTATACAGCGGTACCCGGCCTCTGTGGATCTACTGCCTCTCCGAAGGAGAAGGTCAGCAGATGACGTTCACGTTGCGGTCTGCCGGTCCACCAGCAGTGGTGGCGATGGGGGCGTCGTCGAACACGTGGAGCACATCCCCCGTAGAGAGCCAGATGTGTCAATGGGTGCGGCCGCGAGGTGAAGCTAGCTCGCATCGATTTAGTGGGTCAAGGGGTCCTGTAAAAGGAATCCTGAAACTTCGATCGGCGATTAATTCAAGAACTCTTGAATAAGGCCTGTCCGTCACATATCGTGCACACTGTGGACGAACAGCAACCCAGGCGAGTGACCCAGGTGGAGGTCTTGAAGTCCTTCTCCCACCCGCTGCGCCTGCGTCTGTACTACGCACTCGCCAAGCGCGGCTCGGCGACTGCTACGAGCCTGGCCAAGGATGTGGAAACCACTGCTCAGCTGGCCTTCTACCATCTCTCGCGGATGGCCGAGTTGGGTGTGCTCGAGGAGGACGACGCGGCCCCCGCCCGAGGCCGGGAGCGCTACTGGAAGCGATCAACCCAGGGCCTCTCCTTCACTGCCGACAGTCTCGGATCCGACACGGTGAGTGACTTGGAGGTGCTGCACCGTGGCCAGGCTGGCATCCACTTCGAGCATCTGCAGGAGTTCTTCGCGAGCGGTCCGGACGCCGAGGACGAGTTCCGCACCGCCGCGTTCGGCTCCGACATGGTCCTCAACCTGAGCCGCGCCGAGGTGGATCTCCTGCGCGAGCAACTCACCGAGGTGCTCCTGCGCTTCCGGGACAACAACCGTCCGACCGACAGCGCTGCCCCTGCCGCTGAAGAAGCGACGCGCAGCATGTTCGTGTTCGTCCATGCCTTCCCAATGAGGTGACCCTCATGACCGAGGCCACAAAGACTTCATCCGCCGTCGTCACGCCGAACCAACCGCGCTGGCGGCTGCTCTGCTGGCTGACCGCCGAGCCGGTCTCCCTCATCGGAGACCAGATTTTTTTCCTGGCGATCGCGTGGACCGCCGTACAGGAAGCAGGTCCAGCCGGCGCCGGTCTGGTCCTCGCCGCCGGCGCCGTGCCCCGCGCGCTCTTCATGCTCCTGGGCGGGACGCTCGTCGACCGTCTCGGCCCTCGACGCGTCGCCCTCAGCAGCGACATCCTGCGTGCCCTGCTCATGCTCGCGGCCGCCGTGATCGCCGCCGCCGGTGCGACGATCCCCCTGCTCCTGGCTCTCGCACTGATTTTCGGCGTCATCGACGCACTTTTCTATCCCGCAACCAACGCCCTCGCCCCACTCGTCGTAGCCCATGACCAACTCGTCCGAGTCCAGAATCTGCGTGCACTCGGCACCCGCGCCGCCGTCCTGATCGGCGCTCCTCTCGGCGGCCTCCTCCTGGCGATCGGAGGCCCGTCCACCTCCTTCGCCGTCAACGCCGCCACCTTCGCCGTGTCGGCCGTAGCCCTGACAGCCCTACGCATCCGCTCCGTTGTGGCTCAGCATCAAGACGGTGCCGGTGGCGTCGTCCGTCAGGCGATGCAAGGGCTCCGCTACGCCCTCGGCAAGCCCGTGATACGCAACCTGCTCCTACTGGTCGCGCTGCTTGAGTTCGCGGTAAACGGGGTCATCAACACCGCGTTTCCAGCCCTCGCCGCCGAACGACAATGGGGAGCTCAAGGCCTCGGATGGCTGATGGCGGCCCTTGGCGCCGGCGCCGCAGCAGCTGCACTCGTCCTCGTGATCATCCGACGCCTACCTGCACCAGGGCTCGTCGTCGCCGGCGCAGCCTGCACCGGCGCCATCGTCATGAGCCTCTTCCCCGCCGCAGTCGACCTACCGGCCACCCTTACGCTCTCGGTTGCCCTCGGCGCGGTCGGCGGTGCCGTCGCCGGGATCGTCCTACCGATCATCCAAGCCGACACACCCCCCGACATTCTCGGCCGCACCATGAGCCTGTTCGCCCTCGCCACCGTCGGCGTGTCCCCACTGTCCATCGCAGCCGCCGCACTCATCACCGACCAGGCAGGGTTACGAACCGCGTTCCTCGCCGCCGCCGCCCTCGCACTCGGCGGCGCTGCCGCCTGCATTACCAGCGGACCCGTGCGCAACATAACCCTGAAGGCGACGGCACGAGCGACCTGACCAACAAGGTCATGTCGCACAGTCAACCAGGCCTCGCCGCCGTCCACCCGGCCCGTCTGACCGGGTTGCGCAGGCTGGAGTGCCGATGTCGGTGGCCGCTCTGTACCCGTCCTTGCATCTCAACCTGGGTGAGTGTTACCGGAAGCTCGGCGACCTCGGCCGTGCCCGCGAGTGCCTCCAGCGTGCGCAAGCGGGGATCGGCGCGCTTGGCGATGACGCGTACGCGCAGCTGATCAAGGGCGGTCTGGATCGGCTGGCGCAGGAGTTGACCTCCACGTAGGGGCACGCTGCCGAAGAGGGCTTCTGGTAGCCGGTCGTATCGCTGGGCGGCGAGGTGGCCCCGAGCGGCCAAGGAGCCCGAACATCTCAGACGGGTGGCCGCGCCGAGCGGGTGTGGTCAGTTTGATGGAGAAGGCGGGTGGTCGGTCTTTGCACCCGACTGCGGGACACGGCCTGATCCCGCTGAGCAGCACCAGATCCGCCGCCTGACGCCGTTCGCCGAATGCAAGCCTCCGCAGCTCGCTAATCTCCTGGTGGATGCTTGTTCCGTCAGCTGGAAAGCGAAAGATTCTAATGGCAGAGGAAATCATCCGCGCGGCCGTTCACCCGGCGATCGGTGTGGCGCGGGTAGGCAACAGCGACAGTGAGTATTTCATCGGCCCGGAGATGCCGGATCCTCCGCCTCGTGAACCGGGCTTCTACCGGGACCGGTCCGGGGCGATCAAACGTCAGGCCGCCCGGTTCCGGGTGTACGGGTACAACGCCAAAGGCCAAGTGGTCAAGGAGATCCTTCCCCAGGAGGGCACGTCCCTGCGCTGGAGCGTCGAGCTGGCCAACAAGAAGGCCGCCTGGTACCAGTTCCGGCTGGCGATGGACATCCCCGAAGCCGAGCAGGCCAAGAACGCCGAGCTGCGCAACGCCGACGTGCCGCGCGCCGAGCGTGACCGGCTGGAGATCAAGCCCGGTCCCCGCGAGGTCAGTGGTGTCAATGTCAGCACCGGTGCTGTCTTCGACACGGGAAAGTTCATGGGCATCCCCGTCTATCTCGGCGAGCTGCACACCGATGAGGAAGGGCGGCTGCTGGTCCTCGGCGGCAAGGGTGCCGCCGCTCCGTACGACAAGAAGTACGAGACGCTGAAGTCGTATGCCAACAACGATGGTTGGCACGACGACGTCTCCGACGGACCCGTGACCGCGAAAGTGACCATCGACGGCCGCGAGATACCGGTGGATCCGGCATGGGTCATCGTCGGACCGCCCGACTACGCGCCCGGCGTCAAGAGCGTGCGCACGTTGTACGACCTGCTGTTCGACATGCACGTCGCCAGCGGTGTGCTGCCCTTTCCCGAGGTGTCGTTCCACGAGCACATCGCGCCCGTATTGCGCCGGATGACCGAGCTTCAATGGGTCAACCACGGGTTCGCCACCCGGTTCGGCTGGGGCGGGGCCGACTACTTTCTCGACGACTCCGTCATGGCCAAGCTCGCCCGTCCCGATCAGCAGTACGCGGAGCTGCGCACCCAGATCTACACGGCGCTGCGCCACATCGACCGGGACGGGATCTCCCCGGTGCCGTGGCCATGGATCTACGGCGACGCCATGTCGGTGCCGCCCCGCTCGGTGCGCCACCACGTGACGTTGTCACCCGCCCAGTACCGCATGTTCCGCTACTGGGCGGCGGGCAGGTTCGTGCCGGGCGACCCGCCCGCCTCCGGCAGGCAGTTCCGTGACGTGGCACTGGATCTGCAACCGGAGACGCTCGACCGCGCGGCGCTCGACTTCTGCCTGGCCGACGCGTTCCACCCGGGTTGCGAGGTGACCTGGCCCATCCGGCATCCGTCGATGTACCAGGGCCGCTTCCGCATCCGGCACCGGCCCAGCGGCTGGCAGGAGCCGTTCTACGGGCCCTGGCTGACCCCGCAGACCGCGATGGCGGTGGACGGCCCGCTGTACGCCCAGGCTCCCGGCGACCTCATCCGCTGGATGGCCGTGCCGTGGCAGACCGACACCTCTGAGTGCCGTTCCGGCTACGCCAGTCAGGAGGAGATGGGCTTCACCGCCGGGTTCGACCCGTACCTGCCGACGTGGTGGCCCGCGACCGTGCCCAACCATGTGCTCACCGAAGCCGACTACCGCACGGTCATGGACACGCACCAGGACATCGAGGTGCGGCGCAAGGCATTCGAGCAGCGGGCGGTGTGGTTCCGGGCGCTGCACGGCGACGATGAGCAGCAGCACAAGCAGATGGTGGAGGTCTGGTCCAAGCTCGGCATCGTGGAGACCCGCGACGGCCCTGACGACGGCACCTTTCCCGCTGTCATGCGGGTGGAGTCCACGCCACTGCTCGACCTCGACCAGGTGCCGTACACCCGAAACCTGATCGCCCTGCACGTGCCCGAGACGGCCGACGGTGCAGGGGTCTCCGATGACGAGGTCGGATACGTCATCGAGCAGAGCCCGTTCGACTCCGACGAGGTGCTGGTGGGCCGCTTCGACAAGGTCAGCCCGTACCGGGACCAGCGGTGAGCGAAGGCGGCCCGCCGCCCGATTCCTGGTACGACGTCGTGGTGGCCGGCGGCGGTCCCGCCGGTACCGCCGCCACCGCGGCCCTGGTCTGCGCCGGCCGCTCGGTTCTGCTCGCCGACGCCGGCCACCGCACGCCGCGGGCCGGGCAGGCCCTGCCCGGGGCGGCCCGCCGCATGCTGAACGAGCTTGGCCTGCCCACTCCGGACGCGGCCGGCGGCCACCAACGGTGCCTGGCCAACCTTTCGGCCTGGGACTCGGAAACCCTTGCCCGTGTCGACACGATTCTCGACCCGTATGGGCACGGCTGGCACCTGGACCGGCCGCTCTACGACCGCCAACTACGCGCGGCCACCGTGGCCGCCGGAGCCCGGGCCCTCGACGACACACGGGTCGCCGAGGCCGTGCGCGAGCCGGGCGGTGCGTGGACTCTGCGGCTGCGCACCGCAACGGGGGCCCGTCGGGTCAGGTGCGCGTGGCTGGTCGAGGCGACCGGCCGGGCCGGGGCCATCGCCCGTCGCCACGGCGGCCACTACCAGACCACCGACCGGCTCATCGGCGTCGAAGTCCGAGTTCCCGCAGCCGATCCGGTCCCGGCCGCCTCGCTGGTCGAGGCGGCGCCCGACGGGTGGTGGTACGCCGCGCCCGCTCCGAACGGGCACCGGGTGCTCACCTACTTCACCGATGCCGATCTGGCGCCGGCGGACCTGCACCGGCCGGTCCGGTACCGGGCGCTGCTGGCCAGGCTCCACCATGTGACGGCTCCTGTTCAGGATGTCGGAGAATGGTCCCCACCGCGGCGGGTCGCCGCCCACAGCAGCCATCTCACCCTCCCGTACGGCGACGGGTGGATCGCCGCTGGTGACGCC
Source organism: Micromonospora sp. NPDC007220 (assembly GCF_040634035.1). Lineage (NCBI taxonomy): Bacteria > Bacillati > Actinomycetota > Actinomycetes > Micromonosporales > Micromonosporaceae > Micromonospora > Micromonospora sp. NPDC007220. Next base: position 181,786 of record NZ_JBEYEU010000006.1, on the reverse strand, counting down.
GCCATCGCCCTCGACCCTCTCTCCAGCCAGGGCATCCTCACCGCCCTCTACGCCGGGCTCGTCGCCGGCCGAGCCATCGACCGGCACCTCCGCGGCGAGCGTGACGCCCTACCGGAGTACGCCGCGAACCTTGCCAGGATCCGGGCGGCGTACCGCCGCCACCACCGCGACGCGTACAAGAGGGAACAGCGGTGGACCTCGCGCCCCTTCTGGCGCCGGCGCCGGTAGTCATCTCCGCGGCCACGGTCTTCGGGCAGCACGCCGGTGCCGCATCCGCCTACCGGCAGCTCCTCCAGGCGGCCCCGCGACCCACTCAGCTTCGAGATCATGGAGGATCAATGGTGATCAAGCGCGAAACCGACACTGCCGACGCCGTGCCCAGCGCCATGTTCCCCTGGATCATCGACTGCGGCAGCTGGGGTGCCCGCCGGCCGAAGCCCCCTGGGGTGGTGCTGCTCGAAGGCACCACCCGGAAGATCATCCTTCACCACACCGGGGAGCCGGCGCACAACACCACCGACTTCTCCCGCGAGCGGGCGGTGAGGTTGGCAAAGGACATCCAACGATTTCACCAGGACGAGAGGGGCTGGTCCGACTCCGGGCAGCACTTCACGGTCAGCCGGGGTGGTCATGTGCTGGAAGGACGGGCGTGCAGCCTCGAGACGCTGGAGACCGGCCTGGCCCAGGTCAGATCGGCGCACTGTCCCGGCCGTAACCACGACTCGATCGGCATCGAGAACGAGGGTTTCTACATCGAGGAGACCCCGACGCAGAAGCTGTGGGACTCGCTGGTGCGGCTCTGCGTCACGATCTGCCGGCAATACCAGCTCAGAGCGCACCACATCTTCGGCCACTGGGACTTCCGCAACACGCAATGTCCCGGCATCGGCTTCTACCGCCAGTTCCCGCAGCTGCGCCGCGAGGTGGCGGCCCAGCTCGGCACACAGATCGGGGAGGTCCCGGAGCGCACCTGGCCCGACATCTACGAGGTCGCCGAGGGTACGCCCGTCGGGGGCCCGGTGGTCACCGTCGCCCAGTACCTCCTGCGCAACGCCGGTTACCCCGTCCCGCTGACGGATGGCGGGCAGTGGTCCCCCGAGATGACGTCAGCCATCAAGGACTGGCAGCACAGGCACGGTCTTGCGGTCTCGCCGGACGGGACCATGACCGCCGGAACCTGGGAGACCCTCGCTCCTGAGCTGGACCAGCACGCCACTGGCGATGTGGTCAGGGCGCTGCAAGGCATCCTCATCGCCAAGGGATACCTGGGGGTCGGCGTCGACGGCCAGTTCGACGATGCCACCGAGAGTGCCGTCAAGGACCTGCAGAAGCTGCACGGCCTGCCCGCCAACGGCGAAGTGGACACCAGGACGTGGTGCGTCGTCACTGGCGGCGTGATCCGCGAAGCCTTCAGGGACGCCCTTCATTCGTAGCGCCCATGCGACAGGAACCAGGTTGCCTGGTCTTCGCACCTGCGGCAGCCTTCGCGACGTGATCGAGACGCGTGTGCTCACCGAGGGCGATTGGAAGACCTGGCGGGATCTGCGGCTCGCCGCGCTGGCGGAGGCGCCGTACGCCTTCGGTTCCCAACTGGCGGATTGGCAGGGTGACGGCGACCGGGAGGAACGCTGGCGCGGTCGGCTGGCCATTCCCGGCTCATACAACGTCGTGGCGACGCTCGACGGGCATCCCGTCGGCATGGCCAGCGGGGTGCCGACCGATCAGGATCGCGTTGTCGAGCTGATCTCGATGTACGTGGCGCCGGTGGGACGTGGCCAGAGTGTGGGCGACCTCCTCGTGCGGGCGGTCGAGCAGTGGGCTCGGCTGGTTGGCGCGAGGACTCTGCGCCTGGCCGTGGCGGAGGGCAACAGGAACGCCTGGGCGCTCTACCGGCGCAACGGCTTCCGTGACACGGGTGAGCTCGGCGACCTCATGCCCGACGGTCTGCGTAGGGAGCACATCATGGCCAAGGGGCTCACCGCTTAGCGGACCGGTCCGACGGGTCGGTGCCGTCGCGCCGGCGGCGTCAGGGGATGAGCCGGTCGAGCAGCTCGAACCGCTCGTACGGCTGGTCGTAGTCGCCGAAGTGCCCGTCGTCGCGCACGATCTGGGTGCCGCCGAGCCGCTCGAACATGGCGCGCCCCTGCCGGTCGTCGCAGCCGTACGGATCCTCCCGGGAGTTGATGAAGTAGATGTCGCGTACGTGCGACCGGATCGCGGCCCAGTCGTAGCCCTGCTGGAGGACCGGTTCCTCCTCGGTGTTGGGCCGGGTGCAGTATCCGGCGACCAGGATCGCCTGGGCGACGGTCACGTCCACGTGTTCCAGGAGCGCGAGCAGGAGGGCCGCGCCGCCGGAGTGGCCCACGAGGACCGTGTCCTCGTCGAAGCTGTGCCCGTTGAGCACCTTCGGCAGGAACGTGGCGATCGGCTCGACGTTGATGCCCGGGTGGTGCGGCACCTCGACGGCGTATCCCCGGGCCGCGAGCCGCCCTGCCAGCCAGGGATACCAGCACGCGTCCGGGTTGCCGCCGGTCCCGTGGAAGATGATCGCGCTGCGCCCCACCGTGCCCCCTTCGGATCGACGTCCTGATCACATCACCTCTACCGCTGCGCTTCGAAGTGCTCCTTCATCGCGGGGTAGTAGTCGTCGAAGTCCGGCGCCGGCCGACCGTCATGGGAGGCGGTCAACGCGTCCAGGTAGTACTCCCAACCGGGTCCGACCTCGCCGACGCCCTCCGTGCCGGTCAGGTGCTGCGTGAACCGGAGCTCGGTCACGCCCGCGCTTTCGACCAGCACCAGGTCCAGATGCCAGCTGCCGTGCTCGTCCACCGCGGAAACCGCCAGCCGGTGCGGCGGTTCGCACGCGTCGATGGTCATGTCCATCCAGGGCTCGCCCTCCTCGTACGCCATCTGGACCTTGATCGTGCGTCCGGGCGCGGCGTCGCCCTGCCACGGGCCGAACCAGCGTGCGGTGCGCGCCGGATCGGTGAGGCTGGCCCAGACGTCGGCCACGGGAGCGCGGAACGTGCGGGTCAGCACGAGGTCGTCGCCGATCAGTCGGCCGGTGGGTGTGGGGCTCATGCGGTCTCCTTCTCCGATGGGTGCCGCTTGGCGGCCGTCTGCCGCTCGCGGCGGGTGCGGTAGACCTCGGTCTCCAGCGCGTCGAGGCGGTGCTGCCAGCCGGACGGGCGCATCAGCCGTCCCAGCCACCCGGTCAGCTCGTCGAGCGGCGCGGTGACCAGCGTGTAGACACGCCTGCGTCCGTCGGCCGTGTCGCGCACCAGGCCGGCCTCGCGTAACACGCGCAGGTGACGGCTGACGGCCGGCCGGCTGATCACGAACCGGTCGGCGATCTGGCCGGCCGAGAGCGGTTCGTCGCGCAGCATCAGCAGGATCTCCCGCCGAACCGGATCGGCGATCGCGGCAGCCACCTCGTCCACGCCGAAAGGGTAACCAGGTTGTTACGCTTTTGGCAACGTCGCGCCCGTGGGGGATCGGTTCACGCGTTGTCGAGCACGAACGCCCGCATGAGTTCGGCGCACTCCGCCGCGTGCGTCTCCAACAGGAGGTGGCCACCGTCGTAGATGTGCGCGTCCAGGCGCTCGAGAACGCGGTGGTAGGCGAGGACCTCGTCGACGTCGAAGTACGCGTCGTGCCGTCCCCACAGCACGAGCACCGGCGGCTGGTGAGCGCGGTGGTACTCGGCGAGCTCATCGAAGCGGGCGACGTGGTTGGCGTAGTCGGTGAACAGCGCGAACTGCGCGTCGACGTTGCCGGGCCGGCTCATGCGCTCCCAGTCGAGGTGCCACGACTCGGGGGCGTGCAGGGCGCGCAGCCGTTCGGGCAGCCCGGCCAGGTACTGGTCGCGGGTACCGGCGAAGTTCAACCAGTCCGGCAGGTCGGCGCGCTTGGCGTCGGTCGGGTCGGCCCAGTAGGCCCGGGCGCTGTCCCACTGCTCGCCGAGGCCGTCCTGGTGCGCGTTGCCGCTCTGCACGATCAGGCCGCGGATGCGGGTCGGGGCGCGGGTGGCCAGGTGGTATCCCACCGGCGCGCCGAAGTCGTGCAGATAGACGAAGAGGCGCTCGATCCCGAGCTGGTCGAGAAGGTTCTCGATCGTCCAGGAGAGGTTCTCGAACGTGTAGTCGTAGTCGTCGACGGTTGGCGACGAGGACATCCCGAAGCCGGGCAGATCCGGCGCGATCACGTGCGCGACGTCGGCGAGTGTGGGCATGACCTCGCGGAACGTGTGCGACGAGGAGGGGAATCCGTGCAGCAGCAGTACCGCCGGCTGGCCGGGGCGCCCGGCCTCGCGGAAGAACACTTCCAGTCCGTCGACGTCGGCCCGTCGATGGCGGACCTTCTGGACGGCCCGCATCGCGTCCTCCTCCCGGCTGCCCCGGCGAGGGGCAGCATGCCGACATCGGCTCTGAGTCTGGCGAGTGTGGTGCCGGTGGTCACCGTCGCGTCCGGCTACGGCCGCGAGGATCAGATGTACGCCCAACAGCAGCCGGACGCCGACACCGCCCAGCCCATCGTGCCGGACCCGAACCGACGTTGCCCGGCCAACTCGACATCCGTCTCCGGTTCCGCCGCGATCCGCGCGGCCCGCGATCTCTAGCCGGGAGGCGCCGCGATGCCGAGGGCCCCGGTGAGCTCGACGATTCCGTCCCCGAACGGACCCGGGCGTTCCTCAAGTGCGCTCGCGAGTCGATCGGGGCCGGCGACGAGGCCCGCCTTCTCGGCCCATCGCAGCAGTCCGGCGGCGGCCTGGCTGTTGAGCGGCTCGAACCTGTCGTCGTCGTCGACGAGAGCCCGGACGACCTCCTCGTTGAGGTAGAACTCGACGGCCTCGCCGGCGGGGTCGGCCGCCGTGGCGAAGGCGCAGTCGCTGTCGAAGACCGACAGCGCGATGGCCGGTGCCGTCGTCTCCAGCGCGAGGTCGTTGGCCAGGTCGTCGGGCGAGGTGTCGTCGACCGGGCCGAGGAACCCGATCCGCCAGCCGTCGGCGCGGACGTTGTCGGTCACGGCCACGAACAGGTCGTCGACGCACGCCAGTTCGTCGAGCCGCGTGTCGCCGGTGCGGGCGATGATGACAAGACCGGAGTAGCCCACGATCATCCCTGCCGTTCGGTGAGGCGCTGGCTGGCGAGTGCCAGGGCGTCGGCGGCCAGCGAGTCGGGGCTGTGGTCGTGCCAGCCCGCGGTCTCGGCCGTGACCGCGTCCACGTCGCCGCGCTGAGCGTGCGCGTAGGCGCGGATGACGCCGCCACTCCAACTTCCGTCCGGCCAACGGCCGGCCTTCCACCGCCCGGAGGCGAGCTGCTCGGCGCGGGCCCGGGCGGATCGGTCGCGGTCTGCCTCGATGGCGGCGAGCATCGCGTCGAAGTCGCCCAGCCAGCTCTTCATGCGGGGCAGGTTCTCCGCCAGCCAGGTCCGCACGATGGTGGCGGCGCGTTCCGCGTCGGCTTCCGTGGCCAGCGAGAACGTGTGGTCGGACAGCTCCGCGGTGTCGTCGGTCGCCACCAGTCGGTGGTGCCAGACGCTGTGGTGCGGCATGGCGTCACGGCGCGGATCGTTCTCTCCGAAGTAGTACCGCAGGTGCGGGGCGAGCAGCACCCCGACGTTGATGAAGAATTCGACCTCTCCCCTCAGCGCGGTGGTGCGCTGGATGTCGAGGGCGATGCCGTTGCCATCGGGGTCGAAGTACCGGAAGACCGGCCCGCGGCGGATGAAGCCGGCGGCTGCCAGGTCGGCTTCGATGAGTTCGACGAACCGTCGTAGCAAGGCGTTCACGAGGCGGCACGGTACAGCGCGCCCCCGACAGGCCGCAGATCGTCGACCGACCTCCTGCACGCCGAGACCGGGATGAAGATCGACCTCGGCGCGATGCCCCCGGAGAGCGTTGCTCGATGCCGCGCAGCGTGGGCGCGGCTCACCGGACGTCGGACGTGCGTCGTCCACGGCAACCCAACAACCCTGGCAACGTCCGCATGACCGCGAGCAGGTCGCGCTGATCGACTGGGACGAGTCGTACGTCGACGTCCCCGACCTCGTGCTGCCCGGCAACGCCGCCGGCCTCGACGACGGCGCGCTCGACATCACCGGGCAGGCGTCGGCCGCCTGGGAAGCCGCCGTCGCTGGGACGACGAGTACGCGGTCAGGCGGCTCGCCGAGGTTCGAGCGGTCTGAGAACGCGTTCGAGGAGTGGGGTCATTGGCGGCCGAGTGCGCACAGTTCCACAGGGCGTGGACCGAAGAGGGATCGCCGAACGGCATGCGCCGGCAGCCCGACGAGCCGGGCTGTCCCACAGGCAGAGGCTGCGGCCACGGCGCAGCGATAGCCTGCCGTCATGGTGAGCGCCGAACTGGATGAGTTGATCGTCGTGGACGCCGAGTCGCTGCGGGCGTGGTTGTCGGCCAACCACGCCACGTCGCCCGGTGTCTGGCTCGCCCTGACCAGGAAGGGCGGCACGGTCACGACGCTGACCTGGCAGCAGGCGGTCGACGAGGCCCTGTGTTTCGGCTGGATCGATGGGCAGGCTCGTAAGCGGGATCAGGAGACCTCCTGGATCCGGTTCACCCCGCGCCGGCCCCGCAGTTCCTGGTCGCAACGCAACGTCGCCCACGTGGCGCGGCTGGAGGAGCAGGGGCGGATGCTGCCCTCCGGCCGGGCCGCGGTGGAAGCCGCGAAGGCGGACGGGCGGTGGGCGGCCGCCTACGCCCCGCCGTCGGAAGCCGAGGTGCCGGACGACCTCCTCGCCGCCATCGCTGCCGACCCCGCCGCCCAGGCCATGTTCGACGTACTCACCAAGACCAACCGGTTCGCTCTCATCCACCGTGTCAACGGGGTCAAACGGGCGCAGACCCGCGAGCGGAAGATCGGCGAGTTCGTCGCCATGCTGGCCCGTCACGAGACGATCTACCCGCAGAAGGCCAAGCCTCCGCCCACGCCGTGATCGGCATTTCATGATCATGGACACTGATCTGGCCACGAACGGTGCTGGGACGGGCTGGCGCCACGTGTCGGTCAGCTGGCGAGCTGCTCGCGGCGGCGGGTGAGGTAGGCCCGCTCCGCGACGCCGGACACCGCGACGAACCGCAGGATGAGCGCCAGCATCCACCATCTACGCACGTGTGACCCCCTGACCGGCTTGCACCAGCCCCATGTCGCGAAGGTGCCTGCTGTTGGATCGCTCCAACGCGACTGATGCGGAGTTCTCCAGCCGACCAGCCCTCGCTGTCACGGATACGAAGGGTGGGGATTCCGAGCAGGCCATGGGGTCACAGGCGCGACGCTGACGAACCACACAAGGCAGAAACTGCTCATGGTTACCGGTGGAGGCGGGGGTCACCCATTCCTGTCGGGCTATGCGACGGCCGGCCATCTGTTCGCCGAGCGGCTGCGCGCCCGCGCAGGCGAGGTTGCGATCGGCCGCAGGGTGGCTCGTCTGGCGCCGGGAGGGAGCTGGCAGGTGGGTCGAGGCGGCCCGGACGCCGTTCGAGTCCGACGCCAAGGCGGTGGTGGCCACGATGCGGGCCCGTGGCGACAGGGGCGACTACGAGGTCTCCGAATGGTCCTGATCGCGGGCCCCGCCGGGCCGTCCGCACCGCCTGCCGGGGCCAGGGTGCGGCCCTGGCCCCGGCAGGCGGTTAGGCGGAACTTTCGGGCGGGCCCATCTTGCCGGCCAGTTTGCGCAGGTCGTCGAGGAACACAGCCGGGAGTAGCGGCTTGCCGTCCTTGCCGATCGGCGACGGAGCCAGCGGCACCAGCAGGTCGACCAGCGGCGAATGCAACCAGAGCGCCATCACATACAGGGCGGACACGCGGAGCAGGCGCAGTTCGAAGCTCGCCGCCGCTACCTGGGGCAGCCGGTTGGCGATCTTCAGCGCCTTGTCGGTGGCGGCGACGAACGGCCCCTCGGTGAACTGCGCCACCTCGTGTGTGCCGTCCGGCTTCTCGGCGGTCTCGGCGCTGGCGATGAGCTGGCCGCCGTCGACGACCAGGAACCGCCAGCCGACCGGCTGCGCCTGGTCGAGGCCGCCGCCGGCGGTGACGACGTCCAGTCCGAGGGTGAAGACCTGGTGCGGGGTGTTCAGATCGAGGTTCTCCTTGCGGGCCTGGCGTAGGGCCTTGGTGGAGAATCGACCGCTGTCGGCGAGGGCGTTCAGCTTCGCGCGGACCTTGTCGGGTACGCCCTGCGGGTCGGGCATGTGCACCGGCATTCCGTAGCTCCTCAGGCCTGCGTCTTGTAGGTGTGGGTCCAGCTACCACTGCCCTGGTACCGGTTCCGGAAGGCCTCGTACGTCACGTCCGAGTCCCCGTACCACGGGTCCCCGACGCTCACGTACTCCACGCCGTCGGCGACGTAGCGTCCCCGTACCACGAGGATGTGCCCCCCGCCGCCGGCCCAGGCCGTGTTTATCGCGAACGGCCGGGACTTGGCCAACTCGGCTCCGACCTGGGCCGGGGTCAGCACGCCGACCAAGCGCTCACGAAGGTGCCCGACCCGCTGCATCGGCCCCTCCGGCCAGGAACCCTGGTTGCACGGCCAGTTCGCGCCGGCGTCGCCACAGCAGTTGTTCACCCCGCGCTCCGCGTTGACCAGCGAGCACTGGGTCCAGTTCGTGTTCGCGTTGTAGAACGCGGCGATGCTGACCGCGCTCGCCGCCCAGCACCACTGGGTCTGCACCTGGGGCTGCATGGCGAAGTTCAGCCGCTGGTCGACCATGTTGATGAAGAACTTCTCGTGCGACCCGCCGTTGGCGTTGTACTGACAGTTCACCGTGCCGCCACCGTTGCCGTTGTTGGCGGTGAACCCGGAAGCTTCCATACGCAGGTACACGTTCGGGAAGGCTGCCGACTCGAACGACATCGACCCGTCCGCCTGCGCCTTGGCCTTGAACCGCTCGTAGGCGCTGGGCGGGCTGCCGGCCGGGGTGAACTGGCAGTTCACCGTTCCGCCACCGTTGACGGTCTGCGAGGTGACACCGGTGCCGTCCATCCGCACGTACACGTTCGGAAAGAACACCGACTCGAACGAGTACGTGCCGTCAGTCTGCCTGCGGACCCTGAACCGCTCGAAGTCGCCGACCGGGGTGTACTGGCAGTTGACGTACCCACCGCCGGTGGAGGTGGCGGCGGTCACGCCACCACCGGCCAGTCGCAGGAACACGTGGGGAAATGCCGTCGACCGGATCGTCACCGGGGTGTCGTCGAGCGAGGCGAGGTCGGGCACGGACAAGGGCATGTAGCCTTTCTCCTTTCGATTGTGGTGTTCCCGGGCAGGGCGCATCCGCGTTCGGAGAGCACGGTAAAGGGCAACTCGTTCTTACTGTGGCGGCGGCCCGAATTGGCGCACGGGAGGCGAACAGATCCATTCGGATCTGCGCGCGGAAATGAGGCAACTTGCGGAGTGGAAGTGAGCCGATCGGTCCGATCCAGTATTCGTCACGCTCGGCATTCACGCAAGGTGCGCAACCAACTACCTCTCGTGATCGCGCGGGGTGCGGCCCGTGATGACCCGATTGAAGATAATGCTTGTTTCCGTCCTGGTGAGGCCCGGTGTCGCGTAATTTAGGTCAGTATTCGCCCTTGTTGGCGTGGGTTTCAAGGACCTCGACATTGACCCAACGGGTCTTGTCAAAATCTCGCTGGCGGGTTTGATCCAGGTGAGCCGGGCCGGGGACGAGGTCCGGATCCGGGCGAAGCCTTCCTGCTGCGTCCCGCGCCGCCGTACGCAGCAGCCGCTGCATCGCCTGCGGATCGTCGTGACCCGCCCGTTCCGCGAGGGGCCAGCAGGTCTTGCGTTCTATGCCCGACAGCTGCCCTTCCACGAACTGCGCCGCCGCCGCGCGCGGCCCGGCCCGCACGAACCGGTCAGCAACACGTGTCACGGCCTCGTCCAGGATGACCCGCCACCCGGCGGGGTCTACGCTGCGGCACACGGCCGCCGCACGATCTTCGGTTGTCCTCACGAACCATCGATGATCAACGCGGTGGCCGTTTTCATGCCCACGCCACGCCCAACGCCGGAGTCAAGTGACGTTGGAGTACCAAGCAGACCAGTGCTGGTGGAGCACTGGTGCGCCGCGACCGTGAACGAACGCCAGCTCCTGCTCGTCGGAACTGCGGGTGTCGCGCGCTGGGCCGGTGAACGACTGCAAGGAGGAGTACGCCCCACCCGCCGTATCGCCGTCCCACAATGCCTCGATCGCCAAGACCGGCTCGATGAGCCGCGCCGCCGGCACGGGCGGTGGAGGGGAAGTTGTCGCCGTCCGGGGGGTCGGAACGCCATGCCCGCCCGTACGGTCGGTAGTCGCGGGTGATGCTTCCAGTTAGCGCCATCGACGGAGCCTGGAATTCCGCTTGAAGGGGCCACGTGCAGACAGGCACTGTCCCGTGTCGGCTGACGAGGGGATGGGGTCAACCAAATCCCCTGACACCTTCCGAGTTTCCACGCGCCAATGACACTCGTCCGTCCTGGCCGTCAGCCTGCCAGCAGTATCAATGGCCATGGGTGGCCCCGGCCGGGGGAAAAGTCCCACCATCGTCAGGGTGCCCAGGCGGGTGCTTCGGAGCCGGGTACTGGGAAGAACAAATACGACCTGTACCAGACATAGCGCGCGAAATGCAGTCCCTTGCGGGGCATGAGGCGCGCGGCTACTCTCGCCCCATCGAAGACCGCGCATTGGCACGAACTGCCGATTCATGCTCCGTTGCCTGCACGAGTTCGTAATCGCTCCACGGGGGAGTTGGGCTCATGTCTGCTGACGGCAAGCGTCGAATTCGTCCAGTGCCGCCGATCGCGCCTTCCTTGTGAATCGTCGCACCCACCTCAGGTGACTGTCCTTCATTCGAGGCGGTCCGATCCGCAGGCGATGTCACGCGCCCCGGGGCGCGGACTCGGGTTGCAGTCCGGCCGTGCAGCTCCGTAACGGGGGTCTTCAGTTGCAACTCGTTCCCGAGGGCTCCGCCCTGATGTCAGGACGGTTGTCCAGCGGTCCGTCCCGGCAGGTGGATGACGAAATCCTCCGACCGCAGTTCGACTTCGACATGACTCACCTGCTTCCTCACTATCTCGCTGTGGAAGTGGTCCTCCTGCTCGAGTACGAGCGGATGGGAGTCATCACCGGCGATCAACGACGAGACATCGCGGACAGACTTTGCAGGATCGACGAGTCCACGCTCAGCGCCGACCCCGCCACCAACATGTCCGACACGTCGATGGCCATCGAGCAGTGGGTGCATGGTCAGTTGACCGAGCCGGTCCCGGCCTGGCACGTCGACCGCAGTCGTAACGACTCTCAGGCGACCGCACACGCTCTCGCGGCACGCGAGTGGTTGGGTGGGGCGGCAGAGGACCTGCTGGGCCTCGGTGAGGCTGTCCATCGACTCGCCAACGGCACGACCGACCTGCTGATGCCGGGATACACCCACCTCCAGGCGGCCCAGGTGATCACTCCCGGCTTCTACCTGGCCGCCCTCTCCCAGCAGATTCTGCACAACCTGCGCCGCTGGCTCGCCACCTACGACGGCAACGACCTCTCACCGCTCGGCGCGGGCTCGATGGCCGGCCAACAGTTGCCCTGGGACCGGCACCGCATGGCGCACCTGCTCGGCTTCGCGGGACCGGTTCCGCACGCCCTGACCGCCGTGGCGTCCCGGTCGCTGGCCTTGGAGATGATGGCGGAGTTCTCCATTCTGGGTGCCGAACTGAGCCGCTTCGTCACCGATCTCATGACCTGGGGCAGCAACGAGTACGGCTTCATCGACCTGCCTGACGAGCTTTCCGGCATCTCGGCGGCGATGCCGCAGAAGAAGAACTTCCCGATCCTGGAGCGGATCCGCGGAAAGCTGGCGCATCTCGGCGCCTTCGGCGTGGACATCGTCCTCGCCCAACGCTCGACGCCCTATTCCAACATGGTGGAGGTGTCCAAGGAGGCGACCGCGAACCTCCATGTCTCCGTCGCCACCACGCGGACGGCCCTGCGGCTCTTCTCGACCGTCGTCGACAACCTGCGTTTCCGGTCCGACCGGATGCGGGAAGCCTGCCGGCGGGAGTATCTGGGCGCGTTCGCACTGGCGAACGACCTGACCCTCAACGACGGGATCCCCTGGCGCGACGCCCAGATCGTCGTCGGGCAGTACATCGCCGCCGCCATTTCCGCCGACATCCCGCCCCATCCCGGAGACCCCGGGCTGTTGGCCGAGGTCGCCGGCCGGTACGGATACCAGGTCTCCGACGCCGCACGCGTGCTCGCCGACGCCTTCGACGTCGAGAACGCGATTCGTGGAAAGCGGTCGGCGGGCTCGGTCAATCCCCAGGCGTTGGCCGACCTGCTCGCCAGCCAGGCGGACGAGTTCCGGCTCCTCCGGCAGCGGTGGGACGACCGTCGTGAACGGCGAGGTGCCGCTCGGGCGCTGCTCGGGCGTCGATGAGCGTCGAAGCGGGGGAAGAATGACGATCTTGAGCGGAGCAGCCCGGGTGGGCGCGAGCGACGTCGGCACCCACGGACGATCGGGGGCCAGCGCGTGATCTTCCAGAGTGTCGTCGACGCCATCGGGCACACGCCGTTGATCAGGCTGAGGATGGATGTCGACCCGCGCGTCGAGGTGTACGCCAAACTCGAACTCCAGAACCTCTTCGCTATGAAGGACCGGGTCGCCCGCTACGTGATCCTCGAGGCCAGACGGCTGGGCGTGCTCCGACCGGGCGCGCCGATCGTCGAGAGTTCCTCCGGCACGATGGCGCTGGGAGTCGCCCTCGTCGGCACCGCCCTGGGCCATCCGGTGCACGTCGTCACCGACCCCCGGATCGACCCCGTGACCCTCGCCAAGCTGCGCGCCCTGGGCTGCCAGGTGCACGTCGTCGACCGGATGTCCAGCCAGGGCTGGCAGGGTGCCCGCCTCGAACGGCTGCACGAGCTCCTCGAAGCCCTGCCGGGTGCGTTCTTTCCCGAGCAGTACCGCAATCCGGACAACCCGGGTGCGTACCGGTCCCTGGCCGGGGAGCTGCTGGGGGACCTCACCTCCTTCGACGTCCTGGTCGGGGCGGTCGGCACCGGTGGATCGCTGTGCGGCTCGGCCCGGGCGCTGCGACGCGCGCTGCCCGAGCTGCGGGTGGTGGGGGTGGACTGCGTGGGCAGCGTGCTGTTCGGTCAGCCGGACGTGCCCACCAGGCTGCAGGGCGGGCTCGGCAACAGCCTCGAGCCCGCCAACCTGGACCGTCGCCAGATCGACGAGGTGCACTGGCTCAACGACCGGGAGGCGTTCGGCGCCACCCGTGACCTGGCCCGCGAGCAGCAGATCTTCGGCGGCAACACGTCGGGCTCGGTCTACCAGGTGCTGAAGGACGTGGCTCGCCGGGCGGAGCCGGGGACCCGGATCGTCGGCATCTTCCCCGATCGCGGCGACCGGTACGCGCAGACCGTCTACGACGACGGATGGGCCGCCGACCGCCTGCACGAGATGGACGCGGCGGACCGGCCGCGTCCGATCAGCCCCGGCGAGGTCGCCGTGAGCTGGTCGCGGACGGACGACGTCCCGCGCACGGACGGCGAGCGCTACCTGTTGTTCCTGGAGGCGAACACGAGCGGGACCGGCGTGCTCGCCCTGAGCGTCGCACGACGGATGGGGCTGCGTCCGGTGCTGCTCACCGACCGTCCCGACCGTTACCCGGGGCTCGCCGACACCGACTGCGAGGTCCTCGTCTGCGAGACGCACGACCTGCCGGCCCTGCGCTCGCTCATCCAGGGCAGGTTCCGTCGTGAACAGCTCGCCGGGGTGACGACGACGAGCGACTTCTACACCGTGCTCGCCGCCGAACTGGCCAACTGGCTGGGACTGCCGGGCAACCCGCCGGGGGCCGTGGCCGCCTGTCGGAACAAGGCCCTGCTGCGGGAGGCGCTGCGGGACAGCGGGATCCGGCAACCCCGCTTCGTCGCGGTGACGGACCCGGCGCGGGCCGCTGCCGCGGTGCGCGAGGTCGGACTGCCCTGCGTGGTGAAGCCCGCGGACGACTCCGGGTCCAACGCCGTGCTGCTCTGCGCCACCGTCGAGGAGGCGACCGCGCACGTGGCGGCGGTCCTGGCGATGCGCGTCAACGTCCGGGGCATGCCGACCGCCCGCTGCGCACTGGTCGAGGAGTACGTGCGGGGTGCCGAGTTCAGCGTCGAGGTGTTCGGCGAGAGCACCGGGAACCGCTGTCTCGGGATCACCGAGAAGCGGGTGACCGGCGGGCCGTACTTCGCGGAGCTCGGTCACGTCTTTCCCGCGGACCTGCCGGCGGATCAGGCGACCGAGATGGTGGATGCCGTCCTGCGGGCGCTCGCCACGGTCGGGATGTCACACGGGGCCACCCACACCGAGGTACGCCTCACGCCGTCCGGCCCGGCCATCATCGAGATCAATCCCCGCCCGGCTGGCGGGATGATCCCCGAGCTCTACCGCCTCGCCACCGGCTCCGACCTGCTCGCCGCGCAGCTGGCCGCGGCCGTCGGGGGACCGACCCGGCTCTCCTCGACCACCCACGGGTACGCCGCGATCGAGTTCCTGGTGGCTTCCCGACCCGGGACGCTCCGGGGCACCGTGGGCGGGGCGGAGATCGAGCGCCTCGACGGCGTCGAACAGGTGACCGTGACGGCGTCCCCCGGCACGTCCGTGCGACCACCGCGAAACGGCTACGACCGCCTGGGGCACGTCATCGCCACGGGCTCCAGCAGAGCGGAGGTCGTCCGCCGGATCCGTACCGCCGTGGACCAGGTCCAGCTGCTGGTCGACGAGGACAGCCCGGACGCCGTCAGCGACGAAGCGTCCCTGGCCCCGGCCCACTGAGGGACGACCATGACGCACACCTCGCTCATCGCGGCCCTGTCGGCCTGGGCGGACACCCGAGCGGACGACCCCGCGCTGACCTTCGTCGACAGCGCCGGGGCGACGACCAGCACCACCTACGGGCAGCTCGACGAGGGCGCTCGTACCGTGGCCGGCCACCTGCGGTCGATCGCCGAACCGGGCGACCGGGCGCTGCTGCTCTTCCCACCCGGCCTCGACTACGTGACGGCCTTCCTCGGCTGCCTCTACGCCAACGTGGTCGCGGTGCCGCTCTACCCGCCGGGCCCCCACGCGCGCCTCGACCGCGTCACCACCGTCGTGCGCGACTGCGGAGCCACCCACGCGCTGACCACCGCGAAGCTGGTCGAAGCGCTGTCGGGGCTGGCGGCCGAGCCGGGCGGACCGGCGGTGCACCCGATCGAGGCGGTGCGGGCGCAGGCCGCTCCGGTGGGCCCCCACCGGCCGGCGCCGGGCGACCTCGCCTTCCTCCAGTACACCTCCGGATCGACGGGCGATCCCAAGGGGGTCATGGTCGGCCACGGCAACCTCACCGACAACCACCGGGCCATCGCGGCCGGCTTCGGGATCAACACCGACGACGTGGTGCTCAGCTGGCTGCCGATGTACCACGACATGGGTCTCATCGGCACCACGTTGCTGCCGCTGTTCATGGGCGTACCGGCGGTCCTGCTCGACACGTTCGCGTTCGTCCGGAATCCGCTGCGGTGGCCGGCGGAGGTGTCCCGGTTCAGGGCGACCCTCTCCGGTGGACCCAACTTCGCCTATCAGCTCCTGGCGGACCGCTTCGACGCCGGGCTGCTCGACGGGATCGACCTCAGCTCGTGGCGGGTCGCATTCAACGGCGCGGAGCCGGTGCACAGGCGGACGATGGACGCGTTCTCCGCCGCGTACGCGCCGCTCGGTTTCGACCGCCGCGCGTTCTATCCGTGCTACGGCCTGGCGGAGGCGACGCTCTTCGTCAGCGGCCCCGAGGCGTCGACCGGCTACCGCGCCGGCACCTTCGACCGGCACGCCCTCGAGACGGGCCGGCTGACCGGGGCGACCGGCGCAGCGGGGACGGGCCCGGTCACGCTGGTCTCCTGCGGCACCCCGCCACCGGGTACGACGGTCGCCGTGCGCCGCGCGGACGGCGCACCCTGCGCGGCGGGCGAGGTCGGCGAGATCTGCGTGAGCTCCGGCGGGGTGGCCGCCGGGTACTGGGGCAGGTCCGACTCCGCCGCGACGTTCGCCGCCACCGTCGGCGGCCAGCAGGGGACGTTCCTGCGTACCGGGGACCTCGGCGCGATGTACGACGGCGAGCTCTACGTCGCGGGGCGCCAGAAGGATCTGATCATCCGCGCGGGCCGCAACTACCACCCGCACGACATCGAGGCCGTCGCCACCGCGGGCGACGAGCACCTGCGCCAGGGCGGCGCCGCGGCGTTCCAGCCGGAGACCGGCGACCAGCGGGTGGCACTGGTGGTCGAGGCCTCCCGCCGCGGGCTGGCGCGGCTGCTCGCGGACCCCGCGCTGCTCGCGTCGCTGACCGGCGGGTTGCGGCGTCGGGTGGCCACCGAGTGCGGGTTGGACCTCGACGACGTGGTCGTCGTCATGCCCGGCGCGATACCGAAGACCTCCAGCGGGAAGGTCCGCCGGCGTGCCACCAGGGAGCAGTTCGTCGGCGGGCGGCTCAAGCTCGTCGTGCCGGCGGTCCCGTCCGTGGCGCCCGAGCGGGCCGCCGCCGACACCCACCCCGGCGACCGGTCCACTGCGGTGGAACAGCTCGTCCGGCGGTACGCGAACCTCGAAGGGGCCGAGTGGGACCCGTCGCTGCCGCTGGCGGCGCTGGGACTCGGTTCGCTGCGACTGATCGAACTCAAGGCGGCGGTCGAGCGGTTGGTGGACGGCACCCTGGACACCGAGCTGTTCTTCGGCGACCGGTCGGTGGCCGAGCTGGTCGCCGCCGCCGCGAGCCCCGGCCCGGCCGCCGTGCCGCTGCCGGCGGAGACCGGCGCGGTGAGCCCCGCCTCGGCCGGCCAGGTCGAGCTGCACTTCTACGACGAGGTGTCCCGCGGCAACCGGGCGAACAACCTGGCGATCGCCCTGCGCGTCTCCGGCCGCGTCGAGGAAACCCTGTTGCGGGCCGCGATCGACGAGGCCGTCGCTCGGCACCCCGCGCTGCGCACGACCCTCGGACCGCTCGGCTCCGGCGTCCAGACCGTGCACGACCAGGGCACGGTCGACTGGGAGTACCGGGCCTTCCCGGACGGCCCCGACGAGGCGGTACGGGCCTACCTGCACGAGCGGGCCTACCGCCCCTTCGACCTGGTGAAGGGCCCGTTGGTGCGGGCCGGGGTGGCGTACCCGCCGGACGGCACCGTGCTTCTCGTGGCGTGTCATCACGCGGTCGTCGACCACTGGTCGCTCCAGCTCCTGCTCGCCGAGATCCTGCCCCGGATCACGGGCGGCGACGCCCCGCCGGCCACGGCGGGACCGGCCACGGCGGACGCCACCGACTGGGCCCGGCTGCAGCAGCAGGCGCGACTCGATCCCGACCGGCGCGACCGGGTCACGGCCCTGGCGGAGAGGTGGCGGCCACTGCGTGACCTCGTCCTCTTTCCGCAACGACCTGCTGGCGGCGGGTCGGCACGACGACGGCCGGACCCGGACCGGCACCGGGCCGGCTGGATCGACTTCGAGGCCGACCCGGACGTCGTACGGACCCTCCACCGGCACGCGGCGCGGCGCGGCTTCACCCCGTTCGTCTCCCTGCTGGCCGCCTACGTTCAAGCCCTGCACGAGGTGACCGGCCAGCCCAGGATCGTGATCGGCGCGCCGCACCACGGGCGCACCGACCAGCGCTTCGCCGGCACCGTCGGCTACCTGGTCAACATGGTACCCGTCCTCGGTGACCTGACCGACCGGCCCGATCCGTCGGCACTCGAGGAACGCCTGTGGCGGGAACTGCGGGCGGCGCTGTCGACGGCGGACGTGCCCTTCAGCGACCTGGTCCGGGCACTCGCCGCGGATCGGCACGGCCAGAATCCGCTCTTCCAGGCGACGCTGACGCTCCAGCAGCCGGTGGACGGCGGCGACGTCGGACTGTCCGTGCCCTGGAGCCGCCGGCGGCGACGGATCGGGCCCCACGACGTCGAGACGTTCGACGTGCCGCCCGTGGACGTCGCCTTCGCGACGAGCCTCTACGGCGTCCTCGACGCGGGCGGACTCGCGTTCCGCCTCGTCCACCAACGCACCCTCGTGTCCGCGGAGACGGCTGCCGAGGTGTGCCGGCGGTTCTCCGAGAACCTCGCCCGGCTGGTCCGACGGCCGTCCACACCACTCGCTCACGACCCGGTTCGACTCAGCTAAGGCGGAAATGATGACTGCTTCCGATGGTGCCGTCGGTAATCTGGTGGAGTCGTTCGACGAGGTCGTCCGACGTGACCCGGACAGCATCGCCGTGTGCTGCGGCGACCGGCGGATGTCGTACGCCGAGGTGGCCGCCCGCTCGACAGCGCTCGCCGCGGCGATCAGGGCGCGGGTCGACGACCCGTCGCGTCCGGTGCTGCTGCTCCTGCCGCGTTCGACGGACATGGTGGTCGCGAGCCTGGCCGTGCTGCGGGTCGGCGCGGCGTACGTGCCGGTCGACCCGTCCACCCCCGCCGCCCGGCTGAGAATGATCGTGGCGGACGCGACGCCCTCGGTGGTGTTGACGACTCCCGAGCTGGCGGAACTGCTGCCGCCGGACACCCCGGTGCTGGGGCCGCAGGACATCGCGGAGGACCGCAGCGACGACACCGACGGGCGGTGCCCCGCGGCGTGGGACACCCGCGCCTACGTGATCTACACCTCGGGCACCACCGGGCGGCCGAAGGGCGTGGAGGTCAGCCACGGCAACGTGCTGCGCCTGATCCGGACCACCCAGCCGCAGTTCGGCTTCGGCGCCGGGGACGTCTGGACGATGTTCCACTCGTTCGCCTTCGACTTCTCCGTCTGGGAGATGTGGGGCGCGCTGCTGTCCGGTGGCCGGCTGGTCGTCGTGGGACAGGACGTCGCACGGGACCCGGTGGCCTTCCGGGCGTTGCTCGCCGACGAACAGGTGACGATGCTCAGCCAGACCCCCACCGCCTTCAACAGCCTGGTGGCGCACGAGGTCTCCCGGCCCGACAGGCTGCCGCTGAAGTGGGTGGTCTTCGGCGGCGAGGCGCTGCGCTTCGGTGACCTCCGGCCCTGGGTGGACAGGTACGGCGGCCAGCAGCCGCAGCTGGTCAACATGTACGGCATCACGGAGACGACGGTCCACTCCTCGTACCGCAGGGTCCTGGCGGCCGACCTGACGAGCACGGCCAGCCTCATCGGCCGTCCGTTGGCGGACCTCGGTTTCCTGCTCTGGGACGAGCAGGGCCGGCCGGTGGCCCCGGGCCAGACCGGCGAGATCATCGTGACCGGACCGGGGGTGGCCACCGGATACCTGGGCCAGCCCGGAGCGACCGCTGAGCGGTTCCTCGACCTGACCGTCGACGGCAGGCCCGTGCGGGGATACCGGTCCGGTGACCTCGCGCGGCTGACCCCCGCCGGGGAGTACGAGTACCTGGGGCGGGCCGACGACCAGGTCAAGATCCGTGGGCACCGGGTCGAGCTCGGGGAGATCCACGCGGCGCTGAGCGCGGTACCCGGCGTCGAGCAGGTCGCGGTGACCGTCCGCCGGGCGCGCCCGCAGCGCAATCCGGTGGTGAAGCAGGAGGCGGTGTCCGGGCGGATCTCCTCGGTCCGCAGTCTCGTCCGGGCCGGGCAGCCGGCGTCGGGCGCCGGCAACGACCGGACGCAGATCGTCGCGTACGTGACCCACGACCCCGGCTGCGAGCTGGGCGAGATCCCGGAACTGCTGCGGGCGAGCCTGCCGTCGTACATGCTCCCGGCGTTCGTCGTCCCGGTGCCGGAGATCCCCGTGAACGCCAACGGGAAGGCCGACTTCACGCTCCTGCCCGCACCCACCCCGGCCAACCAGCTCCGGGCGCCGATGGCCACGGAGGCGGTCGCCGACGCCTCGACGGCGACGGTGGAACGGGCGATCTGCGCGCTGTTCGAGGAGGTGCTCGGCGTCGAGGGGGTGGGACCCGACGACTCCTTCTTCGGCATCGGCGGGGACTCCATCATCGCGGTGCAGCTGCGTGCGGCGGCGGCGAACCGCGGGATGACGCTGGACCTGGCCGACATCTACGAGCTGAAGACGCCCCGTGCGCTGGCCACGTACGCGGTCAACACGGACGAGTCGACCGACCCGCCGGTCGAGCCGTTCAGCCTCATCGACCCGGCGGACCGGGCGCACCTGCCGGCCGACGCGGTGGACGCCTACCCGTTGGCCACCCTCCAGGCCGGCGTGCTGTTCCACAGCGCGTACGCCGAGGGCGTCAACATGTACTGCGACATCTTCATGTTCCGGTTGCGCGCCAGGTTCGACCACGACGCCATGAGCCGCGCGCTCGCGCGGGTGACCGAGCGCCACGAGATCCTGCGGACGTCGTTCCACCTGTCCGGCTTCTCGCAACCGCTCCAGGTCGTCCACGCGCAGGCCCGGACCCCGCTGAACGTGACGGACCTGAGCCGGTTCGACGAGGACCGGCAGCTGGCCGAGTTCGAGGCCTGGCAACGTCGGGAGATGAGCAACCCGTACGACTGGGCGCAGCCGCCACTGGTGCGGTTCACGGCGCACCTGCTCGGCCCGGACGAGTTCATGTTCTCCATGAGCTTCCACGACACGATGTTCGACGGGTGGAGCGAGACGTCGCTGCTCGCGGAGATCCTCGTCGACTACTGGCAGGACCTGCAGGGCATCGCGTCGCACGACCGTGCCCTGCCCGTCCGCCGGTACGCCGACTTCATCGCCGAGGAACAGGCCGTGCTCCGCGACGAGGCGGTGCGGGAGTTCTGGCGGCAGGAACTGGCCGACGTCGAGCCGAGCCTGCTGCCCCGCCTCGCCCGGGGCTCCGGCGCCGTCCACGAGGGGCGGATGGGCTTCCTCAGCGTGGACCTCCCGGCGGAACTCTCCGACCGCCTGCACCAGCTCGCCGCCGCCTGCGGGGTGTCGGTCAAACACGTGGTGATGGCCGTCCAGGCGCGGGTGGTGATGGCGCTCACGGGACGCGACGACGTCGTGCTGGGCGTCGCCGCCAACGGGCGGATCGAGGAGGAGGGTGGCACCGAGGTCATCGGCCTGCACCTCAACCTCGTACCCTTCCGGTTCCGGCCGCGGGGTCGCACCTGGCGCGACCTGATCGCGGCGACCAGCGACAAGGAGCGGGAACTGCTGCCGGTGCGGCGCTTCCCGCACGCCGAGATGCTCCGTCTCGCCGGCGTGCCCGAGCTGACCGACATCATGTTCAACTACACCCACTTCCACGGCTACGAACGGCTCGCCCACGCCACCGGTATCGAGGTGGTCGACGGCTTCGGCTACATCCAGACGAACTTCACCCTGCGGGCCGAGTTCAACAAGGACCCGTTCAGTCGACTGCTCACGCTCGACCTCGAAGCGAACATGGAGCGGATCTCGGAGGACCAGCTCCACGAGGTGGCGGACATCTTCCTGCGGGCGCTGACCAGCGTCGTCGACCAGCCCGACGACGAGCCGACGCAGGTCGCGCTGCTCGGTGAGCAGCGGTACCGGGCGTTGGTGGAGATCTCACGCGGGCCGGTCGAGCCGGCGACGGCCACGGGCTTCCTCGAACGGATGGCCCATTCGGTGCGGACGTTCCCCGACGAGGTGGCCGCCGTCTGCCGCGGCCGCGAGATCACCTACCGGGAGCTCGCCGCGCACGTCGAGCGGGCGGCCGGATGGTTGCGTGACCGGCAGGTGGGCCACGGCACCGTGGTCGGCCTGGCCAGCGGCCGGAACATCGACTACCTCGTCGTCACCCTCGCCATCCTCCGCCTCGGCGCGGTGTACCTGCCGCTGCCGCAGGGCCCGGCCGCACGCGTCGCCCGCATGGTCGGGCGGGCGGAGGCGAGGCTGGTGGTGTCCGACGAGACGCACCGCGCCGCGTTGGCCGCGATCGGTGAGGTCGAGCTGGTCGATCTGGCGGACGTCCTCGCCGCCGCCGGCACGCCGGCCGGGCTCGGCCCTGCACCGGGCGGTCGGGACAGCGCGTACGTCCTCTTCACCTCGGGATCCACGGGCGACCCCAAGGGCGCCCTGATCCGGCACGACGGCATGCTCAACCACATCGACGCCAAGATCCAGCAACTGGACCTGCGGCCCGGCGACCGGCTGGCCCAGGACGCCGCCGCCACCTTCGACATCTCCGTCTGGCAACTCCTCGCGCCGCTCGCCGTCGGCGCCACGACCGTGATCTACCCGGACGAGATCGGCCAGGACGCGGCGTCGCTGCTGCGGGCCGTGGCCGAGGACGGGGTCACCGTGCTGGAGGTGACGCCCTCCGTGCTCAACATCATGTGCGCCGAACTCGCGTTCTACGGCGTCGACGCGTTCCCCCCGTTCCGCCTGCGCTGGGTCGCCTCGCAGGCGGAGACCCTGACCCCGCAGTCCGCCAACACGTTCCGCCGGCTGCTGCCCGGGGTGGGACTGCTGAACATGTGGGGGGCGACCGAGACGTCCGACGACGTCCTGCACCACCTCGTCGCGGCGGACGTCGACGAGCGGGACGCCTCCGTCCCCCTCGGACGGCCCGCGCGCAACACCGCCCTGTACGTGCTGGACGGCGCCCGGGAGCCGGTGCCCACCGGCACGCCGGGTGAGCTGTACGCCGGCGGCGTCTGCGTCGGCGGCGGCTACGTCAACGACCCCGACCGGACCGCCGCGGTCTTCGTCGGCGACCCCTTCGCCGGCGACGGGGACGGGGACGGGGACGGGGACGGGGACGGCATCATGTACCGCACCGGTGACCGTGGCCGCCGGTTGGCGGACGGCTCGGTGGAGTTTCTCGGCCGGACCGACAACCAGCTCAAGATCAGAGGGAACCGGGTCGAACTGGACGAGGTCAGTCGGGCCCTCGCCGGCGTCGAGGGCGTCCAGGAGAGCGTCGTGATCGTCCGGCAGTCCGCCGACGGCGGCAAGCAACTCGCGGGCTTCTTCGTACCGGAGGTGGTCTCCGGCGGCGCCGGCGGTGCGACCGAGGGCTCCCTGGTCCGCCGGGACCTGCAGCCCGAGGAGGTGCGCTCCGGGCTCGGCCAGGTCCTGCCACGCAACGCCATCCCGGACTTCCTCGTCCGCGTCGACCAGTTGCCGCGGACGAGCCACGGCAAGGTCGACACCCGCGCGCTGGCGGCGACGGCCCTGTCCCCGGTCGACGAACCGACCGAGGCGAACTCCGCCCCGATGACCCCGACGGAGGAGGCCGTCGCCGAGATCTGGGCCTCCGTGCTCGCCGGTCGCCGGCCCGGGCCCCAGGTCAGCTTCTTCGACCTGGGCGGGCACTCCCTGCACGCGACGCAGGTCCTCGCCCGGCTGGGGGACCGCCTCGGGGTCCGCCTGCCGATCCGGGAGCTGTTCGAGAACCCGACGCTGCGGGGTTTCGCCGCCCGGGTCGAGGCGGCGCTGACCGACGACCGGGAGTCGGAGGTGCCGATCCCGGCGAGGCCCGCCGGCCTGCGGGAGTTCCCGCTGTCCATGGCGCAGTCGAGCCTCTGGTACCTCGACCAGATCGACTCCGACGGCGCCTACACCGACGGGTACCTCCTGCATCTGCGCGGTGACCTCGACGTGACGGCGCTGCGGGCGGCCGTCGACCGGCTCGTCGCGCGGCACGAGGTGTTGTCCAGCCGGATCGTCGAACGCGACGGCGTGCCGTTGCTGGTCGTGGACCCCGATGCGAAGCCGCGCCTGCGGGTCCGGGAGGTCACCGACGCGGTGGTCGCGGAGGGGGACACCGAGGCGATGCTGGAGTACGTCCGGCAGCGGGCGACGCGACGCATCGACCTCGGTGGCGTGCTGACCCGGGCCACCCTGTACCGCTTCGCCGACCGGGACCACGTGCTCGAATGGACGAGCCACCACGTGGTCACCGACGGCTGGTCCAACGAGCTGATCCTGCGGGAGATCGCGGAGTCGTACGCGGCCCACCGGGCGGGTCGGGAGGCGGACCTGGCCCCGCTCCCGATCCAGTACGGCGACTACTCCCGCTGGCAGCAGGACTACCTCGAATCGGCGCCGGCCCGACGCGACGGCGACTTCTGGCGGTCCTACCTGAAGGGCTACGACGGGGAACTCGCCCTCGCGACCGACCTGGAGCGGACCGAGGACCGCGCGCGGGCCGCGGGCCGGCACCGCCGGGAGTGGGACGAGTCCTTCTCCGCCGAGGTGCGGGCGTTCGCGCAGCAGCACAACGTGACCCTCTTCATGGTCGTGCACGCCGTCAGCGCGGTGCTGATGGCCAAGCTCGCCCAGCAGTCGGACGTGGTGATCGGCGCGGCCGTCGCCGGTCGGCACCCGGCCGAGACGAGGGACCTCGTCGGCTTCTTCGCCAACACCGTGCCGTTCCGCTACCAGGTCGACCCGGAGCACAGCGCGCGGGCCGTCGTCGCATCGGTCCGGGACAGCGCCCTGAACGCCCTGGACCACCAGAGCCTGCCGTTGCAGAAGATCGTGGACCTCGTGGGAGCACCCCGTCGACCCGGGGTGAACCCCCTGGTGCAGGTCGTGGTCTCCGTCGCCCGGTCGATGCACGGTGTCGCCGCGCTGCCGGGCCTGGACACGAGCGTGACCCCGCTGGGCGCGCAGACGAGTCGCTTCGACCTGTTGCTGCACTTCACCGACGAGGACCGGATCGGGCTGACCATCGAGTACGACCGGTCGCTGTTCACCCCAGAGGCCGTCGACCGGCTGGCCGGGGCGGCCGACCGGCTGCTGAGGTTCTTCCTGGGCAGCCCGGACCGGCCGGTGGAGGAGGCGACGCTCGTCGACGACAAGGACCGCGGGGCGCTCGGGGAGATCTGGCGGGAGGTGAGCGGCCAGTCCCTGGAGATCGACCACCGCGCGACGGCGACGCTCATCGACTCCCCGCACTGGGGCGCGTACGTGTCGCGGGTCGAAGCGGCAGGGCTGATCGTCCCGCTGGTGCTCGCCCTGTGAGGACCAGCGGGACGAAACCTGGGGAGAGATGCTCATGACGTCGACCGATCGCGCGCTACGGCTGCGTCGGCGGCTCGCCGGACGCCGCGAGGTGTCCACACCGGAGGTCGGCCCGGCCGCCACCGCACCGGTCACCGCCGACAACCTCGTCGCCGCCTTCGACGAGGTCGCCGGACGGCACCCCGACCGGGTCGCCGTCCGCTGCGACCGGCAGGCCCTGACGTACCGGGAACTGGCCGCCGCCTCCCGGGCCCTGGCCGGCCGGATCGCGACTGTCGCGCCGCCCGGTCGGCCGGTCGGCGTGCTGCTGCCGCGCTCGGCGCGGATGATCGTGGCGGCGCTGGCGGTGCTCCGCACGGGGGCCGCGTACCTGCCGCTCGACCCGGAGGCGCCCGCCGTCCGTACCGGCACGATCGTCGGTGACGCGGCGCCGTCCCTCGTGATCACCACGGGTGCGCTGGCCGGCTCCCTGCCCGCGACGGCCGCGGCTGTCCTGCTCGACGCGCCGGACAACGGCGGGGAGCAGCCGGACCCGCCCGCCGCACCGGCCCGCCCGATCGCGCCCACCGACCGGGCGTACGTCATCCACACCTCGGGCACGACCGGCCGTCCCAAGGGCATCGAGGTCTCCCACGCCAACGTCCTGCGCCTGATCGGCACCACGCAGCCACTGTTCGGGTTCGGGCCGGGCGACGTGTGGACCATGGCCCACTCGTTCGCCTTCGACTTCTCGGTGTGGGAGATGTGGGGGGCGCTGCTCACCGGCGGGTGTGTGGTCGTCGTCGAGGGCGAGGTCATGCGGGACCCGGTGGCCCTGCGGCGCCTGCTGCGGGCGGAGCGGGTCACGATGCTCAGCCAGACGCCCACCGCCTTCAGTGCGCTGGCGGCCCAGGAGGACGAGTACGACGACCGGCTGCCGTTGCGGTGGGTGGTCTTCGGCGGTGAGGCGCTCCGGTTCGCGGACCTGCGGCCGTGGGTCGCCAAGTACGGCGACGCCGGGCCCGAACTGGTCAACATGTACGGGATCACCGAGACCACCGTCCACGCGTCGTACCGCCGGATCCTCGCCCCCGACCTCGCCGGCACGACCAGCCTGATCGGCGCGCCACTTCCCGACCTCGACTTCCTGCTGTGGGACGAGGACGACCAGCCGGTCGCCGACGGCGGGATCGGGCAGATCATCGTCACGGGCGCGGGCGTGGCCCTCGGATACCTGGGGCAGCCGGAACTCACCGCGCAGCGGTTCGTCACCGTCACCGACGCGCAGGGCCGGCCGGTACGCGGATACCGCTCCGGGGACCTCGCCCGGCGGACGCCCTCCGGCGAGTACGAGTACCACGGGCGCAACGACGACCAGATCAAGATCCGCGGCTACCGCCTGGAGCTGGGGGAGGTGCACGCCGCCCTGCTCGCCCTGCCCGGGGTACGGCAGGCCGCGGTGGTGCCGCACACCGCACCCGGCACGGGAACGCGGCTGGTGGCGTACGTCGTCGGCGACGCCGGCCCGGCGCAGCTGCGCTCCCGGCTGGAGGACCGGCTTCCGGCGTACGCCGTTCCGTCCGCGTTCGTCGCCGTCGACGCGCTGCCGCGCACCGCCAACGGCAAACTCGACCGGGCAGCCCTGCCCGATCCCGGCCCCGTCCTGACGCCACACGTGCCCGCGGGCGTCGACGACGTCACGCGGTCCCTGCTGACGATCCTGGCCGAGCTGCTGCCCGGCACCGAGGTCGAACCGGACACCGACTTCTTCCGGCAGGGCGGGAACTCCCTGCTGGCGACCCGCCTGCTGGCCGCCGTACGCCGGCAGTTCGGTGTCGTCGTCCCGCTGCGCGACTTCCTGCGGGCGCCGACGGTACGGGCGGTGGCGGGCGCGGTCCGGCGGGCCCGGCAGGCCGGCCCGGGTGCGGCGTCCCGCCGCCCGGTCGACCTGTTGCCGCTGGGGGACTCCGCGGCGGGCCGGGCGCCCGTGGTGGCGCTGCCCGGCGTCTTCGGGATCGCAGCCTCGATGGCGCGGCTGTCGACGCACGTCCGGGGCCGCCCGTTCCACGCCCTGCACACCCGGGACCTTCTCCGGGCCCAGGACGGCACGCCGTCCTCCGCCGTGGCCGCGCAGGCGTGCCTGACCGAGCTGCTGCCCGTCGTCGATCCCGGGGTCCACCTCGTCGGACACTCCCTGGGTGGGGCGATGGCGCTGCACCTCGCCCACGCGGTGCGGGCGGCCGGCCACCAGGTGCGGAGCATCACCCTGCTCGACGCGCCGAGCCCACGCTGTCTCCACCAGCGCCTCTCCGAGGAGCACCGGGCCCAGCTGGTCGCCTTCCTCTCCGACGTGGCCCTCGCGTTTCCCGAGCACACCCGCCGGTGGCGCGAGCTCTCCCCGCAGTCCGCAGCCGGGATGGCCGACACGGAACTGCTGCGGTGGGCCGCCTCCACCGCGGCACCCGCGCTGGCTGCCACGATCGGCGGGCTCGCCCACGCCTTCGAGGACTACCGGACGATGGGACGGATCATGGCAGAGCCCGCGCCTGCACTGGCCGTGCCCGCGCTGCTCCTGGTGGCGGGCCTGGAGAGGTCCACCGACGACGGCGGGCACACCGAGGGCTGGCACCTGGTGCTGCCGAACCTGACCGAGACGGTGGTGGCCACCAGCCACGAAGGCATGCTGCGTGAGCCCGGAGCGGCGACCGTCGCCGAGGCAATGACCGAATTCCAGCGCCAGCAGGACAAGACGGAAGGAAATCCGAGTTGACCCGGGAACCGGCTGCGAGCGCAGCGTTCCGCCCACCGCGACTGGCCAGGATCCTCGTCGGCGGTTCCGGCGTGATGAGCCTGGCCAACGGCGTGACGATTCCCTTCCTCACCATCTACCTCCGCAACGAACTCGGCCTGTCCGTCTCGGCGGTCGGCCTGGTCATCGGCTCCTCCGTGCTCTTCGGCATCTCCGGTGGGTTCCTCGGCGGCGCGCTCTCCGACATCGTGGGCCGCCGCCGGGTCCTGCTCTCCTGCCTGCTGGTGGTGATCGGCAGCTTCGTCGGGTTCTACTTCGCCCGCGACGCCGCGACGGCGTTCGCCTTCAACGCGTCCATGGCGTTCGCCACCAGTGCCTTCAGCCCGGTCGCGAAGGTACTCATCAGCGACCTGCTCCCCGTCGCGCTGCGGGTGAAGTGGTTCTCCTACCAGTACCTCGCGATCAACGCCGGCTACGCCGTCGGTCCGCTGATCGGCGTGGCCCTCGGGCTCACCGGCGCCCGGCTCTCGTTCCCCGCCGCCGCCGGCGTGTACCTGGTCTACCTCGCCGTCCTCTGGGCGGCCACGCGGCAACTGCCACGACCGTCCACGGGGGACGGCGGGCTGACGACGCTCGGCCGCAGCACGGGCGCCATCGTCCGGGGACTGGGCGAATCGGCCCGGGCGGTGATGTCGGACCGCCGCCTGCTCCTCCTGCTCATCGGCGCGATCCTGTTGGAGACGGTGCACAGCAGGATCTCGGTGCTGCTCGCCCAGAACTTCGTCATCGACTTCGCCGACAGCGCCCGGGTGCTCGCCGCGGTCATGACCACCAACGCGGTGGCGGTGATCGTTCTCCAACTCTTCGCCGCCGGCTACGTGCAGCGCTACAACCCGTTGAACGCCATCACCCTCGGTGGGATCCTCACCTTCGTGGGGATGGCCGGCTTCGCGATCTCCGAGCAGATGTGGCACTACATCGTGGCGATGGTGGTGTTCACCGTCGCCGAGACCCTGATCGTGCCGTCGGAGTTCGCGCTCGTCGACCGCATCGCGCCCGAGGAACGGCGCGGGGCCTACTTCGGCGCACAGACCTTCGCGCAGGTCGGCGGGTTCACCGGACCGTTCCTCGGCAGTCTCGTCCTCGCGTCCTTCGGCGGGCCGGTCATGTTCCTCGCCATCGGCTCCCTGGCGTTGGTGAGCGTCGCGCTCTACCTGCTGGTCGGCCGGCGCATTCCCGACCTGAGCCGCCACGACACCCTCCCGGAGGCGGAGACCGAAAAGGCGTCATGAGAGCCGCGGCGGGCATTCTGCGCCTGGCCGCCTGGCCGAGCAGTCGGGCGCTCCGGCGCACCCGGGTACTTTCCGTGGCGGCCCTGCATGGGACCGTCGACATCGACCGGGACGAACGCGGCATCCCGTGGATCCGGGCGGGCGACGAGCGTGATCTCTACGTGGGCGTCGGGGTCGCGATGGCGTACGACCGGCTGTGGCAGATGGACGTCCTGCGCCGGCGGGCGACCGGACGACTGGCGGAGGTGTTCGGCGCTCGTGCCGCCGGCTCGGACGTCCTCGCCCGTACCCTCGCCTTCGATCGGGCCGCCCGCCAGAGCGAGGCGCTGCTCTCACCGCCTGCCCGCGCCAACCTCGCGGCCTTCGCGCACGGGGTCGACACCGCGGTACGCCGGATGCGGCGCCGCGGGCAGCTCCCGCCCGAATTCCACCTCCTGAGGTACCGGCCGGGCCCGTGGTCGGTCGGCGACTCGCTGGCCGTCGTCAAGCAGCTCGGCTTCCACCTGGGCCGCAACCTGCAGCAGGAGGTCTTCCGTAGCCGGCTGCTGGCGGAGCGACCGGACCTCGTCCACAGCTTCCTGGCGCCGAAGTACCCGCCCGGCGGCAGCGTCACCATCAGGGCCGGCGCCCCGGCGGGGCCGGCGGCACGGCGCGGCGACACCGCGCTGCTCTCCGCGGCCGGCGCCGCCCACCTCGGCGACCTCTTCGCGGGCCGGCAGGGGAGCGGCTCGAACGCGTGGGCGGTGTCCCCGGCCAGGTCCGCCACCGGCTTCGCCGCGCTGGCCAACGACCCGCACATCCTGTTCACCCACCCGAGCCTCTGGTACCAGCTGGGACTGGACCTCGACGGCGAACGCGCGTACGGGGTGACGGTGCCGGGCGTGCCCGGACTGGTGATCGGCGCCAACCCGGATCTCGCGTGGGGGGTGACCAACTCCACCATCGACACCCAGGACCTGGCCGTGGGGGAGCGGCCGGACCCGACGGGAGAGCCACGGTGGTCGCAGACCAGCGTCGTCCGGGTGCGCGGCGGGACCGAGATCTCCGTGTGCGCCGCAGGCGGTACGGGATACGTCGACCTGCCGGGCCCGCGCGGTGCGGAAGCCGAGCCGGTGGCCCTCTACTGGAGTGGTCTGCACCCGTCCACCGAGGCCGAGAGCTGCCAGCGGATGTGGCGGGCGCGCGACTACCCGGCGTTCCGCGAAACCCTGCGGGGCTTCGGTGTGCCCGTGCTCAACCTCGTCGTCGCGACCCGGGACGGGACGGTCGCGCTGCGGACGGCCGGAATCGTGCCCCGCCGAGACCGTCGGGAGGGCCTCGCCCCGGCCGGCGCGGCAGAGGTGGCCGCTCGCTGGAGCACCACGCTCGGGTTCGACGAGCTACCGGAGGTCGTCGATCCGCCAGCGGGCTTCGTGGTCAGCGCCAACCACCAGATCCTGCCCGACGGGGTCGCCCCGCACCTGGGCAGCGACTGGGGCGGACCGTACCGGGCCGACCGGATCGAGGAACTGCTGACGGCGACGCCGACGGCCCGCCCGGACGACTTCGGCGCGTGGCAGATGGACCTGCGCAACGGCAGGGCACAGCGCATCCTGCCCACCCTGCTGAAGGCACTCGACGAGCATCCACCGGAGTCGCCACTGGCCGTGTTCGGCCATCAGTCGTTGGCCACCTGGGACGGCAGGGACGACGCCGATCAGGCCGCACCTCTGGTCTTCGGGGCGCTGGCCCGCGTGTTGACCGAGCGCTGGATCACCAGCCGGCTCGGTGCGGCCGTCGCCGACGCCATGACCGATGTGACCCTCCAGGTGGATCACCTGGTGATGGACGCGGACGCCCGCCGGCGGCTCGGCGAGACGGAGGAAATGCCGGTCGTCGTGGCCGACGCCCTCACCGAGGCGGCGCGTCGACTCGCCGACAGATTCGGCGACGACCCCACCGGCTGGCGTTACGGCAGGTCGAACCGGATCGCGGACCAGCATCCCCTGGCCGCGGCGTCGGACACGCTGCGTTCGCTGTACGGATCGCCCCCGACCCCGGTAAGCGGCGGCGGGCAGAGCGTCTGCCTGATGTATCCCGACCGCCACGGCCAGGTGGTCGAGGGCGCGCCCTGGCGCTTCGTCGTGGAGTTCGGCCCCTCCGGCAGCACCCGCATCCGCGACGTGCTCCGCCACGGCAGCTCGGGACATCCCCTCTCGCCGCACTACACGGACCAGACGCCGGCGCACGCCGAGGGGCGGCTGTACGAGGTACGCCTCGACAGCCCGCCGGAGGTGCGCAGCCGCCTGACCCTGGCGCCCCGGACGGCGGGGCGGTCGCATCGCGCACGGTGAAGGTGTGGCCGCCGACCCGGTCGTGTCGTCAGCGGGGACCGTGCAGGAGCGCGCCGTGCAGTACGGCGGACGGGTCGGCGCCGAGGTCGAGTGGGTCCGGGGTAGCGTCGGCGGCGGCGAGGAGGTCGCCGAGGGTGGCGATCATGGCGCCGTTGTCGGTGCAGAGCCGTGGTGAGGGGACACGCAGCCGTACGCCCGCCGTGCGGCAGCGTTGTTCGGCGAGTGCGCGCACGCGGCTGTTGGCGGCGACGCCGCCGACGAGCAGGAGGGTGTCGGCGTGGTGGTCGCGGCAGGCGGCGAGGGCCTTGCGGGTGAGGGTGTCGGCGACGGCCTCCTGGAAGGAGGCGGCGACGTCGGCCACCGGAACTGGTTGGTCGCGGCGTTGTTCGACCCAGCGGGCCACCGCGGTCTTGAGGCCGGAGAAGGAGAACCGGTAGGGCGGGTCGTGTGGGCCGGTCATCGGCCGGGGGAAGGCGATCGCGGCGGGGTCGCCGGTGCGGGCGATCCGGTCGATCGCCGGGCCGCCGGGGTAGGGCAGGCCGAGCAGGCGGGCGACCTTGTCGAATGCCTCCCCGGCGGCGTCGTCGACGGTGTCGCCGAGGTGGACGACCGGGTCACGGGCGAGGTCACCGAGGAGCAGCAGGCTGGTGTGGCCGCCGGAGACGATCAGTGCGACGCAGCGGGCGGGCAGGGGCCCGTGTTCGAGGATGTCGACGGCGGCGTGGCCGGCGAGGTGGTGTACGCCGTAGAGGGGCACGCCGAGGGTGAGGGCGTAGGCCTTGCCGGCGGCGAGGCCGACCTGTACGGCGGTGGCGAGGCCTGGGCCGGCGGTCGCGGCGACGGCGTCGATGTCGGCGAAGCCGATACCGGCGCGGTCGAGGGCGTGTGTGACCATCGGGGTGATGGCGTGCAGGTGGGCGCGGGCGGCGATCTCGGGTACGACGCCGCCGAAGCGGGCGTGCTCTTCCATGCTGGTTGCCAGGGCGTCGCCGAGCAGGACACCGTCGGCGACGATGCCGACGCCGGTCTCGTCGCAGGACGTCTCGATGCCGAGGACGATCGGCATGGTCAGGTGCCGTCGGGGGTGCCGACGCCGACGCCGGGGTGTTCGGCGCTGGCGGCCAGGATCTGCTTACGTTGCTTGATGGGGAGCCGGTCGACGTAGGCGAGGCCGTCGAGGTGGTCGACCTCGTGCTGGAAGCAGCGGGCGAGGGTGCCGGTGCCCTCCAGGCGGATCGGCTCGCCGTGCAGGTCGACTCCGGTGACGGCGGCGGTGGCGGAGCGGGCCAGGTCGGCCTGTTGTCCCGGGACGGACAGACATCCCTCGGAGTCGGTCACGAGTTCCCGGTGCTCGGGTAGGTGCAGCACCGGGTTGATCACGTGGGCGACGGTGTGGGTACCGGTGGCGTCGGGGCAGTCGACGACGAAGATCCGGGCGTCGACGCCGATCTGGTTCGCGGCCAGACCCACGCCGTGGGCGGCGTACATGCTGGCGAACATGTCGTCGACGAGCGTGGCGAGCGCGTCGTCGAAGACGGTCACCGGGGCGCACCGGCGGTGCAGCACCGGGGCGCCGTAGCGCGTGATCGGCCTCGGGGTGCCGGCATGCGTTTCCATAGTCGCCCATATTATGCAACTGCACATGAGTGGCAGTAAGGCTGGGCCGGTTGGTGGGGCATGGCCAGGTGCCAGGGCTGGACGGCGCCATCGGAGATCGGCGAGGCCGCTGCGGTTGCCCACGTCGGTTTCCGAGGGCTCGACGGGCGTGCCGTCGTGACCGGTGCCGGCATCGTGGCGGGCCGTGGACCAGCGGATTCGGCCTCAGCGAGCCGTCGTCCGGCACCGCGTACACCGTCCGTAGACGACGACGCCCGCGAGGTGCCCGCTGGGGTCCGCCTCGATGCCGGCGGCTTGCGCGGCGGCGACGCTCGCCGCGACCGCCTCGGCCGGCAGTTGTCGTATGTCGCCGCAGCCTGCGCAGACGGCGTGGTGGTGCGCGTCGTCGGCGAGACCGAAGGTGATCGTCCTGCCGATGGGCACGGTGTGCGCGATGCCGAGTTCGACCAGTTGCGCCAGGACCCGGTGCACCGTGGAAAGCTCCACGGCCAGGCCGCGGGCGAGTAGCGCGTGGTGCAGCTGGGAAGCGGTGAGGTGCCCCTGGTCGCCAACCGCACGGGCGAGCTCGTCAAGTACTCCCCGACGTGGTGCGGTGTTGCGCAGGCCCGCACGACGCAGGCGCCTCACCGCGGCGTCCACCCGGTCGGCTCCCGATGTGCTCAATCGCCACTCCTCAGCGCGTACGCACTCCTCATGTTGCAAGATAGTGGCAACAACCTAGCCTTGGCAGCAACAGAGGAGTTCTGATGGCGGTCTACAACCTGCCGGATTTGCCCTACGACTACGGCGCACTGGAGCCGGCCATGTCGGGGCAGATCCTGGAGCTGCACCACGACAAGCACCACGCCGCGTACGTCAAGGGTGCGAACGACGGCCTGGACCAGCTCGCCGAGGCCCGCGACAAGGGCGACTTCTCGAAGCTTGTCGGCCTGGAGAAGACGTTCGCCTTCAACCTGTCGGGTCACGTGCTGCACACCATCTTCTGGGGCAACCTGTCCCCGGACGGCGGCGACCGCCCGGACGGGGAGCTGGCCGCCGCGATCGATGAGCACTTCGGCTCGTTCGACGCGTTCGCCGGGCAGCTCTCCGCCGCCACGAAGAGCGTGCAGGGCTCCGGATGGGGAGTCCTGGCCTGGGAGCCGCTGGGCCAGCGGCTGATCGTGGAGCAGGTGTACGACCATCACGGCAACATCGGGCAGGGCTCCACGCCGCTGCTGGTCTTCGACGCCTGGGAGCACGCCTACTACCTGCAGTACAAGAACGTGCGGCCCGACTACGTGGACCGGCTGTGGAACCTGGTCAACTGGTCGGACGTAATCGCCCGATTCGACGCCGCCCGCGCCACGACGCCGAAGATCTGATCGGCGTGACCGAGCCCACCCCGGCTGCGGCGGAGCTGCTCCAACGGGCCGCCGGGGTCATCGCGGCCAAGCACCGCGGTGATCTCGGCGGCGCCGAGGAACTGCTCGCCGCCTTCGGCACCGAGCAGGCCAGGACCCTCGGTTTCTACCTGCTGGCAGACCTGAGCCTCGGGCTGCTCCGGGCGCAGAGCGGCCAGTCCATGGACGACCTCGTACGAGAGCTGTCCCTGCTCGTCGCCGCCACCGCCACACCACCCGAGACCTGACCCGGCTGGTCCATCGGTCGGTGTCGCCGGCACGCCATGCCGGCGACACCGACCGGATCACCGCAACCGTCGCCCGGGGTGCGTGAGCGACTGCGGGGTACCTGAAACACTCTCGCTCTGTTGCCAATAAGCTGTAGCTGCACATCATGGGCAACAAGGGGGCGTTGGTGCGGACGGCGGAGATCAAGCGGCGTTTCCTGGCGCACTTCGAGACCAACGGGCACACGGTGGTGCCGTCGGCGCCGCTGCCGGCGATAGCGGACCCGAACCTGCTGTTCATCAACGCCGGCATGGTGCAGTTCGTCCCCTACTTCCTCGGCCAGCGGGCCGCGCCGTACCGGGCCGCGACGTCGGTGCAGAAGTGCATCCGGACGCCGGACATCGACGAGGTCGGCAAGACGTCACGGCACGGCACGTTCTTCCAGATGAACGGCAACTTCTCGTTCGGCGACTACTTCAAGGCCGGCGCGATTCCGCTGGCGTGGGAGTTGTCCACCACGCCGGTCGAGCAGGGCGGTTTCGGGCTGGACCCGCAGCGGATCTGGGCGACGGTCTACCTGGACGACGACGAGGCGTACGACCTGTGGCTCGCCACCGGCGTGCCGGCGGAGCGGATCGTGCGCCGCGGCAAGGCGGACAACTTCTGGTCGATGGGCATCCCCGGTCCGGCCGGCCCCTGCTCCGAGCTGTACTACGACCGCGGCCCCGCCTACGGCGCCGAGGGCGGCCCGGAGGTCGACGAGGACCGGTACCTGGAATTCTGGAACCTCGTGTTCATGCAGTACGAGATCGCCGACGTGGCGTCGAAGACCGACTTCCGCATCGTCGGCGACCTGCCAAACAAGAACATCGACACCGGCATGGGCCTGGAGCGCATCGCCTCGATCCTGCAGGGCGTGGACAACCTCTACGAGATCGACGAGGTCCGCCCCATCCTGGCCAGAGCCGCCGACCTCACCGGCAAGCAGTACGGCGTGCACTCCGGGCAGGCCGCCACCCAGTCCCACCCCGACGACGTACGCCTGCGGGTCATCGCCGACCACGTGCGGACCTCGCTCATGCTGATCGGTGACGGGGTGACCCCGTCCAACGAGGGCCGCGGGTACGTGCTGCGCCGGATCATGCGCCGCGCCATCCGCGCCATGCGGCTGCTCGGCTGGCACGACAAGGCTCTACCCGAACTGCTGCCCGTCGCCCGCGACTGCATGGCCCCGTCGTACCCCGAACTCGCCACCGACTTCGACCGGATCTCCTCGGCCGCCTACGCCGAGGAGGACACCTTCCTCGGCACGCTGCGCGCCGGCACCACCATCCTCGACACCGCGATCACGGAAACCAAGAAGGCCGGGCGCTCCGCACTGCCCGCCGACAAGGCCTTCCAACTGCACGACACGTACGGCTTCCCGATCGACCTCACTCTCGAAATCGCCAACGAGCAGGGCCTGACCGTGGACGCCGACGGCTTCCGGGCGCTCATGACCGAGCAACGCGCCCGCGCGAAGGCCGACGCGAAGGCCCGCAAGACCGGCCACGCCGACCTGTCGGCGTACCGGTCGGTGCTCGACGCGAACGGGCCCACGCAGTGGCTGGCCTACGAGACGCTCGACACCGACTCCCGGGTCGTCGCGCTCTGGTCCGGCGGCGCGGCGGTCGATGCCGCCCACGCCGGCGACATCGTCACGGTCGCCCTGGACCAGACGCCGTTCTACGCCGAGAGCGGCGGCCAGGACTCCGACGCAGGCGCAATCACCGGCCCGAACCTGCGCGCCGAGATCATCGACGTGCAGCGACCGGTCAAGGGCCTGATCGCGCACACCGTCCGGATCCTCGACGGCAGCCTCACCGTCGGCGACGCGGTGCACGCCGCAGTCGACCCCGAATGGCGCGTCGGCGCCCGGCAGGCGCACTCCGGCACGCACGTCGTGCATGCCGCGCTGCGGCAGGTGCTCGGGCCGAACGCGTTGCAGTCCGGCTCGTACAACCGGCCCGGATACCTGCGCCTGGACTTCGCCTGGCGCGGCGGCCTCTCCGACGCCACCCGCAGCGAGATCGAGGAGGTCTCGAACCTGGCGATCCGCCGCGACCTGCCCGTCGACGTCCGCTACCTGCCGCTGGAACAGGCCCGCACCGAAGGCGCCCTGGCCCTGTTCGGCGAAACCTACGACGAGACCGTGCGGGTCGTCGAGATCGGCGGCGCATGGTCGCGTGAGCTGTGCGGCGGCACCCACGTCGACCACTCCGCGCAGATCGGCTCCCTCGCCGTCACCGGCGAATCGTCGGTCGGCGCCGGCCAACGCCGCATCGAAGCCGTCACCGGAATCGAGGCGTTCCGCTACCTCGCCCGCGAACGCGACCTCGTCACCCAACTCGCAGCCCAGCTCAAAGCCCGCCCCGACGAACTGCCCGACCGCATCACCACCCTGCTGGCACGACTCAAGCAGACCGAACGCGACGCCGACGACCTACGCGGCCGGCTCATCGACCTGGACGCCGACACCTACGCCGCCAACGCCACCGACCTCGACGGCATCGCGTACGCCGGCATCACCACCACCGGCGACGCGCGCCGCCTCGCCGAGAAGGTCCGCGACCGCCTCGGCCGCCGCCCCGGCGTCGTCGGCGTCGTCGCTGGCGCGAGCATCGTCGTCACCGTCACCCCCGCCGGCGTGCAACGCGGCCTGTCCGCCAACGACCTGATCAAACACCTCCTGGCCGGAAAAGGCGGCGGCAACGCCGCGTCCGCCCAGGGCAAGGCCAACGCGGAACCGACGGAACTGCTCGACCAGCTGCGGGACCTCACCCGCGCGGCATGACACCCGACGCCGCCGACTGACCACCACACCCACCACCCCCGGGGGTGCCGCCACCCAGGCCGAGCACCACCGCCGAAAGGAACCCATGAGCGCCGGCACCGTGGTTCGTTCCCCCGACGGTAGCGACATCGTGCTCGGCGAGGTCGGCCAGCGGGTCCTGCTCGCCAACTCCCGGGTACGGGTCTGGGAGGTGGCCCTCGCTCCAGGCGAGTGCCAGCCCTGGCACCTGCACCGCAACCCGTACCTCGTGCTCTGCCTCGACACCTCGGCCTGCCGCATGGACTGGCTCGACGGCAGCCCGCCCCGGCACATCAACGAACAGGTGGGCGGTGCTATCTACCGGCCCGTCTCCCCGGTCCACATGCTCACCAACCAGGGCCACAGCCTCTACCGCAACCGCCTCGTCGAACTGCTCGACCTCGGCGAGGAAGCCTCGGGAGAAGCACCGTACGCACTGCCCGACACGACCGACGGCTGGCCCGGGGAACCGGCCCACGGCATGGCCCTGACGACGGTGCTGGACACCGACGGGGTGCGCGTCCAGCGCCTCACGACTCCGCCCGACGACGAACACACCTGCCGCGCGGAGTCGGTGCCCCTGCTCGTCGTCGACCTGGCCGGCGGCGCGGACGCCGACACACCGCCACGGCCCGCAGTGCGCTACCTGCATCCCGGCGAGACCCACAACATCCGGAACCCGAACCGCACACCGATCGACACCCAGATCGTGGAGCTACGTTACCTGCGGGCCCTGCCCGCCGGGCAGTAGCGGCAACCGCAGCACGACCGGGACCGGTGACGGTACCGGGAGCGCAGATCCGCTGCGTACACCGACTCGCGCCACGCCGTGCCCTGCTCGACGGCGCGGAGAAAGGCTTAACGACGCTCGCACTGTCCGAGTCTTGACACCAGCGGAGCCCGATACCTTAATATCCAAGATCCCAGATGCATGCGGGCTCGCTGGTTCGCCGCCGAAGGGGTTGGTCGGCCCGTCCCGAACCAGTGACCACCCGAACGTGGGCAGAAGTCGCAATCGGTGGTCTCCTCGGTGCGGATTGTGTTTCCGGTCGTCATTCATCGCGAGCAAGGGGCCGAATGCGGACACTCGACGAAACACTGCCGGGCGACGGGGCGGAGTCGCGTCGCATCGGCCGCCGCCATCTGCTTGGTCTGGTCACCGCCACACTGGCAGCCGGCATCATTCCGGAGGCGTGGCTCGCGGAAGCCGCGTACGGCGCGACGCCGAGATGGAACCGGCCGTTCGACAAGTGGGTGCCGATCACATCCTCGTACGGGATGCGGACAGACCCGATCACCGGCGTGTCCAGGATGCACAACGGCACGGACTACAGCTACTCGGGAATCCTCGGCTATCCGATCCGTGCGATCGCGGCGGGCACCGTGACCAGCGTGTCGTACAGCGCGGGCGGCCTTGGGCACAACGCCACCATCACGCACGCCGATGGTTGGCGGAGTGTCTACGGGCACATGCGGGAGGCTCCCCGAGTCGGGACGGGCGTGCAGGTCGCCGCCGGGCAGCACATCGGCAACGTCGGATCCACCGGCCACTCCACCGGCCCGCACCTGCATCTCGAGATCTTCCAGCCGAACGGTCAGCGCGTTAACCCCGAGTCGGTTCTGACGGGTGCCCCATACGCCGGGGCGCCCGGAACTCCCCCTGAGATCGTCACTAAGGATGGACTGATGTACCTCATCTGGAGCACCGGCGGCACCGGTTACCTGGTCACCCCCAACCGGGTCATCGGTCTGCGGTCGATGGCGCACTACAACCTGTTCAAGCGGATCATCAACTCGAACCAGGCCGCCGCCCAGCCTGAGGTCTTCAACGCACTGGAGATCGACCAGATCAACGCGTACCTCAACGGGACCGTGCCTGCCTGATCCACCCGGCGGTGGCCTCGGAGACGCCTGCGCGGTCTGACGGCGCGGCCTCACCTCAGGTGCCGGGCGAAGAACTGGTTCCCGGCGTCCCCCTCGAAGTGCGGGACGCCGGTGTGCCCGCCCATGTTGGCGTGCAGCGTCTTCTCCCTGGTGCCGAAGGCGTCGAACAGGTCCAGGGCCGCCTGCCGGTCGTTTCCTTCGTCGTCCCACTGGAGCAGGACCTGCAGCGGAATGGTGACCTGTCGGGCCTCCTCGAACATGGTGCGGGGCACGAAACTCCCGGCGAACAGGAGGGCGGCCGAGATGCGCGGCTCGACCACCGCCAGCCGGATGCCGATGGAGATCACCCCTCCCGCGTACCCGACCGGGCCGCCGATCCCGGGCAGCGGAAGGAGGGCGTCCAGGGCGGCCCGCCATTCCGGGACCGACTTCTCGACCAGTGGGAGGACGAGCCGATCAACGAGCTCGTCGTCGACCGGCTCGCCGGCCTCCAGCGCCCGGTGCAGGTCGGCGCGGGTCTCCTCGGCGGCGGCGGAACGGGGCCGGTCACCGCTCCAGGGGAGCTCGAGGGTGGCTGCGGCGAAGCCCTCCGCCACGCAGTGCCGGGCCCGCGCCATCAGTCGGGGGTACAACCTGTGCAGCCCGCCGGGGTGGCCCATCAGAATCAGCGGGGCCGGTGCGGAGCCGGATCCCGGCGTCCACAGGATGCCGGGGATCTCACCGAGGGTGAACTGACGTTCGAGGACATCGTCGTCGAGGCGCTGTTCGGAAGTGAATCGCATGGTCGTGCCCTTCGGGAGTGCTCGTGAGCGGCGCTCCCGGACGACCTATCGCCCGACCGTGACCCCGGAGGGGAGCACCCATGTCGATACTGCATTCACGGGTACCACCTCCTCGTTCTCTCGCACGGCCGTTGGCAGAGTAGCGGTGCTCGCCGTGGCCCGCCAACGGGTTTCCGCGGACGCGCGGCAGCCGGGAGTGCAGCACGTCGCTGCTGACCGCGGTGGGGCGGCGAGGGCACGGGCGGGACGACGCCGCGCCTGTGCTGTCAACCTCGCCGCCCCACGCGGTCAGTACTTGACGTACGCGGTGACGGCGCGGTGGTCCGAGTACGCCCCGCCGGTCATCGACTCGGTGACGGTGGCGACGTTGCTGAAGCCGTTGCCGCTCTTGACCAGCAGGAAGTCGATACGCCGGCTGTTCAGGGTGTCGTAGGCCGAGGAGCAGTTGCGGCTGCCGCACTTCTCGGCGATCGGGTCGCGGTAGCCGTAGCTCTTGCCGTCGTTCCACCATCCCGCGTCGTCGGGCTCCGCGTTGGCGTCGCCGGCGACGATCTTGAGGTCGCCGCCGAGGCGGCCCATCGCCTCGTCGGCCTCCTTGATGTTCTCGTCCGCGCACTTGGGGCCGTGCCAGGTGTTGGTGGGCCAGTGGATCGAGGCTACCGAGACGTCCTGGTTGGCGACGTTGTCGTGCAGCCGGATGCCGATGTTGTGGACCCGGTCCTGGCTGCTTCTGGTGGGTTCGAGGTTCTGGCATCCGCCGGTGCCCGCGTCGTAGTTCGCGGGGGCGTCGGAGCGCCAGCGGGTGGCGGCCTCGTAGGTGAACCGGTCGGAGCGGTAGATGACCGCGTTGGTCTGCTGGTTCTTCATCTTGCCGCAGGTGCTGGTGTAGCCCATCGAGCCCGGGTTCGCGATCGCGATCTGTCCGGCGTAGGTGCCGGGCAGTTCGTCCGAGAGGCGCTTGGTCAGGGTGTTGAGCTGCGTCTGGTTCGAGACCTGCTGCACGGTGAAGATGTCCGGGCTCAGTGGGCGGCCCTTGAGGTAGGTGATCAGCCGGTCCCAGATGTGGCCGTCGGCGCAGGAGCTCGGCAGCCAGTTCTCGATGTTGTTGTTGTAGACCACCAGATGGCTCGGCGAGGTGTTCACGGCGGCCTGGGCGGCGGTGGCGCCGGTGAGGCCGACCGCCGCGGTCGTGAGGGCCGTGGTGAGCACGGCGACGGCGCCGCGTACGAGGCGGTTGTTACGGATGGACAACTTTCCTCCTGATCGGATGGAGACACTCGGCGCAACTGCGCCAGCGCCGATGAGGCTCGGCGCTCGCCACTGTCAGAGCGTCCGTTGGTATTCCTCCCAGGTCCGCTTGGGGCTGACCGCAGGACCGTCGTCGCGCCCGCGATTCGCCAGGCCGTTGAGGCCGAGGTAGTAGTCGCCGGCCTGGTGCTGCGCGCCGGTCGACTGGTCGGTGTCCGCCAGCGCGATGGCGTGGATGTGGTACGGCCAGTCGCCCTGGGACGGCGTACGCAGCCAGGCGGCGAACCCGACCGTGCGCAGACGGCGCAGCACCTCGGTTCGGGTGGCCGACGACAGGCCGTTCACGGAGAGGTCGAGGGCGCCACCGCCGTCGTGGGTGCCCGCCGACGCGCCCACGCCGGTGTTGTAGGACCCCTGCGTGATGGTGAGTTGGCGCCCGAGCAGGCGTTCGGCCTCGAGGAGCATGGATCTGGTACGGGTGTTGACGCGTACGTCACGCAGGCTCACCACGGTGCCGGGCGAGATCGCCTTGACCACGGTGTAGCGCCCCTCGCCCAGCAGCCGCAGCGACGACGGGCCGGGCAGGCCGGTCGCGTCGAGGCCGGTATAGCCGAGGGACCGTTGGTACGCCGCATATGCGGCGATCGTGCTGGTGCCGAAGTGTCCGTCCACGTAGGTGGCCGACAGGTGTCCTCTGGCCTGTAGGGCGCGCTCGACCAGCAGGACGCTGTCCTTGGCGCCTGTCGTGATGGCGGTGTCCGCCCGGCGCGGATCGATCTGGGCGGCCTTGATGAGCGCCTCCATGTCGACCTGGGGCAGCGCGGCGGAGACGGGGCGGGCCAACGGCCCGGCGGCGGCCGCGGCGGCGCCGGCGGCGACGAGCAGGCTTCTTCTCGTGATCACGTTTTCTCCGTCGGTGGGTGGGGTGCGGCCGGTCGGCAGCGTGAAACGCCGGGGATGAACCGGCCCGTGCCGATCCGGTCCCAGACGTTGCTGGTGTCGTACGCGTTGCCGAGGTCGGTCACTACATCGACCGTGCCGGCGTGCTCGCGGCGAAGAGCCCGTCGACCGCGGCGGGGAGGGCGACCGCGAGCAGCCGCAGGGGGACGTGCCGTCAACTGGTCTCCTGTCGAGGGCGAGCGATGATCCGTGACCGCGATCACCGGTTCGGTCGCCCGACTATCAGGGACGACGGCGCCTTCGTCAAGATGTTCATCGATGGAGAGCTGGTCCGCGCTGCGTGTGGCGGTGGTGGCCGCCGAGCCGGTCCGCGGGCGGGAGGGTCGGACGACGCTGTCGAGCTGAGTCGTCTGTGACATCAGGCGCCGTCTGGGCCACCGCGCACCGGCCGGCGGCGAGTCGTCTGCGACATCAGCTCGACAGCGTCGCACGTGCGGATCCTCCGCCGACGGACACCAGGGCGGAGCGTTGGAGTTCGTCGCGAATCCGGATCTCGGTCCGAAGCGCCGGTTGCGCCAGCGGTCACCCGATCAACGTTCTGAGACGAGGCACCAGCCTCATGGCGGAGACATCGGTGCGTGCCCCGGGAGGTTCCGGCAGCGACCGCGGCGAACCCGGCGCCAGCAGCCCGAACGGCAATCGCTGCGACTGACTGTCGGCCGCAGCCGCATGGCGCCGGCCGGAGCCGGCGCCATGGTGGTGGAGCGGCTCCGGTCTACCAGTTGCAGTTGGCGGCCGGGATCCAGCCGTCCTGCCCCGGCGCCTCGGCCCCGTGGCCGTAGTACCAGGTCTGGATGTCACTGCCGCCGTAGATCGAGTGAACGCGGAAGCCTCGCCCGGGGCTCAGGGTGCGTAGCGTGCTGCCCCAGGGCTGGTCGCGCAGCCAGGTGGTCTGGTTGGTCACGCAGATGTCACCAGGGCTGTCGCTGGCGGCGGCCGGCGCGGACACCACCGCCGATCCCGCGGCGACGACGGCCATGACCGCCAGCACGCGTACAACGTTACGCCTCATGCGCTTCCTCTCGATCGGGTGCCTTGCGAGGCATCGACTATGCCCAACGCCTCTGACATGACAAGTCGGGCATCCCGAGCGGTAGGTCCGGGTCCAGCCGATGCGTTGGTGGACGACTTCCCGGCTGCCGGAGGTGGTGCTGATGCGTACCGTATGGAGCCGGCCGCCGGCCTACCTGCGGGTGCTGCGGCCGGAGCGCCGGGGCTGGGCGCGGGCGACCCACCAGCCGAGCAGGACGATGAGGAGCGTGACCCCGAGCTTGATCGACAGGCTCCAGATCAACGCCGTGCCGTTGCGGTACCAGTCCCACCAGAGAACTCCGCCCAGTGCGAGCAGCACGACGAGCGCCGCTGCGACCAGGCGCAGACCGACCGGCCTGGTCTGGGGCGAGAGCAGGGCGGCGGCCGAGAACCCGGCCAGTAGCAGGAGGACCGCGAGCAGGGCCAGCGCGATCGGCACTGCGGGCACCAGCAGGGATACGGCCAGCAGCACAGCGCCGGCCGCGACGGCGATCTCCACTGCCCGCGTGCCCATCGCGCTGCGGCGGGTGAGCAGGGCCACCATCGCCCAGACGGCGAGTGCGTAGCCGCGGAAGGCGGAGAGCACCACGGCCAGTGGCCTGGTGCGCGCCGTGTCGCCGGCGACGTTGGCGAGGACGGTGGCGGTGTGCGACGTGGTTCGGGCAAAAGTGTCGCTGCCGACGTCACCATCGATGCGTTCGCCGCCGATCTGGGCTGCCTCGTCCCACAGCCGCCACAGATCCTGGGCCGGCATCTCCCGGCCGGCCTTCAGGTCGGCGGCGTCGAAGGACGCCAGCCAGGCGGTGCTCGTCCTGGCCCGATCGGTGCCCTCGGCGCGTACCGCGGCGGCGAGGCCGGGCAGGTCCTCTCTGAGCACCGAGGTCTGGATCGGTCGGGCGATGGCTCTGGTGCAGGCGCTCAACGAGCGGGCGTCCGGGTTGCCGAGGATCTGCTGCGCCTCGCGTTCGCACGCCGCGCGGTCCCGCGCCCACTGGTCGGCCAGCCATCCGCGGTCGGGCGACCGGTCGGGGACCGCGCACCGCTCGAACGCCTCCATCAGCCGGTCCACCGCCTCGGCCTGGGCCGGCCGTGGCCCGGCACAGGTCGCTGATCCGGGTGCCAGCAGACACTGCCGTAGTCGCTCCGGCGCCAGCAGGATCCGGATGAGCTGTTCGACCGCGTCCATTCGGCCGTGCAACCAGTCGTTGAGGCGCCACGAGCCGCGGTAGAAGGCGCCGAAGTGGTGCAGCTGGATGCCGGTCAGCAGGTCCGGGTGCAGCGAGGAGACCTTGGCGAGCTCCACCTCCTGCTCCGGGTCCTGACTGGCGCTGGTGAAGGCGAGCTGTACGACGTCGAGCCGCAACATGTTCCGCAGGACGGTCTCGTCGGCGGACCGCATCGGGACGAGGAACCGGTGGAGTGCGGTGAGCCGCCCCGTCCACTCGCCATCCGGATCGAGCACGTCGTTGCCTGCCTCGCTGACCGTCCGCAGGGCGGGGGCGACCTCGTGAAGGCTCCGGGCCAGTTCGAGCGCCTGCCGGTGAAGTCGGGCTCGTCGCACGCCGTCACCGGGGACGGGCAGGGCGTCCCACGCCGTCAACGCGGCGGCGAGCCAGCGTTCG
The DNA here is from genome assembly GCF_040634035.1 of Micromonospora sp. NPDC007220. Lineage (NCBI taxonomy): Bacteria > Bacillati > Actinomycetota > Actinomycetes > Micromonosporales > Micromonosporaceae > Micromonospora > Micromonospora sp. NPDC007220. The sequence goes on along the minus strand of NZ_JBEYEU010000006.1, from coordinate 136,912 downwards.
AGCTCGGGCAGGTTGTCGGCCGTCCGGTTCAGCGAGCCCCGGCGCCTGGGCATCGGATCGATGCCGTACCGCGCCGGTCCCGTTGGCGCGGCCGACCAGTAGCGGTTGAGGTCGGTGCGGTCTGCGTGGATCTCCTCCAGGGTGGCGGCTGCCTGTTCGCGGCAGCGCACGATCCTCGTTCGCTCCGGCGTACCGAGGTGGGCCAGCCACACCGATCGTTTGAGCAGGTCGACGGTCATGTCTGCCAGGCGCTGGACGGTGGTCTGTCCCCAGTCCCAGCCGGCTCCGGTTCTCCCGAGCGCTTCCGCGAGGGGGCCCTCGGGGACGAACGACATCCGTTGTCGCCGAAGCGCGGCGAGCAGTTCGTGCCCGCTCCACTGCTCGGCGGGTCGGCCGCGCTGTCCCATCGCCAGCAGGGGAGCGATCGTGGTGGCCGCGTTCTCGACGCGCACCTCCAGGTACGCCGGCCACGCCCCGTCGGAAAGCTGCTCGGCGACGCCGATCATCGCCGTCGCGAACCGGTCCCGGGCCCGGCGGCGCATCCGCACCGTGGTGTTGCGGCCGCGGATCTCGGTGAGTTCCCGGGAGACGGAGTCGGTGGCCCGCAGTCGGGTGAGGACTCCGAGCAGCACCTCGCGGGCCGACGGGAGCGGCATCCCCGGGCCGGCGGCGTCCGCATGCGGGGCTGCCGGCGAGTCGGCCGCGGGGGAGGGGCAGAGCTGCTCGCCCGGATCCGGGGCGACGTACGCGAGAACCCGGCGCACCTGGAAGCCGGCGGTCTGCCGGTACACCGCCTCCAGGGCCGGGCGGATCGGCTTGTTGAGCAGCACTCCGCCGTCCACCACGTGCTGCGCGTCGCGGAAGTTCGATCGACCCGCCGCGGACTCCCACCGCAGGTCGCTGCCGGGATCTCCGGGGCGCACCCGTACGAAGTGCGGCTCGAAGGCACCCGGGAACGACGACGTGCACCGCGCCGCGGCGGCCAACTCGTCGAGCACGGCGTCGGCGGCGAGGTCACCACTGACCGGTCGGCCGTCGCGGTAGCCGGCCCGGAGGTCGGCGAACCGGAAGGTGGCGTCGTGATCGGTCTCGGTGATCCCGACACCCAGGTCGTCGGTGAACGTCGTGGACCTGCCCTGCCAGAGCGTCCCGGTCAGCACCAGCTCGATCGGCACCCGTTCATCGTCGGTCCGGGCCGAAGGCGATCCGGTGGTCGAGACGACCTTCTCCAGCGCGTCCCGCACCTTCGGAAGGAAGTAGTCGTCCCCCTTCAGCAAGGATCGTGGACGGCGCGTCAACGGGTCGCGCAACAACCGGTCCAGGCTGCCGTGCTCGTGCCACAGGTCCCGCATGACGGACAGGTCCCCGCCCCTGGCCAGGCCAAGCGCGAGGAAGGCGCCGTTGAGACCGCCCGCCGAGGTACCCGAGATGACATCGACGCGAACGTCCGCCCGGAGCAGATCCAGCAGCGACGCGTACGGCGACTCCGGGTCCGTGCGTGCCGCGGCCAGGCGGGAGACCTCGAGGGTGACGCCGCTGATCCACACCGCCAGGCTGACTCCACCAGTCATCACCACGGCAAGGCGGATGTCCTGCCGGTCGGCTCTGTCGCTGGAGGACGCCGGCCGCGGCGGCTCCCGGCCCTCGCCAGTCTGCGCCACTGCTACCCGGCGGTGAGGGCAGGCGAGGGCATGATCGCTTGGGTGGATCGTCCGTACATGTCCGACATGGTATGTCGGGTCGGCGGTTCCGCGAAGCACGACCTCGTATCCGGATCCGGGTCGGGCTCGTTGGTCGTGCCATCGGATGTCGTCGAGGGCGCACGCCTCGGCTCATGCGTCGGAACAGGAATGGTGGCCTGACGTGGGGCGTGGCACGTGCACCAGGGGCTGACGAGTGCGCAGGTCGCTGAACGGGTCGCGAAGGGCTCGGTCAACACGACCGCCCGCCGGAGCAGCCGCACGTTCGGCCAGATCCTGCGCGCCAATCTGCTGACGCGGTTCAACGCGATCATCGCGGTGCTCTGCGGTCTGATCCTGGTCTTCGGCCAGCCGGTCGACGCGCTCTTCGGCTCGGTGATCGTGGTCAACAGCGCAGTCGGCGTGATCCAGGAACTGCGGGCGAAGCGGACCCTGGACCGGCTCACCCTGCTCACCGAGGCGCCGGTGCGTGTCCTGCGCGACGGCCGTGAGGTTTCGATCCGGCCGGGTGAGGTGGTCGTCGACGACCTCGTACTGCTGGGGCCCGGGGAGAAGGTGCCGGTGGACGGGGCGGTCCGGGAGGCCGACGGGGTCGAGATCGACGAGTCGCTGTTGACCGGCGAGGCGGACCCGGTCGAGAAGCGGCGCGGCGACAAGGTCCAGTCGGGCACCTTCGTGGCCGCGGGCAGCTGCCTGCTCGCGGCGACCGGGGTCGGCGAGAAGGCGTACGCGGCTCGGCTCGCCGCCGAGGCCAGCCGCTTCGAGTTGACGGACTCCGAACTCATGACGGCCATCAACCGGTTGCTCCGGCTGGTCACCTGGATCATCGTGCCGATCGGCGGGCTGCTGGTCGTGCGGCTGTTCACCAGCGGGGCCAGCGTCTCCGACGCCGTGGTGGGCAGCGTTGCGGGAGTCGTACCGATGATCCCCGAAGGGCTCGTGCTGATGACGAGCGTCGCTTTCGCGGTGGGTGTGATCCGGCTCGGCCGGCGCCGGTGCCTCGTACAGGAACTGCCGGCGGTGGAGGTGCTGGCCCGCGTCGACACGCTCTGCATCGACAAGACCGGCACGCTCACCGAGCCCGGCATGGCGTTGCGCGAGGTGCGGCCGTACGACGGCGTTTCCCCCGGTGTCGCGCGGGCGGCGCTCGCGGCGCTCGCCCGCGCGGAGGCGAAGCCCAACCAGACCATGCGGGCCATCGGAGACAGCCTCTCCGCCGACGGCTGGCACGCGGCCGAGACCGTGCCGTTCTCCTCGGCACGCAAGTTCTCGGGCGCGTCCTTCCCGGAGCACGGCACCTGGCTCGTCGGTGCGCCCGACGTGCTGCTGCCCGACGACGACCCGGCCCGACGCGAGGCCCAGGATCTCGCCGCGATGGGTCGACGGGTGCTGGCCCTCGTGCGGTCGGCCACGCTGGCCAGCCGCGACCGCAGGACCGCCGCCCTCGTCGTTCTCGAACAGCGGATACGGGCCGACGCCCCGGACATGATCCGGTACTTCGCCGCGCAGGGCGTCGACGTCAAGGTGATCTCCGGCGACGACCCGGCCGCGGTGGGCGCGATCGCGCGGCAGGTCGGCATCCCGTCGGCTGATGCGCCAGCCGACGCGCGCTCGCTGCCGCAGGAGCCGGACGCGCTCGCCGACGCCGTCGCCGGCCACACCGTCTTCGGCCGGGCGACACCGCAACGGAAGCGGGAGTTCGTGGCCGCCCTGCACGCGCGGGGTCGCACCGTGGCGATGACGGGCGACGGGGTCAACGACGCGCTCGCGCTCAAGGACTCCGACCTGGGCGTCGCCATGGGCTCCGGTAGCCCTGCCACCCGGGCGGTCGCGCAGGTGGTCCTCCTCGGCGACAACTTCACCGCGCTGCCGCACGTGCTCGCCGAGGGACGCCGGGTGCTGGCCAACATCGAACATGTCGCGAACCTGTTCCTCACCAAGACCGTGTACGCGGCGCTGCTCGCGCTGCTCGTAGGCATCGCCCAGGTGCCGTTTCCGTTCCTGCCCCGGCACATCACCCTCGTCGGGACCCTGACGATCGGCGTGCCCGGCTTCTTCCTCGCGCTCGCCCCGAACAGCGGACGGGCGCGACCGGGTTTCGTTCCCCGCGTCCTGCGGTTCGCCGTTCCCGCCGGTGCCGTGGCCGCTTCGATGACGTTCGCCGCGTACGCCGTCGCGCGGTCGAACACGGCGTCGAGCCTGCGGGCGGACCGCTCCACCGCCACGCTCACCCTGTTCCTCGTCGCGTTCGCGGCACTCGTCGTCATCGCCCGGCCGTACACCCGGTGGCGGCTTGGCCTGTTGGCGGTGATGGCCGGCTGCTTCGTGGCCGTGGCCGTGCTGCCCGGAACGCGGCAGGTCGCCGACCTCACCTTTCCCGAACCGCGCGACACCCTCGCCGGGCTGGGACTCGCCGTGCTCGGCGCCGCCGTCCTCGTCGTGCTGCTGCGGCTCGACCGCTGGCTGACGAGGGTCGGCTGAGCGAACTGCCTTCCGACGTCCAAGGACGAGGCCAGCCAGGGCGGTCCGGGCAGGCGCGGAGAGGAACGCGGGTGCTCAGGCGGCGGGGTGCGCGAGCGTCACGGCGATCGCCGGTCCGAATGCGACGCTGAGCAGGTAGGCGAGGTTGAACAGACCCAGGGCCTCGGCCCGACGCGAGGCGGCTACCACTCCGGTCGCCTGCAGGGCGAGTGCGCCCTGGCCGGTCGCGGCGGCCAGCGAGCCGAGCGTCATCGCCGCGAGCAGCAGCGGTACGGCGGTGGTGACCGCCGCCAGCAGCGACGCGGCGGCGCCGGTGACGAGCAACGCGGCGGCCGCGACGCGGCGGGGCACCCGCACGGACGCCGCGACGAGGAACCCGGAACAGAAGCCGCCGAGCAGGTACGGCGCCAGCAGCACGAGCCCGCTGCGGGTGCCGTCCCATCCCGCGTGCTCCCGCAGCAGGTCCGGCGCGGCGTAGAGCAGGGCGAAGTTCACCACCCCCAGCACGAAGGCCGACGCGCACGCCGCGAGGAACCGGCCGTTGCGTGCCACCACGGCGGGCAGGAAGCCCTCCGGACGGATCTTTGTCCAGGCCACCAGCGCGAGCAGCAGCGCGACGGTGACCGGGGCGGCCACCAGCGGACGGTGCGGAATGAGGACGGCCGCGGTGACCAGCAAGGACAACAGAACCATGCCGAGGGGGTCGAACGACGCCGGCGCCGCGTCCGGCGAGGTGGTGCCGCGGCGAGCGGCGGGCACCGCGAGCACCGCCAGCAGCGGCAACGCCAGCGCCGCCTGCCACGAGAAGAGGTCGGCGACCAGCGCGCCGGTCAGCGGGCCGGTGGCCCCGACGACCGCCAGCGACGCGGTGACCACCCCCATCTGCCGGGCCGAGTCGGCCAGCTTCATCGCCGTCACGGTGAGGCCGGCGGACCCCAGTGCCTGCACCGCCGCGCCGGCCACCAACGCCGGCACGCTCGGCACCAGCACGAGCAGGAGCGTCCCCGCGCCCAGCAGCACGGCCGAGACGGTCAGGACCGCCCGCACGCCGCTCCGGGCCAGCAACGCCGCCAACAGCGGCGTCCCCAACGCGATCCCCCAGCCGAAGGCCGTCACGCCGGCGGCCGCGGCCTGTTCGTCGGTACGCGTCGCGCGCGCCACGTCGGCGAGGATCAGGGCCGGTGCGGCGATCCCGTACGACAGCGGGCCGGCCAGCAGGGCGAGCCAGGGTGTGGCCACCCGCGCTGGTGCGAACGGCCGGTGACCGTGAGCGGCCCGGGGCTCTTGCAGACGATCCATCTCATTCCTCCGGTGTCGGCTCGGATCAGCCTGCCCGGGGTCGCTCACCACCGGCTGACGGCCGGCTGACGTACGCGTCGGAGCCGCGACCCGGTGGGCGGACCGACGGCCGACGGACGTTCGCGGGGCGGGACGGTCGACTGGCTAGTGTGAAAGTCGTGATGTTCGGGGTGCTGGGCGAGATCGCGGTCTGGACGTCGGACGGCAGGCCCGTCACCGTGCCCGGCCTGAAGGTTCGTGCTCTCCTGGCTGACCTGCTGGTGCACGAGGGACGCCCGGTCTCCGCCGACCGGCTGATCGAGGATCTCTGGGGTGACGAGGCGCCGGGCAAGGCGCTGGGGGCACTGCAGACCAAGGTGTCGCAGTTGCGCCGCGCGCTGGGGGCGGGTGAGGCGGGTGGCCGCGCGCTGGTCGAGTCCGGCGATGCCGGCTACCGGCTGCGGGCGTCGTCGGAGTCGGTCGACGCCGGTCGCTTCGCCGTGCTGGTGGCGCGTTCGCGCGCGCAGCGGGAGCCGGCGGGGCGGGCGGCGACGCTGACGGAAGCCCTGTCGCTGTGGCGCGGTTCCCCGTACGCCGACTTCAGGGACGAGCGGTTCGTGCGCCAGACGGCCGAGCGGCTCGACGAACAGCGCCTGGCCGCGCTGGAGGACCTGGCCGAGGCCCGGCTCGATCTCGGTGAGCACCACCTGCTCGCCGGTGAGCTGGCCGACCTGGTCGCACGCCACCCGTGGCGTGAGCGGCTACGGGCCGCGCACCTGCGCGCCCTGTACGGCTCGGGACGGCAGCGTGAGGCCCTGTCCGCGTACGAGCAGTTCCGTCGGCAGGTGCGCGACGAACTCGGCATCGATCCCGGCCAGGAGTTGGCCGAGCTGCATCGGGCGATCCTGCGCCAGGACCCCGCCCTGCGGCCGCCGGCACCGCCGTCGACTCCGGCCCGAACCAACCTGCCGGCCCCTGTGTCACCCGGTCCGTACGGCGGACTGATCGGGCGTGAGACGGCCGTCGAGGCGGTACGGGAGCGGCTCACGAGCGAGCGGCTGGTGACCCTGACCGGGATGGGCGGGGTGGGGAAGAGCCGGTTGGCGCTCGAGGCCGCCCGGGTGCTGGCCGACACGTTCCCCGCCGGGGTGTGGCTCGTCGAGCTGGCCGGCCAGCCGCACTGCGGCGGCCAGGTGACCTGCACCGAGCTCGTCGAGATGGTGGCGGCGACCCTGGAGATCCGGGACGACAGCCCGCCCGGCCTGCCCGGTGAGCGACCACGCGAGCCGATGGACCGGCTGGTCGCCGCGCTGCGGGACCGGCGGATGCTGCTGCTGCTCGACAACTGCGAACACGTGGTGGCGCCGATCGCCGAACTGACCGAGAGCCTGCTCGGCGCCGCGGCCGACCTGCGCATCCTGGCGACGAGCCGCGAACCGCTCGGGATCCCCGGCGAGGTCGTCCTTCCGGTGCCGCCGCTGGCCCTGCCGGAACCGGGAGCCACCGCCGAGCAGATCGCCGACGCCCCGGCGGTCCGGCTCTTCGCAGCCCGCGCCCGCGCCACCGAGCCGGGGTTCACCGTCGACGCGCGGAACACGGACACGATCGCCACCATCTGCCGGCGCCTCGACGGCGTACCGCTGGCGCTGGAACTGGCCGCGTCCCGGCTGCCCGTGCTCGACCCGGGCGAGCTGGCGGCGCGGCTCGACGACCGTTTCCGGCTGCTGTCGTCCGGCCGGCGCACCGCGCCCGCGCGTCAGCAGGGACTGCGCGCGATGATCGACTGGAGCTGGGAGTTGCTGTCGCCTCCCGAACGCGCGGTGCTGCGCCGGCTGGCGGTCTTCGCCGACGGCGCCACCCTGGCTGCCGCCGAGCAGGTGTGCCCGGGCGGGCAGGTGGCGTCGGACGAGGTCCTCGACGTGCTGGCCCGCCTGATCGACCGCTCGCTGGTCATGGTGCGGCACGGCGAGAGCCCGCGACGCTACCGGCTGCCGGAGACGGTGGCCGCCTACGGTCTCGAACAGCTCGACAGCGCCGGCGAACTGCGCGCGACCCGTCGCCGCCACGCCGCGTGTTTCGCGCGTCTCGCCGAGCAGGCCGCAGGGCGGCTACGTGGGCGCGAGCAGAGTCGCGCGCTGCGCGAACTCGACGCCGAGAACGCGAACCTGCGGGCGGCACTCGACGTCGCCGCCACCGACGGTCAGGCCCGCGTGGGCTTGGCGCTCGCCACCTCGTTGTGCTGGTACCGGCTGCTGCGGGGCCGGTTCGGGGAGATGAGCCGGTCCCTGCGGACGGCGTTGGACATCGTCGGGGGCAGCGCGGACGACGTCGCACCGGACGCCCTGCGGCGACACGCGGACATGTGGCTGACCGCCCTCGCCACCCGCGACGGTGATCCGACCGCTCCCCGGCAGCGGATCCTGGAGCGCTACCGGGACGCCGACGGGCCGGAGAAGGCGTTCGCGCGGTGGTTGTTCGCCTCCATGATGCTCGGCTCCGGAGATCCGGGGGAGGCCGCCGACCTGGTCGACGCGGCGCTGGCGGCGTTCCGTGCCGACGGGGACCAGTGGGGCATCGCGGCCGCCTGCGCCACCCGGGCGGACCTCGCGCTCGTACACCGCAGCGACCTGCCCGCCGCGCAGCGTGACTGCGAGACCAGCCGGTCGCTGTTCGGTCAGCTGGGCGACCGCTGGGGGCAGGTGCATCCGACGAGCCTGTTGGGGACCCTGGCCGAGATCCACGGCGACTACGACCTGGCCGCCGCGCACTACCGGGAGGCGCTGCGCACCGCCGAGCACCTGCGGCTGTGGACGTCGGTGTCCCGGCAGCTGGCCTGCATCGGTCGGCTCGCCCTGCTGCGCGGCGACCTCGACGAGGCCGCCGCCAGTCACGACCGCGCGCTACAGGTCGCGCGGGAACAGTCGAGCCGATCCGCCGCCGCCTTCGCCGGCACGGGCCTGGCGATGATCGCGCGACGGCGGGGCGACCTCGACGCCGCCGAGGCCCAGCAGCACGACCTGCTCGACTGGAACCGGCACGCCGGCTACCTGCCAGGCTGCGCGCTCGCACTGGCCGAGTTGGGGTTCATCGCGGAGCACCGCGGCGACGCCGTCCTCGCCGAGCGCCGACACCGTGAGTCGCTCGACGCGGCGCGCGCCGCCGGAGACCACCGGGCGGTCGCCCTGGCCCTCGAGGGACTGGCCGGGGCCACCAGCCTCGGCGGTGACCAGCGCCGTGCCGCGCGGCTGCTCGGCGCGGCCCGCACGCTGCGCGAGGTCGCCGGAGCGCCGCTGCCCCCAGGCGAACGGCACGACGTCCAGCGCGTGACCGGCCGCCTCCGGGATGCGCTCGGCGGCGGGGAACTCGCTGCCGAGATGAGCCGTGGCGCACAGCTCGACCTCGACGACGCGGCGCTCAGCGGCCTCGGTCAGGGGACGGTCAGCAGACGGTAAGCCTGCCCGGCACGGTTGACCGAGAACCGAGCCGACCAGGAGGCAACCGTGCAGACCGATGCCAGGATCGCCGTCATCTACTACTCCGCCACGGGCACCGTGCACCGGCTCGCGCAGGCGTTCGTCGACGGAGCGGCCGACGCCGGCGCGGAGGTCCGCCTGCGCCGGGTGGCGGAGTTGGCGCCGGAGCAGGTCGTCGATGCCAGACCGCAGTGGCGGGCCCACCTGGACGCCACCGCCGACGTCCCGCTCGCCACCCTCGACGACCTCCGGTGGGCCGACGGGTACGCCTTCGGCACGCCGACCCGGTTCGGGAACGTCTGCTCCCAGCTGCGCCAGTTCCTCGACACCACGACCGCCCCGTGGCAGGCGGAGGAACTGGCCGACAAGCCGGCGACCGGCTTCACCGCCACCTACGAGGAACACGGTGGGCAGGAGGCGACCCTGCTCAGCCTCTACCAGACCTTCCACCACTGGGGGTCGGTCATCCTGCCCACCGGCTACCTGAACTACGACACCGCGCACGCCGCCGGCGGAAACCCGTACGGCGTCAGCCTCGTGGAGAGCCGCGCCGGCGGGGATCCCGGGTACGCCCGGGCCGTCCTCGATACGGCCCGCTTCCAGGGCGCGCGCCTCACCCGCATGGCAGCCGCCGTCGCCGCCGTCCGCGCGGAGCGCCGGCCCGGGTAGCAGCCCGACGACGGGAGCAGTACGGCGTGCGGACGACATCGTGCGTAGCCGCGTCCGCGGCGAGCACTCCGCCACCTGACGCACCAGGACCACCTGGATGAAGGACGAGAGGAAATCATGCTGACAACGACCACAGCCGATCCGACCAACCGGGCCAGCCAGGTCACCGTGCTCGGCCTCGGTGACATGGGATCGGCGATCGCCAGGACGTTCCTCGACCGCGGACACCGCACGACGGTCTGGAACCGGACCGCGAGCAAGGCCCTGCCGCTGGTCGACGCCGGCGCCACGGCCGCCGCGACCGCCGCGGAGGCGGCGGCCGCGAGTCCGCTCGTCGTGGTGTGTCTGCTCGACGGCGCAGCGGTCGACGAGGTGCTCGGTTCCGTGGACGCCGCAGTCGCGGGCAAGGTCCTGGTGAACCTGACGAGCGGCTCTCCTCAGCAGGCCCGGGCCAACGATCGCTGGGCGAGAGCGCGCGGCGCCGAGTACCTCGACGGCAAGATCATGGGAGACCCGCCCTACGTCGGTACGCCGCACGTCATGTTCCCGTACAGCGGTTCCCGCACCGCCTTCGAGGCGCACGGGCCGATGCTGCGGGAGTTGGGCACCGTCGTCTACCACGGGGAGGAGGCCGGCTCGGCCGCCGTGGAGTTCATGGCGCAGGTCGCGATGGGCTACGAGATCCTCATCGGGTTCCTGCACACGCTCAGGCTGGTGCAGGCGGAAGGGGTCGACGTGGCGGAGTTCGCGGAGCGTGTCGCCAACAACGTGGCCGCGCTGGCACCGCTGTTGACCTCGATCGGCAACGCGGTCAGGGCCGGCGACTACCCGCCGGATCTCGGCCCGCTCAACGTCCAGGCCGCGCTGATGGACGACCTGATCAGCCATCGGGAATCCATCGGCGTGGAGGCCGTGCGGATGCGGGAGGTCGAGGGCCTGATGGACCGCCGGATCGCTGACGGCTTCGGCGCTCAGGGATTCTCGAGCCTGTTCGAGCTGTTGGCGAAGGCCTGACGGCGGTTCCCCAGCGCCCGGGGAGCCGCCACGGCCCGCCGTGTCGTTCCACGTGGGGCGTGCGTCCACGGCCTGGGCGGGGGCATCCTGACGCCGGGCTGGGGTGAGGTCTCCGGTAAGGGCTGTTCGGCGGGAACAGGCCCGAACCGGAGACCTCGCGGCTACGCCTTGGCGCCGGCCTTCTTGGCGGTGGCGGACTGGCCGACCGCCTGGGTGAACACCGGGAGGTAGCCGAGGGACTGCCCGGTCGCCATCGGGTGGTACGAGTTCGACAGGTTCAGGATGTCGACGGAGTGGATCCACTTGTTACCGCTGCAGATCTGGTGTCCGACGAAGATGCTGCGTACGTCGGCGAAGGTGAACCCGGCGCGGGCCGCGGCGGCGGCGATCAGGTTGTCGGCCAGGTTGATGCCCTCGTTGACCTTCGCGCGGGCCGCCTCGCCGATTCCGAGGCAGACCGTGCCGAGCTGGTAGAAGACCGGGTAGCTCAGCACCACGACCTTCGCGTTCGGGGCCTTGCTGCGGATCGCGGCGTAGGCCCGGTCGAGCAGGCCGGGGAGGTTCGCCCGGGCCTGCACCTGGGCCGCGTCCACCGCGGCGATGCAGGCGCTGGAGCCCTGGAGGGCGCAGGTGCTCATGATGGTGCCGAACCCGGCGTCGTTGCCGCCGATGGTGATGCTGACCAGGGTGGTCTGTGCACTGAGCGCGGCGACCTGCGAGTTGATCACATCGGTCGTCTTGGCGCCCCCGCAGGCCACCGACTTGTAGGAGGCCGGCGCGTTGGCCGCCGCCCAGAGGGCGGAGAACGCCTTGGTGCTGCGCTTGCAGGCGCCGCTCTCCGAGGTGTAGCTGCCGGCGCCGACACCTGAGGCGTACGAGTCCCCGAGCGCCACGTAGTGATGGCCGGCGGCCTGCGCCGGGCTGGCCAGCCCAAGTACCGCGAGTGTCGCGGAGAGGACGCCTGCGAGCAGGCTCAGCGTTCGGGTTCTGGTCATGTACCCCTCCAAGGTCCACCGGTTGGTGAACGATTAATAGCACTACATCGATGTTTAGGGATAGGTGCAGATCGAATCAATGTGGTGATCGGGTGGAACTAAGGGGTGGCTCGGCGCGGGGCCGGGCCCGCCCGGCCCATGACGCCGGATCCGGTGGCCCGGCCGTCGGTGCCACGATGGAGCCGGGGGAGGCGTCGCGGTGCGCGGCGCCAGCCCGATGGTCGTCGACCGACACCGGTTTTTTCGATGTTGCGGCCGCGTCCCGCCATCCGGTCGTGGTGAGTGGTGGGAGCCGACGGGTGGGTCGCGGGCGGGGCTTGCTGACCTGCCAAGTCGCGGCGAATAGCGACTAATCGCCGCAGGCGCCACTCGTCGGGCTCTCCGGACCCAAGGTATGAGAAGTGGCCGAGTCAGGCCAACCGTCACTCTTGCAATCAATATGAGATCTATGAATAGATCGAACGCCTCCGGTCGGGTGAGCCTCACCAACCGATCGGGTGCCCGGGGCTACCTGACAGGCAGCCCGTGCTCAGCTCCATGGAGGTACCACATGCGACACTCCGGGTCTTCGATGCGCCGCATCACCGCACTGTCGGTGGCCGGCGCGCTGGTCGTCGGCACCTTGACCAGCAGTCCCGCCCAGGCAGCACCCGCGACGCCCGCTTCCCCCGACCAGGCCACCGCGCTCGCCGCCGCACTCGGCGACCGCTCCGGCGGGGCGTACGCCGGAGCCGACGGCGCCATGGTCGTCACCGTGACCGACGACGCCGCTGCCCGCAAGGTCCGCGCGGCCGGCGCGACCCCGAAGCTCGTCGCCCGAGGTGCGAAGGACCTCGCCCGGGCCACCGCCGCGCTGGACAGCGCCGCGCGGGTGCCCGGCACCGCCTGGTGGACCGACCCGGCGACCAACCAGGTCGTGGTCTCCGTCGACAGCACGGTCACCGGCGCGAAGCTGGACCGCGTCGAGACCGTCGCGGCGCGGCTCGGCGGTACCGTCCGCATCCAGCGGGAGGCCGGCACCCTCAGCACCCGGGCTGCCGGTGGCGAGGCCATCTACGCCGAGGGCGGCGGTCGCTGCTCGCTCGGCTTCAACGTCCGCAGCGGCGACACCCACTACTTCCTCACCGCCGGGCACTGCACCGACATCACCGCCAACTGGTACGCCGACTCCGCGCAGGGCAACCTGCTCGGCACCGGCGGCACCGGCAGCTTCCCCGGTAACGACTACGGCATCGTGCAGCACACCAACCCGGCCGCCGCCGACGGCAGCGTCTACCTCTACGACGGCACCACCCGCGACATCACCGGCGCGGCCGACGCCTTCGTCGGGCAGTCGGTACAGCGCTCCGGCAGCACCACCGGCCTGCACGGCGGCGCGGTCGAGGCCACCAACGCCACGGTGAACTACGCCGAGGGCAGCGTCAGCGGGCTGATCCGCACCACGGTCTGCGCCGAGCCGGGCGACAGCGGCGGCGCGCTCTTCAGTGGAAGTACCGCCCTGGGCCTGACCTCGGGTGGCAGCGGCAACTGCTCCTCCGGCGGAACCACCTACTTCCAGCCGGTCACCGAGGCGCTGAGCGTCTACGGAGTGGAGATCGTCTGACAGGCGCCACAGCAGCGGGGCCGCCGGACACCGGCGGCCCTGCTGCTGTTCTCAGGCCGCCGATCCGGCTGACGGGTGTGGCTGGAACGGGAAGCGGCCGCGGCGCCACTGCCAGTGGCGGCCGGCCTTCAGGTGGTCGACGACCGCGCGCTGGAGCACGGTGCGGCGCGGCAGTTCGTCGAGCGGCGTGGTCAGGGTGCGGAACACGAACCGCAGCACCTCGACGTCGGCGTCCAGCCCCTCCGGATCCGGATCCTCGTGGGGCTCCAGCTCGAACCTCCGCTGGAACCGGGCGATGTGGGAGTCCTCGGGCAGGTATTCCAGCAACTGCGGATCCAGCAGCCACGAGCCGCAGGAGAACGCCGTGTGACGCTCGTCGGGGAAGTGGCGCGGGAAGAACGCCCGGGCCTCGTCGAGCGACGCCGTGACCGACTCCGGGGTCAGCGGCCCCGACTCGGGGATGTGCAGGGCGATGCCGGTGTCGCCGCGCTGGTGTTGCAGCCGGCCCAGCTCGTAGAGGCCGCCGCGGGCGTGCAGGGTCAGCCAGCTCTGCATGACCGGCCAGCCCTCGCGGCGCATCCGCCGGTCGATCGCGAGGTTGCGGCCCAGGTCCGCGAGGGTCGCCCACGACACGGCGTCGGCGATGCCGTGGTCGCGGTGGTATCCCCTGACGACGTCGACCAGGGCCAGGTACGCGTACACGTAGAGATGCCGCCAGGCGGGGCCCCGCTCGCGCGGCAGCGCCGGACCGGGCGGCAGCCAGCCGTGGCCCCCGAGATCGGCGCGGACCAGGGCGATCGACCGGTCGAGCAGCCAGCGCAGCTCCGGCGTCCACAGCGGAGAGTCGGGGTCGGGCCAGCCCGCCATGATCTCGGCGGCGTCGTCCGGCCGCACCGCGAGCCGGTCGAGGAGCGCGGGCGCGTCGGCCCTGGCGGGCAGCGGCGCCGACGGCCGGTCGCCGGCGAGCCGGTGCAGGCGGTCGATGTCCTCGACGGGTACGCCGAGCCGGGCGGCGGTGTCGTCCAGATCCACGCGGACGACCCTATCGGCCGGTCGGCGTCCTCCCCGGCCCGTGCCGCTCGGGCCGGGCGGCGCGCGTCCGCAGTGCCCGCGCGCCGGGCCGGAACTGTCACCACCCGGTGACAGCAATCGACCTTGTCATATATTTACAGAACCGTATACCGTGCCGTTGGTAAGTTCCGGACCCGGACGAAGGGCGGGCGCATGGCAGCCAGTGGGGCGCCGGTGACGCATCGGGCGATCGACCAGGGTCGGTTCATGCTCGATGGCTCACTCGACCTCAGCGCACCGTTCACCTCGGTGGCCGACGTGACCATCGGCGGCCGACTGCACGAGTTCACGGCCGGCTCGGTCGGGCTCGCGGACGACGTGGCCCGGACGCTCGGCGTCGAGACGTTCGACGAGGAACTCACCTACCAGGGCGGCACGCTGGCGACCGCGCGCATCCGGTCCTACGACCCGCAGATCCAGTTGGCCGAGGAGCGGCTCGTGGCGGTCTGGCGGGGACGGCGACACTGCTTCTTCACCGAGATGTACGGCGCGTCGACCACCGATCTGCTCGGGGCGTTGCGGACCCTGCGCGTCGAGGAGCACGACGACGGGCTGGCCCTGCGCCCGGCCTCGAAGACCGGGGCCGAGTTCGCCGAACCCGCCACCGTCCTCAAGGAGATCCCCGGGCTCGGCCTGCTGGAGATCGCACCGCTCACCAAGCAGCGTGCCGGACAGCTGCCATCCTGGCGCGGCCTGCAGACGCGGGCGGGCGAGCTCTTCCGGGACGTCCTGCCCGACGGGCAGCCCTACTTCGTGCTGGCCGCGGCGGACGCCTGGCTCAGCCTGGTGCCGTTCGGCGACACGGCCGTGGAGCAGGTGCCCACCCTGGTCGACCGGCTCCGCGTCCAGACGGTCCGGTAGGTCGGGATGTCCGGGCTGCTGGCCGGCGTGGCCACGTACACCGTCCTGTTCACCCTGCTCGTCAGCACCGCCGAGCACCTGTCACGGCCGGCGGCGCTCGCCCGGGCCCTGGCCGCGCACCGGGTGCTTCCGGCTCCGGTCGCGGTCGCCGTCGTCGCCATCGCCGGCGAAGGACTGCTCGCCGGTGCCGGGATCGTGGCGCTGCTCCACCCCGCCGGCGAGCGCCTGCTCGTCGCCGTCCTCGTCGGCAGCGGCGCGCTACTCGCCCTCTACGCCGGCTACGGCCTGTACGTGCGGTCGACCGGGCGCGCCGGATCGTGCGGATGCTCCCGGGTGGAACTGCCGATGACCGGTTGGGTGGTGGCACGGGCGGCGATCCTCGCCGGGCTGGCACTGCTCGCGCTGTCGCTGTCCGGCTCGATCGTCGCGCCGGACCGGGCCGACGCCGCACTCGCCGTCGTGCTGCTGGCCGCCGCCACGTTCACCACGCTGCTGTGGCACCTGCCCGCCGCGATGTACGAGCCGGCGACGGCGACAGCCGGGCGGCGCACGACCCGCCGGTCCATCGGCACGACAGAGGGAGGCCTTGCCGGATGAGCTTCCAGACCAGCGCACTGATCCTGAGCTGGATCGCGATCCTCCTGCTGGCCTTCACGGTCTCGGGACTGGTACGCCAGGTGCACGCGCTGTCGAGCGGGGCGGTTCAGCGCCGTCCCGAGTCGGTCGGTCTGCGGCCGGGCGCACCAGCCCCCGGATTCGCCCGGCTGGCGCCGGCGGCCCCGACGGTTCCGCTGGTGCTGCTCTTCCTGGAGCCCGACTGCGGGACGTGCACCGAGGTGCTGGCCGAGGCGGGCGAGCACGCCCGTCCCGGCCTGGAGTTCCGGGTCCTCTACCGGGAGGACCCCCCGGCGCGGGCGGCGGAGCTCCCGATCACCGTGCTCGGTGGGCAGGCGGAACTGTTCGAGCGGTACGACGCCCTCGCCACGCCGTTCGCCACCGTCGTCGACGCGGCCGGGCGGGTGCTCCGCGCCGAGCCGATCGGCTCCCGGGCGGCACTGCACCGCCTGCTCGACGAAGTCGACAGCCGACCCGGCGGCCCCGCACCGGCGGTCGCCACGAATCAGGGAGATCGGGCATGACCGGTATCGACACGGTGCCCTGGTTGCGCGGGGACGACCCGGGGACCGGGGCCGCCGTCCGGCGGGTGCCGGTGCAGCCGGGCGGCCGGCGCGCGGGTTGGGCGCTGTCGCGACGCACCCTGCTCCGGGCGGGCACCGCGGTGGGGATGGCCGCGCTCAGCGTGTTCCCGGCGGCCCGCCGCGCGTACGCCGACGGCTACACGATCTATGCCGGGTGTCCGACGTACGCCAGCGACCACAACTGCTCACCGGGGTGCGGCCCGAGCACGATCTTCGCCGACTCCTGCAACACCAGCGGGACGTACGCCGGATTCCACAAGAACGACGGCGTCACCTGGATCCTGCGGCCGAACCAGTGCTACGGCGGCACCTACGACGGCTGGCTGTGGGCCTACAACGGGGCGTGCGGCGCCTGCGCCTGCTCGGTCGAACGCCGGTGCCACGACGGGTACAAGAAGACCAGCTCGGGCTGGGTGAAGTCGATCTGCCGCTGGAACACCAAGTGCGGATGCCTGGGCACGGCCAGCTGGCCCACCACCCAGCGGAGCAACACGGGGGTGAACGTCTACACCGTGCAGCACCTGCTGACCGCCCGCGGGCACGCGACCGAGATCGACGGGATCTTCGGTGGCGACACGGAGGCGAAGGTGAAGAGCTTCCAGGCGGCGGCCGGCCTCGGGGCCACCGGTGTCGTCAACGCGACCACCTGGCCGAAGCTCGTGAGCACGGTCCGCTCCGGGAACAGCGGCCACGCCGTCAGCGCGGTGCAGCGCCAGCTGAACAGGCGCGGCTACGCGCTGGTGGTCGACGGGGCCTTCGGCCCGGCCACAGACAGTGCGGCGCGCGACTTCCAGCGGCAGAACGGGCTCACGGTCGACGGGGTCGTCGGGGTGAACTCCTGGCGGACGCTGACCGGCGCCGCCGTATGACCCGGACACTGCCAGGGCACGCCCGGGCGGCACTACGCCGGGCCGGTGACCCTCTCGTACCCCTGCTGCTGCTCGTCGTCGGTGCGCTCGCCGCCGCCGCGTACGGGCACGTGCTCACCTGGGCGATGATCGGAGGGCTCGCGGGTTACACGCTCTCCGGCTCCGTTTGAACGCACAACAGCGCGCACGCGCTGGCCTCGCCCGGGTGGCGGGATCGAGATCGGCAGGGCGTCGTCCTCACCCTGTTCGTCGTGGGGTTGATCGTCGGTGGCCTGCTCAGCGGATCGGTGTTGGGGTTGCTCTCCGGCCTGTCCGCTCCCGTGCCCGTCCCGTGGCGGTACGCGGGCATCGTGGCGGTGGCGGTGCTGGGGCTGCTCCGCGAGGTGGGTCTGGTGCCGATCCGGCTGCCGCAGAACGCCCGGCAGGTGCCGCAGGACGTGCTCCAGCGCAGCCTGCGGCGTGGGGCGCTGCAGTTCGGCTTCGAGATGGGCACCGGGGTGCGCACCTACGTCTCGGCGAGCGCTCCGTACGTGCTGGCGGTCGCTCTGCTCCTCGGTGGCCAGCGCCTGCACGTCGCGATGCTCGCCGGGATCGGATTCGGTGTCGGACGCGCGATGACCCCGCTGGCCCGCCGCGCCGCCGGCACCGGCGACACGTGGGACGCCGACCTGCGGGTACGGATCCGGACGATCACCGTCACGGCGGGCGTCGTGCTCGTGATCGCCCTCGGCCTGCTGGCCGTGCGGCAGTTCTGACCGCGGCGCGACGCCACGACGCCGTCCACCGCGACGGTCGGCCGCACAGACCGTGCACGTGTCGTGCCGGCCGAGGCCTGCGCGGATGTCGCCCCGACCCTGCCGGGTGGCGCACCCGGCGGGGGATCACCGTCCCGCTGCGCCCTCGTCCGGCCACGTCCCGGACAGGTGCCTGCTGGCCGGCGTCGGCGGCTGCGGGAACCCGGGGACCGAGCGGAGCCGGGCGCGGACGAGGTCGATGTCGGGGTGACCGAGGTCGGACAGGACGCACAGGGCGTCGGCCCAGGCGGCGTTGGCTCGTCCCGGCTCGTCCGCGGCCAGCAGGGCGTCGCCCAGTCGGACGAGGGTCTCGGCCCGCAGGTACCGCTCGCCCGTGTGCTGGAAGAGTTGGAGAGCCTGCCGGTAGCACTCGATGGCCCTGCCGTGCTGCCCGAGGTGGTGGTGGGCGTAGCCGAGGCTGTCCCAGACGTTGGCCTGGCCGTGGCAGTCGCCGAGCCGGCCCATCAGCGTCAGGGCCTGGTGGCAGTAGACGAGGGTCTGGTGGTGGTTGCCGAGCAGCGCGTGGCTCCAGCCGAGCGCGTTGAGCGATTCCGCGTACCCGTCCGGGTGCCCGGCCCTGGCGTACAGCCCGAGCGCCCGCCGGAGGTGCGGTAGCGACTCACGGTGCCGGCCGCGCTGGTTGAGGATGAAGCCGAGGCCGCCGTGGACGCGCGCCTCCGCCACCGGGTCGCCGAGTTCCTCGCAGAGGGCGAGGGCCACCCGCAGGTGGGTGTCCGCCTCGTCGTGGCGACCCAGCCGGAAGTAGGCCCGTGCGAGGCCCCGGTGCAGGTGTGCCTGTCCGTCCTTGTCGCCGGCGTCCCGCGCCGCGCTCAGCGCGGTGTGCTGGACGGCCGCCTGGTCGTGCCAGTACCCCTGCCGGCTGAAGAAGGTGTTGAGGATCCAGGCCAGCCGCCAGGCGTGGGCGGTGTGCCGGGTGGCGGCGGCGGCCATCTGGACGCTGGCGACCAGGGCGGAACGCTCGGCCACGAACCAGGCCAGTGCCTCGGCGGCGGTGGCGAAGGCCGTGGGCGTGACGCCGGAACGAGGCGCGGCGAGCGTGAGCGGCTCCCGGTGGGGCTCCAGCATCCGGGCGGCGGCGTGTGCGGTGTGCAGGTAGTGGTCGAGGACCCGGTGCGTCGCGCCGTCCCGCTCCGACCGGCCGTCGAGGCTGTCCGCCAGCTCGGCGGCGTAGGCGCGGAGCAGGTCATGGGCGGCGTACCGGCCGGCGGTGTGCTCGGCGAGCAGGTGGTTGTCGGTCAGTTCGGTGAGCAGGGCCCGCGCCTGCCGCACCGGCACGCCGCTCATACTCGCCGCGCTCGGCACGGTGATGTCGGCGCCGGGGTGCGACCCGATCAGCCGGAAGGTCCGCGCGGCCTCGCCGCCGAGCGCCCGGTAGGAGCAGGAGAAGATGCTCCGCAGGTTGGTGGTCGGGTCGTTCGCGGCGAAGGCGTCGAGGCCGCCGCGTGCCTCACGCAGCTCGCCGGTCAGCACCGCCAGGGCGACGTCGGGCCGCATCACGGCGTGGGCGGCCACGACGGACAGCGCCAGGGGAAGCCGGGCGCACAGGTCGACGATCTCGTCGGCGGCCCCGGGCTCGGCCGACAGCCGGTGCCGTCCGAGCCGGCCGGCCAGCAGGCTCCACGCCTCACCACGGTCCAGCAGGTCCAGCCGCAACGGCGTGGCGCCCTCGGCGGCGACCAGACCGACCAGCGCGTCGCGGCTGGTCACCACCACCAGGCACGAGGCTGCCCCGGGCAGCAGCGGGCGGACCTGTTCGGCATTGCGGGCGTTGTCCAGCAGGACGAGCATCCGTCTGCCGGCCAGCAGCGTGCGGTACAACGCCGCCTGCGCCTCCGGTCGCGGTGGCATCCGGTCGGCGGTCACGCCGAGAGCGTCGAGGAGACCGCGGACGGCCTCCGCGGGAGCCGTCGCCTCGCCGGCGGGCTCGAAGCCGCGCAGGTTCACGTACAGGTTCCCGTCGGGGAACCGCCCGGCGACGCGGTGCGCCCAGTGCACGACCAGTGCGGTCTTGCCGACCCCTGCGGTACCCGAGACGGTCACGATCGTGGACGCCGCGGCGGGCTGCTGCCCCGGCAGGTGCGCGTCGAGGCGGGCGAGGTGCTCCGCCCGGCCCACGAATCCCGGGGTGTCGGGAGGCAGCTGGGCCGGCGTCGGGTGCGCAAGGGTCACCGGCGCCGGGTGCCGGCCGTGCGGCGCGTCCAGGTCGTCGCGCAGGATCGCCTGGTGCAGCGTCCGCAGTTCGGGCCCCGGATCGACACCGAGTTCCTCGGCGAGCCGCCGACGGACGACCGCGTACTGCACGAGGGCGTCGGCTCCCCGGCCCACGGCGTAGAGGGCGCGCATCAGCGCCGCGGTCACCGACTCCACGAGCGGATACTCACCCACCAGTTCGGTGAGCCGACTGATGACCGGTTCCGGGTTCGCCACCCGCAACTCGGCGTACGCCCAGGTGACGGCGGCCTCCGGGTAGTGCTGCCGCCAGCTCTCCCTGGTCCGCGCGGCCCAGGACCCCGACAGTCCCGCCAGCGGTTCGCCCCGCCACAGCGCGAGCGCCTCCCGCAGCAACGACGCCCGCCGGGCGTCCGGGCACTCCGGCTCCTTGGCCTGGGCGAGCAGGCTGCGGAACCGGTGTACGTCCACCCGGTCGGCGGCGACCTCGAGCACGTATCCGCCCGGCCGCCACACCAGCGCGGGCGGCTCACCGACGTCCACGAGGTGCAGGGCCTGCCGGATCCGGGTGACGTGCGCGTGCAGCGACTGACGCGCGCCCCGTGGCGGGCTGTCCCCCCACACCCGGTCCAACAGGGTCTGCGGCGTCACCGACCGTCCGGCGTCCACGAGCAACGCCGCCAGCACGGCGCGCTGCCTCGGCTGCCCGGCCGGTAGCCGCCGGTCGTCCGCCCAGATCTCCACCGGCCCCAGTACGCGAAAGTCGGCCACGAACCCCCCAAAAGCGGCATCACGATCGTCGCCCACCGGTCGCCCGCATCGATGCACAAGAATTTCACAAGCCGTCGACCCCACACCACCGCCGACGCTGATGCGACAGATGTCGACCGCATCCGGTCGACTGTCCGGGCAGAGAAGAGGGAGATCATGAAAAACGTGCTGCGGCGGTGCGCGGCGGCGGCGGCGGGATTCGTGCTGGCGCTGGTGTGCCTGGTGGAGCCCGCGTCCGCGGGGGACAGGTACGCCGGCTGTCCGTCGGGTTCCTTCTGCGTGTGGGCCGCCGCCGACTTCAACGACGGCCCGGGGAAGTGGCAGAACAACGAGGCCAACTACGGCAACTGGGGTCACGGCACCTGCCCGACGGGCACCTGGAGCAACTGCGTGTCGTCGGTGTTCAACAACGGGCAGAACTGCGCCGTCACCTTCCACGACGGCACCAACTACACCGGCGCCTTCTTCTACCGGCTGCCGCGCGGCAGCTACCTCGCCAACCTGGCGTACGACAGGTGGAGCGACGGGACCAGCCCCAACGACAAGATCAGCTCGCACAAGTGGTGCTGACGACTCGACGCTCGACGTCCCGGATGCTCTCCGTGGCCGTCGGTCTCCTGGTGCTCGTCTGCGGGAGTGCCTGCACCCCGCAGGCGGGCACCACCGGCCGCCAGGAGTCCGCGCTCGGCGTCGACGCGCTGGACCTGCTGACCGGGTCCGGCGGCCATCCGGCCCGCAGGCGGGTGCTGGAGCTGGCCGAGGAGAAGCTGGTCGAGCGGTGCATGGCCGCGCGTCGGCAGGTCTACTGGCCGGTCATCCCGCCGCCGGTCACCGGGTCCGACGAGGAGCGTGCGGTCGACCTGCCTCGGCGCCGCGCGAAGGGTTTCGGGCTGGCGGAGGCGTCGAGGCCCCCGAGGGCGGGTCCGAACGACCGGCAGCCGGCGTTCCAGCTCGTCCTGTTCGGCGACACCAGGCGGTACGAGAAGCTGGAGCTGCCCAACGGCAGCGTCCTGTCCTACCCGACGCTCGGGTGCGTGGCCGAGAGCCGGGCCGCCCTGTACGGCGACACCCGGAGGTGGGCCCGCGTCGACGGCGTCCCCCAGGTCCTGGACAACACTCTCAGGGAGCAGGTCGGAAAGGCCCCGGAACTGGCGCGGGCCCGCGCCCGGTGGCTCTCGTGCATGGCCGAAGCGGGCTACCCGTACCCCGACCCGGAGGCTGCGGCCGAGGACCTGTCGCGTGCGTACCGGCAGGACGGCGACTCCGCCTCCCTGCGCCGCCGGGAGATCGCCGTGGCCACCGCCGACGGCGAGTGCGCGCTGCGGGCCCACGTGCCCGCGACGGAGCTCGCGCTACGTCGGGACGGGGCTCAGTCCCTGCCCGTCACCCGGCGGCGCGAGCTGAACGACCTGGGCGCGGTGCACTGCGCCGCCTACCGCAGGGCGCAGCCGGTGGTCGGGGACCTGGCGCACGCCCAGCCGTGCCTGTCGAGCCCGGAGGACGGCCGGTAGCGCCCGGGGACCGGCAGGCGGGCGAACGTCGCGTGGTGCCGGGCCGGCGCCGTGGTGCCGGCCCGGTGCGACGTGTCCCGCCGTGCGCGGCGAAGGGCCACAACCGTCGTCGCGGTCGGCCGCGTCCGCCGGCCGTCGGTGCCGGCCGAGCCCGGGCGAGGGTCACGCGAGGGTGTGATGACCCGCCTTGACGACCTGGTCGTACTCACTGCGCCGGGCGTCGTAGGCGGCCTCCAGGAACGTCTCCGAGTCCGGGCCCACCGGCAGCCGAAGTGGCGGCGACTCCAGCTGGCTGAGCCGCCAGACCACATCCGCGAAGAGTTCGGGGGAGTTCACCTCGATCTTGGTGTTCATGCTGCGCAGCGCGCCGAGCAGGCCGTCGCTGACCGCCGTGTACTCCGGGATCCGCTGCTCCGGCATCACCAGGTTGCCGCTGTATCCGGTGGCGAAGCCGCCCGGCTGGAGGATGGTGACCTTCACCCCGAGGTGCCCGGCCTCGGCGGCCAGCGACTCGGCCGCTCCCTCCACCGCGAACTTGCTCGCCGTGTACGCGGCCAGCCCGGGGAAGGGAACCATGCCGGCGACCGAGCTGACGAAGACCGCGTGCCCGTGGCGCTGCGCCCGCCACAACGGCAGCACGGCCCGGGTGAGCCGCCACGGCCCGAACACGTTGGTGTCGAACTGCGCGGCGAGTTCCGCGTCGGAGACCTCCTCGAAGGTGCCGAACTGGCCGTAGGCGGCGTTGTTGACCAGGACGTCGACCCCGCCGAAGGCGTCCACCGCCCGCTCGACCGCCGCCACGCACTGCGCCGGATCCCGTACGTCCAGCGCGGCGGCCACCACCTTGCCCGGATGCCGGGCCACCAACGCGCCGAGGGTCTCCGGTCGCCGGGCCGTCGCCAGCACCTGCTCCCCCTCGGCGGCGAGCCGGGCCGCGAGGGCCTGGCCGAGTCCGCTCGAACACCCCGTGATCAACCAACGCTTCGCCATCGCTCTCGACCCGCCCAATCCGAAGGGTTACCTGTCGGGTGCAGAGTGTCAGAGCCGTTGGCGAGGGTGAAGGGACATCGGCTGTCGCCAACCGGATTCGTCGGGTACCCGGCGCACCGCCGGCCGAGGGGCGACGGCCGGTTGGCCCAGCCCTCCGGGGCGGCCGTCGCGACCTGTCCCTGCCGGATCTTGATGACGGGAGCGGCCGGTATCCTGGATCGGGTACAGAGTGTGCCCATATATCCGCTATTCCGAGGGGTGACCATGTCCGATCACGCATCCGGCCGCATCGAGGTCACCCGCCTGCGGGAACTGCTCGACGGGCCGTGGGCCGAGGTCCGCAACGCGCACCGGGAGCAGCTCGACGCGCGCTTCCTCCCCGTGTACGGCGAGACCGGTGACCAGGCGCGTGAGCGGATCACCCGGTTGATCGCCGAACTCCCCGTCAAGCTGGGCATCGCGTCGGCCTTCCCCACCGAGTACGGCGGCAGATCCGATGTCGGCGGCTCGATCGTGGCCTGCGAGATGCTGGCGCAGGTCGACCTGTCGCTGATGGTCAAGGCGGGCGTGCAGTGGGGCCTGTTCGGCGGCGCCGTCGACGCCCTCGGCACCCGGCGGCACCACGACGCCTACCTGCGGGACATCGTCTCGGGCAAGATCCTCGGCTGTTTCGCGATGACCGAGACCGGCCACGGCTCGGACGTGCAGCAGCTGCGCACCACCTGCACGTACGACCCGCGGACGCAGACCTTCGACCTGCACACCCCGCACGAGGCGGCCCGCAAGGACTACATCGGCAACGCGGCCCGGGACGGGCGGATGGCCGTGGTCTTCGCGCAGCTGATCACCGAGGGGCGGCGGCACGGTGTGCACGCGTGGCTGGTGCCGATCCGCGACGCGCAGGGCAACCCGCTGCCCGGCGTGACCATCGGCGACGCCGGGCCCAAGGCCGGCCTGCTCGGTGTCGACAACGGGCGGCTCAGCTTCGACCACGTGCGGGTGCCGCGGGACATGCTGCTGGACCGGTACGGTCAGGTCGCGGAGGACGGGACGTACTCCAGCCCGATCGAGGACGACTCCCGGCGTTTCTTCACCATGCTCGGCACCCTGGTCCGCGGCCGGGTCAGCGTGGGCGGCGCCGCGGCGGCGGCGACCAAGTCGGCGCTGACCATCGCGGTGCGCTACGGCGACATCCGCCGCCAGTTCGACACGCCCGACGCGGACCGGGAGGTGCTGCTCAACGACTACCTGGCCCACCAGCGCAAGCTGCTGCCCGCCCTGGCCACCTCGTACGCGCTGCACTTCGCCCAGGCCGAGCTGGTCGCCGCGCTGCACGAGGTGCAGGGCGGCGACGGGCCGGTCGACGCGCACCGGCAGCGGGAGCTGGAGTCCCGGGCGGCCGGTCTCAAGGCCGCACAGACCTGGCACGCCACCCGCACCATCCAGATGTGCCGCGAGGCGTGCGGCGGCGCCGGCTACCTGGCCGAGAACCGGCTGCCCAGCCTCAAGGCCGACACCGACGTCTTCACCACCTTCGAGGGCGACAACACGGTGCTGCTTCAGCTGGTGGCCAAGGGGCTGCTCACCGGCTACCGGGACGAGTTCGGCTCGTTGGACGGCTGGGGGCGCGCCTCCTTCGTCGCCGAACAGGTCCGCGAGATGGTGCTCGAGCGCACCGCCGCGCGGTCGGTCATCGAGCGGCTGATCAGCGCCGTGCCCGGCCGCGACGAGGAGGTCGCCGTCACCGATCGCGGCTGGCAGCTCAAGGTCTTCGAGGACCGCGAGAGGCACCTCCTCGACGGCGTGGTCCGCCGCCTGCGCAACGGCGCGGCGACGAAGAAGGACCGCCCCTTCGACATCTTCAACGACGTCCAGGACCATGTCCTCGCCGTCGCCGCCGCGCACGTCGACCGGGTCACCCTGGAGGCGTTCGTCGCCGGCATCGAGGACGCGACGGACCCAGAGGTCCGGGCGCTGCTCTCCCGGGTCTGCGACCTGTACGCGCTCACCGTCATCGAGGCACACAAGGGATGGTTCCTGGAACACGGCCGCCTCACGCCGGCCCGCGCCAAGGCGATCACCGGCGTGGTGAACGGCCTGCTCAAGGAGCTGCGCCCGCACATGCGGACGCTCGTGGACGGGTTCGCCATCCCGGACGCCTGGCTGCACTGCGCAGTCCTGCGCGAGGAACCCCGCAGGCAGGAGGACATGGCCGCCCACGACGCCGCCGGGCGAGGCCGGTGACGAGAACCCCCGCGACGACCGCGCGGACGAGAGGGCTGCCGCGCCTGGCCCAGGGCGACGGTGACCGGGTTGCCCCAGCGCGTCGCCGTGCGGCTGCGGTCGTCGCTACGTCGCCATCGAGCCCGCCGGGGGCGCCGGGTGCCCGGGCGCGCTTCGAGGTGCCGCGTAGGGTGCGTCGGGCGCGAGCCCGCCGTGTCCGGTACCGATCGGCGTCGTCTTGGCGATGCGGTCCTGCTGGGCGGCGGTGATCCGGCGGATCAGCACGATGAGCGAGGCGCCGGCGATCAGGCAGGCGACGGTGGGGACCAGCCGGGGGCCGAGCGAGTCCTGGTAGTAGCGGACGTACGTGGCAAACTCCGTGTCGGCAGGGCCCCCGGGAACGCCTCCAGGTTCCTGCGCGCGCGCCAGGTCCAGATGATCAGTAGCACCGCGGCGGTCAGCATCGCCGAGAGGTGGAGCAGGGTGAGTAGCACCTCGGCGGCCACCGCGCCGAGTAGCAGATCGCGGTCGCCGCGTTCGGCGGCGGCGCGGGCCAGCTGGACGCCGAACACAGGGAACAGCCCGCTGGGCAGGTAGAGCAGGCTGGCCACGCCAACGGCGACGGCGGTAGCCGTGCCCAGGCGGCGCAGGGGATGGATGGGCACTCCCGGAGCGACCGCCGGTTGGCCCAGTGGAGTCTTGCAGCGCCGGCACTCGTTGAAGGCCGGGGACGTGGCGTCCCCGCAGGTCTTGCAGATCAAGGTGACCGTCCAGGATGGCGGCGAGAGGTGACGCGCGCAGACTAGACGATCATGGCTGGAGGCGTTGGCCGGCGCGACCAGGCCAGGCAGATGCGTCGATGCGTGCCGAGTGGGGAACGTTACGTCTTGACGAACGACATGTTATCGCTCACAGTCGATGGCTGAGGCCGACGACGCGTGGCTTTCCGGGCGAGCTGGCTTGTCGACCTTGAATCAGGCGTGCGCCTGGGCGCAAGCAGGTCTTGTTAGCGCTAACTGCTTGCCGCTCGTGCCCGGCCACGCGTCGCGGTGCGCCCATCTTCGGGCATCCCGCTGGCATCTCTCAGCCGAGGAGGATCATGTCTGTCTTCGATAGGTCTCCATCTCCCACGCCGCCGCCGTCGCGGCGGCGCCGGTGGTTGCCGCGGGTCGTCGCCGCTGGGGTGGCCCTGCTGGTCGGTGGCGTCGCCGCGGCGGTGGTGTCGTCGGCACCCGCCGCCGCGGCGACGGTCGACACCAGCGCGTGGTACGTGTTGGTCAACCGCAACAGCGGCAAGGCCCTGGATGTGTACAACCTGGCCACGAACGACGGCGCGCGGATCGTGCAGTGGGCGCGCAACGACGGCAACCAGCAGCAGTGGCAGTTCGTGGACTCCGGCGGTGGCTACTACCGGTTGAAGTCGCGGCTGTCCGGCAAGGTGCTCGACGTCTACAACTTCTCGACCGCCAACGGTGCCAGCATCGTGCAGTGGGCCGACAGCAACGGTTCCAACCAGCAGTTCCGGCTGGCCGACTCCGCTGGTGGCTACGTCCGCCTGATCAACCGGAACAGCAACAAGGCGGTGGAGGTGCAGGGCGCCTCGACCGCCGACGGCGGGAACGTCGTGCAGTACGACGACTGGAACGGCAACAACCAGCAGTGGCAACTGGTCCGCGTCGACGGCGGGGGCAACCCCACCACGCCACCGCCCGGCACGTGTGCGCTGCCGTCGACGTACCGCTGGTCGTCGACGGGCGCGCTGGCGCAACCGAGGGCGGGATGGGTCTCGCTGAAGGACTTCACCCACGCCCCCTACAACGGCCGGCAACTCGTCTACGCGACCACGCACGACACGGGAACGACGTGGGGCTCGATGAACTTCGGCCTCTTCACGAACTGGTCCGACATGGCCTCGGCCAGCCAGAACCAGATGCCCTTCGCCGCTGTCGCGCCCTCACTGTTCTACTTCGCCCCCAGGAACATCTGGGTGCTCGCCTACCAGTGGGGCGGACCCGCCTTCTCCTACCGGACGTCGAGCGACCCCACCAACGTGAACAGCTGGTCGTCGCCGCAGACCCTCTTCACCGGCAGCATCTCCGGCTCCGGCACCGGGCCGATCGATCAGGCGATCATCGGTGACGACACCAACATGTACCTGTTCTTCGCCGGGGACAACGGGAAGATCTACCGGGCCAGCATGCCCATCGGGAACTTCCCGGGCAACTTCGGCTCGACCTACACGACCATCATGAGCGACACGACGAACAACCTGTTCGAGGCGGTCCAGGTCTACAAGCTCCAGGGCCAGAACCGGTACCTCATGCTCGTCGAGGCGATCGGCGCGCAGGGCCGCTACTTCCGCTCGTTCACGGCCACCAGCCTGGGCGGTACGTGGACGCCGCAGGCCGCCACCGAGAGCAACCCGTTCGCGGGCAAGGCCAACAGCGGCGCCACCTGGACCAACGACATCAGCCACGGCGAGTTGATCCGCAGCAACGCCGATCAGACCATGACCGTCGATCCCTGCAACCTGCAGTTGCTCTACCAGGGCCGTTCCCCCAGTTCCGGCGGCGACTACGGCCGCCTGCCGTACCGCCCGGGTCTGCTGACCCTGCAACGCTGACGACGGGCACCGGATCCCCCGGATGTCGTAGACGTCCGGGGGACACCGGCGGGGGAGTGTCGATCCACACCTTCCCGCCAAGCCCATCAGGCTCGGCGTGTCGGGCCAGACCGGTTACACCCTTACTCGGACAGTCCCCGGGCACGCCCCCCTGAGAAGGGTGCGGCCCCTCCGTTGCCGGAGGGGCCGCACCCGGTTTTGGTCAATCTCCAGGGCATGGGCCCTGCGTCGTAGCGGTCAGACCACCGTGCAGGCGACGCCGTTGAGGGTGAAGGCAGTCGGCTCGGCGGTGTTGCCGCTGGTGTTGGCCTGAAAGCCGATGTTGATAGTGGCCCCGGGGGCGATCGCGGCGTTGTAGTCGACGTTACGGGCGCTCACCTGGCCGCTGGACGGCGAGTAGGTGGCACCCCAGCCCGAGGTGATCGACTGGCCCGAGGGCAGGTTGAAGGCCAACGTCCAGCCGTTGATCGCCGAGGTGCCGGTGTTGGTGATGTCGATGCTGGCCGTGAAGCCGGAGCCCCAGGAGTTCATCGTGTAGGCGACCCGGGGTCCCGTGCCCCCACCCGGGGGCGGGGTGACGGTGGGCGTGGGGGTCGGACTGGGCGGCGGGGTGCCGTTCACGCTGGTCACGAAGGTCATGATGCTTCGGGCGGGCAGCGTGACGGTGAGGGAGCCGTTCGACATGGTGAGCGCGCTCTGGGGCGCGACGGTCCGGCTCGCGTCGGTCAGCCAGTTCGAGACGCTGCCGGAAGCGGTGGTGCCCGACAGGCTGAACTGCTGGCTCACCGACGAGGTGTTCTTGTTGACGGCGACGATGACGACGGTGTTGCCGCCCCGGTACGCCGAGACGTAGACGTTTGATGCCGGGTTCGCCGTCGCGTCGATCCGGGTGTAGCCGGGCCGGACGAACCGGGCGAAGTGCGCCATCATGGCACCGCGCTTGCTGACCTGGCCGTCCTCCCGCATGGGACCGTAGCTGCGCCGCAGATACCACCAGACGTAGGCCTGGAACTCGGCGTCCACCATGGCGCGGTGGATGTGCTCGCCCACGTCGAGCGCCTCGGGCCAGGCGTCGCCCGAGTTGGTGTTGCTGTTGGGGTAGTAGACCTCGGTCATCCAGAGCTCTTTGCCCGCGCCCTTCTGCTTGAAGAGCGGGTACGGAAAGTTCGAGTACGACGTCCCGTAGAGGTGGGCCCCAATGATGTCCACGTTGGCCAGCGCCGTGGGATCGTTGAGAATCGGGTCCGACACGGACTTGATGTACTGGAACGACTCGGGTGCCATGACCCGGGTGCTGATCGAGCCGGCGTTCTCCCGCAGGAACCTGACCATCTCGGCGGAGGTCCACCACGTCCAGTCGTGCGCGTAGTCGGGCTCGTTCTGCACCGAGATGCTGTACAGGGGCACCCCGTTGTTACGCATGTACGTGGTGAAGTCGTTGAGGTGCTGCGCATAGGCGGCGTACGAGCTGTAGCGGAGCCGCTTCGCGTTGGTCTGGCTGCCGCGGGTGAAGGTCTCGATCATGCTGGCGGGCGGGTTCCACGGCGAGGCGAAGACGGTCACCCCGAGCTCGGCCGCGCGCTTCGCCGTCGCGAGGTCACGGCCGAAGTCAGCCGAACTCTCGCCGACGGGAATCCGCAGGATGGAGAAGCCCAGCCGACCCTCGCCGGTGCCGAACGCCGTCTCCCGCTGGGCGGCCGTCAGGTCGCCGATCCAGGCCGCGTGGGCCATGGCACCATAGCCCTTGATCGTCTGCCGCTGCGCCGACAGGTTGACGGTCGCCGGCGCGGCCGAGGCTCCCGTGGCTCCCAGCAGTGTGGTCGCCGCTGCCGCGACCGGCACGGCCCCCATGGTCGTCAGGACGGCTCTCCGGCTCAGCAATCGCCGCTCGCCGCTGACCGGCCCGTTCTGATCGTGCGTCATTCTGCGTCCTCCTGGCTGGTGGTGGTGATACGCGCGTGCCCCGGTCCGGTCCGGACCGGTCAGCGCCGCCCTGGGGACTGCCCTTGACCCCGGCGTCAATGACCCGTCGGCTCTCATCGACTGACGCCGCTGTTAGCGTTAACAGATCGTGAGTTTAGGTTCCGGTGCGGGGCGGGTCAAGCGCGGGGCGGGCCGGGCATGACCACCCGGGCGCGAGGGCTGTGCGGGGACGGTCGAGCGTCGCCGCACAGCCCTCTCCCGAGGTCGACTCAGGCGCGGGACCACTGCATGCTGGCGGCGGAGCCGCACGTCCGCTGTTCCAACGCGGCACCGGGAGCGGTGGAGCCGCCGACCACGTTCAGGCACTTGTTGCTGTTGACGTTGACCAGCTGGTGGTAGCCATCGCCGGTGGAGCGCCAGCTGAACACCTGGTTGAGGCCGTCATGGCAGGTGTACTGGACGATCCGGGCCCCGTCGGCCGTGGAGAAGTCCACCACGTCGACGCACTTGCCGCTGTGGACGCTCTGCAGGCGCACGTTGCCCCCGCCGGCGTCGAGGAACCGCCACTGTTGCCAGCTCTGTCCGTTGCCCGTCCACTGGCCGATCACGGCGAGGTCGTCGAGGTTCGGCTGTTGGACGTCGACGACCTGGCCACTGTTGCGGTTGGTGACCCGGTACGCCGGGGTGGCCGTCCCGCCGCCGAACTGCCACCAGTTCACGTTGAACAGGTTTCCGGTGCCCCCGGCGAACCGCAGATACAGGTCACGGGTCCCGGTGGCACCGCTGATCGCGCAGGTGGAGGTGGTCCACGTCTGCCAGCCGCCGGTGCCGCCGACGGCGCAGGTGCCGGCGAGCGGGCCGGTGGCGCTGTCCAGCCGTACCTCGATCCGGCCACCGGCCGCCCCGGAGGCCACCCGGGCGCTGAAGGAGGTCGCGCCGGCGCCGAAGGCGACGCCCTTGACCTTGATGTAGTCACCGTTGGCGAGATAGCCGACGTTCATGCCGCCCTCGCTGGACGGCTCGGTCTCGATGCCGGAACCCCAGGCGATCGTCTCGGCCTCCTGCCGGGTGTACGGGTTGAGCGTGCCGACCTGCGGAACGCCGGCGGTGGTCATGTTCATCGTGGGGATCGTGCCGTTGGAGTTGTAGGCGAACTTCTCCACCGCCACGGACCGGGTGAATCCGCCGCCGCCGGGCAGCGCCCCGTTGTGGTAGAAGAAGTACGACCCGCCGTTGAAGTCGACGATGCCGGGGTGG
This sequence comes from Micromonospora sp. NPDC007220, assembly GCF_040634035.1. Classification (NCBI taxonomy): domain Bacteria; kingdom Bacillati; phylum Actinomycetota; class Actinomycetes; order Micromonosporales; family Micromonosporaceae; genus Micromonospora; species Micromonospora sp. NPDC007220. Next base: position 105,417 of record NZ_JBEYEU010000006.1, on the reverse strand, counting down.
TTGGTGAAGCTGGCGCCCTGCCGGGGCATGACCGTGCCCCGGTACGTCCAGGGTCCGGTCGGGCCGGGCGCCGTCGAGTAGGCGATGAACTCGGAGCAGCACTCCGCCGCGAACACGTTGTAGTAGAGCCCGTTGCGCTTGAAGACCCAGGGGCCTTCCTCGTAGAGGGTCGGGCGGCTCGGGTTGCCGGTTCGGGTGCCGAACCCGGCGGTGGTGAGCGGGATCCGGGTCGGGCTGCCGGAGAACGAGATCATGTCGGGATTGAGCCGCACGTACCACAGGTTCGGGTTGCCCCAGTACAGATACGCCTGCCCGTCGTCGTCGACGAGGACGTGCGGGTCGATCTCACCGTTGCCCACCAGCGGGCGGCCGAGCGCGTCCCGGAACGGCCCGGTCGGGCTGTCGGCGACACCGACCCCGATCACCATTCCGCCGCCGCGCTGCCGCACCGGGACGTACCAGTAGAACTTTCCGTTGCGTGGGACGACGTGGCCGGCCCAGGCGTCCGCGTCCGCCCAGGCGAAGGTGCCGAGGTTCATCGGTACGCCGTGGTCGGTCCAGTTGACCATGTCGGCCGACGAGAAGACCCGCCACTCGCGCATGGTGAAGTACGTCGAGCCGTCCTCGTCGTGCCCGGTGTAGACGTAGACGCGTCCGTTGTGCACCATCGGCGCCGGGTCGGCGGTGTAGATGTGCTGGACGATCGGGTTGTCGGCCTGCGCGGTGCCGGGCAGGAGGGCGACCGTGCAGATCAGGCCGGCGAGTACGGCGATGGCGTGCCGAGCTCTCGTCCCGATCCGGCGTGCACGTGTCAGCTTCAAGGCTCACCCCCAGGGTGTCGGCGGTCCAGCGCTCTTCACCGCAGGCGCTGTCGGAGGGACTGCACTCCAGCGCACCCGAGAGACCGCAAGAATCCCTGTTATCGCTAACACTGAACATCAAGGTTGTCTCACGTCGTGCGGGCTGGGTCCGGTACGCGTGCGGAGAGTCGCGCTTGATGGGATGGCAACGCGGACGTCACGGCGTTGACATCGATTACTTGCGATGCACCGTACTGGCCTCGGCGGTGGACGTCAACGACAAGCCGGAGCGCCGCGTCCGTGGCCGCGACCACGGCGCGGCCGGCGAACGTCGCGCCGAATTCGCACCCTGTCTCATCAATTGACACCTAGCTCTGTTATCGCTAACATGCGGCCTCGGGCTGGCTGGTCGCGGGAGCCGACATCGCCACCGGGTCGCAAGCGGGCGGGAGACGGGCGCGTGGTGCGGTCGCGGCCCTTTTGCGTCTTTCCCACACGCACCACGAGGAGCGCGCCCGTCCTGATTCGCGCGGTCCAGACAGGGAGCAGCTGAGGCTCATCGAGGGCGGCCTCTGCGTGAACACGCGGCAGCGCTTCGCGACCGGGTTCAGCTTCGGCGGGGCGATGAGCTCCGCCGTGGCCTGCGCCCGGCCGACCGTGTTCCGCGCGGTCGCGGTCCTGTCCGGCGCGCAGCTCAGCGGGTGCAGCGACGGCACCGGCCGCGTCGCGTACCTCGGGGTGCACGGCACCCGCGACGGGGTGCTCCCCATCGCGAGCGGCCGGTGGCTGCGTGACCGGTTCGTGCAGGACAACGCCTACGCCGCGCAGAGCCCGCGCGAGCCCGCGACGGGCAGCCTGACCCACGTCCGGACCGCGTACCCGGGCTGCGCCGCCGGCTACCCGGTGGAGTGGATCGCGTTCGACGAAGGACACATCGCGGCGCCCCAGGACGGGGCGCCGGGTGACAGCGGCACCCGGACCTGGGTGCCGGGGGAGGCCTGGCGGTTCTTCACGCAGTTCCAGTAGGAGGCGAAGGGTCCGGCCGGCCGGGTGGGAGCAGGCGTGTCCACCCGGCCGGCCGCACTATGGTCGGTGGCCGTCGGTCACACCCGGCTCCACCGCTGGTTGGTGCCGCCGTGGCAGGACCAGAGGATGACCGTGGTCCCGTTGGCGGTGCCGCCGTTGTTGACGTCCAGGCACAGGGACGGGAAGCGGACGCTGCTCACCGTGCCGTTGCCGTTGAACGTCCACTGCTGGTTGGTGCCGCCGTTGCAGTCCCAGAGCTGCACCCGGGTGCCGTTGGCGGCGGTGCTCGGGACGTCCAGGCACTTGCCGAGGACGCGCAGCGTCTGCCCGCTCTGGCTGATCTGCTGGTTGGCGTTGCCGTGACAGTCCCAGATGAGCGTCCCGGTGCCGTTGGCGGTCTGGGAGTTGTCGACGTCGAGGCATCGTCCGGCCGATTCGCTGCGTAGCCGGAACGTGGTGGGGGGCGGCGGGTTCGTGGTGCCGCCGCCGCTGACCCGGTACACCACCGTGCCGTGCGCCGGGACGCTCGCGGAGATCGTTCCGGTGCTGGTGGAGGTGCCGTTGGTCCACGCGTCGCGCAGGGTGAACGAGGTGCCGCTCTTGCCGATCGCCGCCGCCGTCGTGGAGATCGTCGTGGTGGAGCTGCCCTGGTTGAACAGCGCGACCGCGACGTCACCGTTGGCCAGCCGCTTCGCCAGCACCCGCCGGGTGCCGTCGTTCGACACCTGGACCGCCTGGAGCCCGAGCGGGTCCTGGTTGATCGCGACCAGGTTCTGGTTCCGCAGGATGCTCAGCGTCGCCGCGCTGGCCGAGCGCAGGTCGTTGCCCATCATGAGTGGCGCCGCCATGAGCGACCAGAGCGCGAAGTGGCTGCGCATCTCGGTGTCGTTCATCCCGCCGTTGCCGACCTCCAGCATGTCCGGGTCGGTGAACCCGCCCGGTGCGGCGTACCCGGCCAGCGGCACGTTGACGTCGACGATGTTCCGGATGCCCATCGGGTAGCCGTTGGTCTGGCCGGTGTCCCACGCGTTGGTGATGTCCTCGGTGGTCCGCCAGAGGTTCGCCACGTCGCTCCAGTTGCGCTGCGGCCCGGTCTTCTCGTGGATGCTGTTCGGGTTGATGCTGTAGACGATCGGCCGGCCGGCGGCGGCCAGCGCGTCCCGCATGATGCCGAACCTGGCGACCTGGTCGTTGATGGTCCCGGTGGGGGAGCACCAGTCGTACTTGAGGTAGTCCACGCCCCAGGCGGCGAACTGCCGGGCGTCCTGGTACTCGTGCCCGAGACTGCCGGTGGAGCCGGGGAAGGCGTCGAAGTACTGCGCACAGGTCTGGTCCAGCGGCGCCTGGTAGAGGCCGAACAACAGGCCGCGCGAGTGCAGGTAGTCGCCCAGCGCCTTCATCCCGCTCGGGAAGCGCTGCGGATGCGCCTGGAGGTTGCCCTGTGCGTCCCGGTCCGGGTTGAACCAGCAGTCGTCGACGACGACGTACCGGTACCCGAGATCGCGCAGCCCGTTGGCGACGATCGCGTCGGCCGTCTGGCGGATGAGCGTCTCGTCGATGTTGCAGCCGAACGTGTTCCAGGTGTTCCAACCCATCGGCGGCGTCCGGGCGACGCCGTTGTCCAGCGCCTGTGCCGGACGGGGCGCGACGGCCCCGTCCGCGACGGTCGCCGCGAGGGCCACCGCCAGGATGCCCAGGGCGGCGGCGAGCCATTGTCTCGGTCTGCGCACGTGTTCCTCCTCGGTCGGAGCGGTGAGTGGCGTCGGGTCGGGCGCCGGCGCCGGGATGCGGCGAACGAGGGCGTCACGGGGCGTGGCCGGTGGGCTGTCGCCCGGCCCTGCCCGCGGGCATCGACGGCAATACCTCGGGACGGGGATCGTCCGGCCCTCGGCCGACCTCGTGCCGGACTAGTCGCTCGCCCGTCCGTCGTCGCGTTCCCGGTCTGCTCCGGCCCGGTGGCTGCCCGGGGACCCGACACGATGAGACGGATGTTATCGCTGACATCCACTGATGTAAATCGGATGCGACGAGGCCGAGTCATCCGCGCGACGATTGATGGCGGTCCGCGTCGGCTTCGGTCGGAGAGCGTCGCAGCTCAGTGCGCGCACCGGAGTCGGCGTCCCCAGGGGGCCGGTCCGTGCGCGACTGATGTCGTGCGCCCGCGAGAAGGCAGAGAAGGCCTGGATGTTCTCGCTAACAGTCGTCGATCTGTCGCCGGGGCTGCGGCACCGGGCGCTCCCGCCCCCGTGCCTCCGCCGAGCGGGCGCCGGCACCATGTCCGGGCAGCCGAGAGCGCGGGAATGGTGACCGGGTGTGATGCCTCTGGTCCGGGCCACACGCTCCGCCTATCCTTCCGTTACTGAGCTGTTGTCGGCCAACGTCTTGACGGCGCTGTATGTGAGCGTTAACACTATGCCGGTCATTGATCGGAGGTGGACATGGGCAGTGTGGACGGTGCGGACGAGCGGTACGTGGTCGGAGTCGACTACGGCACCCTCTCCGGGCGGGCGCTGGTGGTTCGGGTTCGCGATGGTGCCGAGGTCGGGACCGCGGTGCACGAGTACCGCCACGGCGTGATCGAGGCCGTGCTCCCCGACGGCGGCCCGGCACTGCCTCCCGACTGGGCCCTACAGGACCCGGAGGACTACCGCGACGTCCTTCGGCACGCCGTCCCCGCCGCCATGGCCGACGCCGGTGTGGACCCGTCGCAGGTCATCGGCATCGGCACCGACTTCACCGCCTGCACCGTCCTGCCGACGCTCGCCGACGGCACCCCGCTGTGCGAGGTCCCGGAGCTGCGCCACCGGCCGCACGCCTGGGTGAAGCTGTGGAAGCACCACGCCGCCCAGTCGCACGCCGACCGCATCAACGCGTTGGCCCACGAGCGGCACGAGCCGTGGATCGGCCGCTACGGCGGCAAGATCTCCGCCGAGTGGCAGTTCGCCAAGGGTCTCCAGATCCTCGAGGAGGATCCGGAGGTCTACCGCCGTGCCGAGCGCTTCGTCGAAGCCGCCGACTGGATCGTGTGGCAGTTGTGCGACGAGGAGACCCGCAACGTCTGCACCGCCGGATACAAGGGCATCCGGCAGGACGGCCGGTACCCGTCGACCGACTACCTGAGCGCCCTCAACCCTGGCTTCGCCGACTTCGTGGCCAAGTTGGACGGTCCCCTGCTGCCGCTGGGCGAGCGGGCCGGCACCCTCAGCGCCCGCGCCGCCGCCTGGACCGGGCTGCCGGCGGGCATCGCTGTCGCGGTCGGCAACGTCGACGCCCACGTCACCGCCGCCGCCGCCCAGGCACTGAGCCCCGGCCGACTGGTGGCCATCATGGGCACCTCCACCTGCCACGTCCTCAACGGCACCCACCCCGCCGAGGTGCCCGGCATGTGCGGTGTCGTCGACGGCGGCATCAGCGCGGGTGCGTGGGGTTACGAGGCCGGGCAGAGCGGGGTCGGCGACATCTTCGGCTGGTTCGTCAGGAACGCCGCGCCGGCCGGAGTCGCGTCGCACGAGCGGTTGACCGAACTGACCGCCGACCAACCGGTCGGGGCCCACGGCCTCATCGCGCTGGACTGGTGGAACGGCAACCGGTCACCGCTGGTCAACCACGACCTCAGCGGCCTGATCGTCGGGCTGACCCTGGCCACCCGGCCGCAGGACGTCTACCGGGCGCTGCTGGAGTCCACGGCGTTCGGCACCCGGATGATCATCGAGGCGTTCGTCGAGGCCGGGATACCGGTCACCGACCTGGTCGTCGCTGGTGGTCTCGCCTCGAACCGGCTGCTCATGCAGATCTACGCCGACGTCACCAACCGCCCGCTGGGCATCATCGGCTCCGCCCAGGGACCGGCGCTCGGCTCGGCGATCCACGCGGCCGTCGCCGCCGGGGCGTACCCGGACGTCCACCGGGCCTCGGCGGCGATGGGCCGGGTGAACGAGGGCGTGTACCAGCCGGACCCGGACAACGCGCGGGCGTACGACGCCCTCTACGCCGAGTACCGCGCGCTGCACGACCACTTCGGCCGCGGCGGCGACGACGTCATGCTCCGCCTGCGGGCGATCAGGAACACGGCCCTGGACGCGGCCGCGGGGCGGACCGACACGGTTCTGGAGGCGATCGGATGAGCAACGACGTGGCGCGGCAGGTGAGCGTCCTGCGGGAGACGGTGGCCCGCCTGCACGCCGAATTGACCCGGTACGCGCTGGTGGCCTGGACCGCCGGCAACGTCTCGGCGCGGGTCCCGGGCCAGGACCTCATGGTGATCAAGCCCAGCGGTGTCGACTACGACGCCCTGACGGCGGACACCATGGTCGTGTGCGACCTGAACGGGACCGTGGTCGACGGGAACGGCGCGCCGTCCAGCGACACCGCCGCGCACGCCTACGTCTACCGGGCCATGCCGGAGGTCGGTGGCGTCGTGCACACGCACAGCAGCTACGCCACCGCCTGGGCGGCCCGGGGCGAGTCCATCCCGTGCTGGCTGACCGCGCAGGCCGACGAGTTCGGCGGGGAGATCCCGGTGGGGCCGTTCGCGCTGATCGGTGGTGACGACATCGGCAAGGGCATCGTCAGCACCCTGTCCGGGCACCGCTCGCCGGCGGTGCTCATGCGCAACCACGGGGTCTTCACGATCGGCAAGGACGCCCGCGCGGCGGTCAAGGCCGCGGTGATGTGCGAGGACGTCGCCCGTACCGCGCACCTGGCACGGGCGCTCGGGCAGCCGCTGCCGATGACGCAGGCCGACATCAGCTCGCTGCATGACCGGTATCAGAACGTCTACGGCCAACGCCCGGCATCCGGCTGACCGGGAACGGCCCCTTCTCGTACCAACCTCACCACCACACCGGGACACGCGCGCGCCACGTGTCCGGACCACCCCACCGAGGAGAACCGATGAGAACCAGGAGAACGGCACGCACCCTGCTCGCGGTCGTCGCCACCGTGCTGCTCACGGGCAGCCTGGCGGCCTGCGGCAACAGCGACACCGGCGACGGCTCCGCCGACGACGGCAAGGTCACGCTGGGCTTCTCGCAGGTCGGCGCGGAGAGCGGCTGGCGGACGGCGAACACGACCTCGATCAAGGAGGCCGCCGCCGCCGCGGGGATCGAGCTGAAGTTCGACGACGCGCAGCAGAAGCAGGAGAACCAGATCAAGGCGATCCGGAACTTCATCCAGCAGAAGGTCGACGTGATCGCCTTCTCGCCGGTGGTGGAGTCCGGCTGGGACACCGTGCTCAAGGAGGCCAAGGACGCCGGCATCCCGGTGATCCTGACCGACCGCTCCGTCGACTCGGCCGACAAGTCGCTCTACAAGACGTTCCTCGGCTCGGACTTCGTCAAGGAGGGCCGGCTGGCCGGCGAGTGGCTGGTGGAGCAGACCAAGAGCGCCAGCGGGCCGGTGAACGTCGTCGAGCTTCAGGGCACCACCGGCTCGGCGCCGGCCAACGACCGCAAGGAGGGCTTCGCCAAGGCGATCGCCGCCAACCCGAACCTGAAGATCGTCGCCTCCCAGTCAGGCGACTTCAAGCGGGCCGACGGCAAGCAGGTCATGGAGCAGTTCCTCAAAGCCAACCCGAAGATCGACGTGCTCTTCGCGCACAACGACGACATGGGTCTGGGCGCGCTGGAGGCGATCACCGCGGCCGGCAAGGTGCCCGGCAAGGACATCACCATCATCACCATCGACGCGGTGAAGGACGGCATGCAGGCCCTCGCCGACGGCAGGTTCAACTTCATCGCCGAGTGCAGCCCGCTGCTCGGCCCGCAGCTGATGGACCTGGCGAAGAAGGTCCACGCCGGCGAGGAGGTCCCGGCCCGGATCGAGACCGAGGAGACCACCTTCACCCAGGAGCAGGCCAAGGAGGCACTGCCCAACCGCAAGTACTGACCGACGCCGGGGTCGCCGTCCGTCGACGGCGACCCCGGCCCGTCGCTCGCTCCTGTCCTACCGACACCATCCAGAAGAGGTCCGATGGGATGACGGATAGCCGTCCGGTCCTGACCATGACCGGGATCAGCAAGACCTTCCCCGGGGTACGTGCGCTCCACGACGTCGATCTCCGCCTGTTCCCGGGCGAGGTCCACGCCCTGATGGGCGAGAACGGTGCCGGCAAGTCGACCCTGATCAAGGTGTTGACCGGCGTTTACGCCATCGACGAGGGCACCGTCGTCCTCGACGGTGAGCAGGTCGCCTTCAGCGGCCCGATGCAGGCGTCGGCCTCCGGGGTGAGCACCGTCTACCAGGAGGTCAACCTCTGCACCAACCTGTCCGTGGCGGAGAACATCTTCATCGGCCGGGAGCCCCGTCGTCTCGGCGCGATCCGCTGGGGCGAGATGCGCCGGCGGGCGCGGGCGCTCCTGGCCCGGCTGGATCTCGACATCGACGTCACCGCGCAGCTCGGCACGTACTCCCTGGCGGTGCAGCAGATGGTCGCCATCGCCCGGGCGATCGACGTACGGGCCCGGGTCCTGATCCTCGACGAGCCGACCTCCAGCCTGGACGCCGGTGAGGTCGCGCAGCTCTTCCGGATCATGCGGCAGCTACGCGACGAGGGCATCGGCATCCTCTTCGTGACGCACTTCCTCGACCAGGTCTACGGCATCGCCGACCGCATCACGGTGCTGCGCAACGGCGCCCTGGTGGGGGAGTACCGGACGGAGGAGCTGCCCCAGCTCAGCCTCGTCGAGAAGATGATCGGCAAGGAGCTCGACGTCCTGGAGCGCCTCGACGAGCAGCAGAAGCGGACCGCCGCCGTACGGTCCGACGCGGCCCTGCTGGTCGACGCGTCGGAGCTGGGCCGCAAGGGTGCGGTCGCCCCCTTCAGCCTGCGGATCCACGCCGGCGAGGTGGTCGGGCTCGCCGGCCTGCTCGGCTCCGGCCGCACCGAGGTGGCGCGGCTGCTGTTCGGCGCCGACCGCGCCGACCACGGCACGGTCGTCGTCGACGGCGGCGGGACGCAGGTGCGTAACCCGGTCCAGGCCATCGACCGCGGCGTCGGGTTCTGCTCCGAGAACCGCCGCGCGGAGGGCGTCGTCCCCGAGCTGTCGGTGCGGGAGAACATGATCCTCGCGATGCAGGCGGCCCGCGGGTGGCTGCGGCCGATCCCCCGCCGCCGGCAGGACGAGCTGGTCGAGAAGTACATCCAGGCCCTCAGCATCCGGCCGGCGAACCCGGATCTGCCGGTGCGCAACCTCTCCGGCGGCAACCAGCAGAAGGTGCTCCTGGCCCGCTGGCTCATCACCGAGCCGCGCCTGCTCATCCTCGACGAGCCCACCCGGGGGATCGACGTCGGCGCGAAGGCCGAGATCCAGAAACTGGTGGTCCAGCTCTCCGACGACGGCATGGCGGTGCTGTTCATTTCCGCCGAGCTGGAGGAGGTGCTGCGGCTGAGCCACCGCGTCGCCGTGATGCGTGACCGGACGATGGTCGCCCAACTCGACAACGACGACACCCTCGACGCCGACCGCGTCATGCGGACCATCGCCAGCGGCACCACCGGTGCGGAGGTGATCCGGTGAACGCCGTCGCCGACCGCCTCCGCCCGCTTACCGGCCACCGCCTGTTCTGGCCGGTGCTCGTGCTGGTGGTCATGATCCTGGCCAACACGATCTACCGGCCCGGCTTCCTCTCCATCGAGGTCAAGAACGGGCACCTCTACGGCACCCCGGTCGACATCCTCCGGCTGAGCGCACCGCTGATGCTGGTGGCGCTGGGCATGACCCTCGTCATCGCCACCGGCGGCATCGACCTCTCCGTCGGATCGCTCTGTGCCATCAGCGGCGCCATCGCCTGCCTCCACATCAGCGAGGCGCCCGACCAGAACAGCCCGGCGACCGTGCTCACGGCGCTCGCGCTGGCCTTCGGCGCCGCGCTCGCGCTCGGCGCCTGGAACGGGGTGCTGGTCGCCGTCATCGGCATCCAGCCCATCATCGCCACGCTGATCCTCATGGTGGCCGGCCGAGGGCTCGCGCAACTGGTCACCGAGGGCCAGATCATCACGATCAACTCCGGGCCGTACCGGGCGATCGGGCTCGGGCACTTCCTGACCCTGCCGCTGGCCGTCTTCATCGCCCTCGCGGCGGCCCTGCTCATCGCCGCCTTCACCCGGCGTACCGCGCTCGGTCTGATCGTCGAGTCGGTCGGCGGCAACGCCGAGGCGAGCCGGCTGGCCGGCATCCGATCCAGCCGCGTCGTCTTCCTCGTGTACGTGCTCAGCGCCGCCTGCGCCGCGGTCGCCGGGTTCATGATGACGGCGAACGTGTCCAGCGCCGACGGCAACGCCGCCGGCCTCTGGGTGGAGCTCGACGCGATCCTCGCGGTGGTCATCGGCGGCACCTCACTCGCCGGTGGCCGGTTCTCCCTCGGCGGCACCATCCTCGGCGCGCTGATCATCCAGACCCTCACCACCTCGGTGTACGCCATGAACATCTCGCCGCAGACGGCCCTGCTGTTCAAGGCGGTCGTCGTCATCGCCGTCTGCCTCATCCAGGCGCCGGCGTTCCGGGCCAGGTTCAGCCGCCGCCGTCGCGGCACCACGCCCGGGCCCACGGCGCGGCGGCGGGAGAAGGAGCAGGTGCCGGCATGAGCAGCACGTCACTGACCACCGGCCGTGCCTGGCGACCCAGGGTGCCCCGACGGCACGTCCCGGTCCTGGCCACCCTCGCCCTGCTGCTGGTCATGTACGGCGTCGGCGTGTCCCAGTACCGGGCGTTCTCCAACGTCCAGGTCGTCTTCAACGTCTTCATCGACAACGGCTTCCTGCTGGTCGTCGCGGTCGGCATGACCTTCGTGATCCTCACCGGCGGCATCGACCTGTCGGTCGGCTCCGTCGTCGCGATGACCGCCATGGTGTCGGCGTCGCTGCTCCAGGACGGTCTGCCCGCGGCCCTGGTGCTGGTCGTCGCGCTGCTGATCGGCCCGACGCTCGGGTTCCTGATGGGCTGCGCGATCCACTTCTTCGAGATCCAACCGTTCATCGTCACCCTCGCCGGGATGTTCTTCGCCCGGGGCATGTGCACGTTCATCAGCGACGCGTCCATCCCCATCACCGACGGCTTCTGGACGGCCGTGTCGCAGGAGCGCATCGGCGACCCGCGCGGCAACTTCGTGTCGATCATCGTGCTGATCGCGTTCGCGGTGGTGCTGGTCGCCGCGTACGTGCTGGCGTACACCCGCTTCGGCCGCACCGTGTACGCGATCGGCGGCAACCCCCAGTCGGCGCTGCTGATGGGCCTGCCGGTGGGGCGTACCCGAATCGCCGTCTACACGGTCAGCGGCCTCTGCTCGGCTATCGGCGGCATCCTGCTGTCGTTCTACACGCTCTCCGGCGCACCGCTGATCGCCATCGGCATGGAGTTGGACGTGATCGCGGCTGTCGTCATCGGCGGCACCGTGCTCACCGGCGGGTCCGGCTACGTCTTCGGCACCGTGCTGGGTGTGCTGGTGCTGGGCGTGATCCAGACCCTGATCACCTTCGACGGGAGCCTGAACTCCTGGTGGACGAGGATCGTGATCGGTGGCCTGCTCTTCGCCTTCATCCTCCTCCAGCGCCTCATCGGCATCCGCTTCAAGTGACCGCCCATCTCGCGGAAGGCAACTGCATGGCAACGCACCCCCAACCCGAGGTCTGGTTCCTCACCGGAAGCCAGGGCCTGTACGGCGAGGACACCCTCCGGCAGGTCGCCGAGCAGTCCCGGCAGATCGCCGCGCAGCTCGACGACGCGCCGGGGATCCCCGTCCGGGTGGTCTGGAAGCCGGTCCTGACCTCCAGCGTCGACATCCTCAAGGCCTGTCGGGACGCCGCCGCGCAGGGTGTGGTCGGGGTGATCGCCTGGATGCACACCTTCTCGCCGGCCAAGATGTGGATCGCCGGCCTGGACGCCCTGCGGACGCCGCTGCTGCACCTGCACACCCAGGCCAACGTCCTGCTGCCCTGGGACGAGATCGACATGGACTTCATGAACCTGAACCAGGCCGCGCACGGCGACCGCGAGTTCGGCTTCATCCAGACCCGGCTCGGCGTCGCCCGCAAGACCGTCGCCGGGCACGTCAGCGACCCCCGGGTGACCGCCCGGGTCGGCGCCTGGGCCCGGGCCGCGCTCGGCTACTCGGCGATGCGGTCGCTGCGGCTGGCCCGCTTCGGCGACAACATGCGCGACGTCGCCGTGACCGAGGGCGACAAGGTCGAGGCGGAGCTGCGCTTCGGCGTCTCGGTCAACACGTACGGCGTCAACGATCTCGTCGCGGTCGTCGACCAGGTGGCCGACGCGCAGATCGACGACCTGGTCAAGGAGTACGACGACACCTTCCGGGTCGACCCGCAGCTGCGGCCCGGCGGGGAGCGACACGACTCGCTGCGCTACGCCGCGCGCCTCGAACGCGGCCTGCGCGCGTTCCTCGAGGAGGGCGGCTTCCGGGCCTTCACCACGAACTTCGAGGACCTCGGCGGTCTGCGCCAACTGCCCGGCATCGCCGTGCAGCGACTCATGGCCGACGGCTACGGCTTCGGCGGCGAGGGCGACTGGAAGACCTCGGTGCTGGTGCACTCGCTCAAGGCGATGGCGGTCGGGGTCGAGGGTGGGACGTCCTTCATGGAGGACTACACCTACGACCTGACGCCGGGCGACGAGCTGGTGCTCGGCGCCCACATGCTCGAGGTCTGCCCGACGATCGCCGGTGACACCCCGAAGGTCGAGGTCCACCCGCTGAGCATCGGCGGCCGCGAGGACCCGGTCAGGCTGGTGTTCGACGCCGCGCCCGGCCCGGCGGTGGTGCTCGGTCTCGCGGACATGGGGGAGCGCTTCCGCCTGGTGGCCAACGAGGTCGACGTGGTGGCGCCGCCGCACCCGCTGCGCCGGCTGCCGGTCGCCCGGGCGGTGTGGCGGCCCCGCCCGCACCTGGCCGGCTCGGCGGAGGCCTGGATCACCGCCGGCGCCCCGCACCACACCGTGCTGTCCCAGGCGGTGGGCGTGGAGGAGCTGCACGACCTGGCCGAGATGGTACGCACCGAGCTGGTCGTCATCGACGAGCACACCGAGCCCCGCCGCTTCGCCGACGAGATCCGGTGGAACCAGGCCTACTACCGCCTCGCCAGGGGGTTCTGACCCGCGCAGGAGGGCAACCACCAGCGCGCCCTCGGCCTGGCCCGCTGGTCGGTTCCGTCGGTGGCCCCGGGTGGTCCTCCCGTGCCGGGAGGGCCCCCGTCGGCGTTCCGGTCGCTGTCAAGGCTCATGCGTGACGTCTTGACGAACGTCATGTTATCGCTCACAGTCGATGGATGGGTCGATCGGCCTCCACGGGCATGCCGGCCGAAGACCTCCTTGCCGGGGTCGTGCGACTCTGTGCGTCATGACGGTGGCACGGCTGTGAGCGATCACATTCGAGATGGCCGATCGCCGCGGTGGTCGCAGGCTCCCGGGTGACGCTCCCCGACGGAATCCGGATCGTGTCAGCGCTCTCGAAGGAGGATCATGGTTGCCATTGGTGGGCCCTCGCGGGCTGTGCCCCGACGGCGTGGTTGGTTGTCGCGTGTCTCGGCCGCGGTGGTCGCGGTGCTCGCGGCGAGCGGGCTCGTCGCGGTGTCTCCGGGGCCGGCTGCGGCGGCGACGGTGGACACCAGCGCGTGGTACGTGTTGGTGAATCGCAACAGCGGCAAGGTGCTGGACCTGTACAACGGGGCCACGAACGACGGGGCGCGGATCACGCAGTGGCCGCGCAACAACGGCAACGGGCAGCAGTGGCAGTTCGTCGACTCCGGCGGCGGGTACTACCGGTTGAAGTCCCGCCACTCGGGCAAGGTGCTCGACGTCTACAACTTCTCCACGGCCAACGGCGCCAGCATCGTGCAGTGGAGCGACGGCAACGGGACGAACCAGCAGTTCCGGCTGGCGGACTCAGCCGACGGGTACGTGCGGTTGATCAACCGGAACTCGAACAAGGTGGTCGAGGTGCAGAACGCCTCCACCGCTGACGGCGGCAACATCGTGCAGTACGACGACTTCAACGGTGGCCATCAGCAGTGGCAGCTGGTCCGCGTCGGCGACAGCGGCAACCCCGGCGGCACCTTCAGCAACCCGGTCGTCTGGCAGGACTTCGCCGACGTCGACATCATCCGGGTCGGCGACGTCTACTACATGTCGGCCTCCACCATGCACTACTCGCCCGGCGCCCCCGTGCTGCGGTCGTGGGACCTGGTGAACTGGGAGTTCGCCGGGCACTCGGTGCCCCGGCTGGACTTCGGCACGAAGTACGACCTGGCCAACGGCAGCCACGGGTACGTCGACGGCATCTGGGCCTCCACGCTGAACTACCGGCCGAGCAACCGCACCTTCTACTGGGCCGGCTGCATCGACTTCGCCCAGACGCACATCTACACCGCGTCCGCCGTCGACGGCACGTGGAGCCGCCACACCACCATCCCCAACTGCTACTACGACGCCGGGATGCTCGTCGACGACAACGACACCATGTACGTCGCGTACGGCAACGGCACGATCAGCGTGGCCCAGCTGTCGCCGGACGGGCGTACCCAGGTGCGGGCCCAGCAGGTGTACCAGACACCGTCGAGCATCGGCACGCTGGAGGGAGCGCGCTTCTACAAGCGCAACGGCGCCTACTACATCTGGCTCACCCGCCCGGCCAACGGCCAGTACGTGCTGAAGTCGACGAACGGCCCGTTCGGTCCGTACGAGCAGCGACAGGTGCTGCTCAACATGCCGGGTCCGATCTCCGGCGGTGGGGTGCCGCACCAGGGCGGACTGGTGCAGACCCAGAACGGGGGCTGGTACTACATGGCGTTCACCGACGCGTACCCCGGCGGCCGGATGCCGACGCTGGCCCCCATCACCTGGACCAGCGACGGTTGGCCCCAGGTGCAGACGGTCAACGGCTCCTGGGGCGTCAACTACCCCAACCCGCTGCCGTCGCGTCCGGTCAAGCCGCTCACCGGGACCGACACCTTCCCCGGCACCACCCTCGGCGTCCAGTACGAGTGGAACCACAACCCGGACAACAGCCGGTGGTCGGTGAACAACGGGCTGCGCCTGCAGACCGCGACGGTGACCAACGACCTCTACCGGGCGCGCAACACGGTGACCCACCGGATCCAGGGTCCGACCTCGACGGGCACCATCGAACTGGACTACTCCACGATGCGCGACGGCGACCGGACCGGGCTGGCGATGCTGCGCGACACCTCGGCGTGGATCGGCGTCAAGCGCGACAACGGGGCCATGCGGGTGGTCATGACCAACGGCCTGACCATGGGCACCGACAACTGGAACACCACCGGCACCGGAACCGAGATCGCCAGCGCGCCGGTGTCCGGCGGGCGGATCTGGTTGCGCGCCAACGCCGACATCCGGCCCGGCTCGGGTCGCCAGGCGAGGTTCTCGTACAGCACCGACGGGGTCACGTTCGTCCCGCTGGGCAACGCCCTGACCCTCAACAACGCCTGGCAGTTCTTCATGGGATACCGGTTCGGCATCTTCAACTACGCCACCCAGTCGTTGGGCGGCCAGGTGACGGTGCGCCGGTTCACCCTGACGACACCATGACACCGGTCACCGTTCCCAGGCGTACGAGAGCCTGAGGATCGTACGGCGAATGGTCCGGGGCGGGGTGCGGGGAACCATCGGAAACCGCTCCCGCCCCGGGGCGCGCGCCGCCGGCAGTCCCGTCTGGTGTGCCGGCTCAGCCGCACCCTGACCGACGGGACGACTGGCGTAGACTGTCGGCGTTTCCACCGGTCACCCGGCACACGTCGCCGTGGCGGAGGCAGCAACACGATGGCCGCTCCCGTCGACGACGACGTGTGCGATCGTCGACGGGCAGGCGGGGAAGTGAGGTGGCCGTGCGCAGTCCCGCGATGACGGACGTGGCTCGCCTCGCCGGCGTCTCCCACCAGACGGTGTCCCGGGTCCTCAACGGGCACCCCAACGTGCGCGAGCAGACCCGGCTGCGCGTCCAGGCGGCGATCACCGAGCTGGGCTACCGGCCCAACCGGGCCGCGCGGGCACTGGTCACCGGCCGGTCCCAGGTGATCGGGGTGGTCGCGCAGAACACCACCCTCTTCGGCCCGGCCTCGCTGCTGACCGCCCTGGAACAGGCGGCCGCCGAGGCGGGCTTCGCGGTTAGCGTCGGCAGCGTCAGCGACCTCGACCACCAGTCCATCTCCGCGGCGGTGGAGCGGCACCTCGCGCACCGGGTCGCCGGCATCGTGGTGATCGCGCCCGTCGAGTCGGCCGGGGAGGCGCTCGGACGGCTGCCGAAGGACGTACCCCTGGTAACCGTCGACGGCGACCCGCGGCGGCCGATTCCGCTGGTGACGGTCGACCAGGTCGCCGGTGCCCGCGCCGCCACGCAGCATCTCCTCGACGCCGGGCACCGGACGGTCTGGCACGTGTCTGGCCCGCCCGACTGGTTCGACAGCGCGGGCCGCATCGAGGGGTGGCGGGAGGCCCTGCGGTCGGCGGGTGCCGAGGCGCCGCCGCTGATCCCGGCGGACTGGTCCGCGGCGGCCGGCTACCGGTGCGGGCAGATGCTCGCCCGGATACCGGAGGTCACCGCGGTGTTCACCGCCAACGACCACCTGGCGCTGGGCGTGCTGCGGGCGCTGCACGAGCACGGCCTGCGGGTGCCGGACGACATCAGCGTGGTCGGCTTCGACGACGTGCCCGAGGCGGCGTACTTCATCCCGCCGCTGACCACCGTGCGTCCCGACTTCGCCGCGGTCGCCCGGGCGAGCCTGGACCTGCTGCTCGCCCAGATCGAGTCGTCGCAGGTCGTCGGCCCGCTTCGGCAGACGGTCGCACCGAGCCTGGTCGCCCGCCGCAGCGTCGGGGCGCCGCCGCGCCGTTAGGGCCGGGTGGAGGTCCTCGCGACACGGTTCAGACGAACCGCCAACGCTGGTCGGCGGCCCCGCTGTCGGTGCCGAGGACGATCTGCGCGCCCTGGCTGCCGGAGCCGCCGCTCACCCCGAGGACCCGGCCGCCGTTGGCGCACTGGACGCGGAAGTAGCCGTTGCCGCCGTACCGCAGCCGCCACCGGTGGTCGTTCGCGCCGTTGTCGGCCCACTGCACGATCCGGGCGCCGGCGGCGCTGGCGCCGCCCTCGACCCCGAGCACCTTGCCGCTGTGCGAGTTGCGCAGCCGCAGGTAGCCGCCGGTGTCCACGATCGCGGTCCACAGGTGGTCGGCGGTGCCGGTGTCGCCCCACTGGAGGACGAGGCCGCCGTCGGTGGTGGACATGTCCCGCACCCCGAGCACGAGCCCGCTGGCGAGGTTCTGGATCCGGCGGGCGCCGTTGGGCACGAACCTCCACTGGTTGTCCGGGCTGCCGTTGTCCTGGTCCTGCACCGCCTGGGCGCCCTGGGCGGTGGCGCCGCCGGAGATGGCGAGCAGCTTGCCGGTGTGCGCGTTGCGCAGCTTGTGCGTGCCGTCGCCCACGTCGACGGGCGTCCAGTCGTGGTCGGCGGTGCCGTTGTCGGCCCACTGGACGATGCGGGCGTCGTCGGCGGTGGACATGCCCTCCACGCCGAGTACCTTGCCGCTGTGGACGTTGCGCAGCCGGATCGTCGACCCGCCGGGTAGGAGCTGCCAGTCGTGGTCGGCGGTGCCGGTGTCGCCCCACTGGAGGGCGGGGCCGCCGTCGGCGGTGGACATGTCCCGGATGCCGAGCACCAGGCCGCTGGCCGCGTTGACCAGACGGAAGCTCGCGTTGCCGCCGCCGTTGCCGGCGACGCTCCAGTAGACGGTGTAGTTGTGCCCGTGCGCGTCGTGGAAGGGTCCGAGGCCGACCGTGGCGCCGTTGGCGACGGCGGTGAACGCGAGGGCGCTGGTGCTGGTACGCGTGATCGAACCGGCGTTCAGCGCGGGCAACCCGCTCAGGGCGGTGTTGCCGTAGTTGCCGGAGAGCACCACCGGGCCGTACGTGACGGCCTGCACCGCGGCGTTGTCGTTGGCGGCCGACATGACGACCCGCATCGGCAGCCGGACCGTGACCACGTCGCCGGAGGCCCAGGAGCGGGTGAGACTGGCGTAGCTGCCGGGGGTCGTGGCGATGTTCTGCGGCGTGCCGTTGACGCTGACGCTGGCGCCGCTGGTCCATCCGGGGATCCGGATCCGCATCGTCCACGATCCGCCGGCCGAGCCGGTCACGGTCAGGGTGGTGGTGTCGCCGACCGGGTACGAGGTGCTCTGGGTGACCGTGATCCCGCGCTGCGTCCAGGTGAGTACCGACGGCATGAACAGGTTCACCGTCAACGTGGTGCCGTTGTGGAAGTAGATGGAGTCCATCAGCGTGGTGTTGGTCTCCAGACCGGTGCCCTGGCAGCACCAGAACGAGTCGTAGTCGGTGCTCCAGGTGCCCCCGCCCCACGCCGGACCGACCCCGCGCCGGCCGCCCGGGTTCAGCGGCGTGAAGTAGGTGACGTGGCCGTGGGCGTCGGCCGGGTTCTGCTGGCCGATCATGTGGTTGAGCAGCGCCCGCTCGTAGAAGTCGAAGTAGGCGGCCCGGTTCGGGTCCAGCAGCCACAGCTCCCGGGTCAGCTTCAGCATGTTGTAGGTGTTGCAGGCCTCGCAGGTGTCGGTGCGCAGGTACCCGGCGATGGCGTCGGGGGAGCGGAAGTGCTCGGCCTGGCTGTTGCCGCCGATCACGTAGCTGTGCGCGTCGACGGTGATGTTCCAGGCGTTGCTGGCGATGTCCCGGTACCGGGTGGTGCCGGTGGCCTTGAACTCCCGGGCCGCGCCGATCCACTTCGGCACCTGCGTGTTGGCGTGCAGCCCGTTGAGCTGGTCGGAGTTGGCGGCGAGGGGGTTGAACACGGCGTTGTGGTCGAACCGCTGGGCGGCGGTGAGCCACCGGGCGGTTCCGGTCTGCTGGTACAGGTCCGCCAGGACGGCGTTCATGCCGCCGAACTCGGTGCCCAGCATGGCCTGCGTCTGGGCGGTGGTGAGCCGGGCGGTGCGCCAGTCGACCCAGCCGGCGAGTGCCAGCAGCACGTCGCGGGCCTGGGTGTTGCCGACGAGGCGCCAGACGTCGAGCAGCCCGGCGAGTGTCTTGTGGATGCAGTAGTACGGCACGTTGCCGTTGCTCAGCGTCCGCGCCTCCAGCGCGGTGAAGTCCGACTCCGGGAAGCCGGACAGGTATCCGGTGTTGAAGCCGGCGGCCGCGTTGTTGGCCTGGCACCTGGCCAGTTCCGCCACCATGCGGTTCGCCTTGTCCCGGCAGGTGGCGTCCCCGAGCACCGCCCAGGCGTGGGCCCAGGCGGTCAGGACGTGTCCCTGCATGTGGGTGCGGAACGGAAACGTCGGGGCGTCCCAGCCGCCGGTCGGCGCGGCGCCGGCCGTGGAGAGGCGGTGGTTGGCGCGGAAGTTGTAGAGCAGCCGGTCGACGTCGACGAACCGCAGGTAGTTCAGCGTGCGGCTCTGGTTCTCCTGCCAGCGGCTCGCCGACAGCCGGACCTGGCCGGGCTCGAACGCGTAGGCGGAGACGCCGATGTCGGACCGGGCCGGGGGCAGGGCGGCGCTTGCCGCGTCGCCGCCGGTGACGGCGCCGAGGACGGGCCCGCCGGTGGCGGCGACGGCGGCCACGCCGGCGGACCTGAGCAGGAGTCGACGGTTGAGGAAGGGAGTGGGCATCAGGGCCTCCGGAAGCGGGGGTCGGGGTGCTACGACGTGAGCCGGAAGGTGGCGTCCTGCCGGTCGGCGGCGCTGGAGGAGGCGCTCAGCGGGTCGATGCGCAGCAGGTAGCCGGAGTGTCGGAGGTAGCGGTCCGGGAAGTTGTGGGAGCGCAACGACGTCCACGAGGAGTCGGCCAGGCCCGGCGTGCGGTGGAACGTGGCGTCGGCGCGGAACGTCGCGGTGCCGTTGTCCGGTTCGAGCCGGATGGCGTAGGCGCTGTGGCGCAGGAAGTTGCCGGGCCGGTTCACCGACTCGAACGACACCCCGGAGGGGTCGGCCAGGCCGGGCACCAGCCGCCACAGCTGGTCCTGGTACGGGTCGAAGGGGTACGCGTCGAGGCGCCCGACACCGTTGAGGTGCCGTACGAACCGGTCCGGGAAGTTGGCGGACTTCAGCCGGACCCAGTTCGGGGTGCCCCACCGGCTGACCGCGCCGGCGTACTCGGCCTCGGTGATGCCGAGGATCGAGCCGTGCTTGCCGTTCAGCGGCGGGGTGTAGTCGCGCTGGTTCAGCGTGGTCCACGCGTTGGCGGTGATGTTGCCGCTGGACCAGGCGTAGTAGTCGGCGTTCACCGGGGCGAACGAGTCGCCCCACAGGTACCAGCCGTTGCCGTCGTTGCGCTTGACCAGCAGCGGGGCCTCCATCGCGTCGCCCTGCCGCAGGCCGCCGGTGTAGGTGGTGAAGCTGTTCGGGGCGCCGGTCGACGAGCGGGCGCCGTACAGGTTTCCGTTGGCGAGGTTCTTGTAGTACAGGTACGTGACCCCGCCGTCGACCATGATGTCGCTGTCCAGGACGCCGAAGCCGGGGCTGAAGAAGACCTGCGGGGAGCCGACCGAGTGGAAGTCGGACGTGTAGTTGACCAGGAACACGTCCCCGCTGCTGGTGTTGCAGGAATAGACGATGCCGTACTGCCCGCGGTTGGCGTCCCAGAAGACCGTCGGCGCCCAGGTGTGCGCGTTGTAGGTGTGCATCCGCAGCCGCCGGTAACCGGTGAAGCCGGTCAGGTTCGTCGAGTCCCATACGTGCAGGTACTGGCTGATGACGCCGAAGTTCGTGCCGCGCAGGTCGGTGGCGATGACGATGTACGTGCCGTCCTGCTTGCGGAAGATGAACGGGTCGCGCAGCCCCAGTTGGCCGGCGGTCGGGGTGGCCACCGGGTTGTTCTGGTTGAGCGGGGTCCAGTTCAGACCGTCGCGACTGACGGCGAGGTGCAGGCCGTAGTCCGCGCCGACGAAGTTCGGCGACTCGGTGAAGTAGGTCATCACGTAGCCGGTGTAGGCCGCTGCCGAGGCCGCCCGGGGGGCGATCGTCAGGCCGGTGGCGGTGGCCGCGCCGGTGGCGACCGCACCGAGGGTGAAGGCTCGTCGGGTCAGGGCCATGGGGTGACCTTTCTCGATGGTGGCGGGAGAGCGGCGGTTGGCGGGCCGGCGCCGCGAGAGCCCTTACGTCCTGGTTCTTTCGGGTGCTGGTCGTGGGGCCGGCCGAGTCAGGACGGGCCAGCCGTCGGCGAGCGCTCCGGCCGGCCGAAGGGCCCGGCGGCACGCCGTCGCCGGAGCGGGTGTGACGTCGGGGAAGAGGTGCGGGACGGGTGGTGCGTGCCACGGGCCCGGCGGTCGGAACGGCCGCGCGACCGTCCAGACAAGCCATGGGGCAACATCGATGTTATCGATAACATAGTTTCCACGTGACGCCCGCGCAAGACTCCTCCCGGCCCGGGAAGCCGAGCCCTGTCCGCCGGTCGCCCGCCCGCCTGCGGTGCGGATCCGGTCGCCTGCGGGCAACGGGACGGCACCGGAGCGCGCGGGGCAGGAGCCGACGCACCTCGGATCTCGCATGCTCCGGGACCGGACACGAGATCGACCCAGAAATATCCGGGCAGCGATGTCGAGAACCCGGGACCGGCTCCGTCCCCGTGGTGGACGCGATCAGAATGGGTTCGCACCCGCACCGAGAGGGGAAACACGATGGCCAAGTACCTGCTGCTCAAGCACTACCGGGGCGCTCCGGCCGGGGTCAACGACGTACCCATGGACCAGTGGACGCCGGAGGAGATCTCGGCGCACATGCAGTACATGCAGGACTTCGCGACCCGGCTCGAGGGGACCGGCGAGTTCGTCGACGGTCAGGCGCTCGCCCCCGAGGGGACGTTCGTCCGGTACGACGGTGAGGGGCGCCCGCCGGTCACCGACGGCCCGTTCGCCGAGACCAAGGACCTCATCGCCGGCTGGATGGTGATCGACGTCGACAGCTACGAGCGCGCCGTCGAGCTGGCCGGGGAGCTGTCGGCCGCCCCCGGGGCGGGCGGGAAGCCGATCCACGAGTGGCTCGAGCTGCGCCCGTTCCTGACCGCGCCGCCCACCATCACGGAGTGAGCTGATGCAGGAGGCCCTGCTCCGGAGCCTCACGCCCGGCGTGCTCGGGATCCTCGTCCGCCGCGGAGCCGACTTCGCGGCGGCCGAGGACGCCGTACAGGATGCGCTGGTCGAGGCGGTGCGCACCTGGCCGGCCGACCCGCCGCGCGACCCGAAGGCCTGGCTGGTCACCGTGGCCTGGCGTCGGTTCCTCGACGCGACCCGGGCGGACGCCGCCCGCCGTCGGCGCGAGGACCTCGTCGACGAGGAGCCCGCGCCCGGGCCCGCGCCCACGGTGGACGACACGCTCCAGCTCTACTTCCTGTGCGCCCACCCGTCGCTGACGCCGGCGTCGGCGGTCGCGCTCACGCTACGTGCCGTCGGCGGGCTGACCACCCGCCAGATCGCCCAGGCGTACCTGGTGCCCGAGGCGACCATGGCGCAACGCATCAGCCGGGCCAAGCGCACCGTCTCCGGCGTGCGGTTCAACCAGCCCGGCGACGTCGCGACCGTACTGCGCGTCCTGTACCTGGTCTTCAACGAGGGCTACTCCGGCGATGTCGACCTCGCCGCCGAGGCCATCCGGCTCACCCGGCAGCTCGCGGCCGCGATCGACCACCCCGAGGTGGCGGGGCTGCTCGCCCTCATGCTGTTGCACCACGCCCGGCGCGCCGCCCGGACCGCGCCCGACGGCAGCCTGGTGCCGCTCGCCGAGCAGGACCGCGGCCGGTGGGACACCACGTCGATCGCCGAGGGCGTCGAGATCCTGCAGGCCGCCCTCGCCCGCGACCGGCTGGGCGAGTTCCAGGCCCAGGCAGCCGTCGCGGCGCTGCACGCCGACGCGCCCACCGCCGCGGAGACCGACTGGGTGCAGATCGTCGAGTGGTACGACGAGCTCGTCCGCCTGACCGACAGTCCGGTCGTCCGGCTCAACCGCGCGGTGGCCGTCGGCGAGGCCGACGGACCGCGCGCCGGCCTGGCGGCGCTCGTGGCGCTGGACGATTCGCTGCCCCGCCACGCGGCGGTGGCGGCGTACCTCCACGAGCGCGACGGCGACCTGGCGACGGCGGCACGGCTGTACTCCGAAGCGGCCCGGCGGGCGCCCAACCTCGCCGAACGTGACCACCTGACGCGCCAGGCCGCCCGGCTCAACGCCCGCCAGCGCCCCTGAGCGGTCCAGGACTTCACCGCTTTTTCGTACGACAGGGCCGCCCCGGAGGGAGGCCACTCCGGCTCCGGTCGCTCCTCGGGAGACCGGGCGAGCGGCACAGGCCGAGAGAGTGCCGGATCGAGGAGAGCCCAGGTCGCGGCCCAGCGTCGCCGGACAATCAATGTCCTAGGACGCTTTAGGGGATGTGCGTCAGCCGGCACGGGCGGAACCCGACCTGGTGTCATTCATCGAGGGCGAGTCGGGTCGGTAGCGGTGCCAGCGGGCTCGGGTCTGGTGGCGGCGTCGCCGGGCGGACCAGCCGCGGTCGGCGACCACCGCGTCCATCTGTTCGGGATCTGCACCGCGGCGCGGTGCAGATCCCGCGCCGTGGCCATCGTGCTCGGGGCCTGTCACCTCCGATAGCGCTGTGCCACTGCCGCGAAGGCGGCCTTGGGTTCCCATTCCATGTCGGGGTAGGTCTGCCCTCGGCGCCCTTCGAGGAGCTTGACGATGCCCAGGCCGGCCCGGTCCAGGTCGTCCCTGGGGTCGCCGTCCGGGCGGTGCGGGTAGCCGGGCAGGGCGAACAGGAACACGAACGCGCTGTCCACGCCCTCGGTCTCGAAGATCTCCAGCAGTTCGCTCAGGTAGGTGGCCTGGCCGGCCTCGTCGCGCTCGTATACGCCGTTCAGCCGTACCGGAGCCCTGGTCTCCGGGTCGTACTCGACCACTTCCAGCACCCGCCCACCGCGGTCTCCCGCGCCGCGGTAGGCCGCGGTGCCGAACCCGGTGATGGCGAGCGGCTTCGGGCTCTGGGCCAGGATGCGCACCGCGTCCCGGAACCGGTCGGCGACCTCGGCGGAGCGGATCAGCTCGAACGCCACGATGTCGAAGGGAGTCCAGTCGACCTGCTCGAACTGGATGGACGCGTAGGTGAGTTTGCCCTGGAAGCGCTCGCGGACCGTCGCCGCGGCGTCGCGGAGGAACGCGTTGATGTGCACGCCGAGTTCGCGGATGGCTTCGGCCCGCCGCTCGGGTTGGCTCATCAGCCGCTCGACCCGATCCTCGGGGCTCTCTCCGGACAGGAACCCGCGGTTCATCACGCTCAGCTCGACGCCTGCGACGAACACGACTGTGGCCCCCTGCTGCCGGACCCGTTCCGCCCGCTCGGCGCAGTCGCGGAAGAGCGTGAGGATCTGCTCCGGATCCAGCTCCAGCGGGTAGGGCGAGAACCAGACCTCCAGTCCGAGTTCGGCGGCGGCACCGGCGGCCAGTTCCAGTCGATCCGGGTCACCGCCGATGATCTGGACCGCGTTGCAGTGCAGGTCGTCGCGGATGATGGCGAGCTCGCGCCGGACCACCGCGAGGTCGAAGTGCTCGCGGGACGTCTGGCCGTGCACGACGAATCCGGTGTCGTAGGTCATTCCTCTTGCTCGCATGGCGACGTCCTCTCTGTCGGTCCCGGTCCAGGTCGAGACTGGCAGGAAAAATGCGTGCACGCAAGTTTGCATGCACGCAACTTTGCGTGTGTGCAGCCCTGCATGGGACGCTGACACCGTGACACCACCAGGGCTGCGGGAGCGGAAGAAGCAGGCCACGCGTGAGGCGCTACGCGAGGCGGCCCTGCGCCTGGCCGAGGAGCGCGGACCGGACCAGGTGCGGGTCGAGGACATCGCCGAAGCGGCCGGGGTCTCGCCGCGCACCTACAACAACTACTTCGCCAGCCGCGAGCAGGCGATCGTCTCCGCCGTCACCGCGGACCGGGAGGCGCGCATCGCGGCGGCGGTCGCGGCCCGGCCCGCAGGAGTACGCCTGGCCGACGCCGTCACCCAGGCAGTGGTCGAGCAGTACACGAACACCGGCGAGCGCGAACACAAGGCGCTGCTGCTGATCACCACCCAGACCGCGTTGCGCGACGCGTTCCTCGACACCACCGCCGGCATCGAGCCCCCGCTCGCGGCGGTGATCGCCGAACGCCTGGACGACGCCGAAGCGCACACGGCCCGCGTCCTCGCGGCAAGCGTGGCCGCGGCAGTTCGCATCGCACTGGAAGGCTGGCTCCAGCCGGCCGGTAACCCGGAGGCCGCCGGGAGTTTCGCCGCCGGAGGACTGGTCGTGCCCTCCGGCTCACTGGCCGACCAGCTCCGCAAGGCGCTGGCCCCGCTCGCGCCCGCGTTCGACGCCGCCGAGCAGCACAACCAGCCGTGAAGCCGACCCAACCGGGGCATCCGCTGCACCAGCAGTAGATCCGGAACATGCCGATGCGCCCGGCCATCGTCCTCGGCGGTCGACGCAACGTAGCTGACGCTACGTCAGGTTGCGATCCACGACTGGAGTACTAGCCTGGCCGGCGTGGCGACGCGGCTCGTGCAGATCAACATGAAGGCCCGGAACGACTCCGTGCTGGGCGGTTTCTGGGCGGAGGCGCTCGGCTGGGAAGTCTCCAGCGAGGGGCCCGGCGTGACCAACCTCGAACCCGAGGGCTTCGTCTACCCCGACCCCGTCGCGGTCTGCCTCGACCTCATCGTCTCCCCGGAACCCAAGACGGTGAAGAACCGCGTGCACGTCGACCTCGCCACCACCTCGGCAGCCCACCAGGCCGAGGTGGTCACGCGCCTGAAGGATCTCGGCGCGACACCCGCCGACGTGGGCCAGGGCGACGTCCCATGGACGGTCATGGCCGACCCGGAGGGCAACGAGTTCTGCGTGCTGGACCCCCGACCGCTCCACCGCGACACCGGACCGATCGCCGCGGTGGTGGTCGACTGCGCGGATCCGCGAGCCATGGCGCGCTTCTGGAGCGAGGCCATGGACTGGGCCCTGCACGAGGTGACCGACCACAGGGCGGTGCTGCGCTCCGCCAAGGGCGTTGGCCCCTACCTGCGGTTCCTCCGCACACCCGACGTGAAGACCGGGTGGAACCGCGTCCATCTCGACGTCCGCCCGTACCCGGGTGACGACCTGGAGGCCGAGGCGGCCAGACTGCGGAATCTCGGCGCCACCGCCGTCGACCTGGACCGCGACGTCCCGTGGACGGTCCTCGCCGACCCGGAAGGCAACGAGTTCTGCGTCCTCACCCCAGGCTGACTTCGAGGCACGGTCTAGCCGCGGCGACCGCAGGACGGGCAATCGATATCGACTTCGCCGCGATCGCCCTGGTAGACGACTGCCGCGCCGGTTTCCTCTGACAGTTGCTGGGCCAGCTTCCGGCCCTGTTCCGTCCACGCCCGGTACTGCTCGTCGGTGCCGACCCGACCACCGCCGTACTCGCTGTGCATGTCCATCCAGTCCGACCACGCACGCAGGGCAGTAGCCAGCTCCACCGAGAGCCTCAGCCCTTCCGGGGGAACCATCCCCACGACCTCTCGGCCTGGACGACCACCGCGAGCGGGAATCGTGCACCAGGCCCACACAGGGAAGGCATCGTAGTCGAACGCGACGTCGAGGCGTCGCACGCCAGGCGGGCGGCCTCGCGGGCAGGACAGTACATGCCGCCGAAACTCTTCCACCCGCCACCACCTGGGCTTCAACCTACTTGACACAGGCCCTAGCTGACCCCTGGTGCACAGGTCGTACGCCCCGGTTCTCCGCCGCACTGGATCAGCGCCTCGGGCCGTCCCTCTGCGCACCGAGCGACTGGGATGGATCACTCGCTTCGACGGCACGCAGTTGGGCGGCGATCGCCTGTTGGTCGTCGGGAAGGGTCTCCGGGTGGTTCAGCCACCAGCCGGGTCCCCAGCGCATGACCTTGCCGTAGAGAGTCAGAATGAGGCCGGCTTCGAAATCCGCGGCGGGACGGCGTACCGCCCGTACCAGGGGATCGTCGTTCGAACGCCACTCGTAGTGTCCGGCGCCTGGGACGTACTCGCCAGGCCCGTGCTCCTGGAAGCAGTCGAAGAAGAGCCATCCGGACGCGTCTGCCGGGGCATAGCAGAGCACGCGTTTGTCGACGATGAGGCTTGGTGGTCCGTAGCTGGCCTCGACCTCACTGCGACGTACATCCTGGCCGTCGAAACGCTGCTGGAGATCTGCGGTGAGGTGGTTCCAGCTATCCGCGTCAAGCAGTCGCCCCAACTGGAGGTAGCCGAGTCGGTGGAATTGTTCGGCGAAGACCGAGGCGACCTCGGCGACGCAGCTACGGTCCTCGCCGAACATGGCGAGGAACGGCCCGGCAACTCCCCGCTTTCCGTACGAGCGGAGCACCGTCTCGACAGCGTCCTGGTCGATCTCGCGTTCGTCGAGGAAACACAGATCATTGAGGAGCCCATGGGCCAACCTGTCGAAGGCCTGCCCGGTCGTCGCCCACATTGAGGGCCTGGTCATCAGTTGTGGTAACTGATCGAGCCAACGTTGCCGAACCTCTGCCGCCGAACGCATCGGCCCACGGTACCGGCCATGCCCCGGGCAGCGCCTACCGGAGGCCACGGTCGTCTTAACGTCTGACCTCTGTATCAGGATCAGATGGTGCGAGTACGCGGCCACCGGCTGAAGACACCACGGGGACCAGCCTGAATTCATCGAGGCTGAGCCACTGATCGCACGATCCCGGCCGTTCACTCTCGGAAACAGGGTCTCCGCCGCAGCCATGGTGCTGGCGGCCTCCGCAGAGTGGCACCGTCCACAGCCTACGTCGGGCCCGCACTGCTGCCATTCGGGTGAACAGCCATGTTGAGCTGCGGTTTCGCCGCTATACCCTCGCTGCTTGTGATTGACGACAGCCCTTGGACGACGCTCCGGACGACCGACGGACACGTCGGCAACTCCAGGGTGGTCCACCTCCGCGGCGACCTCTGGTTGGACGGCCCGGTCGGAGATCCGGTGGCGCGGGGACTCGCGGGCAACCCGGCGGCACCGGCCGACGTGCTGCTGTGTCTGCTCGACGACCACGCCGAGGCCGTGCCCGCAGCGTTCCGGCGGCGCGCCGACCTGCCGCCCGCGGTCGTCGCAGCGGCGATGCGTCACCCCATGGCCCGGGTACGCGGCAGGCGAGGTGGTCGAGCTGGCGTGGCGCGACCGGCGTGCGGCGTGCGGCGCGTGTCGCCGCCACCCACCCGGAGCCGCGCGTACGTGCCGCCGGATCGTCGATTTGCTCGATGACATCGAGCTGGCCGAGTCCACGGCGCGGAACCCGGCCCTGCCGGTCGACGCGATGCGCGAGCGACTCGCCTCGTCGGCACCCTCGCAGGGGAAGCGCTGACGGTCGATCGGCACCGTCGGCGAGTGACCTGCGTCGACCTCCGTCCGGCGGGCAGCCGTGCGGGTGGCTGCCGGACGGAGGTCGGCGGTGGTCAGGTGGCGGCGGTCGCGACCGGCCGCGGGTACTGGTGGAAACCGCTGCCGCTCTTGCGCCCGTACCTGCCCGTGTCCACCAGTTCCCGCAGTGTGCGCCCGGGCCGGAAGCGGGGGTCACCGGTGCACTCGAGCAGCACCAGGAGCGTGTCGACGACGGTGTCCAGGCCGATCAGGTCGGCGGTACGCAGCGGACCCGTCGCGTGGCCGAGGCACTCCTGGAAGACCCGGTCGACGGTCGCGGCGTCGGCGGTGCCCTGGCCGACGACCTCGGCGGCCTCGTTCACGGTGAGCATCAACACGCGGTTGATCACGAAGCCCGGCCCATCGGCGACCACGATGCCGGTCTTGCCGATCGCGGCGAGCAGGTCGAGGGTGCGCTGGAGGGTGTCCGCGCTGGTCCGTGGCGCACGCACCACCTCGACGCTGTCCCTGAGGGGCGCGGGGTTCATGAAGTGCGTCCCGACCACCCGGTCCGGCCGGCGGGTGCTGGCGGCGAGCCGGTCGATCGGGATGGCGGAGGTGACCGACGCGAGCACCGTCGTCGGTGGACAGACGGCGTCCAGCTCGCCGAAGATCCGTTCCTTGAGCGGGATGCGTTCCGGTGCGCACTCGACCACGTACCCGGCCCGGTCGAGCCCGGCGGTCCGGTGGGTCCAGCTGATCCGCTCGACCACCCGGGCCACCGGCTCGCCCGCGCGGTCCGGGGCCAGCAGCCGGGCCTGCCGCAGCCCGGTACGCAGCCGGTCCGCTGCCGCCGCCACCCCGGTCGTCGACCCGAGCGCCGGGTCGACCACGACCACGTCGTACCCGCCCTCGGCCAGGCACTGGGCGATGCCGAGCCCCATCGTGCCGGCGCCGACCACCCCGACGGTTCCGCTCATGCTTCCCCCTCGCCGCGTCTGATGATCCGTCCGCTGTGCCCGCTCACGCCGTCACCACCCGCACCGGGTGTGCCCGCGCGGCCGGCGGCCGGGCCGGGTCGATCGAGAGCGTCCACCGGTCGCCCGCGTCGTCCTCGACGGCGAAGCCGGCGAACCGCAGGGTGACCAGCATCTGCCGGTTGACCGAGGTGGGCACGAACTCGGCCACCGGCCGCCGGCCCGCGGCGAGCGCGGTGTGCACGAGGTGGTCGAGCAGGGCCGCGCCGGCGCCGCGGGACAGCACCCGGCACGACATCAGCAGCAGCCGCAGTACGGTCGCGTCCGGCCGCGACTCGGTGACGGCCAGCCCGACCGTTCCGTAGGAGCCGAACCTGTCCCGCAGCCGCGCCACCAGCACCTCGTGCCGCGGCGACGCGCACAGCGCGTGCAGCTCCGCCAGGCTGAAGGTGACGCCGGTGGTGTTCAGCTGGTGGGTGCGTACGGTCAGCTCGTGCGCCCGGGCGAGGTCGGCCGGGCCGGCCCGGCGCACCTCCAGCACCAGGCCGAGCGAGGCGAGGAAGTCCGCGGATGGCCCGGCATGCGTGGCCTCGGCGGCCCGGCGTCGCTCGTCGGTCCGGTAGAGCTGGCGGCGCTGCCGGGACTCCTCGGTGACGAACTCGCAGGCGAACTCGGGCAGGGCCGGCAGTTCGGCGACGGCGTCGGCCGGGTGGCAGCGCACGACCGGCAGCGCGGCGGCCACCTCGGCGCGCTCCACCGGGTCGTTGTCGACGAACGCGACGGAGTCCAGGCCGATGCCCAGGTCGGCGGCGATCCGGGCGACCGCGAGGGACTTGGCGCCCCAGCCCACCTCGACCCGGGTGAACAGGTCGAGCAGGCCGTGCGCGGCCAGGTGGGCGGTGGCGGCGGCACGCTCGCCCCGGCTGGCCACGGCGTGCAGGACGCCGCGCCGGTCCAGGGCGTGCAGCGTGCGTACGGCGGCGGGGAACGGCACCGGCTCGTCGCCCTCCAGCACGACGCCGTCCCACAGGGTGTCGTCGAGGTCCCAGACGAGGCACTTCACCATGCTGGTCACGGCCGCCCTCCCGGCCCCGTCGCGCGGGCGCGCCGCAGCAGGTGGTCGGCGACGTGCAGCTCGGCCACCTGGGAGGAGCCCTCGATGATCTCCATGACCTTGGCGTCCCGGTAGAACCGGCCGGCCCGGCTGTCCGGGGCGCAGCCGGCCGCGCCGAGGACCTGCACGGCCGTGCCGGCGACCCGGGCGGCGGTGCGCGCCGCCGCGTACTTCGCCGCGACCGTGCCGGCGATCGCGTCGGGAGCACCGGCGGCCCGCCACCGGGCGGCCCGGGCAGCGAGTTCCCGCGCGGCGGCGGTGTCCACCGCGGCCCGGCCCAGCAGCCCCCGTACGGTCTGGTGCTCGGCGAGCAGGGTGCCGCCCTGCCGGCGGGTGAGCACGTGGTCGGTCATGTCCCGCAGGCACGCCTCGGCCATGCCCACGCAGCCCCAGCCGACCGTGAACCGGCCGTGGTCGAGTGCGCTGGCCGCGACGTGCGACAGGCCGAACCCGGGCGGTGCGACGCGGTTCGCCGCCGGTACCCGTACGCCGTCGAGCTGGATGTGGGCCAGCTGGGCGGCCCGCAGGCCGAGCTGGCCCTCGACCGGCTGCCGCGTCACGCCGGCCCGGTCGGTCTCGACGAGCACGGCGGTGTGCCGGCCGTCCAGCGCCCCGAGTACCAGTAGCACGTCGGCGACCTGGCCGAAGGTCACCCAGCGCTTGGCCCCGGTCAGCTCCAGGGTCGGCTGCCGGCCACCGCCGACGGCACGGATGCGGGTGTCGACGGCGGTCAGGTCGCTGCCCGCGCCGGCCTCGGTGGCGGCGAACCCGGCGAGCAGCTCACCGCGGGCGAACGCGGGCAGCCAGCGCGCCCGCTGCTCGGCGGTGCCCCAGCGCAGGACGGCCGCGGCGACCATGGCCTGCACGGTGACCAGCGCGCGCAGCGCGCCGCACACGCCGCCGAACCGGGCGCACAGCTCACCGAGCTGCGCCGGTGTGGCGCCGAGACCGCCGTGCCCGACCGGCAGGTCAGCGGTGAGCAGCCCGGCGGCCGCCGCGGCGCGGCGTACCCCGGCGGGCAGCGCGCCGTCCCGGTCCCAGCGGGCCGCCTCGTCGCGCGCCGCCGCGGCGAGGTCGTCGCCGAGACCGTCGAGCGCCGGCGGCGCGGCCGCGGCGGTCACGCCGGGATCCCGGCGCGGCCGGCGGTCTTGGCCAGCACGAAGTCGGTCAGCCGGGAGATGGTGCGGAAGTGGTCGAGGTCGAGGTCGGCCACCTCGACCTCGATGTCGAAGCGACGCTCCACGAACACCACCAGCTCGATCGCGAACAGCGAGTTGAGCAGGCCGAGCGCGAAGTAGTCCTCGTCCGGGCCGATCGGTCCGGACACCGCCGGGGCGATGAAGTCGTGCAGCTCCCGCGCCACCGCGGGCCGGTCCGGTGCTCCCATCCCCACTCCCATCTCAGTCTCCCGCGACGGCCGCAGCGGGATCGCCGTCGAACTCGACCAGCACCATGCTCCAGGCGGCCACGGGGCTGGAGCTGATCAGTACGGCCCGCTCGCCGCCCCGCAGCCGCCCGGTGCCGATCTCGGTCGCCAGGTTGAGCAGGACGTCGTTCGCGCCGAGGTGGCCCAGGTCGCGCAGGTTGTCGCGGCAGGTGGGGGCGACCGTCACCCCGAGCGTCTCCTCGACGAACCGGAACGCGCCCGCCGACAGGTTGTGGCTCACGTGCCGGGCGACGTCCGCCGGCGTCAGCCCGTTGCGGTCCAGCAGGCTCCGGTACATCGCGCGCAGCCGATTGCGGCTCTCCAGGGCCAGTTGGAAGGAGTACTCCCGGGGGTCGCGGCACTGCTCGGTCCAGCGGGCCGACGGGCGGTCCCGGTAGTCCACCCGGAACAGGTCCCAGTAGCGGCCGTCGGTCTCCTGGAGCACGTCGCGTACCCGCAGCGGCCCGTCCCGCGAGACGACCACGGCCATGCCCCCGTCGCCGCTGACGGTGACGGGGTGCCGGTAGCGCCGGGGCGTGGCCGGCGTACTGCCGTGCACGACGAGGACGTCGGTGAGGTCCGGGTCGGCGGCCAGCAGGCCGCGCGCCACCAGCAGCGCCGGCGTGGTCGACACGCAGCCCAGCCCGCCGACGGCGAAGGTCAGGGCCCGGTCGGCACCGAGGTACGCCTGTAGCCGGGTCTCGGCGGAGCTCATCAGGGTGGCCGGCGCGCGGGACTCCACCACGACCAGCGCCCCGATCCGTGCCGGGTCCAGCCCGGCGGCGCCCAGCGCCCGGATGGCGGCTCCCGCGGCCAGGTCGAACGCGTCCAGATCCGGGTCGGTACGCACCCGGTCGATTCCGAGGCCGGCGCAGAGTTCCCGCTCGGCCGGCCCCAGGTACGCCAGCTCCGGCAGCTCCGCCACCGCGACCGACCGTTGCGGCAGGAACGAGGCCATCGTCCGTACCACGATCGTTCCGGGCATGTCGCCGCGCCTTCCGGTAGCAGGGGCCGTCGTCGGTGTCCCGTCCCGGGCGTCCGGACCCGCTCCTGCGTCCGGAGTCCCGTGCGCCGACTCGATGCCACTCTGCCGATCGCGGCTCGTGCCGGGACAGAGAAGGACCGGCAACGCCTCTGCCGGTCCTTCTCTGGTTCCGGCCTGCTCGCGTCCACCAGTCTCGATCCGACGCCGACCGCCGGTAAAGGGGAGACCGCCGATGCCGAGCCGGATGCCCGACCAGACGAACGCCCCGCCGCCGAGCGGCACCCGGATCCGGCCGGTGCCGCGCACCGGCGCGCTGCGGCTGTCGCCCGGACAGGAGCGGCTGTGGTTCCTCGACGGGCTGCACGGCGACGGCACCGAATACCTCGTCTGGCTGCGGATGCGCCTGCGCGGGTCGTGGGATCCCGCGGTGTTCGCCCGCGCCGTGACCGCGGTCGTCGGCCGGCACGAGGTGCTGCGCACCCGGTACCGGGACAGCGACGGCGAGCCGGTGCAGGTCGTCGACCCGCCCGGCCCGGCCGACGTGACGGTCGTGGACCTGACCGGGGGACCGGACGCCGGGACCCGGGCTGCGGCGCTGCTCGACACGGCGGCGGGCCGGCCGTTCGACCTGCGCCGGGAGCACCCGCTGCGGGTCGTGGTGGCACGGCTCGCGCCGACGGAGCACCTGGTCGGCCTCACCCTGCACCACATCGCCGCCGACGCCTGGTCGTGCGACGTGCTGCTGCGCGACCTGGACCACGCGTACCGCGCGTTGGCGGCCGGCCGGCCGGTGCCGGCGCCGCCGTCGGTGCAGTACGCCGACGTCGCGGCCTGGCAGCGGGCCCGGCGCGAGGCCGCCGGCGCGGCCGGCATCGGCTACTGGCGGGACCAGCTCGCCGGGCTCGAACCGGTCCTGCTGCCCACCGACCGCCCGCGCGGCACCCGCCGCGACCCCAGCGGCGACATGCTCGCCGTGGACGTGCCGCGGCACGTCGCCCGGCTGGTCGCCGCCGCCGGCGAGCGGTACGGCACGACCGCGTTCATGACGCTGTTTGCCGCCTTCCAGGTGCTGCTGGCGCACCGGACCGGCCGCACCGACATCGCCGTCGGGATGCCCGCCGCCGGGCGGGACGTGCCGGAGACCGAGGACCTGATCGGCTTCTTCGTCAACACCCTGGTGCTGCGGACCGACCTGGCGGGCGAACCGTCGTTCACCGAGGTGCTGGACCGGGTGCGCACGACGGTGCTGGCCGCGCTCCTGCACAACGACGTGCCGTTCGAGGATGTCGTGGCGGCGGTCCGGCCCCGCCGCGACCCCGCCCGCAACCCGCTGTTCGAGATCATGTTCCAGGTCCTGCACACGGCGGAGACGCCTGGCACGCTCGGCGGCGCCACGGTGTGGCCGCTGCCCATGAACGCCACCGACGCCAAGTTCGACCTGGTCTTCACGGTCTGCCGCACCGCGGCCGGCGACCTGCGGTGCGTTCTCGAGTACGCCGGCGGCCTGTTCGACCGGACGACAATGCTCCGGCTCGCCGAGGACTACGTGGCGCTGTTGGAGCGGTCGACCCGCGAACCGGAGGCCCGGGCGGTCCGGCTGGCCCCGGCGCCCGGCGCGCCGGGCGTGCCGGCGACTGCGGCCGTGCCGGCGGGTGCCCCCGTTCCGCCGGCACCCGCGCCGGCCGGCCCGGTCGAGCAGGTCGTCGCCGGGATCTGGTCGCGGCTGCTCGGCGTCGACGACATCGCCGCCGACGACGACTTCTTCGACCTCGGCGGCCACTCGCTGCTGGTCGCCCGGGTGCGTACCGCGCTGCGGCGGACGTTCGCCGTCGATCTCCCCCTGCAGGTCCTGTTCGAGGCCACCTCCGTGGCCGGACTCGCGGCCGTGGTCACCGCCGCGGTCCGCGCCGACGTCAGCCGACTCTCCGACAGCCAGGTGCAGGACCTGCTGTCCCGAGCCGCCCGGGAAGGAACCCGATGACCGAGATGCTGGAGTCGCCCACCCCGCACGAGAAGCTGCTGGAGCGCCGGCTGCTCGGCCTCGAGCCGCTCCCCGAGCCGGGCATCCCCTTGGCGTCGCGGGCGGACCCACCACCGCTGTCGTACGCCCAGCGCCGGCTGTGGATCCTCGACCGGCTGCGCCCCGGCGGCGTCGAGTACCTGGTACAGATCGCGCTGCACATGACCGACCGGCCGGGCAGCCGGCTGGACCTCGACGCGCTGCGGGCCGCGCTGGACGGGCTGGTGGCCCGGCACGAGGTGCTGCGCACCCGCTACCCGGTCGGCCCCGACGGCGAGCCGGTGCAGCTGATCGACCCGCCCGCCCCGGTCCCGCTGCCGATCCGCGACCTCACCCACCTGGACGGCGACACCCAGTGCGGGTTGCTCAACCGGCTCGTCTCCGTCGACCGCGAGCCGATCGACCTGGCCGCCGGGCCGGTCCTCCGCGCGCTGCTCGTCCGGCGCGAACCCGACCAGCACCTGCTGCTGCTCACGACCCACCACATCGCCATGGACCTCTGGTCGGAGGGCCTGCTGCTCGACGAGCTGCACCACCGCTACACCGCCGCGCTCGACGGTCGCCCGGCCGACCTCCCCCCGCTGCCCGCGCAGTACGCCGACGTGGCCGCCTGGCAGCGGCAGCGGACCGCCGAGCTGCGCGAGACCCAGCTGCCGTACTGGCGCCGCCAGCTCGCCGGCGCCACGCCGGTGGACCTGCCGGCCGACCGGCCACGGCCGGCGGTACGGGACTCCGCCGGCGACGTCGTGCCGTTCACCGTGCCCGCCGAGGTGGCGGCGGCCCTCGGTGAACTGGCCCGCCACCACCGGGCCACGCCGTTCATGGTCCTGCTGGCGGCGTACGCGGTCGTGCTCGGGCGGTGGAGCGGCCGGACCGACGTCACGGTCGGCACCCCGGTCGCCGGCCGTGGGCACGACGACGTGCAGGACCTCATCGGGCTCTTCGTGGACACCGTCGTGGTGCGGGCCGACCTGGCCGGCGATCCGACGTTCGGCGAGCTGGTCGAGCGGGTCCGCCGTACGTCGCTGGACGCCTTCGCCCACCAGGAGCTGCCGTTCGAGCAGCTCGTCGAGGAGCTGGCGCCGGTCCGGGACCCCGCGCGGACGGCGCTCTTCTCGACGATGTTCGTCTGGCAGGAGGCCGCGCCGGACGGCTTCGAGGCGCCCGGCCTGGACGTCCTGTCGGTGCCGATCCCGTTCGCCGATGCCAAGTTCGACCTGACCCTGTCGGTGGGCCCGGGCCCGGACGGCTCGCTCGCCGGCGCCGCGGTCTACGCCACCAGCCTGTTCGACCGCGCCACGATCGAGCGCTTCGTCGCACACGTCGGTCGGCTGCTGGCCGGCGTGGCGGCGGCCCCGGACATCCCGCTGGCCGACATCGACATCCTTCCGCCGGCCGAGCGCGAGCAGCTGCTCGACGGCTGGAACGACACCGCGACCGACGTGCCGGCCACCACGCTGCCCGCGCTGTTCCGGGCCCAGGTGGCCGCCACCGGGGACGCGGTGGCCGTGCGGACGGCGGAGCGGAGCCTGTCGTACGCCGAGCTCGACGCCCGCGTCACCGCGCTGGCGCTCCGGCTGCGCGCGGCCGGCGTCGGCCCCGAGTCGGTGGTCGGGGTGTGCCTGGAGCGCGGCCCGGACCTGGTGGCCGCGCTGCTGGCCGTGCTCACCGCCGGCGGCGCCTACCTGCCGCTGGACACCGAGAGCCCGCCGCAGCGGCTGGAGCAGCTGCTCACCGACGCCGCGGTACGGGTCGTGGTGACCGACCGGGACACCGTCGGCACCGCCTCGCGCACGGTGCTCCGGGCCGACGTGCACGGCACCGCCCCGCACGGGCCGCTGCCCGGTGACCCCGACCCGGACCACCCGGCGTACGTGCTGCACACCTCCGGCTCGACCGGCCCGCCCAAGGGCGTCGTGATCACCCACCGCGCGCTCGTGAACCGGCTGGTCTGGATGCAGCGCGAGTACCCGCTGGACGCCACCGACCGGGTGCTGCACAAGACCCCGTACGGCTTCGACGTCTCGGTCTGGGAGCTGTTCTGGCCGCTGATCACCGGCGCGACGCTCGTCGTCGCCCGCCCCGGCGGGCACCGGGACCCGGCGTACCTGGCCACGGCGATCGCCGAGCACGGCGTCACCACGCTGCACTTCGTGCCGTCGATGCTGCGCGCCTTCCTCGACACGCCGGTCGGCGAGCTGCCCTCGGTACGCCGGATCTTCGCCAGCGGCGAGCCGCTCCCGGACGGGCTGGCGGCGGCCGTGTCCGAGCGGATCGGCTGCGAGCTGCACAACCTCTACGGCCCCACCGAGGCGACGATCGACGTGACCGCGGCGCGGTGCCTGCCCGGGGAGCCGGTCACGATCGGCCGCCCGGTCGCCAACACCCGCGCCCACGTCGTCGACCCGGACCTGCGGCTGCTGCCGGTCGGCGTGCCCGGCGAGCTGGTGGTGGCCGGCGTCCAGCTCGCCCGCGGCTACCTGGGCCGCCCCGCGCACACGGCCGACCGGTTCGTGCCGGACCCGTTCGGCACGCGGCCGGGGGACCGGCTCTACCGCACCGGCGACCTGGCCCGGCACCGCGCCGACGGGACGATCGAGTACCTGGGCCGGCTGGACCGGCAGGTGAAGCTGCACGGCCACCGGATTGAGCCGGGCGAGGTCGAGGCGGTGCTCACCGCGCACCCGGACGTCGCCGCCGCCGTGGTCACCGTGCACGACGACCGGCTCGTCGCGTACCTCGTCGGCCCGGCCGCCGAGGCCGGCGCCGGGCAGGTCGGGCCGGCGGTCGACCGGGACGGCGTCGCCGCGTACGCCCGGGCCCGGCTGCCCCGCCAGCTGGTGCCCGCGCGGTGGGTGGTGCTCGACGCGCTGCCGCTGACCGCCGCCGGCAAGGTCGATCATCGCGCGCTGCCCGCACCGCCCAGCGGCGCCCCGCCGGCGGCGGAAGCGCCACGCACCCCGCTGGAGCGGACGATCGCGCGCGCCGTGGCCGACGCGCTCGGCGTCGACGCGGTGGGCCGGCACGACGCGTTCTTCGCGCACGGCGGCGACTCGATCCGGGCCATCCGCGCCGTCGGGGCGCTGCGGGCGGCCGGCCTGCCGGTGTCGGTGCACGACCTGTTCAGCCACGCCACGGTGGCCGAGCTGGCCGAACTGGTCGGCGCCCGGGCGCCGGAGCAGCCGGACACGGTGACCGAGCAGCCGGGCGTGGCGCCGTTCGCGCTGCTGTCCGAGGCCGACCGCGCGCTGCTGCCGCCGGGCCTGGTCGACGCGTACCCGATGGGCGAGATCCAGGCCGGAATGGTGTACGAGATGCTGGCCGCGCAGCGGCCGGTCTACGTGAACGTCAGCTGCTACCGGATCGAGGACGAGACGCCGTTCGACCTGGCCGACCTGCGCGCTGCCGCGGCACTGCTGGTGCGGCGGCACGAGATCCTGCGTACCTCGTTCGCGCTCGCCGGCTACACGCGGCCGCTGCAACTGGTGCACCGCACCGCCGAGCTGCCGGTGGACCTGGACGACCTGCGGGACCTGCCGCCGGCCGCGCGGCGCCAGGTCCTCGACGACTTCCTGCTCGCCCAGCGTGCCGCGCCGTTCGACCTGGCCGTGCCGCCGCTGCTGCGCTACACGGTGCACCAGACCGGCGAGCGCGAGTGGTGGCTCACCCACGTCGAGTGTCATGCGATCCTCGACGGCTGGAGCCACACGTCGGTGATCGCTGAGCTGCTCGGGTACTACCGGACGCTGCGCCGGGGCGACGTGCCCCGGCCGGCGCCGCTGCCGGCCGTCCGGTTCGCCGACTTCGTCGCGGCCGAGCAGGAGTCGCTGCGCTCGGCGGCCGACCGGGACTTCTGGACGGCCACGATCACGGCCGCCGACAAGCTGGAGATCCCGGCCGAGTGGGGCGGTCAGGCGGACGGGGCCGAGGGGCCGGCCGGCGCCGACGACGCGCCGGACCAGGTCGTCGTCGAGTACGCCGACCTGGAGCCTGCGCTGCGTCGGCTCGCGGCCGACGCGGGGGCGTCGCTGAAGAGCGTGCTGCACGCCGCCCACCTCGCGGCCTGGGGCGTGGTCACCGGGCGGCAGCGCTTCTTCACCGGGCTGGTCGGCAACGGCCGGCCGGAGCGGCTGCGCGGCGACGAGGTGATCGGCATGTACCTGAACACGGTGCCGTTCCCCGCCGACCTGACCGCCGGGAGCTGGCCGGAGCTGGTGCGGGCGGTCTTCGCGCGGGAGGCCCGGATGTGGCCGCACCGGCGCTACCCGATGGCCGCGATGCGGCGCGACGGCCGGCACGCCTCGGCGTTGGTCGACGTCAGCTTCACGTACCTGGACTTCCACATGCTCGACTGGAGCTCGGGCATCGACCTGGAGGCCGACTTCAGCCCGAGCGAGCAGCCGTTCTCCGCGGTGTCGTTCCCCGGGCACCTGCGCCTGCTCGGCCGGCCGAGCAGGATCGGCCGGCCGTATCTGGAGCTGGTCGGCCGGACCTACCGGCAGGTGCTGGCGTCGATGGCCGCCAGCGCGGCCGGGCCCGGTGCCGCCCGCGACCCCGGCGCCGGTCCCGACGCCACCCCGGCTGTGTCGCTGTCGCCGTCGCCGTCGCCGCGGACCGTGACGCTGGCGCCGGCCGACCGCGAGCGGGTGCTCGTCGACCCGAACCGCACCGACCGGGCGTTCCCCACCGATGAGCCGGTGCACCGGCTGATCGAGCGGCAGGCCCGGTCCGCGCCCACCGCCGTCGCGCTGCGGCAGGGCGTCGTCAAGGTCTACTACGCCGAGCTGGAGCTACGCGCGAACCGGCTGGCGCACCGGCTGCGCGCGCTCGGCGTCGGCCCGGGCACGGTCGTCGGCATCTGCCTGCCGCGGACGCCCGACCTCGCCGTCTGCGTACTGGCCGTGCTGAAGGCGGGCGGCGCGTTCCTGCCGCTGGATCCGGCGTACCCGGTCGAACGGCTGCGGTTCATGCTCGACGACACGGCAGCCGCGGTGCTGCTCGCCGCCGGGCGGCTGCCGGCCGGCCTCGTCCAGGCCGACCCGGCGGGCGTGCCGACGGTCGACGTGACCGACGAGTCCGCCCAGCTCGACATGCCGGTCACCGCGCCGGAGGTGACGGTGGCGCCGGACGACCTGGCGTACGTCACCTACACGTCCGGCTCGACCGGGCGGCCCAAGGGGGTCGCCGTGCCGCACCGGGCGCTGCTCAACCTCCGGCACGCCCAGCAGGAGGTCTTCGACGTCCGGCCGGGCGACCGGATGCTCCAGTTCTTCTCGGTGGGCTTCGACGCGTCGGTGTCCGAGCTGGTCGCCGCGCTCACCGCCGGCGCCGAGCTGGTGCTGCCCGAGCCCGACCGCGACCCGGGCGACCTGCGCGCCGAGGCGGCCACGCTGACCCACCTATTCCTGCCGCCGTCGATGCTGAGCCGGCTGGACCCGGCGGACTTCCCGCGGCTGCGGGTCACCCTGGTCGGCGGCGAGGCGTGCCCCGCCGGGCAGGCCGACCGGTGGGCGCGGCACGCCGCGTTCGTCAACCTCTACGGCCCCACCGAGGCGTGCGTCGCCGCCACGTACGCGCCGGTCGCCCCCGGCTCGCCGGAGCGGATGCCGTCGATCGGCACCCCGCTGGCGAACGTGCGGTGCCACGTCCTGGACGCCGAC
Organism: Micromonospora sp. NPDC007220; assembly: GCF_040634035.1. NCBI lineage: Bacteria > Bacillati > Actinomycetota > Actinomycetes > Micromonosporales > Micromonosporaceae > Micromonospora > Micromonospora sp. NPDC007220. The sequence goes on along the minus strand of NZ_JBEYEU010000006.1, from coordinate 65,040 downwards.
GGCCGGCCGCTGCCCGCCGGGGTGCGCGGCGAGCTGTACGTCGCCGGCGCGGGCCTGGCCCGCGGCTACCTCGGCCGGCCGGCGCTGACCGCCGACCGGTTCGTCCCGGACCCGTTCGGGCCGCCCGGCAGCCGGATGTACCGCACCGGCGACGTGGTCTCCCGCGCCGCCGACGACTCGCTGCGCTTCCACGGGCGCGGCGACCAGCAGGTCAGCGTCCGCGGCTTCCGCATCGAACTCGGCGAGGTCGAGCACGCGCTGGAGGCGCACCCGAGCGTCGCGGCCGCGGCCGTCGCCGTCGCCGCGGCGGGCACCGAGGAGGCGACGCTCGTGGCGTTCGTCCGGCTCACCGCCGGCAGCTGCGGCGCCGCCCCGTCCCCGGCCGAGCTGCGCGAGCACGTACGCCGCCGGCTGCCGGCGCACATGGTGCCGACCCGCTGCCACGTCGTCGGGCAGTTCCCGGTCACCGCCTCGGGCAAGGTCGACCGCGCCGCGCTGGTCGCTGCCGAGCCGAGGCCCGCCGCGCAGATCGCGCCGGTGGCGCCCCGGACACCGCTGGAGCAGACCATCGCCGACGCCTGGGCGCAGGTGCTGCGGCTGGACCGGGTCGGCATCGACGACGACTTCTTCGACCTCGGCGGGCACTCGATGGCGATGATGCGGGTCATCTCGCTGTTGCGGGAGTCGCACGGCGTGGAGCTGACGTTCCGGGCCTTCCTGGAGCACCAGACCGTCGCGCGGCTGGCCGCCGCGATCACCGACGGCGCGGTCGGCGGCCCCGAGGCACCGGCCGCGCCCGGCAGCCGCAACCGGGCGCTGCTGTGGCTGCGGCGCGGCAGCGCCACGCCGCTGTTCTGCATCCACCCCGGCGGCGGCAGCGCCCACTGGTTCCAGCGCTTCCTGCCGTACCTGGACCCGCAGCTACCACTGGCCGCGTTCGAGTGGCCGAAGCCGCACGGCGACCACGCCACGATCCCCACCGCCGCCGAGATGGCCCGCCGGCACTTCGACGAGCTGCGGGCCGCCCAGCCGCACGGGCCGTACCGGCTGTTCAGCTGGTGCGGTGGCAGCACGATCGCGGCGGAGCTCGCCACCCTGCTGCTGGACGCCGGTGAGGAGGTGACCTTCATGCTCCTCGACCCGGTGCTGGACGCGCAGACCCGGCCGAAGTTCTACGAGCAGATGGGCTTCGTGCGCCGGCTGGAGAAGCTGGTGCTGGAGATCGACCGGGGCGGGCCGGAGGCGGACACGCCCGAGCGGCGCGCCGAGATCATGGACCTCTACGAGCGGGTGGCCAACGACATCGACGAGAAGGAAGGCATGGCGCTGCCCGAGCGCGGCGTCGGCGCCGCCTGGCCGCGGATGGTCCGGGTCTGGCGGGAATCGTTGCAGGCGCTCATCGAGTACCCGAACCCCCGCTACGCCGGCAAGCTGCACCTCATCGCCAGCGACGCGCTCGCCAACGGCCAGCACGTGGTGTCCTCCGGCCAGACGTTCGCCGACTACCTCGAACGCTGGGAGGAGCTGATCGGCGGCGGGATCGAGCTGCACCGGGTGCCGGGGGACCACATCGGAATCATGAAGCCGCCGCTCCTGGTGCACCTGACCGACGTGATCAGCGCCGTGCTGGCCGGCAGCCGATGACCACCACGCCGGGCCGCCCGTCGACCGACCCGGCCGTGCCCCGACCTGCCGCATCCGACCCGGCCGCGCAGCAGCGGGCGTGGAACGCCACCGCCCGCGCGTACGCCGCGGACGGCCCGGTGCACCGGCTGTTCGAGGAGCAGGCCCGGCTCCGCCCGCACGCCGTGGCGGTGCGCTGGGCCGGCGGCGCGCTCAGCTTCGCCGAGCTGGACCGGCTCGCCAACCGGCTGGCCTGGGCGCTGCGCGACCAGGGCGTTGGACCCGAGACGCCGGTGGGCATCCGGGTGCCGCGCGGCCCGCTGCTGGCGGTCGCCGTGTACGGGGTGCTGAAGGCGGGCGGCTGCTACGTGCCGGTCGAGCCGGCGCTCCCGGCCGAACGCGCGCACACCCTACTGGCCGAGGCCGGTGTGCGGCTGCTGGTCGGCACGGCGGGCGAGGACGGCTGGCCGGCGCCGCCGCAGGTACGCACGGTGCCCGCCGACGCCCCGGTCCCGGACCACCGCGAGCTGCGGAGCCCGGAGCCCGGCACCGGCGCGGACTCCACCGCCTACGTGGTCTTCACCTCCGGCAGCACCGGCCGGCCCAACGGCGTCGCCGTGGCGCACCGGTCGCTGCACAACCTCTTCGCCTGGTGCCGCCGCACGCACGGCTTCGGCCCGCACGACCTGGGCCTGTCGGTCACCTCGCTCGGTTTCGACCTGTCCGTCTTCGACCTGCTCGGCCTGCCCGCGTACGGGGCGGGCGTCTACGTCGCCGACGACGCGCAGCGGTGCGACCCGGAACTGCTGCTCGACGTGCTGCTGCGGGAGCCGGTGACGTACTGGAACTCGGCGCCGACCACGCTGGCCCACCTCGCGCCGCTGCTCGGCGGGCACCGGGGCGCCGCAGGGACCGGGCACCTGCGGCTGGTCTACCTCAGCGGCGACTACACGCCGTTGACGTTGCCGGACGAGGTGCGGTCGGTCTTCACCGGGGCGACGATCGTCAGCCTCGGCGGCGCGACCGAGGCGACCGTCTGGTCGAACTGGTTCGAGGTCGGCGCGGTCGACCCGGCCTGGCGGAGCATCCCGTACGGGCGACCGATCGACAACGCGCAGTACTGGGTGGTCGACGAGGACCTGCGGCCGTGCCCGGTAGGGGTGCCGGGCGACCTGCTCATCGGCGGCGACGTCCTCGCCCTCGGCTACCACCGCCAGCCGGAGCTGACCCGGCAGCGGTTCGTCCCGGACACGCTCGGGCCCGACCCACGCGGCCGGCTCTACCGCACCGGCGACCGGGCGAGCTTCGGCTCCGACGGGGTGCTGACCTTCCTCGGCCGGGTCGACGGGCAGGTCAAGATCCGGGGCGCCCGGGTGGAGCTGGCCGAGGTCGAGCACCGCCTGCGCGGGCACGCCGGGGTGAAGGACGTGGTGGCGCTGGCCCGGCCGGACCGCGACGGCGAGCGCGCCCTGGTGGTCTACGTCGTGCCGGCCCCCGGCTGCCGTCCGACCGTACGGGAGCTGCGCCGGCACGTGGCCGCCGCGCTGCCGGACTACATGGTGCCGGCCGCGGTGGTGTTCGTGGACGGCTTCCCCGCCACCGCCAACGGAAAGCTCGACCGCGCGGCGCTGCCGTGGCCGGCACGCACCGGCAGCACGCACGTGCTCGGGGTGCCGGGGTAGCCGCCGTCCGGCCGCCGGTGGGCGCACCCGGGGGAGAGGTGCGCGCACGACCGCGGGCCCGCGCCGTCGCCCCCGGGATCACGACGGCGCGGGCCCGTTCACCGGGTCAGCACGGGTGGATGTACCAGATCGGGTTCCAGTCGACGGAGACCGGGATGTTGTCCGGGTCGATCTCCTGTCTCGTCACGCTTTCTCTGTCGCGGAGGTACGCGACCGCCTCGTCCGTCTGGTGGTTGACGGCGGCGCCGCGGCCCAGGAAGTTCGTGACACTCCGATTGTCGCAGTAGTAGAGCTCGAAGAAGGTGTGCTGACCGTCGCCCTCTCCCACGGCGTAGCAGGAGTAGCCCGACCTGCAGCTGCGCAGGTACTGGTTGCGGGCCTCCGTGCTCAGGTTGCGGGTCACGTACTCCCGGGGTCCGCTGCCGTTCTTGCCGTCGGAGAAGAACGGGCTGAGACCCGGTCTCACCTCCAGCGTGGTGTCCGCCCGCGCCGGGGACGCGGCGGCGGTGAGCAGCGCGACGACTGCGGCGGCTGTCGCCAGGACCCGGATTCTCCGTAGATCTCGCATGGGTTCCTCCGTCTGTTGCGGACGTTGTGGAACGAGCATGCTCGCCGCGGCACACGGCTGTCCTTACGGGCGAGTGCACAGCTGTTGCGTCAGCGCGCACACCCGCACCACTAACCAACCTATCGCTTGGTTGGTAAGCTCAGCTGCCATGCTGGCTCCCAGACGCGCGCCGGGGAGTCGCCTCACTACGCAAGGAGACCTCACGATGAAGGTGCTCGTCGTCGGTGGAACCGGCATGATCGGGGCCCACGCCGCTCTCCACCTGCGGGATCGGGGAGACGACGTCACCGTCGCCGCCCGGGGAGCGGTCGACGCGGACTCGCCCGTCGCCGACCTGCCTGTCCTGGTCGGGGACTACACCCGCCAGACGTTCACCCGCAAGGACCTGGCCCCCTTCGACGCGGTCGTCTTCGCCGCGGGCCAGGACGTGCGCCATCTGCCCCGCGACGTGGACGAGACCCAGTTCTGGAAGGAGACCCAGAGCGGGGGAGTGCCGGCCTTCGCCGCGCTCGCCAAGAGCGCGGGTGTCTCCCGCTTCGTCCAGATCGGCAGCTACTACCACCACCTGCGACCCGACCTGGCCGACTCCAACGCCTACGTCGCCGCCCGCCGCGACGCCGACGAGGGAGCCCGGGCGCTGGCGGACGCCTCCTTCACGGTCTGCACCCTCAACCCGCCCTCGATCATCGGTGCCATCCCCGGCATCACGGCCAAGCGCTACCGCCGCATGGTGTCCTGGGCGGCCGGCAACGAGCCGCAGTTCCCCGACCACGCACCGGCCGGCGGCACGAACTACATGTCGGCCCGGTCCCTGGCCGAGGCGATCGGCGGCGCGATCGACCGCGGTACGGCGGGCGCGGCATACCTCGTCGGTGACGCCAACCTCACGTTCGCGCAGTTCTTCCAGCTGCTCGTCGACGCGGCCGGGGGCAACCGCACCATCGCCGAGCTCGACGAGCCGCACCCCTTCATGCCCGACTCGATGATCGTCCAGGGCCGCGGGACCGTTCTCGCCTACGAACCGGATCCGACCGAGACCGCACTGCTCGGCTACACCCGCGGTGACTGCGAGCGTGCCGCCGCCGAGCTCGTCGAGGTCGTGCGCGCGGCGACCGCTCCCAGGTCGTGACCAGCCTCGACGCGGCCGACCTCACCGCGTTGCGCGTACTCTCCGAGACGTATGCGGCGGCCGCCGACGACCGTGACGCCGCCGCGGTCGGCGCGCTCTTCGTCCCGGACGGCGTCCTCGTCGTGCCCGATCCGCCGGCTCACCTCGACCCCCACGTCTCCCACGTCGGCCGCCCCGCTGTCGTGGCCGCGCTCGGGGCACTCGCCGGGACGCTGGCGACGACCCACGTCGTGGCCGGGGCCCGCTACCTGCCGACGTCGACCGGGGCCCGTGGCCGGGTCCGCGGCACGGCCCACCACCTGCTGTCCGGCCGCGAAGGGCCCTCGGACCTGGTCTGGTTCCTGCACTACGACGACGAGTACGCGCGCAGCGACGACGGCTGGGCCTTCACGCGGCGCGCCGTGACGATCAACTGGATCGAACGCCACCGCGTCTCCGCGCTTAGGACCGACGAGGAAGTGACCGGCGGATGAGCGCCACCCGCAGGCTCGAGGACCAGATCGCGGTCGTCACCGGCGGCGCCCGCGGGATCGGCGGCGGCATCTCCCGCCGTCTCGCCGCCGCGGGTGCCCGCGTCGTCCTCGTCGACATCGACGGGGAGGCCGCCGTCGACACCGCCGCCGACATCCGTGGCGCCGGCGGCGAGGTCGAGGTCGTCCTCGCCGACGTACGCACCGCCGACGGTGTCGCCACCGCGGTCGCCGCCGCGTCGGCCCTCGATTCGGGGCGGGTCGACGTGCTCGTCAACAACGTCGGCGACTTCCGCCCGGCCTCCAGGACCTTCCTGCACTCGAACCCGCAGCAGTGGCAGGCGCTCTACGAGGTCAACCTGTGGCACGTGCTCGCGATGACCCACGCGCTGCTGCCCGGCATGGTCGAGCGGGGCCGTGGCGCCATCGTCAACAACTCGACAGTCGAGGCCTTCCGGGGCATCCCGGCGTGCGCCCCGTACTCCGCCTACAACGCCGGGGTCAGCGCCTTCACCCGGAGCCTCGCCGTCGAGGTCGCCGGCCACGGGGTGCGGGTCAACGCGATCGCGCCCGACCTCGCCGACACGCCCCAGACACCGGCCGCGGCGATGCTGCGTGGCCGAGACCCGGCGCTCATCCGCACGTGGATCCCCGTCGGGCGCTTCGGCGAGCCCGACGATTACGCCGCCGTCGTCGAGTTCCTCGCCAGCGACGACGCCCGCTTCGTCACCGGGCACACCATCCCCGTCGACGGAGGGACCCTGGCCGCCTCGGGCTGGTACGCGCGGGTCGACGGCAAGGGCTGGTCGAACATGCCCAACGAGGCCTGACCGTGGGCGCCGGGACCCACGCGGGGGTCCCGGCGCAGGCGGCCGTGCTCAGTCGCGGCGGTCGAGGCCGAAGAGCTCGGCTGCCGCCGCGAGCTGGTCGAGGTACTCGGCCAGCTCGCGGTGCCGCACGACGACGTTGACCACGGTGGCCCCCGCCTCGCCGATCCGGCCGACGAGGTCGAGCGCGGCCTCCGGGTCGCCCGTCGGGTCGAGGCGGGCCGGCGGGGTGATGACGACGTCGAATCCCTCCGGCAGGTCGTGCTCGGCGAGCATCCGCGGCAGGGTCCGCAGGTCCGGACCGCGATACGTCACCGGCGCCGGTGCCCACCCGTCGCCCAGGGTGACCGCGCGCCGGAGAGCGCGCCTGCTGTGGCCACCGACCCAGATCGGGACCTTCTCCTGGACCGCGTGCGGGCTGACGACCTGCTCGGTGAAGTGGTAGTACTCCCCGTGGTAGGTCGCGAGCCGCACCGACAGCGACGCCCGCAGGGCCCGCAGGGCGTCGTCCGCCCGTGGTCCGCGGTCGGCGAACGGGCGCCCGAGCAGCGCGAACTCCTCCTCCAGGTTGCCGACGCCCACTCCGAGGACGACCCGCCCCCCACTGAGGTGGTCGAGGGTGCCGTACCGCTTGGCCAGCTCGAGCGGATGGTGCAGCCCGAGCACGAGCACGTACGGCAGGAAGCGGATCCGCTCCGTGATCGCCGCGAGGTAGGAGAACGTCGCGACCGGGTCGTAGAAGCGTTCGCCCCGGGCCAGCCCTTCTGGAACGCTGACGTGCTCCGGGCAGGTGAGGAACTCGTACCCGAGCCGGTCGGCGGTCGTGAAGACCTCCCGCAGCTCGGCGACCCCGGCCTCGGCCTCCCACGGGGGCCGGGGTCCGGAGTCGGCCAGGACCGGGGAACTTAGGCCGATGCGCACGGCCTCAGGCCTCGGATTCGACGGCGCGGGCGAGGATGTCGCGGCCCTCGTCGGTGCCGTCGAGCTGGCGGTTCCAGCGGTGGGTCACCTTCCAGCCCTCGGTGGTGCGGGTGAACTCCCATCGGTTGGAGCCGGTACGCCAGATCCGGTAGCCGTTCTCGTCGGGAGCGTGGAGCACGAGCTGCGAGTAGTTCGTCACGACGGCCCGATCGCCGTCGACGACGATGTGCGGCAGGCCCATGAGATGGGCGGCGCCGGAGTGGATCAGGGCCTGGTGCCGCTCGCCGGTCACCATGGCGCGCAGCGCGTCCCGGCCGTCGAGCACGACCGGGTAGGTGTCGTACACGCCCTCCTCGGTCCACATCCGGGCGGTGACCTCGGCTGAGCCGCTGTCCACAGCGGGGCCGTAGCTGGCGACGATCTGCCACAGGGCGAGCCGGTCCTCGGCGGCGGCGAGGCGCCGTTCGGCCTGCTCGAGGCGCGCCTCGAGCCGGGCGAGCCGGTCGGGCTGCGAGTCGGTCATGGTGGGTTCCTTCCGAGCGGGCTTCTCGCGGGTCGATCCGGCCGGTGGCCGGTCAGGTCGTGGCCGCGTTCGTCTCGAAGCGTTCCGGGGTGAGCTCGCGCAGCGCGGCCATCTGCGCGAGGTGGTGGGCCGCCGAGGTGGCGACGAGGCTGGCGTTGACCGCGGTCGCCCCGACGGCGTCGGCCGTGCGCAGGTGCTCGCGGGAACCGTCCGGGTCCCCGAGCGGGTCCAGCGGCGGGATCTGCAGCACGAGGTCGAAGTCGTCCGGACGCTCCACGGAGGTCCACAGGCGGGTCAGCTCCTGCGGCCCGAGGCCGAACGGCGCCCACCCGGTGCCGTGCGCGACGGCACGGCGCAGCGAGCGGCGGGTGCGCCCACCGAACCACAGCGGCACCGTGGTGCGCGGCGCGTGCGGTTCGACGACGAAGTCGGTGAACGTGAACCGGGGACCCTCGTGGTGCGGCACGGCCCTGCCCCAGGCGGCGCGCAGGGCCGCGATCGCCTCGTCCGCGACCGCGCCGCGCCCGGCGAACTCGGCGCCGAGCAGGTCGAACTCCTCCTCGAGGCTGCCGACGCCGACTCCGAGGATGACGCGCCCGCCGCTGAGCAGGTCGAGGGTGCCGTAGGTCTTAGCGAGGGCCAGCGGGTGGTGGTATCCGATGACGACGACGTTCGTCGCGAGCCGGACGCGGCGCGTCGCCGAGGCGAGGAACGACAGCGTGGCCACGGGGTCGAAGTACGTCCCGCCCCGCTCGGCGGCGATCGGGGCGGGCACCGCGACGTGCTCGCTGCACGTCAGGTGGTGGTAGCCCAGGTCGTCGGCGGCGCGGGCGATGGCCAGCAGCGTACCGCCGACGTCGGGGCCGGCCAGGACGTCCCGCTCCCAGGCGGCGGCGGTGCGCGGATGCTGTACGACGACCGGGGTGAGCAGCCCGACGCGTGCGGTCATGACAGGGTCTCCGATCCGGCGCCGCCGCGCGTCGCGCCGGTGGCCTCGTCGCTGGGGCCGCCGGTCGCGGGCGGGTCGCAGGTCGCGGTACTCGTCGGGATGCGCCGGAGGCGTTCGAGCAGCGCGCCGAAGTCCTCGTCGTCGGCCGGGTCGAGCGGCAGCCCGAGCCCGAGCCCGTCGGCGAGCCCGCCGTAGGCCTGTTCGAGCACGTCCGGCAGCTCGGCGTAGGTGCCGTGCGGGATGAGCGTGGCCAGGGTCTCGTCGTCGAGGGTGTCGGCGAGTCCCGCCCAGCGCCCGGAGGCGGCCATCCCGGCGAGCCGTTCGCCGACCCGGCCCAGGCCGAGCCGGTCCAGGGTCGTCCGGTAGGCCGGGGTGGAGAAGAGGAACGCCAGCTCCTGGCGGGCGGAGTCGCGGCTCGCGGCGAGTGCGGCCGGTGTCGGACCGGTGATCGACTTGGAGACGACGACGACCCGCGGGATCCGGGCGCGTCCGGCGCGCTCGGCCCCGGCGCGGAGTGCGGGGAGCACGACCGTGCGCAGGTGGCTCGGGTGCGAGTTCGTCGCGTGGGTGACGAAGCCGTCGGCGAGCTCGCCGGCCACCTCGCAGACGCGCCGGTTGACCCCGCCGGTGTAGAGCGCCGGGGCCGCGGTCGACAGCGGGCCGGGGTTGAAGTAGGGCTGGAGCCGGGTGAAGCGGTAGTGGCTGCCCTCGTGCTCCAGGGGCCCGCCCGTGGCGAACGCGGCGAAGATCGCCCGGATCGAGGCGAGGTAGTCGCGCAGGTTCTCGGCCGGCCGGTCCCACGGCACCGAGAAGCGGCCGACGATGTTGCCGCGCACCTGGGTGGCCAGCCCGAGCTGGAAGCGACCCTCGGAGAACCGTGCGAGGTCCCACGCGGCGTACGCGGTCACCATCGGGCTGCGGGGGAAGGCCAGCGTCATGCTGGTGCGTACGGTGATCCAGCTGGTGTGCTCGGCCGCGAGCAGGGCGACCGCCAGGGAGTCGTGCGTCGTCTCGGGGACGTGCACGGTGTCGAAGCCGAGCCGTTCGATGCGCGCCGCGACCGCGGGCACCTCGCGCAGCGCCGTCGTCGGCGGCAGTGTCGTGGCCAGCTCCATCCGGGTGGCGGGCACCTGTGCCGCCGTCATGGGATGCGGCCCGCCAGGGCGGCGTCGACGACCTCGTCGCCACCGACGATCCGGGCGAGCTTCTCCAGTCGGGGCGCGCGGCGCAGGTGCGCCCCGCCCTCGACCGGCAGGCACGCGCCGGTGATCCACGACGACTCGGGGCCGCACAGGAAGCGGACTGCGGCGGCGACGTCCTCGGCGCGTCCGACTCGCGACAGGGGCTTCTCGGCGACGGTCGCGGCGGCCAGCTCGGGGTCGGCCAGCAGCAGGCCCGGGTTCTTCCCGTCGGTGGCCACGATGCCGGGGCGTACGACGTTGACCCGCACCGCGAGGTGGCCGAGCTCGTCGGCGGCGACCCGGACGAGCGCCTCGAGCGCGGCCTTGCTCACCGAGTACGACGGCATGAACGGGAAGGAGTGCCCGCCCGCGCTCGACGAGGTGCACACGATCGAGCCCCCACCGCGCGCGGCCAGGGCCTGTCCGCCGTGCCGGATCGCGTGCAGCGCCGTCGTGACGTTGCGCCGGAAGTCGTACTCGAGGGTCTCGGCGTCGAGGGCGAGCACGGGGCGGAAGGTGCCGCCGCCGACGGTCGTGACGACGGCCGCCAACGGGGTCTCGTCGGCGACGCGCACCGCGGCGGCCACGTCCTGATCGAGGGCGGAGTCGCCGACGCTGACCCGCACCGGCAGCGCCCCGGGAACGGCTGCGGCGATCGTCGCGGCCGCCGCTCGCAGCGTGGCCTCGGTGCGCCCCATGATCGTCACGGCGGCCCCGTCGGCGGCCAGCACGGCGGCGATGGCGCGGCCGAAGCCGCCACCCCCGCCGATGACGAGGGCACCGCGGCCGGCGAGCGGACCGGGTGGGGCGCTGGTCGGGTCGGGACTCGTGCTCATCCCTGCTCCCTCGAGTCTCGTCGGAACATGTCCCGCGTCGACGGGTCGTCCATCAGCACGAAGGTGCCGGTGGCCGTGACGCACGTGAGGTCCCCGACGCGCAGCTCGCCGGAGCTGCGTACCTTGCGCCCGTCGCGCCCGTCGTGCCGGGCCAGGATCGTGATCGTCGAGCCGATCGGGATGGCCGCGCGGAAGGAGACGTCGAGCCCGACGGTCACCGCGGCGTATCCGGCGCGGGCGTTGGCGATGCCGAGGGCGTGGTCCATGAGCATGGCCGAGGTGCCGCCGTGCACGTGCCCCGGAGGTCCCTGGAAGGCCAGCCGCAGGGTGACCTCGCCGCGCAGCGAGCCGTCCGGCTCGACCCAGAGACTCACCGGCGGCGACAGCGGGTTCTCGGTGCCGCCGGCGGGGTCGAAACGGCCCGGGCCGGGCTGGCGCCACATCGTCGCGATCCGCTCGGAGAGGTCCGGGGCATGGGCGTCGATCCGGGCGGTGAGCCCGTCGAGGTCGGCCACGATCCGGTCGGCGTCGGCGTCGATGGCCCCGCCCGCGCGGGTGATCGCGTCGACGAGCCGGCGGGTGGCTGAGGCGACGGCGTCGATGCCGGTGTCGCGGGGCTGTGCCGTGGCGAGGGTGGCTTCCACCGGGCGGACTCCTTCGGCCGGTCAGGGCAACCAAGCGCTTGCTTGATCGCACTTTAGCGACCCGGTGGCGCGCTGGCAACGCTTGCGCCCCGGCGTCGCCCCCACGGGTCGCGGCGGCGTCCGTCCGTGCGGGCCGCGGCGGCGTCCCTCCGTGGGCTGCGGTGGCGGCCGTCCGTGGGTGGTGCGTCCCTCCGTGGGTCGCGGGTGGCGTCCGGCCGTGGGTCGCGGTGGCGTCCTTTTGTGGGTCGCGGCGGGCGTCCGCCCATTGACGCGCCCGCAGCCTGCCCCTACCGTCCCAATCGAGCGCTTGGTTGGTTCGCGAGGGGCGCCGCATGTCGGCAGCCTCGGGGACGCCGCGCGCCGAGCAGCTCCAGGCGGGCATCACGCCGCCGACGCCATCCACCACCCACCGTGACCACCGCGCCCGCGCGGCCACTGCCGAACGACCCGCCGGCACCCCGGCCGCGCCCCGGGCACCCGGGACCCCGCCGCCGGCCGCGGAGCCGCTCCCGGCTCGGAGCGGCAGGTCAGGAAAGGAGCACCTTGTCCCGCCTCCCGCACCACCGACGCCTCGCCGTCGCCACCAGCCTGCTCGCCACCCTCGCCCTCGGAGCCTGCTCCGGCACCCCGACCAGCAGCCCCGGCGCCACCGGTGCCGGCACGGGGGAGATCGACCCCGACGCCGTCCTGCGGGTCACGGCCTCGTCCCCGTTCCAGAACCTCGACCCGGCCCAGCCGGCCCCCGGCGGTTACCCCTACCTCACGCTGATCTACGACCGGCTCACCATGGTCGACTCCAGGGACGGGATCGTCCCCGGCCTGGCGACCTCGTGGACCTACGCCAAGGACGGCTCCCACCTCGAACTCGCCCTACGCGACGACGTCACCTTCCACGACGGGACGCCCTTCGACGCGACCGCCGTCAAGGTCAACATCGAGCGCGGCCAGACGCTGCCGACGAGCACCATCAAGCAGGACCTCGCCGCCGTCACCGGCGTCACCGTCGTCGACGCGCACACCGTGCGCCTCAACCTCACGCCGGGCACCGGCGCGGTGCTCCCCTCGGCCCTGGCCACCGCCGCCGGCATGATGGTCTCGCCCAAGGCGATCGCCGACGGCGTCGACCTCAAGCGCGCCCCCGGCAACGCCGGCTCGGGCCCGTACGTCGCCACCGAGTTCGTGCCCAACGAAAAGTACGTCGTCAAGCGCGCCGAAGGCGCCTACTGGGACCCGAACGCGGGGCGCCTCGCCGGGATGGAGATCACCCGCGTCCCCGAGGGCGCCACCCGACTCAACGGCGTCGTCAGCGGTCAGACCGACCTCAGCTTCGTCTCCTCGGCCAACGAGGTCGTCCAGGCCCGCCAGCTCGGCGAGGCCGGTCAGCTCAAGGTCACCACCCGCCCGTTCCGCAACGTCCTCGGCATCCTGCTGCGCGCCGACATGGGCGACCTCAAGGACAAGCGGGTCCGTGAGGCCATCGCACGCTCGGTCGACCCGGCCGCCATCCGCGCCCTCTTCGCCGACACCTGCACGCCCACCCGCAGCATCTATCCGGACAGCCCGTGGGCGGACCCGGCGGCGACCTACCCGTACGAGTTCGACCTCGCCAAGGCCAAGGCGCTGATCGCCGAGGCCGGCGGGGCCAAGGTGTCGATCACCTTCTCCGCCGGCACCAACACCGAGCAGCCCGCCACCGCCATCCAGGCCGCCATGGCCCAGGCCGGCATCGACGCGAAGCTCAACCCGACGCCGAACTCCGAGACCGAGGCCCGCTTCATCGCCGGCGACTTCGAACTCGAGGTGTCCAACACCTTCAACCCGCGCCTCGACCCGGCGGGCACGGTGGACAACTACCTCACCGGCAACTACAAGCTCGCCACCGACCCCGGGACCATCGCCCCGATCGCGGCCAGGGCCGCCGACCCCCGCTCCAGCGTGGGGGAGCGCGCCACGCAGTACCACCAACTGTGGGAGCGGCTGTTCACCGAGGCGTGGTTCATCCCGCTCTGCAACCTCACCAGCGCCACCATCGCCTCCCCGAAGGTCGTCGGGGCCGAGCAGCTGCCGTGGACCAACCTCGGCCTGTTCGACCTGCGCACCGTCGCGATGACGAAGGGCTGAGCGCCAGCTCCCCACCCGCCGGCCGGCCGGTCGCCCACCCGACCGGCCGGCCCGAAGAAAGGCAGCCAGAGCCAGTGACCCGTCCCACCGCCGCCACCCCCCTCCTGCCCGCCCTGTCCCGCCTGCTCGACGAACAGCCGAACCTCGCCCTCACCCTCGCCGGCACCCCGTTCACCGTGGCTGAGCTCGATGCCGCGTCGCGTCGCCTCGCCGGGTTCCTCGCCGACCGCGTCGCTCCCGGCGACCGGGTCGTCGTCCTCGCCCGCAACGGCCGTCTGGCCCTGCTCGCCTGGTGGGCGACGACGCTCTGCGGCGGTTTCGTCGTCCCGCTCAACACGAGCAACCGCGGCCCCGTACTGGCCCACCAGGTGCTCGACGCCGACCCGGTCGCGATGATCGTCGAGGACGAGTTCGTGCCCGTCCTCGACGACGCCCTCGTCGGCACGGGGCTACGGGCGCCGGTCCTCGTCGGCGCTCCCGTGGCCGGCCGGCCCTCCTCGGGCCCGGTGCCCGCCTGGGCCACCGAGGTCGTCGACTTCGACACCGCCGTCGCCGAGGGCTCGGCGGTGACGACCACCCCGGACCTCGACGCGTACGCCACCAGCCACCTCATCTACACGGCCGGCACGACCGGACCGTCCAAGGCGTGCCTGGTCAGCCACGGCTACGTGGCGAACATGGCCCGCCAGATGCGCGAGAACCTCGAGCGCCACTCCGGTGACGTCCTCTGGTCGGCGATGCCGCTGTTCCACATGGCCGCCGTCGGGCACGTCATGGGCTCGCTCCAGATCGGCTCGGCCATGGACGTCGCGCGGCGCTTCTCGGTCAGTGGCTTCTGGGGCGAGATCCTGCGCTCCCGCGCGACGATGGCCGCGCTCATGGGCTCGATGCTGCCGATGATCGCCGGCGCCCCCGAGTCCGAGGCCGCCCGCAAGGCCTTCGGCCAGCTGCGCGTCGTGTCCGGCTCGCCGGTCACCGCCGACCTCGCCGCCCGTTGGACCGAGCGGTTCGGCGTGGAGCGGGTCGGCTCGGGCGCCTACGGCCTGACCGAGGCCAGCCTGATCACGCTCACCCCGCCCGGGGGTTACCGCGCCGGGGCCGCCGGCAAGATCAACGATTCCTTCGAGGTGCGCATCGTCGACGAGCACGACAACCCGCTGCCCGTCGGCGCGGTCGGCGAGATCGTCGCCCGCCCCACCCGCCCGGCGATCATGTTCAACGGCTACTGGCGCCAGCCGGAGAAGACCCTGGAGGTCTTCCGGGGCCTGTGGTTCCACTGCGGCGACTACGGCCGTCTCGACGAGGACGGCTACCTCTACTTCGTCGACCGCGGCAAGGACTACCTGCGCCGCGGCGGCGAGAACATCTCCAGCTTCGAGATCGAGGGCATCGTCGCGGCCCACCCGGCCGTCGGCGAGGTCGCCGTCCACGCGGTCCCCTCCCCGCTGGCCGAGGACGACCTCAAGGTGACGGTCGTGCCGGCGCCCGGCGCCCGGATCGACCCCGCGGAGCTCTTCGAGTGGCTGCACCCGCGGATTCCGCGGTACGCCGTCCCCTCCCACATCGAGGTCCGCGCCGAGCTGCCCAAGAACGCCGTCGGGCGGGTCCTCAAGCGGGTCCTGCGCGAGGAGGGCGTGACCCCGCGGACGTGGAGCACGGACCCCCGCGCCGTGACCGGCCCGGTCCCGGCCGGCGCCGGGGAGCAGGCGTGAGTGCCGCCCCCGGCCCGGTCACCGGCCCGCGGTCCGAGGGGCCGCTGGCCGGCCTGCGCCTGGTCGAACTCGGTGGGCAGGGGCCGGTGCCGTTCGCGACGATGATGCTCGCCGACCTCGGTGCGCAGGTCGTGCGGGTGGACCCGCCCGGCGAGCCCGACCGGCGGGAGCGCGCGCAGGTCAACGCGATCGACCGCGGCCGTACGACCGTCACGCTCGACCTGAAGTCGGAGGCCGACCGGCGGCTCGTGCACCGGCTGCTCGCCGACGCGGACGTGCTGCTCGACCCGTTCCGTCCCGGGGTGCTCGAACGTCTCGGCCTGGACCCGGCCGAACTCACCGAGCGGTACCCGCGCCTCGTCGTGGCGCGGATGACCGGCTGGGGCCAGGACGGCCCGCTCGCCTCGGCCGCCGGGCACGACCTCAACTACATCGCCGTCTCCGGCGTGCTCGACACGATCGGCCTGCCCGAGCAGGGCCCCGTCGTGCCGCCGATGTACCTGGCCGACTTCGCCGGCGGCGGCATGGTGCTGGCCTTCGGCGTTCTGGCCGCCCTGCACGAGCGCGTCTCCTCCGGGCGTGGGCAGGTCGTGGACTCCTCGATGCTCGAGGGCAGCGGGCTGCTCACCGTCGTCATCCGCTCGATGCTCGGGCGGGGCGCCTGGAACCTCACCCGGGGGACGAACTACCTCGACGGCGGGGCGCACTTCTACCGGGTGTACCGCACCGCCGACGACAGGTTCATGTCCGTCGCGGCCATCGAGGCGAAGTTCTACCGCACGTTCCTGCTCACCCTCGGCCTCGATCCCGAGGACGGGCCGGGGCAGTTCGACGAGTCGGGGTGGGCCGGCTGGGCCGGGCGGATCGCGCAGGTCTTCGCCGGACGCACCCGGCAGGAGTGGACCGGCGTCTTCGGGAGCGTCGACGCGTGCGTACACCCGGTGCTGGACGTCGCCGAGTCGGCCGGGCACCCGCAGGTGCGGGCCCGGCGCGCCGTCGTCGAGGTCGAGGGGGTCGCCCAGCCGGCCCCGGTGCCCCGCTTCTCGCGGACGCCCGCCGGGATCCCGCGGGCCCCGCGCCGCCGTGGTGAGGACACCGACCGGGTGCGCTCGGCGCTCGCCGGGGCCAGCCCGTGGGAAGCCCTGTCCAGGCCTTGACCTGCGTCACACCCCACCTTACGATCTCGACCAAGCGCTTGCTTGTTGCCGCTGGTCCGCATTCGACGACGAACGAGACGGAGCGACGTCAATGACGACTCAGACTTCGGTGGCCCGGACCTCGGGGCCCGCCGTCTTCGGCGACATCGTGCGCGGGCGCACGGGTGACGACCACCCGGGCCTCCTCTTCGAGGGCCGCACCATCACGTGGGGCCAGGTCGTGCAGGAAGCCGCCGACCGGGCCGCCGCCCTGGCCGAGGTGCCCCGGCCCGAAGGCAGGCCGCTGCACCTGGGGGTGCTTCTGGAGAACACCCCCGACCACGTGTACTGGATCTGCGCGGCGGCGTTGTCCGGCGCCACCGTCGTCGGGATCAACCCGACCCGACGCGGCGCCGAGCTGGCCCACGACGTGCGGCACACCGACTGCGACGTGCTCATCACCGAGGACCGCCTCGCCGGCCTCGTCAACGGGCTCGACCTGGGCATCCCCGCCGAGCAGGTGCGCAACACCGACTCCCCGGAGTACGCCGCCTGGCTGGCCCGGCACGCCGGCGCGCCGGTGCCCGTCGACGCGGTCGACCCCGGCGCCAACCTGCTGCTCCTGTTCTCCTCGGGCTCGACCGGGGCCCCGAAGGCGGTCATCTGCTCGCACGGGCGCCTCGCCGCGGTCTCCGAGGCGCTGCTGGCCCGCACCGAGCTGACCCGCGACTCGGTCAGCTACCTGTCGATGCCGCTGTTCCACGGCAACGCCGTCATGCTCAACCTCGGGCCCGCCATGGTCTGCGGCGCGACGATCTGCATGGTCCGCAAGTTCTCCGCGTCCGGCTTCGTACGCGACGTGCACGAGCACGGCGTCACCTACTTCAACTACGTCGGCCGGGCCCTCGCCTACGTCCTGGCCCAGCCGGTCGACCCGCGCGACGCGACGAGCACCCTGCGTCGCGCCGTCGGCACCGAGGCCTCGGCCACCGACATCGCCCGCTTCACCCAGCGCTTCGGCGCCGTCATCTCCGAGGGCTACGGCTCCAGCGAGGGCGTCATGCGGATCAACCGCACCCCGGGGACCCCCGACGAGGCGCTCGGCGTGGCCGTCGCGGGCGCCGAGATCAAGGTCATGAACGAGGCCACCGGCCTGGAGTGCCCGCCGGCCAGGCTCGACGGGACCGGACGGCTCGTCAACGCCGAGGAGGCCATCGGCCAGCTCGTCGGAGTCGGCATGGCTGCCCGGTTCGAGGGCTACTACAAGAACCCCGAGGCCGCCGCCGAGCGGATCCGCGGCGAGGACTTCTGGTCCGGGGACCTGGCGTACCGCGACGCCGACGGCTACTTCTACTTCGCCGGCCGCTCCTCGGACTGGATCCGCGTCGACAGCGAGAACTTCGCCGCCGGACCGGCCGAGCGGATCATCGAGCGCTGGGACCGGGTGGCGGTCGCCCCCGTCTTCGCCGTGCCCGACCCGCGCACCGGCGACCAGGTCATGTGCGCGCTCCAACTGCGCAACGGCGCCAGCTTCGACCCCGAGGCGTTCACCGCCTTCCTCGACGCGCAGGCCGACCTCGGCACCAAGTGGCGGCCCCGCTTCGTGCGGATCGTCACCGAGATCCCCACCACGGGCAACAGCAAGGTCGCCAAGCAGGTCCTGCGCCGTGCCGCCTGGGTCACGACCGATCCCGTCTACGTCCGCGACGGCGCGTCCACCGCGTACCGCCCGCTCACGGCGGCGGACGTCCAGGACCTCGAGAAACAGTTCGCCGACAACGGGCGCACCGCGCTCCTGCCGGCCACCTGACCCGCCGGCCCGCCCGGCACGCCGACGGGCGCCCCACGCCCCGAGAAGAGGACATCCATGTACCTGGAGTACACCCCGGAGCATCGAGAGCTGAGCCGGGAGCTGCGCGCCTACTTCGCGCGCCTGCTCACGCCCGAGGTCCGCGAGGCGCTGGGCGGCACCAACGAGGACCGGCCGGCCTATCGCGAGATCATCCGTCAGATCGGCAGGGACGGCCTGCTCGGGCTCGGTTGGCCCAAGGAGTACGGCGGCCAGGGCCGCCCGGCGCTCGACCAGTACATCCTCTTCGACGAGATCAACCGCGCCCAGGCGCCGTTCCCCTTCGTCACCATCAACAACATCGGCCCGATGCTCATGCGCTACGGCACCGAGGAGCAGAAGCGCACCTACCTGCCGGGCATGCTCACCGGCGACGTCATCTTCTCCATCGGCTACAGCGAGCCGGGCTCCGGCACCGACCTCGCCTCGCTGAAGGCCAGGGCCGAGGCCACGCCCGAGGGGGGTTGGGTCGTCAACGGCCAGAAGGTCTTCACCAGCGGCGTCAGCCAGGCCGACTTCGTCTGGATGGCCGTGCGCACCGACCCCGCCGCCCCGAAGCACAAGGGCATCACCATCCTCATCGTGCCGACCTCGGACCCCGGCTTCAGCTGCACGCCGATCGCCACCAGCGGCATCACCCACACCAACGCCTCCTACTACGAGGACGTACGCGTCGGTCCCGAGGCCCTCGTCGGCGAGGTGAACGGCGGCTGGCGCCTCATCACCGGCCAGCTCGGTCACGAGCGGGTGGGGCTGGCCGCCATGGGCGGGCGTACCGAGCAGCTGTGGACCGACGTCGCCGCGTGGGCCGCCGAGCCCGACGCCGACGGCGTCCGCGTACTCGACAAGCCGTGGGTGCGCACGGAGCTGGCCCGCGACTACGCCGAGCTGACCGCGATGCGCCTGCTCAACTGGAAGATCGCCGTCGTCGGGGAAGGCCAGAACCCGGCCCCCGCCGCCGCGTCCGTCGCCAAGGTCTACGGCACGGAGACCCACGACCGGGTCTGCCGCAACCTCGTCTCCGTCGTCGGGCCCCGCGCGACCCGGCGACCCGGCGCCCCGGACGCCGTCCTCGGCGGACAGCTCGAGGCCTACACCCGCGGCTCCTACATCAACACCTTCGGCGGCGGCACCAACGAGGTGCTGCGCGACATGATCGCGGTCGCCGGCCTCGGCATGCCGAGGAAGGGACGGTCCGCATGAGCACCACGACGCGGACCCCGGCCGCCGCCACCGACGAGGACGCCTTCCTCGCCCGCCTGCGCGAGTTCGTCGGCCTCGAGGCCACGCCCACCCGCCATGCCCAGGACGCCGTCAACCAGGCGATGATCCGCCACTTCGTCGAGGCGATGGGCGACGAGAACCCCGTCTACGTCGACGAGCGGGCCGCCCGCGACACCGGCCGCGAGGGTGTCGTCGCGCCGCCGCCGATGCTGTCCACCTGGCTCATGGTCGGCTACCGGGCCCACACGGCCGCCGCCGCGGGCGCCACGGCGGACACCCCCATGGCCCAGCTGCTCGCGCTCCTCGCCGAGGCCGGCTTCGTCGGGGTCGTCGCGACCAACGACGAGCACGAGTACGTGCGCGAGCTGCGCCTGGGCGACGAGATCAAGATGACGACGGTCATCGAGGACGTCTCGCCGCGCAAGACCACGGGCCTGGGCACCGGCCACTTCATCACGACGCTGCGCACCTACACCGACCAGGACGACGAGGTCGTGGCCCGCCAGCGCTTCCGCATCCTGCGCTTCGACCCGTCCCGCGCCAGGCCCCCGGCACCGGCCGCCGCCGACCCGGCGCTGCGGCACAAGCCGTTCGTCCTGCGCGACAACGCCTTCTGGTTCGAGGCCGCCGCACAGCGTCGCCTCGTCATCCAGGCCTGCACCGACTGCGGCACGCTGCGCCACCCGCCCGGCCCGATCTGCCCCTCCTGCCACTCGTACGCGTGGCACGAGGTCGAGGCGAGCGGACGCGGCACGGTGCACAGCTACGTCGTCAGCCACCACCCGAAGGCGCCCGGGTACGACTACCCGCTCACCGTCGTGCTCGTCGACCTCGAGGAGGGCACGCGTCTCGTCGCCGACTTCGTCGGGGAGGCCGACGAGGTCGAGATCGGCATGCCCGTGCAGGTCGACTGGCTCGACTACGACGAGAACGTCACCCTGCCGCGTTTCCGGGCCGCGACCTCCGCATCGGAGCCCGCCGGAGAGGAGAACTGATGGACTTCCAGCTCGCCGAGGACCAGGTCACGGTCAACGACCTGGCGCGCGACGTCTTCTCGCGCAACGGCGACCCGCAGCGCCTCTTCGACGTCGAGGCCGGGCCGGACCGCTTCGACCGCGTCCTGTACCGCGACCTGGCCGGGTCCGGCGTCCTCGGGCTGCTCGTGCCCGAGGAACACGGCGGCGCCGGGCTGGGCCTGTGGGAGGTCGCCGGGGTCTTCGTCGAGCAGGGCCGCACGCTGGGCACCGTCCCGCTGTGGGAGACCCTCGTCGGCGGCGTCCTGCCGCTGGTGCGCTACGGCGACGCCAAGCAGCAGGCCGAGTGGCTGCCCCGCGTGGCCGCCGGGGACGCGGTCCTCACCGTGGCCGTCGACGACCTGGCCGACGCCCGGCCGTACGGCGCCCGCGTCCGCGCGCGGTCCGGCACCGGGCTCGGCGGTGCGGGGGTCACCCTGAGCGGCACCGCCGTCGGCGTCCGTTCGGCGCACCTCGCCGACGCGATCGTCGTCCCGGCCACCGACGAGGAGGGCACGGTCGGGCTCTACCTCGTGCCGACCACCGGCGGAGGGGTGCGCCGCGACACCTTCGAGCGCACCGACCGGGGGCTCGCCTCGGACGTGCACCTCGACGGCGCCGCCGCGGAGCCGCTCGCCGAGGGCCCGGGGGAGGACCGGATCGACTGGCTGCTGCGCCAGGTCTGGATCGCCGTGGCCGCCCTGCAGAGCGGCGTCAGCCAGGCCGCCGTGCGCCAGGCCGCCGACTACACCTCGGGGCGCGAGCAGTTCGGTGTGCCGATCGCGACCTTCCAGGCCGTCGCCCACCAGATCGCCGACTGCCACATCGACACCGAGGCGATGGAGGTCACCTACCTCAACGCGCTCTGGCGCGAGACGGCCGACCGGCCGCCCCGCGCGGCCGTACACGTCGCGAAGTACTGGGCCGCCGAGGCGGGCGACCGCGTCGCGCGCACCGTGCAGCACGTGCACGGCGGCATCGGCGCCGACGTCACCTACCCGATCCACCGCTACATGCTCTGGACCACCCAGCTGGCCAACACCGCCGGCTCGGGAGCCTGGCACCTGCAGCAGCTCGCGGACCTCGTTGACGCGGGGGAGCAGCTGTGAGCGGCACGCAGATCACCATCGCGCAGGTGAGCGTCGGCGACACGCTGCCGGAGCTCGAGATCCCGCTGACCCGGACCCTCATCGTCGCCGGCGCCCTCGCGACCCGCGACTACGAGGACGTGCACCACGACCCGGCCCAGGCCGAACGTCGCGGCACCCCCGACACCTACATGAGCATCAACAACACCAACGGGCTCGTCGGCCGCTACGTCACCGACTGGGCCGGCCCCGCCGCGCGCATGGTGCGCCTGAGCACCCGCCTCGGGGTGCCGAACTTCCCGGGTGACGTGATGCGGCTGACCGGAGAGGTCGTCGGCGTCGAGGAGGACACCGTGCGCGTCGCGGTGCGTGGCATGAACAGCAAGGGCGCGCACGCCGTCTCCGAGGTGACCGTGCGCCTGCCCCGCGGAACGGAGCAGTGACGTGACGTCCAACTTCCTGTCGGGGCGTACCGCGATCGTCGGCATCGGCGCGACGGAGTTCTCCAAGGACTCCGGCCGCAGCGAGCTGCAGTTGGCCGTCGAGGCCGTATCGGCCGCCCTGGCCGACGCGGGCCTGAGCCCCGCCGACGTCGACGGCATGACGACCTTCACCATGGAGACCAACCCGGAGAACATGGTCGCCCGCAGCCTGGGCATCCCCGAGCTGAAGTTCTTCTCCCGGATCCCCTACGGCGGTGGCGGCGCCTGTGCCCCCGTCCAGCAGGCCGCCATGGCCGTCGCGAGCGGCGTCGCCGACGTCGTCGTGGCCTACCGCGCCTTCAACGAGCGCTCCGGCGTCCGCTTCGGGCAGGGGCCGCCGCCGGCGAAGACCCAGGCCACCTCGGACAACGAGTACCGCTCCTGGGTCAACCCGTACGGCCTGCTCACCCCGGCCCAGCACACCGCGATGTTCGCCCGTCGCTACATGCACGAGTACGGCGCGACCAGCGAGGACTACGGCCGGGTCGCCGTGCTCGCCCGCAAGCACGCCGCGAACAACCCCAGGGCGTGGTTCCACGGCAAGCCGCTCACCCTTGAGGAGCACCAGGCCTCCCGCTGGATCGCCGAGCCGCTGCACCTGTTCGACTGCTGCCAGGAGACCGACGGCGGCCAGGCGATGGTCGTCGTCAGCGCCGAGCGCGCCAAGGACCTGCCCGCCACCCCGGCCTACATCGTCGGCGCGGCCCAGGGTCTGGGGCCGGACCAGTACCAGATGGTCAGCTACTACCGCGAGGACCTGACCCGGATCCCCGAGGTCGAGCTCTGCGCCCGACAGTTGTGGGCCCAGTCGGGCCTCGGACCCGCCGACATGGACGCGGCGATCCTCTACGACCACTTCACCCCGTACGTGCTCCACCAGCTAGAGGAGTACGGCTTCTGCGGTCGCGGTGAGGCCAGGCACTTCATCGCCGACGGCAACCTCGAGGTCACCGGGTCGCTGCCGACCAACACCCACGGTGGCCAGATCGGTGAGGCCTACCTGCACGGCACGAACGGCGTCGCGGAGGGCGTCCGCCTCGTCCGGGGGACCTCGACCAACCAGCCCGACGGCGTACGCAACGTCCTCGTGACGGCCGGCGTCGGGGTCCCGACCAGCGCACTGATCCTCTCCGCGGAGGGCTGACCCGCGGGCGGCCGGCACCCACACACCCCGAAGACATCGCATCGACCCACCGATCCCACCGATCCCGCCGGGCAGCCGTCGGGGGACAACACCACCTCTCGATCGGCCGGAGCGATTCGGCTCGTGTTTGGAAGGATGAGAATGGGCGTCAAGAACAAGACCAGGCGACGCGTGGTCGCGCTGATCGCCATCGGGGCCCTCGCCGTGGCCGGCTGCAGCTCACCGGAGAGCTCCGGCACCAACGGCGCTGGCCAGGGCGAGATCGACACCTCGGCCGTGCTCAAGTTCGCGTCGGCGGGTCCGCTGCGCGACCTCGACCCGGCCGCCCAGACGAGCTACGGCGCCTGGGGCTACCTGTTCCTCGTCTGGGACCGGCTGACCATGCTCGACAAGGACGACAAGATCGTCCCGGGCCTGGCCAAGGAGTGGAACTTCGTCGAGGACGGCAGCGTCCTCGAGCTCAAGCTGCGTGACGACGTGAAGTTCCACGACGGCACGGCGTTCGACGCCGAGGCCGTCAAGGTCAACATCGAGCGCGGCAAGACCCTCGCGACCTCGACCCTCAAGGGCGACCTCGCCGACATCGAGTCGGTCGAGGTCGTCGACAAGACGACCGTGCGCCTCAAGCTGGTCAAGGGCAAGGGCGTCCAGCTTCCCGCGTCCTTCACCGGCACGGCCGGCATGATGGTCAGCCCGAAGGCCATCACCGACGGCGTCGACATCAAGAACAAGCCCGGCAACGCCGGCTCCGGCCCGTACATCGCCACCGAGCTCGTGCCCCAGGAGAAGCTCGTCCTCAAGCGGGCCGACAGCTACTGGGACCCGAACGTCGGACGCCTCGGCGGCATCGAGCTGCAGCGCGTGCCCGACGCCGCGGCCCGCCTCAACGGTCTGCAGAGCGGCCAGGTCGACCTGGCCCCGCTCAGCTCGGCCGGTGAGATCGCCACGGTCGAGAAGATCGTCACCACGGGCAGCGGCCTGCAGCAGCACCAGGTCAAGTTCAAGAACCTCGTGGGCGTCTACATGCGCGCCAACAAGGGCGCCGTCGCCAAGCCCGAGGTCCGCCAGGCGATCGCCCACGCGGTCGACCCGGCGGCGATCAGCGCACTCTTCAGCGGCTACTGCACGCCGACGCGCCAGCTCGTCGGCGAGACGGACCCGAGCCGCATCCCGAACTACACCTACCCGTACGAGTTCAGCGTCGACAAGGCCAAGGCCCTGGTGCAGCAGGCCGGTGGCGCCAAGGTGTCCATCACCTTCGCCGCGGGCACGAACGCCGAGCAGCCGGCGAACGTGGTGCAGGCGTCGCTGAAGGCCGTCGGCATCGACGCGACGCTCAACCCCGTGCCCAACACCGAGAACGAGCCGCGCTTCATCGCCGGCGACTTCGAGATGATGGTCGCCACGTCGTGGAGCCCGAAGGCCGACCCGGCGGCGACGGTGAACACCTACCTGCTGAACACCTACAAGCTCGCCGCGGACCCCTCGCTCGTCGCGGCCAAGGCAGCCGAGGCCGGCAACCCCGCGTTGTCGATGGACAAGCGCGCCCCGCTGTACCAGGACATCTGGAAGACGACGCTCGAACAGGCCTGGTACGTGCCGCTGTGCAACCAGACCAACGCGACCGTCGCGAAGGAGAACGTCGTCGGCTTCGACAACATCCCGATGTCGAACATCGGCATCTGGGACCTGCGCAACATCGCGGTCAAGAAGTGACCGTCCGCTCCTGACCACCCGGTGGTGTCGCCGCCGGACCCACCCGCTGTGGGGGCCGGCGGCGACACCTCACCGGCCCCGCCCGGCCCCAGGCCGCGCGACCGGCCAGTCCCAGGCACCACGCCCAGAGTCGAGGTAGGACATGCTCCGCTACGCCGGCAGGCGACTACTCGCGGCAATACCCCTGCTGTTCGTCGTCCCGCTGCTCGTGTTCGTCCTGATCGAGTTCGCCCCAGGGGACCCGGCCGCCGTCCTCGCCGGTGACGAACCGACCCCGGAACGCGTCGAGGCGATCCGCGAGGAACTCAACCTCAACGATCCGGTCCTTCTGCGATACCTCATGTGGATCGGCGACGTCGTCCGCGGCGACCTCGGCACGTCCTTCCTCTCGGACCAGACCGTGACCGAGCTGCTGACCCGGCGGATGGCCACGACGATGTCGCTGGTGCTCGTTGCGATGATCTTCGCCGTCGTGCTCGGGACCATCCTGGCGCTCGTGGCCACGCTGCGCTCCGGCGGCATCGTCGACCGGGTCGTCAACTGGTTCGCCTCGATCTCGATCGCCATCCCGGGCTTCTGGTTCGGCCTGGTGCTCGCCTCGGTCTTCGCGGTGGGGCTGCAGATGTTTCCGGCCTTCGGCTACCAACCGCTCTCCGCCGGTTTCTGGCCGTGGCTCTCGCACCTCATCCTGCCGGGCATCGCGCTCGGTCTGCTCCCCGCCGCCGAGGTGACCCTGCAACTGCGCTCGGCGCTCGGGCAGGTCATGAAGACCGACTACATCCTCAACGCCGAGGCCAAGGGGCTGTCGCGCGCCAGCGTCGTGTTCAAGCACTCCCTGAAGAACGCGTGCATCCCCGTCATCACCGTCCTCGGCTTCCGCGTCGCGGAGGTCCTCGCCGGGTCGGTGACCATCGAGATGATCTACAACATGCCGGGTCTCGGGCGCACCGCCGTCGAGGCCGTACAGGGGCGTGACGTGCCGGTGCTGCTCGGCTTCGTCCTCTTCAGCACCACGATCGTCGTGCTCGTCAACCTCATCGTCGACATCTCCTACGGCTACTTCAACCCGAAGGTGCGGTCATGAGCACGAATCGGCCCCCCGCGTCCCCGGTGCCGGGGAGCGAATCACCCGACGTCGGCGTGCCCGGCGACGGCCTCACCGAGACCGTCCTCACCGAGGTGCCCACGGCGGCCACCGGTACGGGTGCCCCGGAGCCGGTCGCCGCCCCCGGCATCCTCGGGAGCATCGTGCGTCGCCCCGCGACGATCGTGGCCGGCGTCTTCCTGCTCGTGCTGACCCTCATCGCGATCTTCGCCCCGGCCCTGGCGCCGTACGACCCCGACGTGCAGGACCTGTTGCAGCGGCTCAAGCCGCCGAATGCCGAACACTGGCTGGGGACCGACGACTACGGCCGGGACGTGCTGAGCCGGCTCATCTTCGGGGCGCGGGTCTCGCTCTGGGCGGCGCTGCAGGCTTCGGCCGTCGCGCTCGTGCTCGGCCTGCCCTTCGGGATGATCGCGGGCTACCGCGGCGGTTGGGTCGACACGATCCTCACCCGCATCATGGACGCGCTGATGAGCGCTCCGTCGCTCGTGCTGGCCATCACCATCGTCGCGGTCCTCGGCTCCGGCATCACCAACGCGATGCTCGCCATCGGCCTGGTCATGGCACCGCGCTTCTTCCGGGTGGCCCGCGCCGGCACGATGGACGTGCGGCACGAGACCTACATCGAGGCCTCGATCGCCCTGGGCTGCAGCACCCTGCGCACGGCGGTGCGGCACGTGCTGCCCAACGTGCTGCCGCCGATCATCCTCGTCATCTCGGTGTCGTTGGGCAGCGCCGTCGCGGCCGAGGCGAGCCTGAGCTTCCTCGGGCTGGGCGTCACGGCCCCCACGGCCAGTTGGGGCTCGATGCTCTCGACGGCTTCCTCGAACATGCGCCTCGCGCCGTACCTCGTCTGGCCGCCCGGCGTGATGATCTTCCTCGCCGTCCTCGCCTTCACCTACGTCGGTGACGGTGTCCGTCGCGCCCTCGTGCGCACCCGGTCGGGCAACTGACCGGCCCGGCCCCCACCAGGAGCTGACATGGCACATGAAACGGCACCCGGCGTGATCGCCGGCACCAGGACCGACGCCGCCACCGGCCCGGCGGCGGACCTGCTGCGCGTGGAGAACCTCACCGTCGAGTTCCCCGCACCCTCCGGTGGGTGGCAGACGACCGTCCAGGACGTCTCGTTCTCCCTCAAGCCGGGAGCGTCGGTGGCTCTCGTCGGCGAGTCCGGGTCGGGCAAGACGGTGACCTCGGTCGCGGTGATGGGTCTGACCGAGGCGACCGGCGGGCGGATCGCCTCGGGCCGGATCGTCTTCGACGGCACGGACCTCACCGCGGGCACCCGGAAGCAGTGGCGGAACCTGCGTGGCCCCGGCATGGGCATGATCTTCCAGCAGCCGATCCGCAGCCTGAACCCGGCCTTTACGGTCGGGGACCAGATCGCGGAGTCGGTGCGCAAGCACCTGGGCATGAACCGCAAACAGGCCCGGGCCCGCGCCGTCGAGATGCTGGAGCTGGTGCAGATCCCGCGGGCGGCGCAGCGGGTCGACGAGTACCCGCACGCGTTCTCCGGCGGCATGTGCCAGCGCGTCATGATCGCGATGGTCATGGCGTGCAACCCGCGCCTGCTCATCGCCGACGAGCCGACGACGGCGCTCGACGTGACGGTGCAGGAGCGGATCCTCGAGCTCTTGCGCGACCTGCAGGAGCAGACCGGCGTGGCGCTGCTGTTCGTCAGCCACGACCTCGCCGTGGTGGCCGAGCTGTGCCAGCAGGTCGTGGTCATGTACGCCGGCGAGGTGGCCGAGAACGCTCCCTCGGAGCAGATCTTCTTCCACCCGCGGCACCCCTACACCTCCGGCCTGATCGGGTCGATCCCGAGGCCGGGTCTGAGCACCGGCCGGCGGCTGCGCTCGATTCCCGGTGGCATCCCGGCCCCGGGTGCCTGGCCGCACGGATGCCGGTTCAGCAGCCGGTGCGAGTTCGTCCAGCCGGGCCGGTGCGACGTGGCCCACCCGGGCCTGGTCCGGGTCGACGGCGCCGCCGGGCACGACGCGCGGTGCGTACGCGTCGCGGAGCTCTCTCTGGATGGAGTGACGGTCTGATGAGCCTGCTCGAGGTCGACGGCCTCACGAAGTCGTTCAGCTCCGGCCGGGACTGGCTCGGCCGGCGTACGAAGTGGTCGCACGCGGTCAAGGGGGTGAGCCTCACCCTGGAGCGCGGTGAGTGCCTCGCGGTCGTCGGTGAGTCCGGCGCGGGCAAGTCGACGGTCGGACGCATGGTGCTGCGCCTCATCGAGCCGGACTCCGGGTCGGTGACCTTCGACGGGATCGACGTGCTGGCCACGAAGCGGATGCGCGAGCTGCGTCAGCGGATGCAGATGATCTTCCAGGACCCGTACAGCTCCCTCGACCCGCGGATGACGATCAAGGACGCGGTCGCCGAGCCGATCCTCGTGCACACCGACAAGGACCGGGTCACGCGTGAGCGGGAGGCCGTCGAGCTGCTCGACAGGGTCGGCATCGGCTCGCGCTACCTGGAGCGCTACCCGGCCGAGCTGTCCGGCGGGCAGCTGCAGCGGGTCGCGATCGCCCGGGCGCTGACGATGAAGCCGAGCCTGATCGTGTGCGACGAGCCGGTCGCGGCGCTGGACGTGTCGGTGCGGGCGCAGGTGCTCAACCTGCTCCGGGACCTGCAGGAGGAGCTGGGTCTGGCGTACCTGTTCGTCTGCCACGACCTGGCTCTCGTCGAGGTCATCGCCGACCGGGTCATGGTGATGGCCTCCGGTGAGGTCGTGGAGACCGACACCACGGAGCGGATCTTCGCCAACCCGCGGCACGAGTACACACAGAAGCTGCTCGCGGCGATCCCCGTGCCGCTGCCGCGCGACACGCAGGGCAACCGGCTCGTCGCGCCGGGAAAGGTGGGCTGAGCGGTGACCGACGCGACGGGACCGACCCGGACGCAGCTGCTCGCGCGGTTCGCGACGACGACCCGCGACGAGGACATTCCCGAGTCGGTGCGCGACTACGGAAGGCTCGTCTTTCTCGACTCGCTCGTCTGTGGGCTGGCGGCGGTGCGGTTGCGGCGCAGCCGCATGGTCCAGCGGGTCGCCGCCCGCTTCGGCGGCCCGCCCGAGGCGACGGTGTTCGGGCTGGGGCAGCGGGTCGCGGCGATCAACGCCGCGCACGCCAACGCGGACATGATGAACGCGTTGGACGCGGACGACACCTTCTTCAACTCGGCGCACTTCGCGGTGTTCGGGGTCGCGGCCGGACTGGCCGAGGCCGAGCGGCTGCACGCCGACGGGGCGAGCCTGTTGCGCGCGAGCATCCTCGCCTTCGAGATCAACGCGCGGCTGAACCTGTCGACCTCGCTGATGGCCTTCTCCGACGGGCAGTTCCGCTGGTCGCCGCTGTCGTCGCACGGGTACGCCTCGATGGGCACCGCCGCGGCGTGCGCCGTCGTCGGCGGCTGGGAGCCGGAGCGCCTGACCCACGCGCTCGGCCTGGTCGCCTGGCTGGCCCCGCCGGCGAAGAACTCCTACATGGCCGAGCGGCGCTCGTTCAACGCGTTCAAGTACGGCCCGTACGGCGCGATCGCGCACGCCGGGATGCTCGGCGCGGCGCTCGCCGAGGAGGGCTACACCGGCGACTTGGACGTGCTGGACCGCACCCCGGGCTTCATCGAGGCGATGGGCTTCCTCGGCGGTGAGCGGCACGAGATGGTCGCCGGCCTGGGGTCGACGTGGTGGATCAGCGAGACGTCGCTCAAGCCGTACCCGACGTGCCGCTTCACCCACGCCGCGCTCGACGCGATCCGCGCGTTCCCGAGCATCCACGGGGTGCCGGTGTCGCAGATCGAGTCCATGGAGATCCGGCTGAGCCCGGCGGCCTACCGGACGTTGCAGTTCCGGGAACCGGCCCCACAGATCCCGGACACGCTCGTCGCGCCGCTGGACGGTGCCTTCAACATGCCGTACGCCGCGGCGCTGGCGTTGCTCGGGCACGCGCCGGGTCCGCAGTGGTACGACCCGCAGCGGCTGACGGACCCCGAGGTGTGGGACCTGGCGCGCCGGATCACGACGGCGCCCGACCCGGTGCTCGACGCCGAGTGGGAGGCCGACCTCAGGGAGCATCCGGGCGGTCAGATCCGCCGGACGCGCGGCGCGCTGACGATCCGGGCCGGCGGCCGGGAGTACGTCGTCGAGTCGGACTTCGCCCAGGGCGACCCGTGGGACTCCGCGACGCGGGCGGACTGGGACTTCGTGACCGGCAAGCTGGCCACGTTCTGCGACGGGATCCTCGACGCGGGCACGCAGGAGCAGCTCGTCGAGGTGGTCCGGGGCATCGAGGACGTCGCCGACGTCGCCGAGACGCTGTCACCGTTGCTGGCCCGGGCGCGATGAGCCGGGGAAAGCGGATCGGTGCGGAGACGAGGTCGTTCGCCTCGTACGGCCGGTCGTGGCTGATCGTCATCCGTGGGCCGCGCGGGATGGCGTTCGACCGGTTCCTGGTCCGCAGGACCGGGTTCTCGCTCGTGTCGTTGCAGTACGCGCTGGCGGGCCGGTTCCCGTACAACCCCACGCTGCTGCTGACGACGGTGGGCCGCCGGTCCGGGCAGCTGCGCGACGCGGCGTTGCCGTACGTGCCGCACGGGACGGACCTGGTGGTCGTCGGCTCCAAGGGCGGCGGCCCCAAGGACCCGGCCTGGGTGGTGAACGCGCGGCACCACGACCTCTGCTGGATCGTCCTGCGGCGCAGGACGATCGCGGTGCGGGCGCGGGTGACCGACGGGGAGCGCGACCCGGAGCTGTTCGCGCACGTCGTGGCGCAGAAGCCGAACGTGGGGCGCTACGCCGAACGGGCCGCGGGCTTCGGGCGGCAGATCCCGCTCGTCGTCCTGTCCGCCGTGTCGGGGGAGTCGCTCACCTGACGCCTCGTCTGTGAGCAGGATCCGCCATGGTGTCCGTCGCGGAGGATCCACACGTGGGACGCTGTCGAGCTGATGTCGTAGACGATTCACCGGCGTGGTGAGCGGCCGGACCGGCTCGGCGGCCACCACCGCCCCACGCGGCGCGGATCACCCGTTCCAGGCTGCATGACGAGGCACCACAACGAGGAGCTGCTTCCCGCGGCCCCGCTCAGCCGATCGCGAGGACGATCCGCCCGACGAAGTCGGAGGCCTCCAGCCGGTCGTGCGCGGCCGCGGCCCGCTCGAGCGGGTACGTGGCGGCGACCGCGGGGACGGCGGCGACGGCCGAGAGAGTGAGAGCCTCGCGCAGTTGGCGGGCCACCGCCTCGGGCCCGGGCCGGCCGATGCCGCGCAGCGTCCAGCCCTTGACCATGAGTCGACCCAGGTGCAGGTGGGCGTGGCTGTCGGCGGTGACGCCGCAGGTGACCAGTCGCCCGCCGGGGGCGAGGACCTTGAGCACGTCGGACCACAGGGTGCCGCCGACCGACTCGACTATGACGTCGGCCTCGCCGCCGGGCAGGGCGGCACGCAGGGACTCGACGACGTCGGGGCGGTAGTGGTCCACGACGTCGAGGGCGCCGAGAGCGCGTACGGCGTCGGCCTTCGCCGGGGCGCTGGTGCCGACGACGCGCGCGCCCAGGTGGTGGGCGTACTGGACGGCGAAGGTGCCGACGGCGCCCGCGGCGGCGACGACGAGGACCCGGTCACCGGGGCGCACCCCGGCGAGGTTGACGACCGCGTCGTAGGCGGTGCGTCCGGCGGTGGGCACCGCCGCGGCGTGGACGGCGTCGAGCGCGGCCGGCCGCGGGAAGCAGTGCGTGGCCGGGACGACGGCGAGTTCGGCGTGGGTGCCGGTGGTCAGCCCGACGACCGCGTCGCCGGGAGCGAGACCGGTGACGCCGGGACCGGTCCCCACCACGGTGCCGGCGACGTCCCGGCCGAGGATCGCCGGCCCGGCGACCGCCATCCCGTGGGTGCCGCGACGGATGTACGTGTCGACCCGGTCCAGGCTCGCCGCCTGGACCCGCACGAGCACCTGACCGGGGCCGGGCGTCGGGGCGTCGAGCTGGCCGAGCCGCAGGCTGTCGGGGGAGCCGGAGTCGACGACGTAGCTGGCGAGCACGGGGTTCCTCTCAGGGCAGGGCGAGGGCGGCGGAGGCGATGACGTGGTCGCCGAGGCTGTTGGTGCCGCGGACGTCGACGGTGACGTGCGTTCCCCCGGTGGCCCCGGGCGCCGGCTTCACGCCGGTGACGACACCGTCGAGGGTGAAGGTGTCGCCGGGGTGGTTCTGCGCGGCGAGGCGGGTGCGGAAGTCGACGACACGGGCCTCCGGCCCGGCCCAGTCGGTGAGGTAGCAGTTGACCAGCGCGCTCGAGCCGAGGATGTTCATGTAGACGTCGCGGGCGCCCCGCTCGAGGGCCGCGTCGCGGTCGAGGTGCACGTCGTTGAAGTCGAAGGTCGCGGTCGCCAGCGCCGCGATGGACAGCTGGGTGACGGGGATCGGCCAGGGGGCGAGGCGTTGCCCGGTGCGCACCTCGGCCCCGGTGCGGGTGCTCGTGCGGCGTTCAGGCCGCGGGGCGGTGAGGACCGGCAAGATATGGCCGTCGCGGGTGCGCCGGTGGGCCACGACGACCGGCATGCCGTCGTGCACGAGGTCGGGGCGCAGGTCCACGACGTCTGCGGTGAGGCGGGTCCCGTCGGTGAGCTCGGCGGTGCCGACGAGGTAGGGGCGCTCGTCGAGGGGGGCGGCGGCGTAGCCGGGTTGCAGGTGCGCGGTCAGGCTGCCGGTGGTGCCGGCGGGCGGCAGGTCGGTCGGGGCGGCACCGACCGGACGCACCGGCCGGGCCAGGCGGTCCCCGGGCGTCGCCGGGACCTCGGCCCGGGTCGCCGGGTTCCAGCGGAGCATCCGCAGGACGACGCGTCCGACCGGCTCGCCGTCGAGGGTGCGGTAGTCGCTGACGAGGTCGACGAAGTGGCCCCGGCCGAGGCGGGTGGACTTCTCCGGGGAGACCGCGCCGATGGAGGGGAACTGTTCGAGGTGGTCGCCGGGGCGCAGCGGGCGTACGTAGGTGTGCTCCGTCTGCACCGCGGCCACCGAGGTGAAGCCACGCTCGGCGAGGACCTCGTTGACCCGGTCGAGGCTCTCGGCGTGGCGGTGGCTGCGCCGGTTGCCCGGCAGGGTCCACATGTTCAGCGAGGTCGCCGGGGCCACGATGCCGCCCCAGGCGGAGCGGGCGGCCCACTGCGGGTCCTGGTAGGCGGGGTTCTCGTCGCCGACGGCGTCGCACCAGATGCGGATTGCCGCCTCGGTGACCGCGTCCTTGGCCCGGCGCGGCGGGTCGGTGAGGCCGATCAGGGCGTCGAGCCGGGCGCGGAAGTCCGCGTCGCTGGCGGTCATGGGGGCTCCTTCGCGGGCACTTACGTCAACCAAGCGCTTGCTTGACGGTAGTGCTGGTGCGGCCCTAGGGTCAAGCGTCAGCGGCCGAGCGCGGCGGCGACGCCGGCCCGATCGCGCTCCACCAGCGCCCACCCGTGGAGAGGGCCGAGATGATCCCGAGCACCCCGGAAACCGCCACCCGCGCCTTCTTCTCGTTCCCGAAGGTGACCGACCCCGCGCGCCATCGCGACTACAACGCGTGGCACCAGCTCGACCACCGCCCCGAGAACCTCGCCCTGCCCGGCGTCGTCCACGGCGACCGCTGGGTGCGTACCCCCGCGTGCGAGCGGCTCGGCAGCTACCCCGACCCCGCCCTCGCCGGCAGCCAGTACCTGGCGATGTACTGGTTCGCCGAGCCGGCCGCGGACTCGATCGGCGAGTGGAAGGACCTCGGCGACCGGGCGATCCACCAGGGCCGGCGTCCGGAGCTGGCCTGGACCGAACGGCCGATGACCCGGATGTTCCGTCCCGTCCGGGGCTACGTGGCGCCCCGGGCCCTCGTCACCCTCGCCGCGCTGCCCTTCCGACCCCACCGCGGGGTGTACGTCGAGGTGAGCCGGGTCGAGACCTCCCCGCACCCCGACGTGGCCGACCTGTCCCGGTTCGAGCACGAGACCCAGGTGCCCGACCTGCTCGCGCGCGACGGTGTCGCGGGCGTGTGGACCTTCCGCAGCGCCCCGAGCCGCAGCAACCCAGACGGACCGGTCACGCGGATCCGCCTCACCTACCTCGAGGCCGGCCCGGTCGAGTTCGCACGGGACCTGGCCGCGGATCCGCTGCCGGCCCCGCCCGCAACGCTCGCCAGCACGGCCACCCCGCTGCTCACCGGGCCCCTGGCCACCATCACCCCCTGGGAGTGGGACTGGTTCGACGAGCCCGCCGCGACGGAGCGCGGGGCGGGGTCATGAGCGCGGCTCCCGGCGTGACCGGCCTGCGCGAGCGCTACGGGCCCTGGGCCCTGGTCGTCGGCGGCTCCGAGGGGGTCGGCGCCGCGTTCGCCGAGCAGCTGGCCCGGGCCGGCCTCGGCGTCGTGCTCGTCGCCCGCAAGCCTGAGGCCCTCGAGGAGGTCGCCGACCGGGTGCGGGCCCACGGGGCCCCGTGCCGCGTGCTCGCACTGGACCTGCTCGACGCGGACGCGACCGCCCGGATCGTCGAGGCCGTCGCCGACCTCGACCTCGGCCTGCTCGTCCTCAACGCCGGCGCGAACACCTACCGCAGCCGCTTCGTCGAGGCGGACCTCGCCCGCGTCCAGGCCGTCATCGATCTCAACGTCACCCGCCCGCTCGAACTCTGCCGGGAGCTCGGTGCCCGGCTCGCCGCCCGCGGCCGTGGCGGCATTCTCGTCGTCGGCTCCTCGGCCGGCTACCTCGGCCACGCCGACATCGGCGTCTACGCCGCGGCCAAGGCCTTCGCCCGGATCTTCACCGAGGGCCTGTGGCTCGAACTCGGGCAGGTCGGCGTCGACGTGCTGCACCTCGTGCTCGGGCTCACGGCCACCCCGGCCATGCAGCGGGCCGGCCTCGACCTGACCAAAGCGGCCGACCCGGCCGACGTCGCCGCCCAGGGGCTGGCAGCCCTGGGTGCCGGCCCGGTACACGTCGTGCGCCAGCAGGCCGAGGTCGCCGCGCGGCGCTCCGGCCTGGACCGGGCCGCCCTCGTCGCCGGCAACCACGGCGGGATGCGCGCGATGCTCGGCGGGTCGCGCCCCGGCCCGAGCTGACGGCACTGTCCGGTGGCTAGGTACCCGGGCCGTCGGGCGGCCACGGGCGGCTGGCCGGGTCGGACCCGTCGCGGGCTCCCCGCAGCGAGGCCTCGGGGAGCGGCCACTGTCCGGCGAGGTCGTCGACCCGCTGCCACTCCGAGACGGTGAGACGTTCCCGTACCCGCCACTCACCCGCGCGCCGGGTGACGAGGTCGACGTAGCGGAACCCGCTGACGATGTTGCCGTGCGGCGGCTCCGACGCGCTGCGCTGGAACGCGATGCCGTACGTCTCGGCCCGGGCCCGGTCCGGGTCGGTCGGGTCGAGCTCGACCAGGACGTTCGTCAGGTAGTGCATCGTCATGGTGCGCCGCGCCACGAGCGCGAAGACCACGTCCAGCGTCGTGTCCCGGTCGGCCACGGTGCCGCCGAGGGTGATCCGGGCGTCCGGGTGGAAGGCGCTCGCGGCGAGGTCCCGGTCCATCCGGTCGACCCCGCGCGCGTAGCGCAGCAGGGCCCGCTCGATGGCCCGCTCGGCGAGCAGCACCTCCAGCCCGACCGCGTCGGAGACCCTGGTCGCCGCGTCCCCTTCGCCACAGGGGTCCGAAATCGACGGGGACCGGGGCTGTTCAGACACCGAAGCCGCCGTCGACGTCGAGCTTCTGCCCGGTGACGAAGTCGGCCCGGTCGCTGGCCAGGAAGCAGGCGGCCTCGGCGATGTCGAGCGCGTCGCCGAACCGCCGCAGCGGGGTCGAGGACCGGGCGACGGCCAGGGCGCGTTCGTCGAGGTCTCCCGAGGCGATGAGCCGCTCCGCCATCCCGTCGGTGAGCATGCCCGGCCCGACGCAGTTGAACCGGATGCCGAAGCGGCCCTCCTCGTTGGCGAAGGCCCGCACGAGCGCCTCGACCGCCGCCTTCGGTGCGGCGGAGAGGCCGTCGCGGGTGGGGTAGCGCGCCGTCGCCGCGGTCGTGATCGCCACGACGTTGCCGCGGCTCTCCCGCAGGGCCGGCAGGCAGGCCGAGACCAGCGTGAAGAAGGCGGTCGTGTCGTTGGCCACCTGCGCGGCGAACTGCGCGGGGCGCACCGTCGACAGGTGCCGCATGGGCACGTGCGGCCCGGCCGCGTGCACGATCGTGTGCAGCGGACCGTGGCTTCCGGTGAGCTCGGTCACGAGCGCGGCGGTGGCCTCGGCGTCGGTGAGGTCGAGATGGTGCGCCGAGTGCGTGCCGGACGCGACGGGCGGCAGTTCGTCGAGCACCTGCCGGGCCGCCTCGGCGTTGCTGCGGTAGG
Organism: Micromonospora sp. NPDC007220; assembly: GCF_040634035.1. Classification (NCBI taxonomy): domain Bacteria; kingdom Bacillati; phylum Actinomycetota; class Actinomycetes; order Micromonosporales; family Micromonosporaceae; genus Micromonospora; species Micromonospora sp. NPDC007220. The sequence continues at coordinate 28,749 of NZ_JBEYEU010000006.1, read as the reverse complement.
TGATCGCCACCGCCGACCCCCGGCGGGCCAGCTCGAGGGCGACGACCCGGCCGATGCCGCCGCTGCCGCCGGTGACGAGCGCGACACCGGTGCGGTGGGCGAAGTCGGCGGGCACGGGCAGCGCCGCCGCGGGCGTGGTCGGGGGGGACTGGTCGGTCACGGCGAACTCCTTCAAGGGGCGGTGGGTCGGCAGGGAGCAGGAGGGGCCGGGGCGGTCACGTCGCGGGCAGGGGGGCGGTGCCCCCGCGCCGCAACCACACGATCACCGTGATCGCCGTCGCGAGGCACGCGGCGGCGTACAGCAGGAAGGCGGTCGCGGAGCCGAACCACGTGCTCAGCCCGCCGAGCAGGAGGGCACCGAACGGCATCCCGCCCCAGCCGAGGAAGTAGAGGCTCATTGCCCGGCCGCGCTGCGCGTCGTCGACGACCCGCTGGACGACCGTCTGCAGGATCACCATGGCGCCGATGCTGAACGAGCCGCACAGCAGCGCGGCCCCCGCGAGCACGGGAACTGTCGTCGCCGCCCCGAGCAGCGCGGTGCTCACGGCGAGCAGGCCGAGGGTGACCGCGGCGTGCCACACGGTGGCGACGCGCCCGGAGAGCCGGGCCACGACGAGGACCCCGAGGAACGAGCCCAGCCCGGTCAGGGCCACGAGCATGGGGAAGACCGTCTCCGGATGGTCCGAGGTCGAGGTCGCCCGGACGGCGAGCTGGGTCGTGAAGGTGCACCCGAAGAAGGCGTTGACCCCTACGATGACCAGGCAGAGCGCGGCCGGGGGCCGCTCCCGGGCGTGCCGGATGCCGGCGCGGACCTGCGCGGCCAGGCCCTCGCGGACCACCGGGGTGACCGGCGGGACGCGACGGGTGCGCACCGCGACCGCGGCGGCGACCGCGGCGAGGCTGAGCGTCGCGTACATCACGAAGGTGCCCAGCGGTCCCCAGGCCACGAGGATCAGCCCGGCGACCGCGGGGCCGATCGAGCGGGCGAGGTTGAGCCCGGCGGCCTGGATCGGGACGGCGTTGCCGAGCGCCTCGGCCGGGACGGTGTTGGCCACGAGTGCCTGGGTCACCGGGGACAGGAAGCTGATCCCGGTGCCGGCGAGGAAGGCGAGCACGAGCAGCACGGGCAGGTCGACGACCCTGGCCGCGACCGTCGCCGCGCAGATCCCGGCCAGGGCGCTCGTCGCCAGGAGCACGCCGATCTGCAGTCGCCGCCGGTCGAAGGCGTCGGCCAGCACCCCGGCCGGGATGGAGAAGAGCGTGAACGGCACGAGCAGGCAGAAGAAGAGCGCGCCCATCGTCGCCGGGGTGCCGTCGACCTCGGTGAGCACCGACTGGAAGGCGATGTTGCAGCCCCAGTAGCCGGCCTGGGACAGCACCAGGGTCAGGAGTACGAAGCGGAAGTCTCGGAATCGCAGGGCCGAGAACATCGTCACGTGGTCCGCCGTCCTTCTGTCGTTTCGCGGACCCTACCAAGCGCTTGCTTGCATAGCTAGCGTCGGGTGTGGTTTTCTGGCCGCACCACGAGTGAAAGGGCGTGTCGTGAGCGGCTTCTGCGTAGGACGAACGGTGATCGTGACCGGTGCGGGACAGGGGCTGGGCCGGGTGCACGCCCTCGAGTACGCCCGGCAGGGCGCCGACGTCGTCGTCAACGACGTCGAGAGCAGCCGGGAGGCGGCCCAGGCCGTCGTCGACGAGATCCGCGCAGCGGGCGGTCGCGCGGTCGTCAGCGCCGGCGACGTCAGCGACTGGGCCTACGGTGAGCGCCTCGTGCGCGAGACCGTCGAGACCTTCGGCGGGCTGCACACCCTCGTCAACAACGCCGGCATCAACCGCGACCGGATGCTGGTCAACATGAGCGAGCAGGAGTGGGACCTCGTCCTGCGGGTCGACCTCAAGGGCCACTTCGTCCCGATGCGCCACGCCGCCGCGTACTGGCGGGACGAGGCCAAGGCCGGCCGACAGGTCGCCGCGCGCGTCGTCAACACGTCCTCCGGCGCGGGGCTCATGGGCAGCGTCGGGCAGGGCAACTACGGCGCCGCCAAGGCCGGGATCGCCGCCCTGACCCGGATCGCGGCCGTCGAGTGGGCCCGCTACGGCATCGTCGTCAACGCGATCGCCCCCTCGGCCCGTACGCCGATGACCGAGGCCGTCTTCGCCGAGGCGATGGCCGCCCCCGAGACGGGCTTCGACGCGATGGACCCGGCCAACGTCTCCCCCCTCGTGGTCTGGCTCGGGTCCGACGCCGCGCAGGCCGTCACCGGAGCCGTCTTCGAGGTCGCCGGCGGCGAGGTCTCGCTCGCCGACGGCTGGCGCCACGGGCCAACCGCCACCAGGGGCGAGCGGTGGAAGCCGGAGGAACTCACCGACGCGATCGCCGACCTCATCGCCCGCGCCGAGCCGCCGACCCCCGTCTACGGCGCCTGACATGGGTACGGACGCGGCGCAGGCCACCGGCGCGCCGGTGAGCGACGAGCAGTTCCGGGCCGAGATCCGCGGCTGGCTCCACGAGGCCCTCAGCGGGCCGTTCGCCGGGGCCGTCGGCACCGGCGGCGAGGGACGCGAGCACGAGGCGCACGAGCTGCGCCGCGAGTGGGAGCGCCACCTGGGCCGGGCCGGCTGGATCGGCCTCGGCTGGCCCAGCGAGTACGGCGGTCGCCCCGCCACCCTGGCCCAGCAGGTCATCTACCACGAGGAGTACGCCCGCGCGGCCGCCCCCGGCCGGCTCGGGCACATGTCCGAGCAACTGCTCGGCCCGACCCTGCTCGCCTTCGGCACGCCGGAGCAGAAGGCGCGGTTCCTGCCCGGCATCACCAGCGGCGAGGACATCTGGTGCCAGGGCTACTCCGAGCCCGACGCCGGCTCGGACCTCGCCGGGGTGCGTACCCGCGCCGAGCGCCGGGGCGACAGCTACGTCATCACCGGGCAGAAGGTGTGGACCTCGCTCGCGCACCTGGCCGACTGGTGCTTCGTGCTGTGCCGCACCGACCCCGGCTCGACCCGGCACGCGGGCCTGTCCTACCTGCTCGTGCCGATGCACCAGCCCGGCATCACGGTGCGCCCGATCACCCAGCTGACCGGCACGAGCGAGTTCAACGAGGTCTTCTTCGACGGGGCCGTCGCCGCCGTCGAGCACCGCGTCGGCGCCGAGGGCGAGGGCTGGAAGGTCGCCATGGGCACGCTGGGCTTCGAGCGCGGCGTGTCCACCCTCGGCCAGCAGATCGGTTTCCGTCGGCGCCTCGACGCCGTCATCGCCCGGGCCCACGAGAACGGCGCCTGGCAGGAGCCGGCGCTGCGTGACCGCCTCGTCGAGGCGTACATCGGGCTCGAGGTGATGCGGCACTCGGCGGTGCGGCTGCTCGCGTCCGCCGGTGCGGGGCTGTCCGGCCTGGAGGCGTCGATCTCCAAGCTCCAGTGGGCCACGTGGAACCGTTCGCTCGGCGAGCTCGCGGTCGACGTCGAGGGGGCCGGGGCGCTGCTCACCGGGCCCGGGTACGAGCTGGACGACGCCCAGACCCACTTCCTCTTCAGCCGCGCCAACACGATCTACGGCGGCTCCAACGAGATCCAGCGCAACATCATCGCCGAGCGCCTGCTCGGTCTGCCCCGATGAGGTGAGGACGATGACCGAAGCGAGCGCCGACCCCCAGCCGGTGGCCGGGACGTGGCGTCCCGAGGCGGCCGAGGAGGTGGCCCAGATCCGCGCCTCCGTCGTCGAGGTGCTCGACGAGCAGGCCGACCTGCGCCGCACCCACGAGCTCATGGTCGGGGCGCAGGGCCACGACCCGCGGCTGCACGAGCTGCTCACGGCTGAGCTGGGCCTGCTCGGCCTCGTCGTGCCGGAGCACCTCGGCGGGCTCGGCCTCGACGTGTCCGCCGCGACCGCCGTCATCGAGGAGCTCGGGGCCCGGCTCGTGCCCGGCGCGCTCGCGACGAGCCTCACCGCGGTCCTCGCCGCCCGCGCCCTCGGCCCGAGCGCCGAGCCCCTGCTGGCGCGCGTCGTGGACGAGCAGCTGACCCTGGCCAGTGCCCTCGCCGAGGACGGCGCGGGCTGGGACCTCGAGCGGACCGCCACCCGGGCCACCGGCACCGGGGACGAGTGGGCGCTGACCGGGACCAAGACCCTCGTCGCCGGAGTCGAGGCCGCCCGCGTCGTCCTGGTCACCGCCCGGGACGCCGGCGGTGGGCTCGGCGTCTACGCCGTGGACCCGACCGACGCCGGGGTGGACGTGCGGACGCACATGACGCTCGACCAGACCCGGCGGCTGAGCACGGTGCACCTCCGCGAGGCCGCCGCCACCCGGGTCGACGCCCCCGGCGGCGAGGGCCCCCGGGTGCTGCTCGACCACGTGCGCGCCATGCTCGCGCTGGAGTCGGCCGCCGCCGCCCGCGCCTGCCTCGACCGCACCGTCGAGTACCTCAAGGTCCGCGAGCAGTTCGGCCGCCCGATCGGGTCGTTCCAGGCCCTCAAGCACCGCTGCGCAGACCTCGCCGTCGCGGTCGCCGGAGCGCGGGCCACGGCCGACCACCTCGTCACGACGCTGCGCACCGGGGCCGCCACCCGCTCGCACGACGCGGCACTGGCCAAGCTCGTGTGCACCGACACGCTGATGGCCGTCGCCGCCGAGGCGATCCAGCTGCACGGCGGCATCGGGTTCACCTTCGAGCACGACGCACACCTGTTCTTCAAGCGCGGCAAGTCGGCCCAGCTGCTGGCCGGCTCCCCGGCGACGGTCCGCGCCGAGGTGGCAGCGCTCGCCGGTCTCTGAGCCGGCAGGCGACAGCGCATGACAGCGGGGTCCGCACCGGTCGGTGCGGACCCCGCTGTCGTACGTGCCCGGCTTGGCTCAGCCGAGCGGACCGGTGCCGGGCGGCTGGGCGGCCAGGTGCCGCGACGGGATCTCGCCGCCCCCGGCGACGACGATCTCCGTGCCGGTGACGTAGCCGGCCAGCGGCGAGGCGAGCAACAGGCAGGCCGCGGCGACGTCGGCCGGGGTGGCCATCCGCCGCATGGGGATCGTCCGGGCCACGCGGTCCTGTCCCGCCTCGTCGCCGTAGTAGAGGTGCGACAGGTCCGTCCGCACGAGGCCCACCGTCACCTGGTTGACCCGCACCGCCGGCGCGAAGTCGAGCCCGAGGCACCGGGTCAGCATCGTCAGGCCCGCCTTGGCCGCGGCGTACGCGGCGGTGTCCGGGGCCGGGTTGGCCCCGGCGACCGAGCCGATGTTGATGATCGTCCCGCTGCCCTGCCGCTGCATGACCTCGTTGGCCTGCTGGGCGACGTAGAACGGAGCGAGCAGGTTGAGCGTGACGATCGCCGAGACGAAGCGGGGGGAGACCGTCGCGGTGTCGGCGTTCGGCGCGCCACCGGCGTTGTTGACCAGGATGTCGAGCCGGCCGAACCGGTCCACCGCCGCGGCGACGAGGGCCTTGGCCTGCTCCGGGTCGCGCACGTCCGACCGGACGAAGACGGGCGTGCGTCCGTCGACCTCGGGCAGTTGCTCGGGCTCGCTGCGGCCGCACACGAGCACCCGTGCCCCGGCCCTGAGGAAGGTACGGGTGATCTCGGCGCCGATGCCACGGGTGCCGCCGGTGACGATGGCGACCTGGCCGGTCAGGTCGACGCCGTCGGGCGTGGCGGGGGACTGGGTCATCAGAGCCTCTCGATGATCGTCACGTTGGCCTGGCCGCCACCCTCACACATCGTCTGCAGGCCGTAGCGGCCACCGGTGCGTTCGAGCTCGTGCAGCAGGGTGGTCATGAGCCGGGCGCCGGTGGCGCCGAGGGGGTGGCCCAGGGCGATCGCGCCGCCGTTGACGTTGACCCGCTCCGGGTCGGCCCCCGTCTCCTTGATCCAGGCGAGCACGACCGAGGCGAACGCCTCGTTGACCTCGAACAGGTCGATGTCCTCGATCGACAGCCCGGTCCGCCCGAGCGCGTGGGCGGTGGCCGGGATCGGGGCGGTGAGCATCCACACCGGGTCGTCGGCGCGTACCGACAGGTGGTGGATCCGGGCGCGCGGGGTCACCCCGTGCTCGGCCACGGCCCGCTCGCTCATGACGAGCAGGGCGGCCGCGCCGTCGCAGATCTGGCTCGCCGCGGCGGCGGTGACCCGGCCGCCCGGGGTGAGCGGGTTGAGACCGGCCATCTTCTCCAGGCTCGTGTCGGCGCGCGGACAGGTGTCGGTGTCGACGTCGCCGACGGCGCGGATCTCGCGGGTGAAGCGGCCCTCGGCGATGGCCCGCAGGGCCCGCTGGTGGCTGCGCAGGGCGAAGCGTTCCATGTCCTCCCGGCTGATGTCCCACTTCTCGGCGATCATCTCGGCTGAGCGGAACTGCGAGATCTCCTCGTCGCCGTAGCGTTCGCGCCAGCCTTTGGACCCGGAGAAGGGGTCGTCGAAGCCGTACTGCTGGCCGGTGAGCATCGCGGCCGAGATGGGGATGGCGCTCATGTTCTGCACGCCTCCGGCCACGACGACGTCGTTGACCCCGGCCATGACAGCCTGGGCCGCGAAGTGCACCGCCTGCTGGCTCGAGCCGCACTGCCGGTCGACGGTGACCCCGGGTACGTGCTGCGGGAGGCCGCCGGCGAGCCAGGCGGTGCGGGCGATGTCACCGGCCTGCGAACCGATGGTGTCGACGCAGCCGAACACGACGTCCTCGACGGCGTCGGGGTCGATCCCCGAGGAGCTCATGAGGCTGGTGAGCGCGGCGGCGCCCAGGTCAGCGGAGTGGATGCCCGCGAGCGCGCCGCCGCGTCGCGTGACGGGGGTGCGGACGGCGTCCACGATGTATGCCTCTGCCACCGGGGTCCCTTCCTGCGGATTCCTCGCCGGTCGGTGCCGGACGTCGGATCGGTTGAGTCTGCGTGGCTCGCTGACGGCGTGGCCGGCGTTGCCGCAGCTAGTCTAGCAAGCGCTTGGTTGGTAGTCTGTGGTCCGCGCCAGACAAGTGACCGGCTCCGCGTGAGGAGATGTGCGTGAGTGACGTGCTGACCACGATCCCCGCCCTGCTGCGGCAGGCCGCGCAGGACGCCGCCGAAATCGAGGCCCTGGTCGACGGTGACGTACGGATGACCTTCGCCGAGCTCGACGCGGCCGTCACCCGGTTCGCCCGGGCCGCGGTCGCGCACGGTCTCGAGCCGGGGGACCGCGTCGTCGTCTGGGCACCGAACAGCGCGGACTGGGTCGTCAGCGCCCTCGGCGTGCTGGCCGCCGGGGGCGTGCTCTGCCCCGTCAACACCCGCTTCCGCGGGGAGGAGGCGCGGTACGCCATCGCCAAGGTCCGGGCCACGATGGTCATCCTCGACGATACCTTCCTGGGTGCCGACTACCTGGCCGCGCTGCGCGGCGACGGGCCACCACCGGCCATCGGGTGCCCCGTGCCGCTGCTGCCCTCGGTGCGTACCGTCGTCGACCTGTCCGCCGCCGCAGACCGCGAGCAGGCCGCTGCCGGCGTGTGGTCCCTGGCCGGCTTCACCGCGCTGGCCGACCAGGTCGACCCCGCCATCGTCGACGGACGGATCGCCGCCCTCGACCCCGAGGGCATGGCCGACATCCTGTTCACCTCGGGCACCACCGGCTACCCCAAGGGTGCGATGGTCTCGCACGCCTCGAACCTGCGCGTCGACCTGCAGTGGGCCCGGCTCGTCGGGCTGCGGCGCGGCGACCGCTACCTCATGGTCAACCCGTTCTTCCACAGCTTCGGCTACCGGGCCGGCATCCTGGCCTGCCTGCTCATGCGCGCCACGATCATCCCGGTCGCCGTGTTCGACGTCGCGACCGTGCTGCGTCTCGTCGAGCGGGAACGCGTCACCGTCTTCCCCGGCGCGCCCACCGTCTACACCTCCCTGCTCGCGCACCCCGACTTCGGCGCCTACGATGTCAGCTCCGTGCGCCTGGCCGTCACCGGGGCCACGATCGTGCCGGTGCCGCTGCTGCGCCGGATGCGCGAGGAACTCGGCTTCCGCGACGTCATCACCGCCTACGGCCTGACCGAGACGTGCGGCACCGCGACCGTGTGTCCGCCCGACGCCGACATCGAGCGGATCTCGACCAGTTGCGGACGGGCGATCCCGGGCACCGAGCTGCGGATCGCCGGTATCGACGGGCAGGCGCTGCCGGCCGGTGAGTCCGGCGAGGTCCTCGTGCGTGGCTACAACGTCATGCTGGGCTACTTCGAGGACCCGGTCGCCACCGCACAGGCCATCGACGAGGACGGCTGGCTGCACACCGGCGACGTCGGCTGGGTCGACGAGGACGGCTACCTGCGCATCACCGACCGGATCAAGGACGTCTACATGGTCGGGGGCTTCAACGTCTACCCCGCCGAGGTCGAGCGCGTGCTGTGCGAGCACCCCGCGGTCTCCGACGCCGCCGTCGTCGGGGTGCCCGACGCGCGGATGGGCGAGGTTGGCAGCGCCTTCGTGCAGACCGTTCCCGACTGGGGTGGCGACGAGTCGGTGCTCGTCGACGAGCTCGAGGCGTGGTGCCGGGACCGGCTGGCCAACTTCAAGCGCCCCCGCAGCTTCAGCGTCGTTCCGGCCCTGCCACGGACCCCGAGCGGAAAGATCCAGAAGTTCAAGCTCACCGGGTGAGCGCGAACCCGACCAGACCTGACACCGACGGCACCGCCGTCACGGGCACCAGCCCGAAATCGGAGGACACCATGCAGGACGTAGTCATCGTCGCCGCGGCGCGCTCGCCGATCGGCCGGGCCTTCAAGGGGTCGTTGGCCTCGATGCGGGCCGACGACCTGGCGACCCAGATGGTCCAGGCGGCCCTGGCCCAGGTGCCGTCGCTCGACCCGACCCGGATCGACGACCTCATGCTCGGCTGCGCGCAGCCGGCCGGCGAGCAGGGCTGGGGCCTCGGGCGCGTCGTCGCCGTCGAGCTCGGGCTCGACCGGGTCCCCGGGACGACGGTGCAGCGCTACTGCGCCTCGAGCCTGCAGACGACCCGGATGGCGCTGCACGCCATCCGCGCCGGTGAGGCGGACGTGCTCGTCTCCGCCGGGGTCGAGGTGGTCTCGCACTTCGCCGCCGGCAAGTCCGACGGCATGCCGGACACGAAGAACCCGATCTTCGCCGCGGCGGGGGAGCGCACCGCCGCCCGCGCCCAGGGTGGCGCCGGCCCGTGGACCGACCCGCGCGACGCGGGCGAGCTGCCCGACGTCTACATCGCGATGGGCGAGACCGCCGAGAACGTCGCGAGCCACCGCGGGGTGAGCCGCGCCGAGCAGGACGAGTGGGCCGCCACGAGCCAGCAGCGGGCCCGGGCCGCGATCGAGTCGGGCTTCTTCGCCACCGACATCACGCCCGTGACCCTCGCCGACGGCACCGTCGTGGCCACCGACGACGGGCCCCGCGCCGGGGTGACCGTCGAGTCGCTCTCCGGCCTCAAGCCGGTCTTCCGGCCCGACGGTACGGTGACCGCGGGCAACTGCTGCGCGCTCAACGACGGCGCGGCCGCCCTCGTCGTCATGTCCGCCCGCAGGGCCGCCGAGCTCGGCATCACGCCGCTGGCCCGGATCCTGTCCACGGGCGTCTCGGCGATCTCGCCGGAGATCATGGGTCTCGGCCCGGTCGAGGCCTCGAAGCGGGCCCTCGCGCTGGCCGGGCTCTCGATGGCCGACATCGATCTCGTCGAGCTCAACGAGGCGTTCGCCGCGCAGGTCGTCCCCTCCATCTGGGACCTCAAGGTCGCTCCCGAGCGGGTCAACGTCCACGGCGGCGCGATCGCCCTGGGCCACCCGTTCGGCCAGACCGGAGCGCGGATGACGACGACCCTCATCAACGGGTTGCGGGCCCGCGACGGCCAGTTCGGTCTCGAGACGATGTGCACGGCCGGCGGCCAGGGCATGGCGATGGTCGTCGAACGGCTCTCCTAGGGCGCCGCGCCCATCGGCCACAGGGGCCCTGACCAGTGCCCGGTCGATCGTTTGACCGGCAGGCCATTTGCGGTCCGGTCGATGTCAACCCGGACCGGCGCGAGCCCACTCTCTGACCGCCTGCTGCCGGCCTTGCCCCAGATACGGGAAGGACCGCCTCGCCGGCAGTTGCCCGCCGAGCAGAATGCGGCTGCCGGGTCAGGCGGCAGGATGCCCAGGTCGTCGGTCCGCTGCGGGTGACGGGACCAGCGTCCGTGGGGCCGGAACGACGGTGTCGAGCTGCCCCACGCATGCGATCAACCGGCGCCAAACCCCTGCCCGTCCGTGGGGGCAGCTCGACAGCGCGCCTGACCCGGTGTCGGCGTACGGGTTCCGGTGCAGGTCGGGTACCAGACGTGCAGAGGTGGGGCGCGAAGCATTCGGGACGCTACGAGGGCGGCCGACCCGACGACCCACGTCCGCTACTCACGATGAGTAGATCCGTGGACGTGAGCTGGCACCCGCTGGCGCCCGGCTCGCGGCATGACAGGGCTTCGGTCGCCGAGACCATAGGCGTTGACGGTGTTGGGTGACGCGCTGGCGGCACACGCGGCGACGACAACACGTTCATTGCCGCGACGGCCATGAATACTGCGGGGCCGATCCGGACGCGATGGCGTTACCGGGAAGTCGGGGTCGGTGTACGCCGTTGAAGATCAACCGCCGGTCCCGGGGCGCACCCGCTTTCTCAGGTTGGGTGGCGACCGTTCCGCCACCACCTTTCCGGCGGCGTCGTACCCGACCAAGACCGGCGGGTCGACGCTCTCGTTGGCGAGGTACCAGAAAAAGAACACGTCTTCGGCGCGTACGGCTGACCGCACGGACCCGTCGGGCAGTCGCAGTTCCGCCCGTACCGCATCCCCGGCGGCAGCCCACATCGTGTGTATTCCTCTGCCGTCCTCGGATCCGCCCATGGTGCTGAGCGGCTCCGTGCCCCGGTCCGCCGCGCCCGTGCACTGTCCCCCGGCAAGTTTGAAGCTTGTCGGGGCCGGCCGGTCGAGGTCACCGGGCGGCTCGAACAGGGGGGCTATGCAGGTGGTGCCGTCCTGGCCCTTGGCGGACCAGACGGACAGTACGGTGCCGTCCGGGCCCGGTGCCTGGGCCACTCGTCGTGCTGTCTGGACGTCCACCGCGCCCCCGGTTTCGGTTGCCCAGAACGACAACGGCTTAGTGAATGACTCGGGCAGCAGCCCTCCGGCGACGGCGATGCTCGCACCCGAAGCGACAAGCCCGGCAGCCAATGCGGCGGTAAACACGACCCGCCGTCTGTGCGACCGTGGAGGGGCCTCCGGGAGGTCGCCGACGATGTTGACCAACAGGTGTGCCAGCGCTGCTTCCCGAGTCGAGGCAGGCCAGCGGTCATCGACTGCGGTAACCGGCCTGAGCTTCTCGACAACGATCATCATGTCGCGATCCTTGGTCATGCGGTGCCTCCTGCAGATGGCAGTGGACGTTGGGCAGCGTCGACGTGAGGCGGCGCGTCCGGCTCGCCGCTGGCGCGTAGTCGCCGCCGCGCCCTGAACACCCGTACATGGAAGGCCGGTAGTGAGCAGCCCGCCACCCGCGCCGCCTGCTCCGGGGTCAAGCCGTCCCAAGCGATCAGCAGCAGCGCCTCCCGCTCCTTCGGGGTCAGCGTCGCCAGTTGGGTCAGCACGGTAGCGCGCTCCGTGGCGAGAACATCGGCGGCAGCCGCCGGCTCCGCGACCTGCCGGAACCGTTCCAACTCGACGGCCACTCGTGCCTGCCGATGTCCCGATCGACGCAGGTTGGAGATGGTGTTGCGGGCGACCACGAGCAGCCAGGGCAAGGGGTCGTCCGGAACACTGGCGAGCTTCCGCCAGGCCACGAGGAACGTCTCCGACACCACATCCTGTGCGGAATCGGAGTCAAGGTGTCGCAACGCGTACGCCATCACCCGAGGTCCGTGTTCAGTCCACAGCTCCACGAACCGTTGTTCATGCCGCTCGGCTGCGTGCTCTTCTCTCACACCACGTAGTGTCCGGCCACACTTCGGAACTTACGGCGACAGCTGCCAGAGAGTGAGCAGGTGCAGTTCACCCCGGGACGGTGGTCATGCGGCCTTCGCGCCTCGGCGACCCCAGCGCTGTTCGCGTTACCAAGCGATGAACTGTCAACGCACCCTTCTCGGCACGACAGGGCGGCGCCGAACGCGCACGGTCGGCGGCATGAGCGGGCGCTTCGTCACGCCGATCACTGTTGGCCGCGGCTACGAGGGGAACAGCCCCCGCACGCCGACACCCGGCACGGCACAACCTCGGCACCACCAACGACCCGCATCCTCGTCGACGCTCACTGGCGGCCGGCAGGTGCGCGGTCGTCGACCCTCGGTAGGGGCCCCGGTGCGAACGCGACCGGGGTTCCTGTGCCGGGTCGGAGGTGTCGGGGTGCTTGGGTCCGCGGCCGGGCCGGGGTCAGTGCCGGCGCAGCGCCGCCGCGAGGGTCGCGGCCCGGCCGGCGACGGCGGCCGACTGCTCGGCGAACGAGGCCGCGGTGCGGTCGCCACCGCTCATCGCGCCCTGCGCGACCCTGGTGTGCACGCCCTCGACGATGCACGCGGTCTTCCACCAGTTGTAGGCGACGAAGTAGTCGATCCGGGCCAGGTCGGTGCCGGTGGCGAGGCAGTACCGGGCGAGCAGTTCGTCCCGGGTCGAGAAGCCGGGCAGGACCGTGGCCGGGTCGTGCAGCGCACGGGCCTCGTCGTCGGCCTGCGCCCAGTAGACGAGCAGCTGGCCGACGTCGGCCAGGGGGTCTCCGACCGTGGTCAGCTCCCAGTCGAGCACGCCCTGCACCCGCCACCGGGAGTCGAGCATGCAGTTGTCGAGGCGGAAGTCCCCGTGCACGATCCCCGAGCGGGACTGCTCGGGAGCCGCGGCCACGAGATGCTCGTGCGCGGTCTGCAGATCGGGCAGGTCGCGGATCCTGGTCCGGTGCCAGTTGTCGTGCCAGCGCCCGAGCTGGCGGGTGATGTAGTCGCGGCGGTGGGCCAGACCCCCGAGCCCGATGACCTCCGGCCCGAGCCCGTGCAGGGCCACGAGGGCGTCGACGATCGCGGGGCCGATGAGCGCGCGGTCGGCCTCGGTCGTGAGCCGCTCGACGTCGGCGGGGCTGCGCAGGATCGTGCCGTCGAGGTGCTCGAGCACGACGAGAGGGGCGCCGGCCACCTCGCCCGTCTCCTCGACGGCGAGCACTCGCGGCGCCGGGAGGTGGCCATGCAGCCCACGGAGGATCCGCGCTTCGCGCAGCACGTCGTGCGCGGTGGCCGGGTGGTCCCCGAGCGGTGGACGTCGCAGCACGACGACGTGGCCGGCCGCGTCGGTGGTCCGGTAGGTGAGGTTGGAGCGTCCCCCGGCGATGAGCTCGTGTCGCAGGTTCCCCCGCAGCTCGGGCACGGCGCGGCCGAGCCAGGCGTCGACCCCCGCCGGGAGCCCGGGGTGTCGGGTGGTGCCGCTCGGGGCCGGACCGGTCCGGGCATGACCCGCTGCCGTCATGGAGCGCCTCCTCAGTCGCGGGCGAGAATCCCGTCGAGGTACACCGAGACGAGGTCGTCGGCGAAGGTCGCCATGGAGTACGACGGGGTCGGCTTGAACCAGCGGACCGAGAGCCACAGCGAGTCACGCAGCATGCCGTGCAGTACGCGTACCGGGATGTCGTTGCGGAAGTCGCCGCTGGCGATGCCGGCCTCGAGCACCTGGATCCAGGCCCGCTGGATCGAGGCGGCCGACTCGCGGATGTGCTCGTAGCCCTCGATCGTGGGCAGGTAGGTGCTCGAGTTCTGGTAGATCTCGGTCGCGTGCGGGTGTGCCTCGATGTTGGCCAGCGAGCTCGTCACGAGCTCGCGTAGCTGGGTCGCCGGCCTTTCCTCGGACGCCAGCACCTTGGCGTAGCGGTCGGTCAGGTCGGTCAGGTAGTCCGAGATGATCGCGTCGACCATCTCGTCCTTGGACTTGAAGTGGTGGTAGAGGCTGCCCGAGAGGATGCCGACCGAGTCGGCGATCTCGCGGACGGTCGTGGCGCCGATCCCCTTGGCGGCGAACAGGTGCGCGGCGTTGTCGAGGATGACCGAGCGGCGGTCCTGGGTCGTCGACATCTGGGATGCTCCCGGTTTCCTCGAACGTTGTCGGTCAAGCGCTTGTTTATACCACTCGACACCCCCTGTGCGCGTGGAGGCAAGGATCTTCCTTGACCGGGGAGATCGTGTCGCCTAGCGTTCAACCAACCAAGCGCTCGTTAGATTGCGCGGAGGTTCGCGCTCCGGCTTCGATCGCCGAGAGGGGCTGCCCGCATGCCCGATCCGATCCCCACCGTGCCGCCCGGCAACGGGCCCGGTCGTCCACCCGCCGCCAGCCTCGACGAGGGGGCCGGCCTGCTCGCCGGCCGCGTCGTCATCGTCACCGGCGCTGCCAACGGGTTGGGGGCGGCGTACGCGCGCGGCATCGCCGCGGCCGGGGCCCACGTGGTCGCCGTCGACGTCGACGAGCGGGGACTCGAGCGGCTCGGCGGGCAGCTCGCCGCGGCTGGTGGCCGTGGCTCGATCCGGGTCGCCGACGTCGCGGACTGGGCGACCGCGCACGACGTCGTGCGTGACTGCCTCGCCGAGCACGGCCAGCTCGACGGCCTCGTCAACAACGCCGGCGTCTTCGCCATGGCCCACGCCGGCACGGAGGCCGAGGCCGCCGTGCGCCGGCTGCTCGAGGTCAACGTGCTCGGCACCATCGCCTGGGGCGACGCCGCGATCGCGGCGATGCGCACCCAGGGCCACGGGGTCCTGGTCAACGTCACCTCGGGCGAGCAGATGGGCCGCGCCGAGACGGCCGTGTACGGGGCGACGAAGGCCGCGATCGCCACGCTCACCTACGCGTGGGCAGCCGAGCTCGCCGAGGCCGGGATCCGCGTCAACGCCATCTCCCCGAACGCGCAGACCCGGATGGCCGAGGTGCTCGCGCAGTTCCGGGGTGCCCCGAGCGGGCAGAACGCGGGGATCGCCCCCGAGGCCAACGTGCCGCTGCTGATCTACCTGCTCTCGGACCTCAGCGCCGAGCTCACCGGCCAGGTGCTGCGCGCCAACGGTCCCGAGCTCATGCTGACGACCCACCCGGCGCTCGCCGACCCCGTGCTGCGGCACGCCGCGTGGACCCCGGAGCGGATCGCCGAGGCCGTCACGGCGCGGCTGCGGCCGCACCTGGCGCCCCTCGGGGTGCGCCGGGTGCGCGTCGAATACCTCGACTGACCGACGTCCGACACCCGGACGACCCCGAACCCGACAGGGGCCCGATGTCCACCACGATCAACCCGCTCTGCGTCAGCGGCATGGCCGCGATGTCCTGGGCCCTGCCCGAGGAGATCGCGATGTACCGGCGTACCGGCACCGACCTCGTCGGCCTGCAGTGCGGAAAGGTCGCCGCCTTCGGCGTGCCGGCCCTCGGCGACCTGCTCGCCGAGCACGACGTACGGCTCGGCTACCTCGTGCACGGCTTCACCGCCCATCCGGACGACGAGTCGGGCTGGGCGCAGCAGGTCGCGGCGCTGCGGACCGGCGTCGTCGACGCCCGTACGCTCGGAGCCGACCTCGTCTACCTCACGTCGGGCCCCTCGGCGCACCTGACGTGGGAGGCGGCGGCCGACCGGTTCGCCGAGCGGATCGCCCCGGTCGTGGCCACCGCCCGTGAGTACGGGGTGCGCCTCGCTGTGGAGAACACCCTGCCGGTCAGGTGCGACCTGAGCTTCACGCACACCGCGCGGGACGCCCTCGCCCTGGCCGACCTCTGCGGCATCGGCATCTGCCTCGACCTCTACTGCTGCTGGCAGGAGCGGGGACTGGCCGACCTGGTCCGCGAGCGGGTCGCGCGGATCGAGATCCTGCAGGTGTCCGACTTCCGGGTCGGCACCTCGACCTTCCCGAACCGGTGGGTGCCCGGGGACGCCGACCTGCCGATGGCCGGCCTGCTGGGGAGCGTGCTGCGGGCCGGCTACACCGGCATCGTCGACGTCGAGCTGCTCGGCCCGGCCATCGAGGCTGAGGGGGCCGAGTCGGCGGTGACCCGCTCGATCACCTGGCTGCGCGAGCAGATCGCGGCGGTGCGTCCCTGAGCGCTCAGGGCGCGTCCGCCCACCGCGGCGCGCGCCTGGCGACGAACGCGGCCGCGCCCTCGGCGGCATCGGGCCCGGCCAGCAGTTCGAGGGTCGCGAGCCGGTTGGCCGCGGCGAGGTCGCGTTCGCGGGGGTCGAGGCTCAGGTGCATGAGCCGCTTGGTCGCCAGCACCGCCGCCGGAGAGTGGGTCGCGATCCGGGCGCCGAGCGCGAGCGCGCGCGGGAGGACCTCGTCGGCGGGTACCACGGCGTTGACCAGGCCCAGCTCGTGGGCCCGGGCCGCCGGAAGTGGCTCGGCCGTCAGCCCGAGCTCGAGGGCGACGGCGATCGGCAGGCGACGGGGCAGGTCGGTGCCGCCCTCGGAGGCGGCGATGCCGCGCCCCACCTCGGGCAGTGCGAAGTAGGCGTGCTCGGCCGCGACCACGAGGTCGCAGGCGAGGGCGAGCTCGAAGCCGCCGCCGACGGCGGGCCCGTTGACCGCGGCGATGACCGGCTTGCGGTAGCCGCCGCGCAGTAGCGTGAGAGGGCTGCGGGCCACGTCGACCAGGCGTCCCTCGGCCGCGGCGCGCAGGTCCATCCCGGCGCTGAAGGACAACTCGCCGGTGCCGGTCAGCACGACCGCGCGCACGCCCGGGTCCGCGTCGTACCCGAGCAGGGCGTCGGTCATCGCCAGGAGGGTGTCGGGGTCGAGGGCGTTACGCACCTGAGGGCGGTTGATCCTGACGACGCCCACCGCGCCGACGCGCTCGCACACCACCGTGCCCATCGTCCCGCCCTCCTTCGCATCAGGGTCTTGACCCACTCCCGATGGCTGTTAGTCTACCAACCAAGCGCTTGCTACATGGTGGCCCGGCCACGGATGCCCGGCACGCGACTCGCCTTTCCGCACCGCTCGCCACCGCGCTGGAGCAGTGCCCCGAGACGAAACGATGAGGGACACATGGCCGACAAGACTCTGACAACGCGCGACGTCGTGTCGCGGCTCCGATCCGGAATGACCATCGGCATCGGGGGATGGGGCTCACGGCGCAAGCCCATGGCCCTCGTACGCGAGATCCTGCGCTCCGACCTCAGGGACCTGACCGTCGTCAGCTACGGCGGGCCGGACGTCGGCCTGCTCTGTGCCGCGGGCAAGGTCAGGAAGGTCGTCTTCGGTTTCGTCTCGCTCGACAGCATCGCCCTCGACCCGCACTTCCGTGCCGCGCGGCAGAGGGGCGCCGTCGAGGTCGCCGAGTACGACGAGGGCATGCTCCAGTGGGGGCTGTACGCCGCCGGCATCCGCCTGCCCTTCCTGCCGACCCGCGCCGGGCTCGGGTCGGACGTCCTGAAGCACAATCCCGACCTCAAGCTCGTCCAGGACCCGTACGGTACCGAGCAGCTCGTGGCCATGCCGCCGCTGCGCCTCGACGCGGCCCTCGTGCACATGAACCGCGCCGACGCCCAGGGCAACGGCCAGTTCCTCGGGCCCGACCCGTACTTCGACGACCTCTACTGCCTCGCCGCCGACCAGGCCTTCATGTCCTGCGAGCGGATCGTGCCCACGGCCGAGCTCAGCGCCGCCGGGCACTCGGCGACGATCAAGATCAACCGTCAGCTCGTCGCCGGCGTCGTCGAGACCCCGAACGGCGCGCACTTCACCTCCTGCGCCCCCGACTACGAGCGCGACGAGGCCTTCCAGCGCGAGTACGTCAAGGCCGCCGGCGACCCGCAGGCCTGGGCCAAGTTCGAGAAGCGGTACCTGTCCGGTACGGAAGATGACTATCAGGCGGCCGTCGCCGCCCGAGCCGAGGAGGTCGCATGAGCAGCGCCGTCACCGAGTCCGCGGACCAGCCCACGGGCAGCGCCAGCACTGCCGACGCGCCGGTGACCCGCGCCGAGTACTGCGCGGTCGCCGTGGCGGACGCGTTCGCCGGCGACGGCGAGTCCATCGCCAGCGCCTTCGGCACGATCCCGGCCATCGGCGTCCGCCTCGCCCGGCTCACCGTCGCCCCCGACCTGCTGCTCACCGACGGCGAGGCCCACTTCGTCTCCGGCACCTGGCCGATCGGCGCGGACCCGCACGCCACCGAGGGCGTCGTCGTCGAGGGCTGGAGCCCGTTCCGCACGATCTTCGACCTCGTCTGGCACGGCAAGCGGCACGTCATGATGATCCCGGTCCAGATCGACGGGCACGGCAACACCAACATCTCGGCCATCGGCGACTACGCCCAGCCGAAGGTCCAACTGCTCGGCGTGCGCGGCGCCCCCGGCAACAGCGTCTACCACCCGACCAGCTACTGGGTGCCCA
The DNA here is from genome assembly GCF_040634035.1 of Micromonospora sp. NPDC007220. Classification (NCBI taxonomy): domain Bacteria; kingdom Bacillati; phylum Actinomycetota; class Actinomycetes; order Micromonosporales; family Micromonosporaceae; genus Micromonospora; species Micromonospora sp. NPDC007220. The sequence goes on along the minus strand of NZ_JBEYEU010000006.1, from coordinate 10,428 downwards.
ACCACTCCACGCGCAGCTTCGTCCGTACCGTCGACATGATCTCCGGCGTCGGCACCGACAGCGCCCGCGCCGCCGGCCCGGCCGCGAGCGCGTACCACGATCTGCGCCGGGTCGTCACCAACCTCGCGGTCCTCGACTTCGGCGGTCCCGACGGCGCGCTGCGCCTGCTCAGCCTGCACCCCGGCGTCACGCTCGAGGAGGTCCGCGCGGCCACCGGCTGCGACCTGCACGTCGAGGGCGAGGTCCCGGCCACCCGCGAGCCGACCGCCGAGGAGCTGCGCCTCATCCGCGAGGTCATCGACCCCCGCTCGCTGCGCGACCGCGAGATCCCCGCATGAGCCGGGCCCAGGAGCCGCACCCGACGCTGCGCACCCGGGCGACCGACCTGTTCGGGGTGCGGTACCCGATCGTCCAGACCGGCATGGGCTACGTCTCCGACGTGCGCCTGACCACCGCGACGGCCAACGCCGGCGGGCTGGGCATCCTCGCGGCCGGCCTGCTGTCCTACGACGAGCTCGTCGTGGCCGTCGAGCAGATCCAGGCCGGCACCGACGCGCCGTTCGGCGTCAACATCCGCGCCGACCAGCCCGACGTCGTCAAGCGCATCGACCTGCTCATCTCGGCCGGCGTCAAGGTCGCCTCCTTCGCGCTGGCCCCCAAGCAGGAACTCATCGCCAGGTGCAAGGACGCCGGCCTCGTCGTCGTCCCGTCGATCGGCGCGCGCCGCCACGCCGAGAAGGTCGCCGCGTGGGGCGCCGACGCCGTCATCGTGCAGGGCGGCGAGGGCGGCGGCCACACCGGCGGGGTGCCCACCAGCCTGCTGCTGCCCCAGGTCGTCGACGCCGTCGACATCCCGGTCATCGGCGCCGGCGGCTTCTTCGACGGCCGCGGCCTCGTCGCCGCGCTCGCCTACGGTGCCGAGGGCATCGCCATGGGCACCCGCTTCCTGCTCACCAGCGACTCGCCCGTCGAGTCGTCGGTCAAGGACGTCTACCTGGCCAAGACGGTCAACGACACCGTACTGACCCTCCAGGTCGACGGCGTGCCGCAGCGCGTGCTGCGCGCCGGCACGATCGAGGAACTGGAGCGCACCTCCGCGCCCGGCCGACTGCTGCGGGCCGTGCGCAACGCCGTCGCCTTCCAGAAGCTGTCCCGCACGCCGTGGGGCGACATGGTCCGCGAGGGCCTGGCCATGCGCAAGGCACACGACCTGACGTGGAGCCAGGTCGTCATGGCGGCCAATGCCCCGATGCTCTACCGGTCGGCCCTGATCGAGGGCAGGACCGACGTCGGCGTCATGGCCACCGGCCAGGTCGTCGGACTCATCGACGACGTCCCGAGCGTCGCCGAGCTCATCGACCGCATCATCGACGAGGCCACCCGGACCCTCGACCGACTCGGCGTGCCCGCGCCGGTCGCGTCGGCCCCGGCCCTGCCCGAGGAGGACTAGTCATGGGAGCACTGCAGGGACGGGTCGTCGTCGTCACCGGCGCCGGCCGCGGCCTCGGCCGAGAGCACGCGCTGCTCGCCGCCGCCGAAGGCGCCTCGGTCGTCGTCGCCGACACCGGCGCCGCCGCCGACGGCACCGGCGGCGACCCCGCGGTCGTCGAGGCCGTCGCCGCCGAGATCACGACCGCCGGCGGGCAGGCCGTGGCCAGCACCGCGGACGTCGCCACCACCGAGGGCGCCCGCGAGCTGCTCGCGCTCGCCCGCGACACCTACGGGCGCGTCGACGGCCTCGTCAACAACGCCGGCATCCTGCGGGACCGGATGTTCGTGAACATGAGCGAGGACGACTGGGACGCGGTGATCCGCGGCCAGCTGCGCGCGACGTTCGCGCCGTGCCGGGTGTTCGCCGACCACTGGCGCACCGAGTCCAAGGCCGGCAACCAGCCGGTCGCCTCGATCGTCAACGTCTCCTCGACCTCGGGCCTCATCGGCGCCGTCGGGCAGACCAACTACGGCGCGGGCAAGGCCGCCATCGCGGCCCTCACCGTCATCCTCGCCCAGGAGATCGGCCGCTACGGCGTACGCGTCAACGCGATCGTCCCGGTCGCGCGTACCCGGATGACCCAGGACCTGCCCGGCATCGGCGAACTGGTCGCCGCCCCGGCCGACCCCGCCGCGTTCGACGTCTACCACCCGGGCAACGTCTCCCCGCTCGTCGCCTGGCTGCTCACCGCCGACGCGCCGGTGACCGGCGAGGTGTACTACGCCAAGGGTGGCGAGATCCGTCGCTTCGCGCCGTGGAGCTACGACTGGACCATCGACAAGGGCGCCCGCTGGAGCGTCGGGGAGATCGCGAAGGAGATGGCCGCCCGTGCCTGACACCGGTCACACCAACGCCGCCGACTGGGCCGGCCCCGCCCACGGGCTGCTCTCCGGGCGCTCGGTGCTCGTCACCGCCGCGGCCGGCACCGGCATCGGCTTCGCGACGGCGCGCCGCGCCGCCGAGGAAGGCGCGCGGGTCGCCGTCAGCGACCGGCACGAGCGCCGCCTCGCCGAGTCGGTCGACGAGATCGAGCGGCTCACCGGGACCCGGCCCCTCGGGGTGCCCTGCGACGTCACCGACCAGGCCCAGCTCGACCACCTCATGGACACCGTCGCCGCCGAACTCGGCGGCATCGACGTGCTCGTCAACAACGCCGGCCTCGGCGGCACCGCGGCCGTGCAGGACATGACCGACGACCAGTGGGACTCCGTCCTGTCGGTGACCCTGACCTCGACGTTCAAGGCGACCCGGTCGGTGCTGCGGCACATGATCCCGGCCGGTAAGGGGGTCATCGTCAACAACGCCTCCGTCATCGGCTGGCGCGCGCAGAAGGGGCAGGCGCACTACGCCGCGGCCAAGGCCGGCGTCATGGCGCTGACCCGGTGCGCGGCCCTCGACGTCGCCGAGCACGGCGTCCGGGTCAACGCGGTGTCGCCGAGCATCGCGGTGCACGCCCACCTGGCCAAGGTGACAAGTGACGAGCTGCTCGCCCAGCTCTCGGCCCAGGAGGCCTTCGGCCGGGCCGCGACGCCGTGGGAGATCGCCAACGTCATCGTCTTCCTCGCCAGCGACTACTCGTCGTACATGACCGGCGAGGTCGTGTCCGTCTCGAGCCAGCACCCGTGACCGTCCGGTGCGCGCCGGCGACCCGCGCCGGCGCGTACCGATGAACGAAAGGAGCTCGTCGTGGCCAACCCCGACGCGCAGGGCGTCACCGGCGCCCCCTTCCGGCTCGACGTCGAGCGCGGCAAGATCCGCGAGTTCGCGCTGGCCACCGGAGCGGCCGACGCGGCCTACCTGCGGGAGGAGGACCCGGTCGTACAGCCGACGTTCCTCACGACGACCTTCTTCTGGCAGGGCGATGACGCCGACCCGTGGCCGGCGGTCGAGCTCGACCAGCAGCGCGGCCTGCACGCCGAGCAGCAGTACACCTTCTTCGGCGAGCCGCCGCGCGCCGGGACCAGGCTCACCTGCCAGTCGCGCATCGGCGAGATCTACACCAAGGTGGGGCGCCGCGGCGGTGAGATGACCTTCGCGGTGATGTACACCGACTTCCGCGACGAGACCGGGCGTCTCGTCGCCCAGGCCAAGCTCACCGGGGTCGAGACGGCCCGGCCGCCGGACAGCGGGGCCGCGACGCAGGACGGAGCCTCCGCATGAGCGACACGACCGTCACCACCCGGCCCGGCACGACCGAGGTCGGCCTGCCCGTACCGGCGGCCCCGCCGGCGCGCGTCCACGGCCCGGTGACCCGCACCGACTTCGTCCGCTACCAGGGCGCCTCGGGTGACATGAACCCGATCCACCACGACGAGGTCTTCGCCAGGGCCGCCGGGTTCCCGAGCCCCTTCTCGGTGGGCATGTGGCAGGCCAGCCTGCTCGGCACGTACGCCACCGACTGGCTCGGCGGCCGGAACGTGCGTGACTTCCGCATCCGGTTCCTGGCCCAGGTGTGGCCGGGCGACACCCTCACGCTCGAGGGCGTTCCGCTGCGCACCTACGTGATCGAGGGTGCGGACGGACGTGAGGGCCGCGTCGACGTCGAGCTGACCTGCCGGCGTCAGACCGGCGACACGGCCGTCACCGCCTGGGCGACGTTCGTGCTGCCCGAGGCGGCCCCCGACGCCGCGACACCCGGGACCGGCGAGCGGCCCGAGACCACCGAGGAGCAGGGATGAGCCCCACGACCCACGCATCCGTGACGACGACCGTGCACCCCGACGGGATCGCCGAGGTCGTCGTGGACAACCCGCCGGTCAACGCGCTGCCCGTGGCCGGCTGGTTCGCCCTCGCCTCCGCCCTCGACGCCGCCGGCGCCGACGAGTCGGTGCGGGTCGTCGTGCTGCGCGCCGAGGGCCGCGGCTTCAACGCCGGCGTCGACATCAAGGAGATGCAGCACACCGACGGCTTCACCGCGCTGCTCGGCGCCAACCGCGGCTGCTACGCCGCGTTCAAGGCCGTCTACGAGTGCCCCGTCCCGGTCGTCACCGCCGTCAACGGATTCTGCCTCGGGGGCGGCATCGGCCTGGTCGGCAACTCCGACGTCATCGTCGCCTCCGACGACGCCACCTTCGGCCTGCCCGAGGTCGACCGCGGCGCCCTCGGCGCCGCGACCCACCTGTCCCGGATGGTGCCCCAGCACCGGATGCGCGCCATGGTCTACACCTCGGCCACGGCCACCGCCCAGGAGCTGCACGCGTACGGCTCGGTCCACAGCGTCGTGCCCCGCGAGCGGCTGCGCGAGGCGGCGTTCGCCGTCGCGACGCAGATCGCCGCGAAGGACCCCATCGTCATCCGGGCCGCGAAGGCCTCCCTCAACGGCATCGACCTGTGGGACGTCAACCGCAGCTACCGCTTCGAGCAGGGCTTCACCTTCGAGCTCAACCTCACCGGGGTCGCCGACCGGATCCGCGACGAGTTCGCCGGCACCGACAAGGCGGCGCGCCCGGGCAGCGAGGGCTGAGCCGTGCGTGCGATGGTGGTCCGTGAGCTCGGGGGTCCCGAGGTGCTCACGCTCACGGACGGGCCGCAGCCGCAGCCCGGCCCCGGGCAGGTGCTCGTCGACGTCGTCGGCGCCGGGGTGAACTTTCCCGACGGCCTCATCGTCGCCGGCACCTACCAGACCAGGCCGGAGCTGCCGTTCGTGCCCGGCTGCGAGGTCGCCGGCACGGTCGCGGCGCACGGCGACGGGGTGACCGGCCCGCCCGTCGGCACCCGCGTCATCGGCTTCTGCGGCATCGGCGGCTACGCCACCCAGGTGCTCGTCGACGCCCGCCTGGTCCACCCGTTGCCCGAGGGCATCGACCTCGTCGAGGCCAGCACGATTCCCGTCGTCTACGGCACGTCGTACCACGGGCTCGTCGACCGGGCCGGTCTCGCCGCCGGCGAGACGCTGCTCGTGCTCGGCGCCTCCGGTGGCGTCGGCCTCACCGCCGTGCAGATCGGCAGGGCCCTCGGCGCGACCGTGATCGCGGCCGCCTCGACCGAGGACAAGCGCGAGCTGTGCCTGGCGCACGGGGCCGACCACGCGATCGGCTACGACGACCTGACGGCGACGGTGCGCGAGCTGACCGGCGGCGCCGGTGCCGACGTCGTCTACGACCCCGTCGGCGGCGACGCCGCCACCGCGGCGCTGCGTACCCTCGCGTGGGCCGGGCGGTTCCTCACCGTCGGCTACGCGACGGGCGAGATCCCGCAGGTCAAGCTCAACCGGCTGCTGCTCACCGAGGGCGCGGTGCTGGGGGTCCTCTGGGGCGCCTGGGCCAAGCGCAACCCGGAGGCCAACGCCGCGAACATGACGACGCTGCTCGGGTGGATCGCGGCCGGCCGGCTGAGGCCACACGTCAGCGAGGTCTTCCCGCTGGAGGAGGCCGCCCGCGCGCTCGGCACCGTGCTGAACCGTGGCGCCCGCGGCAAGATCGCCCTCCGGATGAAAGCAGGCAAGGAATGAAGGTGGCTGACCCGACCGAGCTGACCCAGATGGACCTCGGCCCCGGCCCGCGCTCGCGGGAACTGCTCGCGACGTTGCGCACGTTCATGGCCGAGCACGTCTACCCCGCCGAGAAGGTGTACGCCGCCGAGCTCGGCGCCGCGGCCCGCGAGAACGGGGGAGTGTCCCACGTCCTGCCGCCGGTCGTCGAAGAGCTGAAGGTCACGGCGCGCGAGCTGGGTCTGTGGAACCTCTTCCTGCCTGACCTGTCGGGCCTCACCAACCTCGAGTACGCCTACCTGGCCGAGGAGACCGGACGCTCGCCCTACCTCGCTCCCGAGGCGCTCAACTGTGCCGCGCCGGACACGGGCAACATGGAGCTGCTGCACCTGTTCGGCACGCGCGAGCAGAAGCGACAGTGGCTCACCCCGTTGCTCGAGGGCACCATGCGTTCCGGCTTCGCGATGACCGAGCCGGACGTCGCCTCCTCCGACGCGCGCAACATCGCCACCTCGATCGTGCGCGACGGCGACGCGTACGTCGTCAACGGCCGCAAGTGGTGGACGACCGGCGCGGCGGACCCGCGCTGCGACATCCTCGTGCTGATGGGCAAGACGGACCCGGAGGCGGCCGTCTACCGGCAGCAGTCCATGGTCCTCGTGCCGGTCGACACCCCCGGGGTGACGATCGTGCGCTCGCTGCCGATCTTCGGCTACCACGACCAGCACGGCCACTGCGAGATCCGGTTCGACGACGTACGCGTGCCGGTGACGAACCTGCTCGGCGCCGAGGGCGACGGTTTCGCGATCGCCCAGGCCCGTCTCGGCCCGGGCCGCATCCACCACGCGATGCGCTGCATCGGCATGGCCGAGCGCGGCCTCGAACTCTTGGTGCGCCGGACGATGGCCCGCGAGGCGTTCGGCGGCCCGCTCTCCGAGCAGGGCGTGGTGCGCACCTGGATCGCCGAGTCCCGCCTGGAGATCGAGCAGGCCCGCCTGCTCGTGCTCAAGACGGCCTGGCTCATCGACCGGGTCGGGCCCGAGGGCGCGGCGACCGAGATCGCCGCGATCAAGGTCGTCGCGCCGCGGGTCGCCCGCAACGTGCTGGACCGTTCGATCCAGGCGCACGGCGGTGGTGGGGTCACCGACGACTTCCCGATGGCCCGGATGTGGGCCAGCGCCCGGATCCTCGGCATCGCCGACGGCCCGGACGAGGTGCACCTGCGCACGGTGGCGCGCACGCAACTGCGCCGCTACCGGGACGCGGCGCCGACGGGCGCCGCCGAGACGAGGAGGGGCTGAGATGGACCTGACCTGGTCGGCGCAGGACGAGCAGTTCCGGGCGGAGGCCCGCGACTGGCTCGCGGCGAACGTGCCGCGGCAGCCGCTGCCATCCGGGGACACCGCGGAGGGCTTCGCCGCGCACCTGGGGTGGGAGCGGACGCTGCACACCGACCGGTGGTCGGTCGTGTCGTGGCCCAGGGAGTACGGCGGCCGCGATGCCTCGATCTGGCAGTGGCTCATCTTCGAGGAGGAGTACTACCGGGCCGGTGCGCCGCAGCGGGTGACGCAGAACGGCATCTTCCTGCTGGCCCCGACGATCTTCGAGTTCGGCACGAAGGAGCAGCAGGACGAGTTGCTGCCGCGGATGGCGGCGGCGCGGGACCTATGGGCCCAGGGCTGGTCGGAGCCGAACGCGGGCAGCGACCTGGCGGGGATCCGGTCCCGGGCGGTGCGGGACGAGCGGGCCGGCGGGTGGCGCCTGAGCGGGCAGAAGACGTGGTCGACCCGGGGCGCGTTCTGCACCCACCTGTTCGGTTTGTTCCGCACCGACCCGCAGGCCCAGCGGCATCGGGGACTGACGTACTTCCTCGTGCCGCTGGACACCCCGGGCGTGACGGTGCGCGGGTTCGACCGGCTCGACGGTGACGAGGGCTTCGCCGACGTGTTCTTCGAGGACGCGTTCGTACCGGACTCGGCGGTTCTCGGCGGCGTCGACCAGGGCTGGTCGGTCGCGATGTCGACGACCGGGTCGGAGCGGGGCCTGACGCTGCGCTCACCGGGGCGTTTCCGCAAGGCGGCCGACGCGCTCGTGGCGCTCGCGGGCGAGCGGGCCGAGGCGGCGACCGATCTGCTCCGCGACCGGGTGGCGCGCTCGTGGATGCAGGCGCACGCCTACCAGCAGTTCACGCTCGCGCAGGTCACCGACATCGTCGAGGGTCGCCCGGCCGGTGCGCGGTCGAGCCTCAACAAGGTCTTCTGGTCCGAGCTGGACATCGCGTTGCACGAGACGGCGCTGGAACTGCTCGGTCCGGACGCGCTCGTCGACGGCCCCTGGACCCGCGGCTACCAGTTCTCGCTGTCGGGTCCGATCTACGCGGGCACCAACGAGATCCAGCGCAACATCATCGCCGAGCGCCTGCTCGGTCTGCCGAGGAGGTGACCAGGCGTGCGGTTCGCTCCGAGTGACGAGCAGCGTGACCTTGAGGCGGTCGTCCGTCAGGTGCTCACCGAACGGTGCCCGCCGGCGACGGTGCGCGCCGGAGCCGGGTCGGCGCAGGTGGCCTCGCTGGCCGAGAGCCTGGCCGGCCTCGGCGTGGCGGGGCTGCTCGTGGCCGAGGACGACGGCGGGCTGGGTCTGGACGAGAACCACCTCGTGTCGGTCTTCGCGCAGATCGGATACTCCGCCGCCCCGCTGCCGCTCGCGGCGACCCTCGCGGTCGCTCCGGCGGTGCTCGCCTCGGGCGCCCCGGACCTGCTGGCGAGCCTCGTCGAGGGGTCGCTCACGGTCGGTGCCGACCCTGCGGCGACCGGGCGGGTCGCGTTCGGTTCCGGTGTCGACCTGGTGCTGAGCGGCGGCTTCGGCGGGACCGGGCGCATCGAGGTTCTCGACGTGTCCGAGGCGACGGCCTTGGCCTCGCCGTCGGTGGACTTCGCGCTGGACCTGACCGGGTACGCGGGCGCGCGGCTCGTGGCGACCGTGGACGACCCGCGGGTGGTGCGGCTGGCCTGGGAGCGGGGAGTGCTGGCGGCCTCGGCCGAGCTTGTCGGGCTGTCCCGACGGATGCTCGAACTCACAGTCGAGCACGTGCGCGCCAGGGAGCAGTTCGGGGTGCCGATCGGCAGCTTCCAGGCGGTCAAGCACCACCTCGCCACGGCGCTGCTGCAACTGGAGTTCGCCGCGCCGGTGGTGGCGACGGCCGGGTTCGAGCTGGCCGCGGGCGTCCCGGGCCGGCTGCGCTCACTGGCGACGGCCAAGGCGTTGGCGTCCGAGGCGGCGCACGTCGTGGGCCGGGCTGCCCTGCAGTGCCACGGCGCGATCGGTTACACGACCGAGTACGACCTGCAGCTGTTCCTCAAGCGGTCGTGGGCTCTGGAGGCGTCGTGGGGCAGCGCCTCCTGGCATCGGGCGGCGCTGCTGGAGGACCTCGGTGTCGGCCTGACCGGCGCGCGCCCCGCGTCCTGACCGCTGGCCCCGTAGGCACTCACCGGCGGCCCACGACCCTCACGACGTACACCCGACCCCGGGGCGAGAAGGAGATCCAGATGAGCGAGACCAGCGACGCGGCGGTGGAGGTCGTCCGGTACGAGACGCGGGGGCCGGTGGCCGTCGTGACGATGAACCGACCGGAGTACCGCAACGCGCAGAACTCCGCGATGACCTATGCCATCGACGACGCGTTCTACCGCGCGGCCGCCGACGACGAGGTGAAGGTCATCGTCCTGGCGGGTGCGGGGAAGCACTTCTCGGCCGGCCACGACATCGGCACGCCGGGTCGGGACGTCGACTCGTCGTTCGACCGGCGGGCGGGCCTGTGGTGGGACCACGTCGGAAAGGCCGGGGTGGACAGCCGGCTCGCCCGCGAGTCCGAGGTGTACCTCGGGATGTGCCGCCGCTGGCGTGAGCTGCCCAAGCCGACGATCGCCATGGTGCAGGGAGCGTGTGTCGCCGGTGGCCTCATGCTCGCCTGGGCGTGCGACCTGATCGTCGCGTCGGACGACGCGTTCTTCGCCGATCCGGTCGTGCGCATGGGGATCCCCGGGGTCGAGTACTTCGCCCACCCGTGGGTGCTGGGTCCGCGGTTCGCCAAGGAGTTCCTCTTCACCGGCGACCGGATGCCGGCGGCGCGCGCGGCCGAGCTCGGCATGGTCAACCGGGTCGTCGCCAGGGACGACCTCGAGGCGGAGGTCATGGGGCTCGCCGCGCGGATCGCACAGATGCCGCGGCTGGGTCTCGCGCTGACCAAGAAGGCGGTCAACCAGGCCGAGGACCTCATGGGCCTGCGGGACGGGATGGATGCGGTGTTCGGGCTGCACCACGCGGCCCACGCGCACAACGCCGAGGTGGGCACCGACTCCCTCGGCGGCCAGGACGCCCGGAGCATGCGTGACGCCGCGAGAAGGGAAGGGTGAGCGATGAACATCGTCGTACTCGTCAAGCAGGTGCCCGATTCGGGCGCGGACCGCAGCCTGCGTGCTGACGACAACACCGTCGACCGCGGTTCGGC